>UQRC01000014.1 GCA_900543445.1 uncultured Lachnobacterium sp. | reverse complement strand
TTCGTAGAATATCTTATATCCGGTATCGTCCGTTTGAACTCAAGTCTGAGCGCGACAAACCCGAATTTGCACTGCATTTACTTGATTGTCGCGGAAACCTGAATAAATCCAGCCGCATACGGTCCTAATGCATAAGGATCTGCATAAAAAACTGCTTTTCCATTATCCTTAACATAGAAATCCGTATTGAAATTCATGTTTTTAATATCTTCTTTGAATTCTTTTCTTGTCACCGGATAAAAAACGTCATTCGGATTGTTCTTATCAAACTTGGCAATGTAGAGTTTGTGAACTTTATTGTTCAACTGTTTTTTGCTGATTCCAAACAATTTTGCTGCCGTCAGTTTCTCACCGGTCTTCGCATCAAATGTCAGGCAGCTTCGGTAAGGAGTTCCATGTGCGCCACCTAAATATGTATAGCCGCTTAATATAACACTAAAATATTTCTCATTATTCGCGGTTATCTTGCATTGAATCTCATCTCCAAATGCCACATCTGAGGAATACCCTGCGTTTACCTCATCAATATAATCTTGTTTCACTTCTGCAGCCTGCTTTTTCCACGATTTAATGATACGGTTCTTTTCCTTCATTAACGCAGTGTTCATCTTCTCAGCCTCTTCCGAATCATCCTTGATAGTCGGGAATTTTCCTTTTACCGAAAAATAAGTCGTTCCATCATCCAACTTATAGTTCTTAGAATAACTGACTTTTTCAACTGCATACTTCTTAGTCGTAGTTGCAGCCGATGCCTGCTGCACAGACGGGACTAAAATTCCTGCCGTAAGTACTGCTGCAAACGCAATCGCACCTAATCTCTTTAACATACTACTTCTTACTTTCATTATTTACGCCTCCTACAGACAAAAATGCATTGTTCAATTGTTTATGTTCCAATTGTAACACCGACAAATTTACAAACAATGCATTTTTTCTTAGTATTTTCTTAATTAAAATTTAGTCTTCATTCATCTTCACGAGCATCTTCGCCTGATCGGCTGCACGGAACAAAGACTCATAATTTATAGGCTCGGAACAGTTGCCTCTATGCCCCTAATAGGCTCGAATCATATACCTCTACCAAAACAGCACGAAGCAAAAGCATCCGTTGCTATCCCGACTAGTACAATCAATACAAAATCGATCAGTTACTCTACCATTTAACCAATAAAACTTCGTATTGTGAAAAGTAGCTTGATGTTTTTCTATGCTATCCAGCAGATGTCTGGCTGCCTGTTCTAGCATCTTTGACCAGTCCTGCCTCTATCTGTTTTTCAGATATCTCAATATCTCTATACATAGCGATTTGTTTCATCGTTGACTCATAAATCTCCATGCTCATGATAACCATATCGCCATAACCATTTTTTGTTACATAAATCGGCTCATCTGTCTTGTGGCACATATCAGAAATCTCTGACGTATTTTTCAAATCTTTAATTGGAATTATTTGTGGCATAATAAGCACCCCCCTCATCTATGTGGTCTAATTATGCCATAATTATGTCCTTTTTCAATTTTTTTATACTTGACCTACTGTACTTAGTGTAAAAGCAATTTATAGATAGGGGCTATACATACATCAACGCCACCTAAATAGAGGTGTACAGCACCTCAAAACTAAGCCGATATGCGAAAAACGGTCGATGACAGGTGTGTCAAAGACCGTTTTTATTATAATGTAATTCAATTTTTTTAATCTTCATTCATCTTCGCAAGTTTCTTCGCCTGGTCCGCTGCAATACAAGCATCGATAATCTCCTGAATATCACCATCTAAAATCTTGTCCAGCTTATACAGAGTCAGGTTGATTCTGTGATCTGTCACACGTCCCTGTGGGAAATTGTAAGTACGGATTTTCTCGGAACGATCACCGGTTCCAATCTGGCTGCGGCGCTCCGCAGATTCTGCATCCTGCTTCTTCTGTAACTCTAAGTCATACAATTTGGAACGCAGTAACGCGAAAGCCTTCTCCTTATTCTGGATCTGCGACTTCTCCGTCTGGCTGTAAATTACGATTCCGGTCGGATAATGGGTCAGTCGAACCGCAGAGTCGGTCGTGTTGACACACTGTCCACCGTTTCCGGAAGCTCTCATTACATCGATTCGGATGTCCTTCTCATCAATGTGCACATCGACATCCTCCGCCTCCGGCATTACTGCTACCGTACAGGTGGAAGTCTGGATACGTCCCTGCGACTCGGTCTCCGGCACACGCTGCACGCGGTGTACACCGGACTCGTATTTGAGCACGGAGTATGCGCCCGCTCCGGTTACCATGAAATCAACTGACTTCATTCCGCCGATTCCGGTCTCATCCGCCTCAAGTGTCTCCACCTTCCAGCGACGGCTTTCTGCATAATGTACATACATACGATAGATCTCTGCTGCAAAAAGCGCAGCCTCTTCTCCACCGGCACCTGCACGGATCTCAACAATAACGTTCTTGTCATCGTTCGGATCCTTCGGAAGCAACAGAATCTTAAGTTCCTGCTCAAGTTCTGCGAGACGATCCTTGGACTCATTCAACTCTTCCTTGGCAAGTTCACGCATCTCTTCGTCGTTCTCTTCCTCGAGCATCGCAAGAGAATCTTCAATATTCTGCTTGCACTGCTTGTACTCCTTATAAGCTTCCACGATTGGCTGTAAGTCGCTCTGTTCTTTCATCAGCTTACGGAAGCGGTTCGGATCATTTGCCACATCCGGCTCACTCAGTGTATTCATAAGCTCCTCATAGTGGTGGAGCAAATCCTCTAATTTATCAAACATAATATATCCTCACTTTTCTATAGTCATTCTAATCCTCTCGATACAGTGACATATTCAGGATCTGTTTCCTGCACTTCATCACATCTCGGGTGATACAATATGGGCGATGCATCAAAGATGCACCGCAGACGCTAGAGATGTCCCATGACCACACGATCATTTCTGGCAAGATCCTTGATCACACGAACCTCCGAGAATCCGGCCAGACGCATCATCGTCGATACGGCATCTCCCTGCTCGCATCCGATCTCAAACAGTATATAGCCATCCTGCTTCATATAATTCTTGCATTGTTCCAGAATCTTACTGTAGAAATACAATCCGTCGCCTTTGCCGTCCAAAGCCTCCCGCGGCTCAAACTGCGATACTTCCGGCATCAGGGTCGCTACCACATCCGTCGGTATATACGGCGGATTGGAGACAATCACATCAAAATCATTCTCCACCACATCCTCAAACAGATCACTACGCTCAAATACGGCCGGAACCTCATTGAACTTTGCATTCTCCTTTGCAACGTTGATTGCCTGCTTAGAGATATCGTAACCGATTCCTTCCACATCATGTGCATTCTTAAGAATGCTGATCAGCACGCAGCCGGATCCGGTGCACATATCCATAACCTTCATTCCCGGCTTAATCACCTTTAACGCTTCTTCCACAAGCGTCTCGGTGTCCTGTCTCGGAATCAGCACGTTGGAATTCACATGGAAGGTCAGTCCCATGAATTCCTGCTCACCCGTAATGTACTGAAGCGGAACCCGCTCCGCTCTCTTCCTGATCAGCACCTCGAATTCACGCACCTGCTCCTCGCTCATCTCTTCGTCGATGTGCATGTAATAATATGTGTGATCAATCTTGCAGGCCATCGCAAGAAGCAGCCACGAGTCCGTCTTTGCATCCGCGATATCCGCCTGTTGTAAATTTTTCTCACCTAAAACAATCGCTTCACGATAGGTCATACATTCTCTTCCTTCTGCCACTTTTTCCAGTCAAATACTGCTTCCACCGAAGCAATTCCGACCTCGATCATATCATCTTCCGGTTCCCTAGTCGTCAGCCTCTGCATCCATAATCCCGGCTGGGACAATGCATTGACAAACCAGTTGTCATACCGTCCTGCAAGACGGATAAACTCATACGACACACCGGCGATCACCGGGATCAAAAGCAGGCGCAGCACCAGCTGCTGGATCCTTGAATCCACCCGGATAAACATAAAGAATACAATTGAGATCAACATCACGATGAGCAGAAAACTTGTTCCGCACCGCTTATGTAATCTGGAACTCTTCCTCACATTCTCGACGTTTAATTCCATTCCATGCTCAATACAGTTAATACACTTGTGCTCCGCACCATGATACATAAACACACGCTTGATATCCGGTGTCAGAGAAATGATGGCAATATATCCAAGGAATATTGCCAGACGGATCAGTCCCTCGATCAAAGCGATCAACGTCTCCGATGCAATTACTTTATGAAAAAAGCCTGACAGAAAATACGGCAGTGCAAAAAACAATGCAAGCGCAAATACGATGGAAAAAGCCACCGTTCCACCCATTAACGCCTTCTCCTGCTTTTTTTCTTTCTCTTCTAACTTCTTGCGTTCTTCTTCTGATAAATTTTTCTTCTTATTGTCCTCTTTCTCATCCTCGAAGAAAGATGCAGAATACATTAAGGTACTCATTCCAAGCACCAGCGATTCCACGAAATTGACAACGCCACGAACGATCGGCAGATGTCTGATCTTCTCATTCTTGATCGTACTCTTATAGTTCTCGACCTTGACATCAATCTGATGATCCGGCTTTCTTACCGCAACTGCGTAACGATCCTGATTCTTCATCATTACGCCTTCCATGACTGCCTGACCGCCAACTCCTGAATATTTCATATTTTTCCCCCACGGAATACGTTCCTTCCGCTGCTTTCCTTAATAGCGAAAAAGGTTGAGGCATATCGCAGCCTCAACCTTCTTAGTAAATCGCTCAATTCTATTTCATGCCATACTTCTTGTTGAACTGTTCGATACGTCCACGAGCCTGGTTAGCCTTCTGCTGTCCAGTATAGAATGGATGACACTTAGAACAGATTTCTACGTGGATATCTGACTTTGTAGAACCGGTAACGAATGTGTTACCACAGTTACATGTTACAGTTGCCTGATAATAATCTGGATGGATTCCTTCTCTCATGATTTTCACCTCTTCTATTTCTTATCGTTTCTAGTTATCAATCTCTGATCGATTACCTACGCACTTGCCTCGCGCAGCGATTTTCATGCAAGTGCTCCTTTCAATCGAAGATTGACTTGTGAATACACTCTTTATACCCGTATGCCCGATCCGCATATGATACTTGTTGCAAGAGCGACACTTTCGTCCGTTTACATCCCGATAAACAGCTTATTTATTGTATCATAGGCTTTTTGTGATTGCAATAGGTATTTTGCAATTCATTTCATATTTTATAAAATCCGGTTCTTGCGTACCATATTGATGAATTCTGCGTTACTCTTCGTGTGTGCAAACATGTTGAGAATGTTCTCAACCGCCTCATCGGAACGCATTCCGTTTAACGCGCGGCGCATGTTCTCCACACCCTCTCTCTCATCCGGATCAAGAAGCAGATCGTCACGTCTCGTTCCGGACTTGACAATATCAACGGCCGGGAAGATTCTCTTCTCGGAAAGCTTACGGTCAAGGACGAGTTCCATGTTACCGGTTCCTTTGAACTCCTCGAATACGACATCATCCATTTTGCTTCCGGTATCAACCAGAGCGGTTGCAAGAATCGTAAGGCTTCCGCCCTCTCGCATATTACGGGCTGCACCGAAGAAACGCTTCGGCATATGAAGTGCAGCCGGATCAAGACCACCGGATAACGTACGTCCACTCGGTGTACAGGTCAGATTGTACGCACGCGCAAGTCTTGTAATACTGTCGAGCAATATCATGACATCCTTCTTATACTCAACCAGACGCTTTGCACGCTCGATGACCATCTCCGCAACTCTCTTATGATGTTCTGCCGTCTCATCGAATGTGGAATAGATGACCTCCACATTATCGCCTGCGATTGCTTCCTTGATATCGGTAACTTCCTCCGGGCGCTCATCGATCAGTAAGATGATCAGATGCATCTCCGGATTGTTGGTCTTGATGGACTTTGCGATCTCCTTTAAGAGGGTTGTCTTACCTGCCTTCGGCTGGGAAACGATCATACCACGCTGTCCCTTACCGATTGGAGACACGACATCCACAACACGCATCGCAACCGAGCCCCCCTGCCGCTCAAGACGTAAACGCTCATTCGGGAATATCGGTGTCAGATTCTCAAAGCTTGGACGCTTCTGTGCCTCTGCCGGATGCTGTCCATTGACCGAAGTCACGAACAATAATGCAGAGAACTTCTCCTTCTCCGAAGTCTTGATTCTTGTATTTCCGGTCACGATATCACCGGTCTTTAAGTTAAATCTACGAATCTGCGACGGTGCCACATAGACATCATGCTCGCCCGGCAGATAATTCTCGCACCGGATAAAGCCATATCCTTCTGTCAACACCTCTAAGATTCCGCTGACTGTCACACCACTGTCAAGATTCGCGATATCCTCCTTGACTGCGATCGAACTATGATCCTCTGTTGTCTTATAGACTTCCTTCTTCTCTTCTGTCTGTGCCTCGGCTTCCTTCTTCTCAGCCGGATGTGAAGCTGCTTTCTTCAGCTTATCCTTCTCATCTTCCTGTAGCATGCGCTCAACAAGATCACCCTTTTTCATAGCGGACACGCCTTTGATTCCACGCGCCTTTGCAAGGTCTTTTAACACAACCAAAGAAAGACTTTCATATTTTTCTCTCATATGCACTCCTTTATATTGAAAACATGTAAAAAGTTCATGGGAATTTCTGTCCGAAAAGGACTATGAATCTTCTATAGTAAACACATTATACACCATTCTTTTCAAAATAGAAAGTCTTTTTTCCCGATTTGACCAATCCTTTATAATATGTTTTAATGTACATAAAATAATTTCTTTACACCGAATACTACATAATTATAGAAGGAGAACCATCATGGATCAGAAGGAAAAAGCACTCTTATGCCACAAAGAATGGAACGGAAAACTCGAGACGATCGCCAAATCCAAAGTAAATTCACGTGAGGACTTAGCGATTGCATACACTCCTGGCGTTGCAGAACCTTGCAAGGTGATCGCCAAGGATAAATCCGCCGCATACACCTACACATGGAAAGCCAACACCGTCGCAGTCGTATCTGACGGTAGCGCGGTACTTGGACTCGGCAACATCGGACCTTACGCCGCTATGCCGGTTATGGAAGGAAAATGCGTACTTTTCAAGGAATTCGGTGATGTCAACGCTGTTCCGATCTGCCTCGATACCCAGGACACCGAAGAGATTATTCAGGCAGTCAAGAACATCGCACCTGGCTTCGGTGGCATCAACTTAGAGGATATTTCCGCACCACGCTGCTTCGAGATTGAGGAGCGCTTAAAAGAGATGCTCGATATTCCGGTATTCCATGATGACCAGCATGGTACTGCGATTGTTGTTCTTGCCGGAATCATCAACGGACTTCGTGTAACAGGCAAGAAGAAGGAAGACTGTAAAGTCGTTGTCAACGGTGCCGGTTCTGCCGGAGTTGCGATCACCCGCCTCCTTTTAACCTACGGATTCAAGCATGTGACCATGTGTGACCGTGAAGGAATCATTGGTAAAGACTATCCGAACTTAAACTGGATGCAGAAAAAGATGACGGAAGTTACCAATTTGGAAAACGCGACCGGTACGCTCGCCGATGCACTTCGCAGCGCAGATATCTTTGTCGGTGTATCCGCACCGAATATCGTAACACCGGAGATGGTGGCTTCCATGAATAAAGACTCTATCCTTTTTGCAATGGCAAACCCGGTACCGGAAATTATGCCGGACGTTGCCAAGGCCGCCGGTGCGCGCGTTGTAGGAACCGGACGAAGCGACTTCCCGAACCAGGTCAACAACGTGATCGCATTCCCGGGTATCTTTAAGGGTGCATTAGAAGGACACGCAACACAGATTACAGAGGAAATGAAGCTTGCAGCTGCGGAAGCACTCGCTGCATTGGTTTCTGACGAAGAATTAAATGATGAGTTTATTATGCCGGAAGCTTTCGACCCAAGAGTTGCAGAGGTTGTAAGTCAGGCTGTAAAGTCTCATATCAAATAATATGATCCATCCTGTAATTTCTGATACCGTCTGTCCCTATTCCGGAGGCAGGCGGTATTATTCACTCAACGATTATTGTAAAGAAATATTTAAAGAAAAAGTATATCGCCTTTCCCTAAGCGGCGGTATGAGCTGTCCGAACCGGGACGGAACACTCGCAACCGGAGGATGCGCATTCTGTAGTGAGGGAGGCTCCGGTGATTTTGCTGCAGATGCAGCACTCTCCATTCCGCTTCAGCTCGCGGATGCCAAGGCGCGGATTGCAACCAAGACGGATTGTCATAAATTTATTGCTTATTTTCAATCCTACACCAACACCTATGCTCCGGTCTCCTATCTTAAGAAGCTCTACTTTGAGGCGATCGAACCGGAAGAAATTGTTGCATTATCGATTGGAACAAGAAGCGATTGTCTTTCACCTGACATCCTTGACCTGCTTTCATCCGTAAACCAGACCAAACCGGTATGGATGGAACTCGGTATGCAGACAATGCATAACGAAACCTTAGACCGGATGAATACACACACGACGGCTGAACAGTTTGACGCTTCCGTCTATGCACTTGCGGAAAGAGGCATTCCTGTGATTGCACATGTCATTTTGGGACTTCCCGGTGAAACCCGCGACATGATACTTGCTACCATAAGGCATGTTGCAGCCCTTCCGGTCTCCGGAGTCAAGCTGCAGCTTCTGCATGTACTGGATCACACCGCTTTAGCCGACATGTATCGAAACAATCCGTTCCCGGTCATGGAGCTGAATGAATACTGCGAACTTGTCATCGACTGCTTAGAACTTCTGCCGCCTGATCTTGTGATCCACCGGCTCACCGGCGACGGACCAAGGAATCTGCTTCTTGCACCGCGTTGGAGTACCGATAAGAAGCGTGTACTGAATACCATTCACAGACGTATGAAGGAACGCAATACCTGGCAGGGAAAATATTATAAATCATAATTAAATTTTATGAAAATGTTTGATTTTTAGGGATCGCCATCATGATAACACAGAAAGGAGACTTACAAATTGGCTGAACCATTTACCATTTATAAACTTACTATTTTGTATATGCTGAGCAAAGCGGGATTTCCGCTGACGAATACACAGATTTCCAATTTCTTCTTAAGTGAAGAATATACCGACTATTTCCGTGTGCAGGAAGTGCTTGGCGATCTGGTCGACGCGGATCTGATCCTCGCCGAATCCACGCACTCGAACACGCAGTACACGCTTACTGCCGCAGGGAAAGAAACACTTGGCTTCTTCAAAGATAAGATAACGGACGGAATCGAAGCAGATGTGATCAAGTTCTTCGAGAAGAACAAGCTGGAATTCCGTCAGGAGAACTCCATCCTTGCCGATTATTATAAGACAACCAACCAGAAGTATGCCGTGCGCTGTCAGGTACGTTCTGACAGCAACACGATCATTGATCTGACACTCTCCGTCTCCACCAAGGAACAGGCAGAGGCGATCTGCAACAACTGGAAGAACCAAAACGAAGATGTGTACGCATATCTGATGGATATGCTGCTGAAATAAAGTTTCAATAATGAACTCTTTATTTCTTTTTTACACTGTATCCAAATTTACCAAGTTTTTTACCTAATGCAAAATACTCTCCATGGGAATACATGACAAGACCGGATTCATTGATATGAAACTTTCCGGTTTCATCCATGTACTGATCATCCACAGTAACGCCGACTACCTCGGCGATAAACATCGTATGACTTCCCAGTTCCCGTTTCTCAGTAATTTTGCATTCCATATTAACCGGACTCTCATCGATTCCCATCGCATGAACATGCTCCATTGGAATCGGTGTCAGTCCGGTTTTTGCGAATTTATCAACATCTCTTCCACTGACCACACCACAATAGTCGCATGCTTTCACAAGAGACTCATTCGTAAGATTGATCACAAACTCTCCTGTCTCTTCCAGAATCTGATAAGAATAGCGTGACGGACGCACGGAGATCGACACCATTGGCGGATTCGTACATACCGTACCTGCCCATGCAACAGTAATAATATTCGATTTTCCTTCTTTATCCGTTACCGACACCATGACTGCCGGCACCGGGTTGAGCATATTGCCCGGTTTCCAATGTTGTTTTCCCATCGTTTTCTCTTTCCTCTTATGCACTGAAATTTTCATCTCAATCATTCTCTTAAGTCCGGTTGTTTTCATTCCGAACACATTTTGTTCTCTACGTCATCGAATCCTTTGCTTTTACAGAAGTTCATGCTGGCGAAGCACTTGCTCAAGTTCTCTGCAATGCGGCTCCTCAAGCTCCGTGAGTGGGAGGCGTAAACCACCGACGTTATATCCAAGTAAATTCATCGCAGCCTTCACCGGGATTGGATTCACTTCGGAGAACAATGCATCTACCAGATCAAGATAATCTAACTGCAGATTTTTCGCAGTAATTAAATCTCCATTCAAGAAACTATACACCATATTGTGTGTCTCCTCCGGTACGACATTCGATAATACCGAAATGACACCCACACCGCCAAGCGACAATACCGGAAGAATCTGATCATCATTTCCGGAATAGATGGAAAGCTGATTCCCCGCAAGCCTCGCCAGGCGAGCCACCTGCGAGAGATTTCCGCTCGCTTCCTTGATTCCGATCACATTCGGACAATCCTCAGCAATTCGAACTGCGGTCTCTGGAAGCAGATTGCAGCCTGTACGTGAAGGTACGTTGTACATGATGATCGGCAGATCGGTCTGTGCCGCAATCAGCCGATAATGCTCATACAAACCATTCTGTGTCGCCTTATTGTAGTAAGGGGTCACCACAAGCATTCCATCTACGCCAAGAGAGGCCACCTTTCTTGTGAAAGCAGCTGCTCCCTCTGTTGTGTTGCTTCCGGTTCCTGCAATCACCGGAATCCTGTGCTTTGTAGACGCTACTACCCTTGCGATCACCGATAAGCGTTCCTCTTCGCTCATCGTTGCCGGCTCTCCGGTCGATCCACACACAATGATCGCATCCGTACCATGTGTAATCTGGCGTTCCACCAATTGTTCCAACACTTCATAGTTTACGCTTTTGTCTTCATGAAACGGAGTGACAAGTGCGACTCCTGCTCCGCGAAACAGCTCCATAATCTCCTCCAATTACAAATTTAAATCTGGATTTTCTTTTATAATATCTGCGATCAATTCACGTTCGTCCATATGATGCTTTACTCCACAGATTTCCTGATAATCCTCGTGGCCTTTTCCTGCAAGAACAACAATATCTCCGTCCAATGCATTCTTCATACAGTATGCGATTGCTTCCTTACGATCCGGAATTGTAACATACGCTCCGTCCGCTTTATGGACACCAACAAGAATGTCATTAATAATGTCCATCGGATCTTCATTTCTTGGATTATCCGAAGTCACAACGGTAAGATCCGCTAACTTTGATGAAACCTCCCCCATCTCATATCGTCTGGATTTTGCACGGTTACCGCCACATCCGAACAGACACACAAGTCTTCCCGGCTCATACTCCTTAAGCGTAGTGAGAAGGCTCTCAAGAGACATCGCATTGTGCGCGTAATCGATCATGATCGTGTAACGCTTTGTTACCGGGACGATCTCGATTCGACCCTTCACACTGACATGAAGCAACGCATGCTTAATCTTCTCCTCATCCACTCCAAAATGATGACAGATGGCAATCGCAGTCAGTGAATTGTATACCGAAAAGCTTCCCGGTACGTTCACTTCCACATCAAAATCCATAAGTCCGCTCACATGATAACGGACACCAAGTGCTCCATGTTCCTTCTTCAGTTCCACATTCTCTGCCACAAGATCATTCTGCCTGCCATATCCGAAGGTCTCTACCTCACAGGTGTGCCCTTTTAAGATGCCCTCAAGATGCTCGCTGTCTCCGTTAAAGATACCAAGCTTACACTGTTGAAACAAAAGACTCTTGCAGTGCATATAATCTGCAAAATCCTTGTGTTCATTCTCTCCGATATGATCCGGCTCCAGATTAGTGAACACACCGATATCAAACATAAATCCCGATACCCGGTGAAGCATGAGTGCCTGTGAAGAAACCTCCATAACGACTGCGTCAAGGCCTGCATCTACCATCTCGGCAAAAAGCTCCTGCACGCGGTAAGATTCCGGTGTTGTATTGGCAGAAGGAATGCGCTTCTCACCAACGATCGATTCAATCGTGCCGATGAGACCGGTCTTAATTCCTGCCGATTCAAGAATCGATTTTACCATATAGGTGGTTGTCGTCTTTCCCTTGGTTCCGGTAATACCGATGGTCTTCAGTTTCTTTGCCGGATGTCCGAAATAAGCAGCTGACATGCATGCCAACGCCAGACGGCTGTCACTTACTTTAATATATGTCACGCCCTCCAAAGGCTCTACATCTTTCTCAACGACAACTGCTGCTGCGCCTTTTGACACAACATCCGGAATAAATTCATGTGCATCCCTTACACTTCCACTGATACACACAAATACAGAACCTTTTTCCACCTTTCTCGAATCATAGACCAGTGTTGTCACTTCTGTATCGATGCTTCCTGTCAGCACCTCATACTGCATATCCTGGATCAACTGTGATAATTTCATTTTCTGTCCTCCTGTATCTTTTCCACTCAAAATCATCGGTCCGGGTTCACCCATTTATCTTCGCTCCGTACCGGTTCTTCATTACGCTCTATATGCACACTTTCTTATTCATGTTTCACTTACAACTGAATTTCTCCCTCAAACACCTCCGTAGCCGGTCCGGTCATAAATACATGATTACTCTTCTCATCATACACGATACGCAGGTCTCCGCCTCTTAAATGCACCAGCACATCATTGTCCGTAAGTCCATTCAGAATACACGCCATAACCGTCGCGCAGGTTCCGGTTCCACATGCCCATGTCTCCGCCGAACCACGCTCCCACACGCGCATAATTGCCTCGTTTCTCGATATGATCTGTACAAATTCCGTATTGGTTCGCTTCGGAAAACGCACATGATTCTCAAAAAGCGGTCCGTATTTTTCCAATTCAAAATGCGCCACATCATCCACAAACACAACCGCATGCGGATTTCCCATCGACACACAGGTCATGCGCCACTCCTTGTCATCCACAACAATCGGTTCATCCACAACGCGATCCCCATCTGCCACAACCGGAATCTCATCCGGTGTCAGAATCGGCTCCCCCATATCCACACGGACAAGCGTCACTTTATCATCCTCAACCGTCAGCTGCAGTGTTTTCACTCCAGCGCCCGTCTCCACCGTAATCTCAGTCTTATCGGTCAGCTTATGGTCATACACGTATTTTGCCACACAACGGATACCGTTTCCGCACATCTCCGCCTCAGACCCATCTGCATTATAGATTCGCATCCGAAAATCTGCAATCTCCGACGCTCCGATTGTGATCAGTCCATCAGAACCGATACCAAAATGCCGATCACTGACTGCAATCGATACTTTCGCCGGATTCTCTATCTGTTCCTCAAACAAATTCACATACACATAATCGTTGCCGCAGCCATGCATCTTCGTAAACTTCATACATTCTCCTCCTAACGGTTTTCTTATAATTTATTCTTCCAATTTTCCTATATCATCAGTATACTCCGCACTTTATCATCTGAAAACATCTTAAGTGCTTTCTATATTGCAAATTGTGTGCCCGCATAGTAAACTTTAGATAACAGAACGCATACATTGTATTTTGGTTCGTATTGCCCGTTTTACAACCAGCCAATAAGACAAAAACGTGAGGGATATTCCATGAACGAATATGAAAAGACAGGATACTTAAACAGTAATTTTAAAATTTTTCATCTGATCGACGAGAAAATGACACCGATTGATTTTCATTTCCACGATTTTCATAAGATACTGCTTCTTATGCGAGGAAATGTATCGTATTGCGTGGAAGGCCGTACTTATGATCTGAAACCCGAAGATATCGTATTCGTCCCGGCCGGTGAAGTGCATCGCCCGATTCTCCATGATACATCGGTTTACGAACGTATCATCATTTATATTTCCAAAGATTATCTGGCTGACTATCGCACCGATTCTTACGATCTCGCACAATGCCTGATCGAGGCACATAGGAAGCAGTCGCACGTACTGCGTGTCCCGGCTTTCGGCACAACAAAACTCGGACAGATTGTGCGGGAACTGGAGCAATCACTCGATTCCACGGAATATGCATACGAGTTGTATCACAATCTTCTTTTTCTTGAATTCATGATCGAACTCAATCGGGTTGCAATCCATGATGGAATTGAATATCTGGCAAACTCCTCATCCAATAAGAAGATGATCGATGTCATCGATTATTTAAATGAACATTTAACAGATGATATATCCATTGATTTTCTAGCTGATACATTCTTCCTCAGCCGCTATCATCTCATGCACGCATTCAAAGAAGAGACCGGATACACCATCGGAAATTATCTCACCACAAAGAGGTTACTTCTTGCCCGCGACTTAATCCAACAGGGGAAACCAATCACAAATGTTTGCTACGAATGTGGCTTCCGTAATTACTCCACATTCTCACGCGCATACAAGAAAAATTTCGGCAGTTCACCAAGAGAACAATTTCATCAACAAACCGCGCATTCGAAATGATGCCTGTCCCAATCCAGATTCAATACATAAAAAAGAGAGAAAGGCAACTCCCAGGAATTGTCTTTCTCTTTTCATAAATATTATGCCTGACGTTCTGCCATCGTGTTGATCAACACCGGAATCAGCTGCTTCTTGCGCGATACCACGCCTTTTAACATGATGCCTTCTTCCGTCGGGTCACAGTTATATGCACTAGCAATAATCTGTGCCGCATCCGTTCCGCGATAGATCAGATAGGTAGATTCATTAAGAATATCTGTCAGCATAACAAATACCATCTGAATCTGTTTCTCTCCCAGAAGCTGATCCAGCTTCGGCGCGATTCGCTCCTGCACCTTATCAAGCTCCTGACGCCCCATCGCACTGATCTGTGCGACACCAAAATTGATCGTTCCGGAATGGAATATCTTAAAGTCCTGATTTAAAATCTCGTCTTCTGTCTTATTATCAAAATCACTTCCGGCTTCAAACATTGCAGATGCAAGTTCTGCCACTTCCACCCCTGCAATCTTTGCCAAAGCGAGTGCTGCATTCCGGTCAATTTCCGTACACGTCGGTGAGCGGAACATTAGTGTATCAGATAGGATTGCTGCGCACATAATACCTGCCATCTGCGGGTTGATCTCAACATCTTTCTCCAGATACATCTGATAGATGATCGTAGAGGTGCAGCCAAGTGGCTGGTTTCTGAAATAAACCGGAGCCATTGTCTCCAGACTGCCCAGACGGTGATGATCAATGATTTCAAGAATCTCTGCCTCATCGATATTCGCAACTGCCTGCGACTTCTCATTGTGATCGACCAGAATCAGTTGTTTCTTCTGTGTATTCATCAAATTACGTCTTGAGAACATTCCTACATAATTCTGATTTTCATCGAGAATCGGGAAGTCACGGTGCCTGATCTTCGCAACCGATTCGCGAACTTCATCCACATAATCATCCAGATCAAAATGTACGATATCCTTCTTCGTCATAAAATGCTTGATTGGAATACTCTGGTTGATCAGACGGGCTGCCGTAAACGTATCGTAAGGAGTCGATATTACAACGACTTCCTTCTCCTTTGCCGCCTCAATCACTTCGCGACTGACCTCGTATCCATTCGTAACGATCATACAGCTGCAGTTGGATGCGATACAAAGAAGCTGGGATTCCTCGCGATCTCCGATCATGACAAGATCATCCGCCTCAAGCGCAGATGACAATACCTCCGGTGTTCCAACACCGATCACAACCTTACCTTTGACAAAATAGGCATGCTCATTACCGGTCAGAAGCTGTCCTTCCAACGTCTCAATAATATTCTTATACTGGGTTCTTGCATTGGAAAGAATCGAATTGTCGTATACATCCATATACGACTTTGCAATATCCCCGGTTACGATCAATCCCTCCAACTTGTTGTCACGCACAACCGGAAGTGTAACAACACCGAGAATCTTCATCATCTCCCATGCTTTCTTCATCGAGATATGACTGCTGACGCCTTCTGTCTTACGCATACGGATATCGCGAAGCTGCGTTCCTACATCCGAGACAAGCTTCGGCGCATCAACTTTAAAACGCTCCAGCACATATGCAGTCTCCGCATTAATGCTGCCCGCACGCTTCGGCACATACTCAATCGTCTCATTCGGATTCTCAACCTCACAAAGCGCGTTCTTATAATTTGCATAAGCGATCGCTGCACAAATCGAATCCGTATCCGGATGCTTATGCCCTACGACCCATACTTTCTTCTTGTCCATACTCTCTATTCTCTCACTTCTATAAAATCTCTTCTATATACATCCTCTCAGGCAAATGCATTCCCAATAGGATAGAAAATGCAATTCCCCAAAGCAGAGAATTGCATTTTATGTCACCATGCGTATGCATGATGACCTACGCGCACATCAGCGCGCTTCATTATATCATGTCGCTTATAATCCTAAAACTCCCAGGTTCAGCAACAATAAAGCGATCAATATTCCAAAATTTAATATTCCAAATATAAGTGAGACCGTAACCAATCCCTGTGTACGACCCAGCTTTGACTCAATCTGTGCCAGACGATCTACTTTCTCATCCATACTTCGGAACAGATCCTGCACATTGCGGTAACACTTTACATTCTCTGAATGCACCTTCTCAGAGAGGTCATTCTTCACAACTGTGAGCTGCTCCTGTACCTGCTCTAAGGATTCTTTCAGTTCCTTGGCTTTCTCTTCGTTGAAGCGCTTGCCATCTGCCACATCATCCTTCATCGTAGCCTCGATTTCATCCATCTTGGCTGCTACCTTGGCAATAATGTTATCAATCTGCTTCTCCACTTCACTCGTAAGGCTGTCCGCCTTCTCCTGACGTTCCTGAAGAATCTGATCCAAAGCATCTGCTTTCTCCTGACGCTCGTCCACCAGAGACTGCAACTCCTGCGCCTGGGTCTCCTTGGTATCTAACAAACTCTGCAACTGCTTTGCCCGCTCTCTGAATTCATCGATCTGACTCAGTAAGAAATCTTCCTTGCTCACAACCCCAACGTTCCTTTCATGAATACTTCCGGCTTGTGTTTCTTCCGGAATCTCTTCCGACAACTTGTTCTCCTTTGTTGTCTCCTTAACCGTCTCTGTCACATGACGCTCATTCTGTGGCTCTAATGTATAGACATGCGGCTTGTGATATGTAGTTTGACGTCGATTCCGCGCAAGCTGTCTGCGCAGTTCCAGCAATAAGCCAGCCATCAATCTTCCTCCCATGTAACAAATTCTCAGATTATTGTATCATTATCGACTGTTTTTGTAAATGGATAAATCCATCTCTACACAAAAGAAACAGACCGCCAGCCCCCTCCTAAGAGGAAACTGACGGTCTGTCAGAACTATATATCGTTCAATGAATTATTTACCTGCGTAAAGAGTTACTAACTTCTTTAAGTGCTCGTAACGATCCTTAGAATTCTGCTCAGATGCTGCAAACAGCTCTGCTGCTCTCTCAGGATTGAACTTAGCAAGAGAAGCGTAACGGTTCTCACCCTTAAGGAATGCCTGATAATCACCTGTAGGCTCCTTGCTGTCTAATGAGAATGCATCCTTACCTTCTGCTGCAAGTGCTGGGTTGTAACGGAAGTTGAACCAGTATCCGGACTCAACTGCTAACTTCTCCTCTGTCTGAGCCTTGCTCATACCCTTCTTGATACCATGGTTGATACATGGAGCGTAAGCAATGATAAGTGATGGTCCCGGATAAGCCTCAGCCTCTGCAAGAGCCTTAACACACTGGTTCATATCAGCACCCATAGAAATGTGTGCTACATATACATAACCGTAGCTCATTGCAATACCTGCAAGATCCTTCTTCTTTGTCTCTTTTCCACCAGCTGCGAACTGTGCGATCGCACCTGTAGGAGTAGCCTTAGAAGACTGTCCACCTGTATTTGAATATACCTCAGTATCGAATACCATTACGTTGATATCCTTACCGGAAGCGAGTACATGGTCAACACCACCGAATCCGATGTCGTATGCCCATCCGTCACCACCGAATACCCACTGGGACTTCTTAGCGAGGTAATCCTTCTCCTTTAAGATGTTCTTAGAAGCATCACATCCGCAAGCCTCTAATGCTGCTACTAACTTCTCAGTAGCCGGTCCGTTCTCAATGCCGGAAGCGAATGTATCATTCCACTCCTTGATTGCAGCCTTAACATCAGCGTTATCTGTGTTCGCATCGATCTCATCAAGCTCGTTCTTTAATCTGTCACGGATTGCTCTCTGAGCAAGTAACATACCATAACCGAACTCTGCTGCATCCTCGAATAATGAGTTAGACCATGCAGGACCCTGTCCCTTCTTGTTTGTTGTATAAGGTGTAGAAGGTGAAGAGTTAGCCCAGATTGATGAACATCCTGTAGCATTTGCAATGTACATTCTGTCACCGAATAACTGGGTGATCAACTTAGCGTAAGGTGTCTCACCACATCCACCACAAGCTCCTGAGAACTCAAGTAATGGCTGACGGAACTGAGATCCCTTAACAGAATTAATCTTGAACTTCTCGATAACGTCTTCCTTATCCTCAAGTGTTACTGCGTAATCGAAGTACTTCTGCTCATCCTCATGTGCCTCGAAACCAGTCATTGTGATAGCCTGAACCTTATCTGGACATACGTTTACACAAGATCCACATCCTGTACAGTCGAATGCTGATACAACGATTGCGAACTTGTATCCAGGCATCTGGTTCAAGTCTTTCATCTGCATTCCTTCTGGAGCTGCAGCTGCTTCTGCCTCTGTCATAGCAACCGGACGGATTGCTGCGTGAGGACATACATAAGAACACTGGTTACACTCGATACACTTTGTAGCATCCCATACAGGAACGTCTGTTGCTACACCACGCTTCTCGTATGCAGCTGTACCTGAAGGTGTCCAGCCTGTCTCGTATTTCTTAACAACAGATACAGGAATTGTGTTACCCTGCTGTCCGTTGACTTTCTGCTGAATATTCTTAACGAAGTCAACAACTTCCTTGTTGTCTCCCTTAACTTCTACAGAGTAATCATCGTCTGTGCAGTTCTTCCAGCTCTCTGGAACGTCTACCTTAACGTATGCTGTAGCACCGGCATCGATAGCGTCATGGTTCATCTTAACGACATCGTCACCCTTCTTAGCATAAGACTTTGTAGCTGCGTCCTTCATAAGCTTGATAACTTCCTCTTCCGGAATCAGCTTAGTGAGTGAGAAGAATGCGGACTGAAGAACAGTATTGATACGGTTACCAAGACCGATCTCCTTACCAATCTTAACACCATCGATGATGTAGAAGTTGATGTTGTTCTCAGCGATATATCTCTTAACCTGTCCAGGTAACTTCTCGTCTAACTCATCGACTGACCACTGTGTGTTGAACAGGAATGTTCCACCAGGAACAAGATCCTGAACCATGTTGTACTTGTAGATGTATGCTGTACAGTGACATGCTACGAAGTTTGCCTGAGAGATCAGGTATGTGGAACGGATTGGAGTATGTCCAAAACGTAAGTGAGAAATTGTAACACCACCGGACTTCTTAGAGTCATAATCAAAGTATGCCTGAGCGTACATGTCTGTGTTATCACCGATGATCTTGATAGAGTTCTTGTTGGCACCTACAGTACCGTCTGCACCAAGACCCCAGAACTTACAGTTTGTAGTTCCTTCTGGTGTTGTAACAGGGTTCTCCTTAAGCTCAAGAGAAAGGTTGGTAACATCATCAGTGATACCAATTGTAAATCTTGGCTTCTCAGAGTTATTGAATACAGCGATGATCTGTCCAGGAGTAGTATCCTTAGATCCTAATCCGTAACGTCCGCTTGTGATTGTAACCTGATCGAACTTAGATCCTTTAAGAGCTGCAACAACGTCTAAGTATAATGGCTCTCCGAGAGAACCTGGCTCCTTAGTTCTGTCTAATACTGCGATTCTCTTAACAGTATCCGGGATAGCGTCGATTAAAGCTTCCTTAACGAATGGTCTGTAAAGACGAACTTTAACAACACCGACCTTCTCGCCTCTAGCCATTAAGAAATCGATTGTCTCATCGATCGTCTCACAAACAGATCCCATAGCAATGATCACGCGGTCAGCATCAGCTGCTCCGTAGTAGTTGAATAACTTGTAATCTGTACCGATCTTCTCGTTAACCTTGTCCATGTATTCCTGAACGATAGCTGGAAGCTCGTCGTATGTAGAGTTGCAAGCCTCTCTTGACTGGAAGAAGATATCAGGGTTCTGAGCAGATCCCATCTCTACCGGATGATTTGGATTTAATGCATTCTTACGAAAAGCATCAACTGCATCCATATCTACCATATCCTTAAGATCTTCGTAATCCCAAGTCTCGATCTTCTGAATCTCGTGAGATGTACGGAATCCATCGAAGAAGTTGATGAATGGAATTCTTCCCTTGATTGCAGAGCAATGTGCAACCGGAGTAAGATCCATAACTTCCTGTACAGATGACTCACAGAGCATTGCAACACCTGTCTGACGGCAAGCGTATACATCAGAGTGATCACCGAAGATGTTCAGTGCGTGTGTAGCGACACAACGAGCAGATACATTAAATACGCCCGGAAGTCTCTCACCTGCTACCTTGTACAGGTTAGGGATCATAAGTAAGAGACCCTGTGATGCTGTATAAGTAGTTGTTAATGCACCGGCTGCAAGAGATCCGTGAACAGTACCAGCTGCACCGGCTTCAGACTGCATTTCTGTAACCTGAACTGTCTGTCCGAAAATGTTCTTACGACCTGCGGTTGCCCACTCATCTGTAGCCTCAGCCATAACAGATGAAGGAGTAATAGGATAGATTGCTGCAACATCAGTAAATGCATAAGAAGCATGAGCTGCTGCATGGTTTCCATCCATGGTTTTCATTGAACGTTTCATGAATTAGTCCTCCTATTTTAATTTAATGTTCAAACGTATTAAAAATCAGACATTGAATCAGAATGTCTCTAATTTAATAATATAAAATGAATGCCGCCAAAAATCAAGTTTTAGCGACACCATTTTTGTATTTTTACAAATACAACCTTTCAAACTCTCCAAGAGACACCGGACGATTGCACAAATAGCCTTGTCCGCACTCGAATCCCCCCTCGATCAGCTGCTGCTCCTGTTCCCTGGTTTCAACACCTTCAATAATGATGTCTTTGTCCAGGATCTTAACCATGCGGCCAATCTCGTACAACAGTTTCATTTTCTGATCCGTCATTCCGACATTAATAAAGCTTTTGTCGATTTTGATCACATCCGATGGCATATCTGCCAGCATAGAGAGCGAAGAATAACCGGTTCCGAAATCATCGATCGCAATACGGAATCCCATATCATGCAAGCGGTTCAGACAATGCCTGAGTACCTCCACATTCTTGACCAGAACCCCCTCCGTAACCTCAATCTCAATATTGCTTGGAAGTATCGTATATTTTGACATAACATGAGCGATACGATTTAAAAATTCTTCGCCGTCACCCTCAAAATGCCTTCCCGAGAAATTTGTTGAAATAATAATTTTTCTTTTCTTCTGGCGATTCCATTTATCGAGTGTCTTAAGCACTTCCTCAAAAATATAGAAATCCAGTTCCGTAATATAGCCAATCTTTTCAAGAGAATCAATGAAATAGGCCGGCGGGACAATGGTTCCGTCCGGTTTCTTCCAGCGTGCCAGAGCTTCGGCACCATAAATAATCTCCTTGCCCAGGAAGAATTTCGGCTGCAGATACATCTGAAAATCATCACGGTACAAGGCTTCAAAAAACTCTCCGACTACTTTTTGTTCTTCCACACGCATCGACCGGAGTCCCTGCGTATAAAACATAATCTGTTTCTTGCCGGATCGTTTTGCATTCTTCCATGCAAGATTCGCATTTTCCATAGCCTGATCAAAATCAATCTTGGTATTTTCAAAAATATACACACCCACTGTCACACCCATGCCACTGTTCGGGTACTGATGGTTCTGCATATTGGTAAATCTCTGGTTACGTTTCTGCAAATGCATTTCAAGCATCTCACTGCTTTCATCCGCAGCAAGAATCAAAAAGAAATCCGAATATAAGCGGCAGCCTGCCACAAAATACGGCTGGCTTGACACATCTGTTGCAAGCATCTTTAAGATGCTGTCACCAACCTTATAGCCATAATTTTCATTGACATAACCAAAATTATTGATATCGAGATACTCGATTGCATATACCTTATCCGGATCTGCCTTTGCCAGCACTTTGGCTACCTGTCGGCGGAAGGACTCCTGATTATACAGATTCGTCAACGGATCTCTCATCTGTATCTTCTGTATCTGTGCACGGCTCTCATCCATCCGGAATCGCAACGATACAAAGATTGCCATAGTACGGGTCAGCTCCTTAAAAAGTGCCATCTCGCTCGTCGACCACTGTTTCTGTTCATTTTTGGTCAGATACATAACTTCTCCGATACGGTCACCGATATACTCAAATTTACCGATTACCGCAGAAAAAGACACATTCGATTTTACCTCCAGACCATCTTCATCCGGATAAACATGTCCGGCATTTACCAGTTGTTCATGTGTCAGAATCACACACTGTCCGGGTTTAATCCGCACATTCTCCATATGCATCTTGGCAAAAATCCGATTGTCCGTAATCAGCTTACGTCTTGCAAAATAGTTGGTCATCGTCAGATGCTCCTCAACTTCATCCTCTTCAAAGACAGCCACAAAATCCAGATCATATCGATCCGCAATCTTTTTCAACAGCATATTGAGTGAGCCTTCCAGATTCTTAGCATGGGTCATCAGACTGACTGCAAAAGCCAGAAACTCCTGATCCTTTTGATCGATCAGTTCTCTTTTGTCAATGCGGATTGCTTCATTGCGCGTCTGTCCGACATCCTCTACCCCAGCCAGTTCAAAGCCATCTTTTCCACTCTGTTTCGCACGGTACATTGCATGATCCGCTTTTTCAAACAGACCGGCATAGGTATCCTTCGGCGAGCGGTACACAGCCAGACCAATACTTGAAGAAATACGATAATTCACATTTTCTCCGCTGTATTCCCGCGACAGAACGTCACATAGTCTCTGTGCTTTCTCCTTTGCTTTCTCCACACTTGTGTTCTTCATGAAGACAAGGAACTCATCTCCTCCAACCCGTCCGACAAAATCATCCACACGGAACTGGCTTCTTATGAGATTGGCAACATCCATGATCACTGTATCGCCAAATGTATGCCCGAAATTGTCATTGATTCCTTTGAAATTGTCAATATCAATCAAAAACATGACATTAGTGCTCGATGGATTCTCTTCAATATATGACGTAACTTCTCTTTGGATCTCCAGCTTATTCAAAAGTTTTGTCAGCGGATCTCTGCGCACTTTTTCCTGCAAAGCCTTGTCCCTGTCAATATTAAAGCTTCGGCCGATAATGCGCACAATATTGCCCATATCATCCTTTACGCTCTGGTAGTATGTGCGGAACCATTGATAACACGGCACATCCTCTTCCGTGCTCACATTAAACCGGGTATCAATCGTTCCTGTCACCTCCGTCTGTGTAGCCTCATACATCGCTTTCAGAAACAGATCCTGATCCGCAAGGAAAAGCAATTTCACTTCTTCATCGACAGGATAATACTGATCCTGTGCTTCAAATTCCCCTCTCAGTTCCATCAGACGCTGGGAGCGCAGCATCCTCCAGTTCGGCACATCCAGATCAAACGGATACTCCTGAGATAATTTTTCCATCATCTCATATTTCTGCGTCAAAAGCTGTTGTTTCAGTTCGCTGGACTTTTGCGCATGAATATCCCAGAACAGAAAAATCAGCTGCGGCAAGGCATTCTTATAGGTCAGCCGACTGCACCTTACCTGTACCCAGAAAAAGTCATGCCCTTTCTGCCGGATCCGCACCTCCTGCTCCGCCACCCTTTGTCCCTGCACGGCCTGAGCAACCGTCTCTTCCAGTAAGTAGATATCCTTTTTCGAGATCATGTTCTCGGCTCCCATCTGCGCAAGATCTCGCTCCGTATATCCAAAAAGGCGTACGAACTCGGCATTGACCATCTCAATTTTTAATGAATTTCCGTATGTTGCAACCGCAGCCGCAATCGGAATATCCACCCCCATCAATTCATTATAATCCATCTTTTCACCCAATCCACCTAATAATTGATTTTATTATAACAGTTTTCTTGACTTTTTCCAATAAGAATGCGTTTTTTCTTAATAATAAAGTGTTTTTTGCTTGAAATAAAGGACTTTTCATGTTTAAATAGAACTCGTGACTAAATGGATTGAAGAAATAATGAGGTTTTCGTATGATTAGTGCAAATAATATCACCTTAAGATTAGGCAAAAAAGCCTTATTTGAAGATGTAAACATCAAATTTACCGAAGGGAACTGTTACGGACTGATTGGCGCGAACGGTGCCGGAAAATCAACATTCTTAAAAATTTTATCCGGTCAGCTCGAACCGACGAGCGGCGAGATTGTGATCACTCCTGGACAGCGTCTGTCATTTCTGCAGCAGGACCACTTCAAATACGATGAATTTACGGTATTAGATACCGTTATCATGGGTAACCAGAGACTTTATGATATCATGAAGGAAAAAGACGCCATCTATATGAAGGAAGATTTCTCCGATGAAGACGGCATCCGCGCAAGTGAACTTGAAGCCGAATTTGCAGACATGGACGGATGGAACGCAGAATCCGACGCAGCCACCCTCTTAAACGGACTTGGAATTCCAACCGAAGATCATTACACACAGATGGCAGACCTTCCGGGTGCTGTCAAAGTCAAAGTTCTTCTTGCACAGGCATTATTCGGCAACCCTGATATTCTGCTTCTTGATGAGCCGACCAACCATCTGGATCTCGATGCAATTGCATGGCTTGAAGAATTCCTGATCAACTTCGAAAACACGGTCATCGTGGTATCCCACGACCGTTACTTTTTAAATAAAGTATGTACCAACATTGCCGATATGGATTACGGCAAGATTCAGCTCTACGCCGGAAACTATGATTTCTGGTATGAATCGAGTCAGCTTCTTGTCCGTCAGATGAAGGAAGCGAACAAGAAAAAGGAAGAAAAGATCAAGGAGTTACAGGAGTTCATCTCCCGCTTCTCTGCGAACGCTTCCAAGTCAAAGCAGGCAACTTCCCGTAAGCGTGCGTTGGAGAAAATCCAGCTGGATGACATCCGTCCTTCCAGCCGTAAGTACCCATACATCGATTTCCGTCCGAACCGAGAGATCGGTAACGAAGTACTGACGGTAGACGGAATCAGCAAGACAATTGACGGCGTGAAGGTTCTCGATAACATCTCCTTCATCGTCGGACACGATGATAAGATTGCTTTTGTCGGCGGCAACGAACTTGCCAAGACAACTCTCTTTAAGATTCTTGCCGGAGAGATGGAGCCGGACGAAGGAACCTACAAGTGGGGTGTAACCACAAGCCAGTCGTACTTCCCGAAGGATAACACCACGATCTTCGATACCGATGAGCTGATTGTAGACTGGCTCACCCAGTTCTCCGAGATCAAGGATGCCACTTATGTCCGCGGTTTCCTTGGCCGTATGCTTTTCGCCGGAGAAGACGGTGTCAAAAAAATGCGTGTACTTTCCGGTGGTGAAAAGGTTCGTGTACTGCTCTCCCGCATGATGATCATGGGAAGCAATGTCTTAATGTTTGACGAGCCGACTGACCACCTGGATATGGAATCCATTACCGCATTGAATAATGGTATGATCAAATTCCCTGGTGTCATCCTGTTCGCCTGCCGAGATCACCAGGTCGTACAGACGACCGCTAACCGCATTATTGAGTTCCTTCCGGATGGAACCATGATCGATAAGGTATCCACTTACGATGAATATCTTGAAAGCGATGTTATGGCAAGAAAGCGTCAGGTTTACAACACAACTGCTGACGAAGAGGCCGATGATTAAAAACAATTAATCGATAAAAATAAGGGTGTTGCCTGGACTTTCTAAGTTCCGGTCAACACCCTTTGTTATTTCTATTCATTCATTTCGTCTTCTTATTCCTAGAAGGAGTCATAGAAAATATTTCCACTATTGTAATTGTAGGAATACTTACCATTCTTACCATAAGTATTGGCTTTCTCCGCCTCTGACTGTGCATAAGAGTCGATCAGAGAAGAACGGGTTGCCACACCATAAGCATAAGAACCTGTTCCGTTAAATAATTTCTTTACTTTGTCCATATCTGCACTGCTGAATTTGCCCGAATCAAAGGAGAGAATTCCCGTCTTGGAATCCACACTGATACCAATCTCTTCTAAATCCTTACTCTTGCCTGTCGTCAACAGTTTGAGCGAATCAACAGAATTTTCAATACGGCTCGATGTTGACTTTGCGCTTGTTGTCAGTAGATTGTTATAGTCCTCAACAAACGATCCGACTTTCTCTGAAATCTTTTTGGTATCGTAATTACCATTTTTCTTAACAAAAACAGAATCCGTCTTCGTCGAATACAATTCCTTTGCAGACGTAGTCAGTTCTTGTGCCGCTTCCTCCATATTGGCGATCGTCTTCGTAGAATCCTTGGATGTTGAGGTGGATGTTGTCTTATCCTTAGAAGATGTCTTTGTGGAATCTGCATTCACCTTACTGTAGTAAGACTTCATCAGTTTTCCGTATGTTCCGCTCTTAATTGTTGCATAATCCTGCAGATTAATTCCGAGAAAATTGGATCCCGATGATGATCCAAGGCTCGAAAACAATGTACTGATTGATGATGAATCGTAAGAAGAAATGCCTCTCATAGTATCACTCCTTTGAAATAAAATAGTCAATCCGTGACCCTATCCTATAATATATATCGATCTCTACTTCAAAAAATAAACCCTTTTTTGTAATTTTGTCAAGTATATTTATACATCCTCAATCTGCCAGTCGATCGGCGCAATCCCATTCTTCTCAAGAAACGCGTTTGCCTGGCTGAAATGCCTGCACCCAAAGAATCCGCGGTACGCAGAAAGCGGACTCGGATGCGGAGCCTTCAGGATCAGATGCTTCGGGTTTGTGAGCATCGTGATCTTGCTTTGTGCCGGTCTGCCCCAAAGCATATAGACGATCGGGCGATCCTGTGCATTGACTGCCTGAATGATTGCATCTGTAAACTGTTCCCATCCTCTTCCCTGATGGGAATTTGCCTGATGCGCCCGCACCGTAAGTACGGTGTTGAGCAGAAGTACGCCCTGATCCGCCCATTTCTTAAGATATCCGTTATTCGGTATCTTACAGCCTAAGTCATCCTGTAATTCCTTATAAATATTCTGAAGCGACGGTGGAATGTCCTTCTGATCCGGGAGCACCGAAAATGAAAGACCATGTGCCTGATGCTCATTGTGATACGGATCCTGTCCCAGGATCAGCACCTTCACTTCACTAAGCGGTGTAAAATGAAGCGCATTAAAAATATCATCTGCCGGCGGATAAATCACATGTGTATTATATTCCTGCTTCACAAATGTAAATAAATCTCTGTAATATGCTTTATGAAATTCCTGATCCAATGCCGGCAGCCAATCGTTTGATATCATTGCCATGCTGCATCACTCCTTTTGTTTATCATACTTTTAAACGTTTCGCAAATTTTCTTCTTATGTATGAAACACATAGCGCTTTATCGTCGCACTGACACGCCACGGTCCGCGAGATAATTTTTGAGATCCATAATCTCAAGTTCCTTGTAGTGGAACAATGAAGCTGCAAGCGCCGCATCCGCATGTCCTTCCGTCAAAGCATCATAGAAATGCTCCTTCGTTCCCGCTCCGCCGGATGCGATCACAGGAATTGATACATTGTCCGCGATCATACGGGTCAATTCGATATCATAACCGGCTTTCGTGCCGTCACAGTCCATACTGGTCAACAGGATTTCTCCCGCACCGAGCGCATTTGCTTTCATTGCCCACTCGATTGCGTCTAATCCGGTATCGATACGTCCACCATTCTTATAGACATTCCAGCCACTTCCATCCTCTCTACGTCTGGCATCAATTGCAACGACCACGCACTGACTTCCGAATTTGTCCGCAGCATCACTGATCAGACGAGGGGTATTGATTGCCGATGAATTGATGGAAATCTTATCTGCCCCCTCTCTGAGAAGTGCTTTAAAATCATCCACGGTACGGATACCTCCACCGACCGTAAACGGAATAAATACTTTTTCCGCAACCTTACGCACCATATCCACAACCGTCGCACGATGATCGCTGGAAGCCGTAATATCAAGAAAAACAACCTCATCTGCTCCCGCCTTGTCATACGCCGCCGCAACCTCAACCGGATCTCCCGCATCGCGAAGATTGATGAAATTAATGCCTTTGACCACTCTTCCGTTATTCACATCCAGACATGGAATAATTCGCTTTGTAAACATTATGCCTTACCTCCCAGCTGTGCAAAATTTTTCAGTATCGCAAGGCCCACATCGCCACTTTTCTCCGGGTGGAACTGGCATGCAAATATGTTATCCTTCTCAACCGACGCATGAATCGTCGTACTGTATTCTGTCGTTGCTTTCACAATCTGCTCATCCTTTGCCTGCAGATAATAAGAATGAACAAAGTATACATAAGGATGCTCCTCAAATCCCACAAAAAGGCGTCCGTCATTCCGAAGATTCAAAGAATTCCATCCGATATGCGGGATCTTGAGTCCCGGCTGATCCGGAATCCGCCTGATTGCTCCGTCAAGGATATGAAGTCCTTCCACGCCCTCACTCTCATCGCTTCCCTCAAACAGAAGCTGCAGTCCCAGACAGATACCAAGAAACGGAGTTTCCTTTTCCGTCACTTCGCGGATTACCTTGTCCAGCTCATATTTTTTCAGCTGTCCCATCGCATCTCCGAAGGCTCCAACGCCCGGAAGAATTACTTTATCTGCCTGTTCAATCTCATGAAAATCTCTCGTGACAACACATTCCTGTCCAAGAAAATGAAGCGCTTTCTCCACACTCTTTAAGTTTCCTGCATTGTAATCAATAATTGCAATCATCTGATGTCTCCTATTCCAGTCCTAATGCTTTCAGTTTTGCGTGCAGCTGCAACGTATATTCCTTGCGGTTCTTTGCATTGTACATCTGCAAAGCTTCCTCTCCCGTCATATCATAATCTTCCAGAAGTGACTTGATGATCTTGCCGCCGAGCTGCTCATATTCCACACTGCAATTATAATCCTGCGCCTTCTGTTTATTTAAGTCATAACGACCATATGCACAGATCAGATTATCCATTGCAATATCATGCTTGCCATTATTTTCAAACACAAGATAATCCTGATATTTTTCCGAGACAACCGCTAACACCTGCAGCTGATTATAGAATTCCGTATCTTTCTCACGTATCTTCAGTCCCTGCAACTCGGAAAAAGCCTCAACAAAGGATCCTTTTCCATACGCATCCTTCGCCAGATTGATATTCGACTGATAACCAAGAAGATTAACTCCAACTATGATCAATCCGAACAGAGAGGCCACCATAATCACAATTGCGATTACCGGTCCCTTCGGAAGCGGAGGTGTATTGTCGATTTCCTTCGGTTTCTTCTCCTTCTTTGGCTTCGGCTCTTTTACCTTTTTCGGTTTCTTCGGCTTCGGTTCCTTTTTCTTCTTTTCTTTCTTTTTTTTCTCTTTCTTCGGTTTCTTCTCAGTAAGCTCTCCCGCAGCCTCAAGTTCCTCTAAGATTTTCTTGTTCTCATCCGACATTCCAGATGTCTGATCCGTAATCTCATCAAGAGCATCAGCTTCCGCTTCCTCTTCCCCGAAAAATAACTTAGAAAGGCGCGCTAAGAAACCAGTCTTCTCTCCCTTTTCCTTCGGCTCCTTTTTCTTCTTTTCTTTTTTCTTCTTGCCACGTTTCTTTTTATCCGGTTCGTCTGACGCTTTTTCGCCTTCCATCTCCTGCTCCTGCGCGTCCATCTCCGTCTGCGCAAACGCACCGATCGAATCGCCGTCTTCTACCGGCTTGTCTTCATCCGCGCTGGATAACAAATCCCCCAGTTCCGAGAGATCATCGGAATCGGAAAGCATATCCATCAAATCTGCATCACCCATTCCGGAGAGATCCAATTCCTCCCCTTCTGCTGACTGCTTATTTTCCGATTCCGCAGCAAGTGGCGGCAGCTCATCCGGCATAGAAGCAAGACTATCATCAAACGCACCAACAGCGGCATCCATAGATTGCGACAAATCCGCTTCTTCTGCATCTTCCGGTGAAATATTCTCCTCCTTCCGGTCGTCAGAATCCGATTTATTTAAGAACATATCATGCATGGCATCAATATCTTCTGCCATCTTCTTCTCCGGCACATCTTCTCCCGGAAGCGTTCCTTCAAATTCCGCATCCTCATCTACAACAGGTTCACTTGTTTCCTCCCCCTTCGATTCTGCCGACATATGGCCGATCATATCATTGATTGCCTCATCCACATCCCTGTCGTTCTCACTTTCCAGATCCGGGAAAGGTGTCATCATATCATCTTTTAGAAGTTCCGCCTCAAATTCCCGCAGGAAATCTTCCTCGTTCTTCGCCGTAATCTCCTCATCGCTCTCCGGCGCCCCGAACAATTCTCTCTCCCATTGATCCTTGCTGCTAGGAGGCTTCTGTTCCGCAGTATCCTCTATATCGTTGTATTCTCCATTTACAGAGTTTAATAATTGATCCAGATAATTCTCCGATGAGTGATCTTTCATAAAACAGTCTCCAGTAAAATATATTAACCAATTAAGGGATGTGATGAAAACACCACATCCCCCTACTCTCACAAAAAATTATTGATTTTTCTTTGCAATCAGTTCATCAATGGCTTCAACAAGACTTCCAATCTCAGGCTTTGTCAACTGTGCATCTGCACCGAGACTTTCGCCCTTGCGACGCATTTCTTCATTCACAAGAGATGAGAAAATAACAACCGGAATGTTCTTAAGCTTATCATCACTCTTGACCAGTTTTGTGAGACGATGTCCATCCATCTGCGGCATCTCAATATCCGTAATGATACACTGAACCTTTTCGGCAGGGTCTCCCTCTTTCTTGAATTTTACAAGCTGATCCCATGCCTCCTGACCGTTGGTTGTCACGATCAGATTTCCGTATCCCGCTTTCTTCAGACAATCTGTGATCAGACTGCTCAGCAATGCAGAATCCTCTGCGATCAGAATATTTGCATCACTTCTAGAACGTCCCTTGAACTCTTCCACATCATGTACACGAAGACCTGTTTCCGGACTAATGCTTGAAACAATCGACTCAAAATCAAGAATAACAACCAGCTTATCATCCATCTTGATAACACCAGTGGAAACGCTTCCGTCCTGGCCATTAATGGTAGAATCCGGCTTGATAATCTCATTCCAGGAAACACGATGGATACCGATTACCTGATCCACATGGAATGCAATATTAAGCTTATTAAAATTGGTTATAATAAACAAGCCCTTCTGTCCGTCATCTTCGATTCCCAGACAATTCTTAAGATTGATGACCGTAATCATCGTATCTCTCGGCATAAAAATACCTTCTACACTCGGATGTGCATTCGGCACCGGTGTAACCTTCTGATATGACAGGATTTCCTTAATCTTTGCCACATTAATACCGTAATGATTGTCCGCCAGAGTAAACTCCAGAATCTCCAGCTCGTTTGTTCCTGACTCTAACAGAATATTCGTATCCATATGTATCCTCCCGAATTCTTATATTGTTTTTATTATAACATAAAATAAATGCATTTTACATTTTTACACGATAAGTTGTTCCGTCGATCTCCACCAGGAGTGTCTCGTTCGTAATCGACGACGCAGTATCCTTTGCTATCTCAAAAAGCATGACTGCCGATGTCTTCTTCCCGGCTTTCAGTTTCACCGTAGAGGAAGAAAGTTCCTTATTGCTGAACGTCATCTTCTCTCCGATTCGATTGCTTCCATCAAACATACCATAAAATGTATTCTTCAAAGAAGATGTATCGTATTTTACCGTTTTCTTACCGGAATTGGTAATTACAAAGTTCATAACCAAAAGCGTATTTCCCTCTCCCGCATTCACGGAAAAATAGTTGCCTTCCTTGTATGCATCGGAAACTTTATATCCCTTATAGGTAATCTTAAGAGATGTATCACATCCAAGCGCATCCGCAAGAGAAACTTCCGGATAATTCGATAAATCCTCTCCACTTCCCTGTTCTCCACCGGATTCTGAAGCTGCCTGCGTATCCTGCTGCCCCTTCGAATCTTCCTGCGGCTTTTGTTCTTTCTTTGTGGTATCCTCTTCCTGCGGCTTATCACTTGTCATACCATCCTTCTGACGGATGTTATGCTTACCGATCGCATATGCGGCGTACTGCGTGATCAGAGTTTCCTCATCCTCCGTCAGTTCATACATTTGCGTCCCACAGCCGCTGACCAGAAGAACCGTTGCCGACAACACCGCCAGCAGACGCATTCCTTTCTTCATATCGTCCTCTAAACCTCTTGTCACTTTTGCCCTATAAAACAGTTTTATAGTACCATAATTTGTAAAACAATACAACAATTTTCGAACAATTTAGCCCTGACTCTCCAATTCCATCCAAAATTCCACACCATCCTCATGATTGATGACGCCGCATTTCTGATGAAAAGAGTCCATAATCGCCTTCACAATGGATAAACCAATGCCGCTGCCGCCATATTCTCTCGTTCTTGCTTTGTCTACCTTGTAGAATTTTACCCAGATTTTCTCAAGATCCTCCTTTGGAATCGGCTCACCGGTGTTAAACACACTTGTACGCACCAGATTATCATGATACGAAAAGCGGATTTCAATCCGGCGTTCCCCATCCGCATGGTTCATCGCATTCGTCAGATAGTTGGTAATCACTTCCTCCACCTTGAACTCGTCGCCCCACACATAGACCGGTCCATCATGATAAAACGAGATATTTACCTGTTTCTGCGCCGCCATAATCGAAGATGACTGCAGGACACCATCGATCAGTTCCGTAATATCAAAACGCGCCATCTCAACTGTATCATTGCCAAATTCCAACTGATTCAAAGTCAGGAGTTTCTTTACCATCTTGTTCATTTTGTCTGCTTCGTCCATAATGACATCGCAATAGAAATCACGGCTCTGTGCATCGTCATTGATGCACTCCTTTAGGCCTTCCGAATATCCCTGAATCAAAGCAAGCGGTGTCTTAAGTTCGTGCGATACATTCGATAAGAACTCTTTTCTCATCTCATCGATCTGTTCCTTCTTTGCAATGTCCTGCTGCAGGCTGACATTCGCGGTCTTCAGTTCACTGATCGTCTCTTCCAAAGCCTCCGACATCTCATTGACCGACTCGCCAAGCTCATCTATCTCTCTGCTGACATGTGCAGACGAAACATATTTTGCATCAAAATCCAGTTCCGACATCTTGCGGGATATCTCAGATAGTGAGCGAATCGGGCTTGAAATACTGCGCGACAGGAAAATGATTGCGATCACGCTGAGCACAATCGCCCCTACACTGACTGCTGCAAAGAATTTATTTGTAATCTGCGCACTCTCACGGATACTTTCGAGTGCCGCTCTCATATACACATAGCCGCCGCTTGCGCGTTCTCCCATAAGTACAAGGTACTCCGTCTTAAGTCTTTCATCCGTCTGTCGAACCAGTGTATAATTTGATCCGGTTTGCAAAATCTGTATTTTACTTCTGTCAGATCCGTAGATCCAATCATCCATCTGCATCTGGAAACGCTGCGCGTTACTATAGGAAGTCCACACAAGTTCCCGATTCATATTCGTGATCAGCATATTAATATTGTTATCCGAACAAAGCCTCTCAAATGCAATATCATACTCGCTTGCATCATCGCCTGCACGTTCCAGTTCCTGCGTAACCTTATCAAAGCAGGTAAGCAAGCCTTTTTCTTTATTGTATATATAATATTTTTCCAGAAATGTGTTGTTTAGAAACCAGCACACAATTACCGTTCCAAGCACAATCCCGACCATCACAATAATCAGTTGATGGGACAGTGTTGCTTTTCTTTTCTCCATAGATCAGACCTCGAATTTATATCCCATTCCCCAGACGGTCTTAATATAATCGCCATGTTCTCCAAGCTTGCTTCTAAGCTTCTTTACGTGCGTATCAATGGTTCTCGCATCGCCAAAATAATCGTAATTCCAGACACTGTTAAGAATTCGCTCTCTTGAGAGCGCAATTCCCTGATTATCCAGAAAATAGTCAAGCAGCTCAAATTCCTTAAAACTTAAATCAATCGTTTTTCCGTCCAGTTTCACTTCATGTGCCGTCTTGTCCAGCACGATTGCTCCTGCTTTCTTCACCTCGGAAGCATCTCCTAATTTGTTGGTTCTTCTAAGGATTGCCTCCACACGTGCAACAAGAATCTTCGGCGAAAAAGGCTTCGCAATATATTCATCCACGCCGAGATCAAAGCCCATGAGTTCATCACTCTCCTCACTTTTTGCAGTAAGCATAATGATTGGGACTTTGGAAGTCTCACGCACCTCCCGGCACACTTCCCATCCGTTCATCTTCGGCATCATCACATCAAGAATAATGAGTGCGATCGACTTATCCTTATAAAACAGATCAAGTGCCTCTTCACCGTCTCCTGCCTCAATCACGTCAAAATCCTGTTTCACAAGGAAATCGCGCACAAGTTTTCGCATTCTGCTCTCATCATCCACTACCAGTATCTTTAATTTATCCATCTTATTTTACCTCCTGCAGCTGCTCTTCCCTCTCCATAAGCTCCGACTCCCGCTCATCCAGCTGCTGTTCCCGCTCGTCCAGTGACTTCTGCCATTCCTCGTATTTATCAATAATCTTATTTTCATAATTTAAAATTGTCACATTATCATCGCTGAAATACGTGATTGCAAACATTCCGATTATGATCATCGCAAACACAACCGCAAAAAACGTACTTACCACATATGCCCCATGGTAATCCCGGTTCTTCCGCTTCTGTTGTGCCTTCAGTTCTCTCTGTTTCTTTTGGCGGCGCTTTGCAGCCTTCGCTCTCAGTTCACGCTCCTCTTCGGGATCTTCCTCCTCGATCAGTTCCGGTCGGTATACCGGTATCGGGAGAATATCCTCGTTCTTGATATATGGAATCGTGTTTAAATATTCCTGCAGTTGCCGCAGGAAATCAAAGCCTACCGGCGTCACAAAAACTTCTTTTAATATCAGGCTATTGTACAATTGCAGCACGACATCCGGATCATCCATATCGGTCTGGCTCCTGATATAACGGATTCCTTCCAGTTCCTTTTGTGCCGTGTCCGCCTGCGTCTTTGTCTCAAACTCGTAGTTTCCTACTTTATACATAATAACTTTCCTTTTTTGAACATCCGCCCATAATAGTTCGCTGCACGACTGTGGTACATCTCTGATATATCGCACGACCGGACGCTAAATTTGTTCGAACTTATCACAATTAATGATGTTCATCCCGTTCTGCAATCTCACCGGACTGATAAGCGCGGATCAGTTCCTTCAACTCATCAATGCGGATCATCATGCGCTTACCATAATCCGTATCCCCCACAAGAATTCGCTTATCCATATATTCTACAGCTTCCTGATGCGATACAATATCAAGCTCATCTCTTACCGCCGAATCTGAGAAATCAAACGGTTCGTGAGCTGAAAGTGTCAGTCCGTACGAATTGTACGTCAGAGTGTATCCTGCAATACCGGTCTTACGGCGGTATGTCTTTGAAAATCCACCGTCGATCAAGATTAATTTACCGTTACATTTTACCGGACTTTCGCCTGCCATACGTTCTACCGGTACATGTCCATTAATAATATGCACTCTTCCATCCTTGAGTCCGAATTCATTCAGGATCTTATCTGCGGTCTCCGTCTTGTCAAGTAAGTGATAATACGCATTCTTGCTCTCATGATGCATCTTCTTATCATCCAGAAAATAGCGTTCAAATGTAGCCATCTTACTGCGTCCGTAGAGTGGTGAATTCGGCGCCGTCCAGATATACCACATCATATCCTGTCCCTTCTCACGCTCCTCCTTGTCAAGCGAGAAGAAAGCTTTACGGACATAAGACTCAAGCACATCATATAAAGCCTTGCCGCTGTACTCCTTGCCAAACACATTCACCTTGGCAAATGAACCATCCTCATTCATCGGTACACATCCGTGATACAGAAGATTTCCGTTGTAAATCTTATACATGCTACCGCGTTTTAACATAAGACGCACATGGCGCTGCAGTTTCTCGCAATGAATAAACGAAGTGCGCAGACGTTTCATAACATCCGCTTCCTCCGGTGTCAGTTCATATGGATTCTCCGGATCGATCGTAGGGAAATTCGTGTCAAGCATCGGATACTTCACGCCATCGATCTCAACCGTCTTATTTTCATAATCGATGCGATGTAACAGACAACGGTTCTCCATACCAAACTGCGGCCATTTCTGAATCAGCTGCCCCTCCAGCTTAAATCGGATGATTGCGATTGCTTTATGCATTTTGCGATTCATCAAAGTCTCTTTCTGGCTGCGTTCCTCTTCGGTCGAATTTTTCAGGACAAAACGCTCACAAGGATCATCTTTATACGCATCCATCGCAAAGGTTGCAAGCGGCACCATATTGATTCCGTATCCGTCCTCGATCAGATCCAGATTACCATACCGTATACTGGTCCGGATCACCGATGCGATACATGCAAGCTGTCCGGTTGCAGCCCCCATCCAGACCATATCGTGATTTCCCCACTGAATGTCAAACGAATGGTACTTCTCCAAACGATCCATGATCAGATCCGGCGACGGTCCACGGTCATACACATCACCCAAAATATGCAGGTGATCGATAACCAGTCTCTGGATCAGTTCCGCCAATGCGACAATAAAATTATCCGTCTGTCCAAGTTCAACGATCGTATTGACAATCGCTTCGTAATAAGCTTCTTTATTAAGTACTTCCTGCTTCTCCGTAATCAGTTCCTCAATTACATACGCATAATCCTCCGGCAACGCTTTACGCACCTTCGATCTTGTATATTTTGAAGAAACCGTTTTGCACACCTCAATCAGACGGTACAACGTAATCTTGTACCAGTTCTCCATGTCCTCTTCCTGTTGCTTCACAAGTTCGATCTTCTTCTGCGGATAATAGATCAGTGTCGCAAGTGACATCTTGTCCGCTGTGCTGAGCGTATGCCCGAACACATCATCAATCTTCTTTCTTACCGCTCCCGATCCGTTGCGGAGCACATGGGAGAAAGCCCTGTACTCACCATGGATGTCCGACAGGAAATGTTCGGTTCCTTTCGGCAGGTAGAGAATAGACTGTAAATTTATAATTTCCGTCGATGCACGTCCGATCGTCGGATATAATTCTGCAAGCTGCTCTAAATAATGTAAACGTTCGCTTTCCATGATCAGCACCTCTTTGTTTTCGATATCGCAATTTATCATAACGGTTCAAATCCAACCTTCAAAATATCTGTCTTAGAATAGTTCCATTTTATCATACATTGTTATTTTTGGAAGTAAAACATCTATAAAAAAAGCGAGAAAAAAGAAAAAACCGGAGTTCAAAGCCTCCGATCTTTTCCTGACTGAATTTGACTATAATTTTTACTTTTTCAGTATAATTGTTCTTCCTCTTCCAAATCGAGTCCATTTTGTATGTAAATTTTTCGTATACTTTGTCGTTTGTGGCTCATTTTTGAACCATTTTTCCAAAAAAATATTGTCTATCCCGCTAATGTCCTCTAAAATATCCGTAAGGGGAAATTTTTAAAGGAGTTTTTATGACAAGAGAACAGTTAATCGAAAACTTTGCTGACAGTGTGGAACAGGAACGCATCGCTTTGGGTTATTCTCAGGCACAGATGGCGCAGGCACTTGATATGTCCCTCTCAACTTACAAACGAATTATAAACGGAGAAATCTCTAAGTTGGATTTCTTCATCTTCTATCAACTATACCAATTAACAGGTAAATTTGCTTTCGAGCTTTGTAAATACGGGGATCTGCTTTCCGACACCGTGGCATCGATGCGTCGGCTGAGTCAGCCACAGCTTCGCACGATCCGGGGATTTGTTGACTTTGAGGATCACTTTGCGCGATCTTTAAACGCCGATCAGAATTCCACCGACTACACAACACTGATCATTCCAAGTGGCTGTATGCATGACGGTATGATCTACGATTCCTGCTCACTCGGCAAAATCAATATTGCATCTTACCGCAGACGTTTTCATGATAAAATTGATTGTGCGATTCTGATCACAACCAATCATCTCAATCCGACTTACAATGTAAATGATATTCTTCTGATTGACCGAAGTCCGATTCAGGACGGTGACACCGGAATCTTTCTTCATAAGGAGAGTGGGCTCGCCTATATCCGCCGCTTCCACCGGGGGCATCCATGCCGTCTTGAACCGATTGGTTCATACGGACGCACGCTCTATGTCGACGGAAGCAAGGTGTCAGAAACATCCAAATGGATCAAATTCGGGCGTGTTCTGAGCAAGATTCGATCTGATACCATCTATGGCTAACCTGCATATTAACATTCCATCTGTTTCCGATTTTCATGATATTAAAAAACAGCAATTTAATAGGCGCCATCTGAAGTACGAATCTTCCGATGACGCCTAAATCTGTTCAGTTTCCAATGGACTGATCCTTTCTTTTGTAATTCTCTTCTTTGTCTTCTGTACGTTTACCTCGAATGACTTTTGGGATTGATTCCGTATCCGATGAATATTCCATCCGAAATTCTTATCCGTTTTCTTTTATCTTGTCACTGGTTTCATGAATTCAAATCCGATACTATGGTTGCTTCTTACCTTTGCTATGTTCCCTTTGGACTGTACCTCCTTTTTTAAATTTCACCTTGCGACTCTTGTCGTTCTTCTTGGTGATCTTGTTTTGTTCTCTCTTCTTTTGTTGTATTTAATATATCATGCAATTTCATATATGTCAACATATTTTTTAAACTTTTTCTAGTTTTTTATTTTTCTATCTATAAATTATGTTTTTTCTATATATTTTTCTGACAATTTACGCATTATTTCCATTATCCCAATGCCACATCAAGAATCATCATCAGCGTAAATCCAAAGGCAAAGCATATGGTTCCGATATCGGAATGCTCTCCCTGTGACATCTCCGGAATCAGCTCCTCCACAACCACATAAAGCATCGCACCGGCTGCAAAGCTCAAAAGATACGGCAGCACCGGCACAAGAAGCCCCGCAGCAAGAATTGTAAGCACCGCACCGATCGGCTCCACGATACCGGAAAGGAAGCCGCCCATAAATGCTTTGGATTTCTTTGCACCTTCCGCCCGGAGCGGCAGTGAAATGATTGCTCCCTCCGGAAAATTCTGGATGGCGATACCAAGAGATAATGCCAATGCTCCCATCGCTGTAATCTTTGATTCCCCGGACAAATATCCGGCATAGACCACACCGACCGCCATCCCTTCCGGAATATTATGTAAAGTAACGGCAAGTACCATCATCGTCGTTCTCTCAAGATGGCTTTTCGGTCCTTCTGCCTTCTCACTGTGCTGGTGCAGATGTGGGATTACGTGGTCAAGCAGTAACAGAAACAGAATACCGATCCAGAATCCCACGGTTGCCGGCACAAACGACCATTTTCCCATGCTATCAGACTGATCGATTGCCGGAATCAAAAGGCTCCATATCGATGCCGCCACCATCACGCCTGCCGCAAATCCGGTCAAGGCGCGCTGCACCTGATCACCTAACATACTTTTCATAAAAAAGACGCATGCTGCGCCTAGAGTCGTTCCTATGAAGGGAATTAAAATTCCCCAGAACAGATTCATACTCATAAGCTGCTCCTTTCCGCTGCAGATATTGCATTTGTATATTGCTTTACAGTTAGTATACGTTAACTGCCATCAAAACGCTACACCACATTTTCCTATCATTTAAAAATCCGCTTAAGCGAACTTTGTTTTTCTGTCAAAGCTGCTGAAGCGGACTTCTATTTACCTATTATCAATTGATTAAACTTCGATTGCATTCTTGATGGCAGCAAGTAACTCATCGTAAGTCTCGTACGCCGAGATATCCGGATACTCAGCCTTGATCGCATCGGTACTCTTGAAGAGGAATCCTGCCTTACTTGCCTGAATCATGCCAAGGTCATTGTGGCTGTCTCCGCTTGCGATCGTATCATATCCGATGGACTGCAAAGCCTTCACGGTTGTGTACTTAGACTTCTCGCAACGCATCTTAAAACCTGTAATCTCTCCGTTGTCCGCAACTTCAAGTGTGTTACAGAAGATGGTCGGATAACCAAGCTTCTTCATCAGAGGTCCTGCGAACTGTGAAAACGTATCACTGATAATGATCACCTGTGTCATCGCACGAAGCTCATCCAGGAACTCCTTCGCACCCGGAATCGGGTCGATCTTTGCGATCGTATCCTGAATCTCCTTAAGCCCAAGTCCGTGCTCCTTTAAGATACCGATACGGTACTTCATCAGCTTATCATAATCCGGCTCATCTCTTGTTGTTCTCTTAAGTTCCGGAATTCCAGTCTCCTCTGCGAATGCGATCCAAATTTCAGGTACTAATACACCTTCCAAATCTAAACAAACGATTTCCATATTATCCTCCATTCTTACTGTTGCATGCTTCTGTTTTCATGCAGTCAGCCTGTATTTTTATTCATCAGAAATTATTATAAACATAATATTCTTATATTGCAATTTCTTTTTCTGTTACCATTTTTACCTGTGCACACCAAGTTTCAGCATAAGTGCCTCCTGAAGCACTCCTGAGACATTGATATGCGCTTTTTCCGCTTCCTGATTCAACCAATTGGGAAGGGTTACGTTTCTTCGTACTGTTTTATTGTCCATTCTCCGTCGATATTCTGCGAAATCAACATCAACCATGGATACCAGACCTTCACCCTCCTGAGCAAATGTTCCCTGCAGCGCATCTATTTCTTTTATCATCCTTGGATTCGGAATTTTCTCTTTTTGATCTTCCATTGTAATAACCTTTAATCCAATCGCATCCCTTGCCATTTCTATCGCATTCGGCATTCCAAACCCCTCAGTCAATATTTCCAAATCAGGAACTTCAATCAGCACCGTATGCTTTTTGTCATCCAATTGTGTAAATATAACCGGATATACCTGCTTCATTATAATAACCTCCACTTTCTCAGAATTGCTTCAATAACCTTCTCCTCTCGATTATACACATTAAATGTGTATAATCAATCATTTGTAAACTACTTTTCGATAAACTTAAAAAGATGTCTGTCTTTAAATATTAAATTAAAATCAAAATGGAAAACGAATGAGAATTCATTCATATGATAAATCTAAAAAAATTATTTGAGCCAGACGCTTGCGAACTCCGTCCGTAAGCGCCTGCGTAGACAATGCACTCACTTCGTGAGTACATTGCAAATAGTGGACTAGACGGGAGTCGAACCCGTGTCCGAAGCACAATCCCCTGTCCTTCTACGAGTGTAGTTTGTTATTTAACATTCCCTCTGCCGGTCGAAAACAAACATCCTCCCGGTTTCAGTAGCTTCATGATACGCCCACATGCGCAAAGCTTTGCATGTGTCGTTTCTCACATAGTCGAAGCCTGGGTCCTAAAGTGTGAGTGCTCTAGGTCAGACTGCTGCAACTAGGCAGCGTATGCTAAATTATCTTCAGCGTTTAATTTTAATTTGGCCATTTAACGCATCGCCATACGACTCGCTTCTCCAGCTTCACGTACCCCGTCGAAACCATTACTAGCCCAGATTTAATTTTTTGCCGCGGGTACGTGAAGCTACGCTTCACGGTCTCCGCTTCGCTCCGGTCCGCCCAAAGCCAAGGTCCACCGGACCTTGTGGGCCCCGTCGAAACCATTACTAGCCCCTGCAATGTTTTTGCGAAGCAAAAATATTGCCACGCGAACGTGCTTTGCCGAAGGCAAATTTTCATGCACGTTTGCTTCCCGTATTCCGAAAGCATATAAATCGTGAACTAATTGCTACGCGCCTATCCCAGATTTCGCACCTTAAAGTCTCTCTCCGCCTCTCGCTTCTGATCCTTCTTGGCAATGTCCTGACGCTTATCATACAGCTTCTTTCCTTTTGCCAAGGCAACCTGAACCTTCACGAGGCTTCCCTTAAAGTAGACCTCCACCGGAACGATGGTGTAACCCTTCTGGGCAATCTTGCCCAGCATCTTCTGGATTTCCTTCTTGTGCATCAGAAGCTTGCGCGGGCGAAGAGGATCCTTGTTAAAGATATTCCCCTTCTCGTACGGACTGATATGCATACCATACAGAATCACCTCTCCATCCTCGATATGGATGAACGACTCCTTGATACTGCACTTGCCCATGCGCATGGATTTCACTTCCGTCCCCGCCAGGGCGATACCGGCTTCAAACGTTTCTTCAAGAAAATAATCGTGATAGACTTTCTTGTTATTCGCTATTAACTTTCTGGCTTCCTTCGCCATCCCGGTATCCTCCTTTCCGGATTTATGCACAATCTGTACCATATAGGATATATGATTTTGATTAAAAAATCAACACACAAATCGAAATAATTATCTGTACAAAAAATCCGACAAATTTCTTTATTTTTCGCCTTCTTCACCCGCAAGAGCAAAATCGATTGTGCGCATAATCCGGTCACAATGTTCAACACGAACCAGAACCTTCTGTCCCAGCTTATACCTTCGGTTCGTAGCCTCGCCGACCAGCTCATATGTGTCCTCATAATACTGATAGAAATCATCGGTCAACTCCGTCACACGCACAAGACCTTCCACGGTATTCTCCAATTCCACGAAAAAGCCCCACTCGGTCACACCAGAGATCACACCCTCGAACTCCTCGCCGATGTGCTGTTCCATATACTGGACCTTCTTGAGCTTGACTGTCTCACGTTCCGCCTCATCCGCGCGGCGTTCCATCTCGCTGGAATGCTTCGCAACCTCCGGCAGAATGTGTTCATAATGATCGATCCGCTTCTCGTTTAATCTTCCGCGCAGACTTTCCTTAATAATACGATGGATCTGCAGATCCGGATAACGGCGGATCGGTGACGTAAAGTGGCAGTAACAATCTGCCGCCAGACCAAAATGTCCGGTATTGTCGATCGTATACCGCGCCTGCTTCATTGAGCGCAGCGTCAGCCTGCTGATGAGCGCTTCCTCTTTCGTTCCATCAATCTTCTGCAATAATTTCTGTAACTCCTTCGGGTGCACCTCGTCTGCACCAATATGGAGCGTATAACCGAAATTGTTGATGAACGTAGAAAGTTTCTGGATTTTCTCCGTATCCGGATTCTCATGCGTACGATACACAAACGGAAGCTCTCTCCAATAGAAATCAGAAGCAACCGTCTCATTTGCTGCCAACATGAAATCCTCAATGATCTTCGTTGCCACATTGCGGTCATACGGGCGGATATCGATTGGATTGCCCTGTTCATCCAGAATCACTTTCGTCTCCGGGAAATCGAAGTCAATCGAGCCCCGCTTCATGCGCTTTCCTCGCAAAATGCCAGCTAACTTCTCCATCCACACAAACATCGGCACAAGTGCCTCATACTCACCAAGGAGTGCTTCCTGCTGCCTGCGCACATTTACATCTGAAACGATTTCCGTTTCTCTGTCTGCATCATCCTGTTTGCCATCCACTTTCTCCACAGAAGCATCTTGAGAATTTGCGGCATGATATGCTTCTAAGATATTCTTCACCTGTGTATAGCTCATCCTGCGATCCACACAGATCACGGTCTCCGCAATCGTATGATCAATGATTTCCCCCTTCGGGTTGATCGTCATAATGCAGCTGAGCGCCAGCCGGTTCTCCCCCTGATTCAAGGAACAGATTCCATTGGACAAAGCATGCGGCAGCATCGGGATCACTCGGTCCACCAGATAGACCGATGTACCACGTTTCAACGCCTCCACGTCCAGAGCACTGTGTTCCTGCACATAGTTCGATACATCCGCGATATGCACACCAAGAATATAATTGTCACCGTCCATCGTGACAGAGACCGCATCATCAAGATCCTTGGCATCCTCGCCGTCGATCGTCACCATCTGCCAGTCACGCAGATCCATGCGCCCCGTCATATCCGCTTCCGATACCGGCTTGGCAACATTCTCCACCTGCTTCAGCACTTTCTCGTCAAATTCAACCGGGAGCCCATAAGCGCGGACAAGCGAGAGAATATCAACCCCGGGATCATTGATATGTCCAAGGATTTCAACGACTTTGCCCTCCGGCTTCCTGTCTTTCTTACCGTAGCTTGTCACCTCAACGACTACCTTATGTCCACTGACTGCCCCCTTAGAGCGCTCCTGCGGAATAAAGATATCCGAACCGAACTTCGGATTGTCCGGCACGGCAAAGCCGAACGTCTTACTCTGTTCGTAGGTGCAGACAACCTGCTTCATACCACGCTCAAGAATCTTGACAACGGTTCCCTCTCTCCGTCTTCCGGTCGTTACCGGAGAGACTGTGATCTCAACCGTATCCATATGCATCGCACCATTTACCTGCGACTCCGGAATAAAGATGTCCTCCGTCTCTCCTTCCACTGACACGAAACCGAAGCCCTTCGGGTGTGCCGTAAAGGTTCCAGTCATCTTCTTGATCTCGGATTTACTGTACTTGCCCCGCTTCGAGCATTCAATCCTACCCTCCGCCATCAGATCCGCAAGGATTGCTTCCAATTCCGGCCGCTGCTCCTTCTTGACACCGAGCACAATTGCCAGCTCCTTGATCTTCATCGGCACATACATATTGTCGCACATAAAATCGTAGATCATCTTCTTGCGCTGCTCATATTTATTCGACATAATTTTCACCTCTCCTTCGTATCTTTCCTTATTATGATTATGCGCTTGCAAAACTCCTTTGACAATACACGAGAAGCTGTATCCCTACGTCTAGTACCTATGTGGGACACAATTTTTGAGAACCATCCAGGGTTCATTGCACCGCATAAAAAAAGGCTGCCGATTCTCATCGACAGCCTCATCTTAATCTTACCAGATTCCTAAATTCAGTACCATTGCAAGTACAAGGAAAAGGATTACTGCTACTCTTGTAAGCTTCACAAGCATTCCTTCCATAGAACGTCCCTTATTCTTACCCCAGTAAGTCTCTGCTGCTCCGGCGATTGCGCCAAGTCCTGCAGACTTACCTTCCTGCATTAAGATAATTACTGTAATGACAATACTCAGTATAATAAATACTACTGTTAAAATCGTATTTAAAACGGTCACGATTTCCACCTCCTAGATTCTAAACTCACGACTAATCGAGTATAGCATATCCTAGACATCATTTCAACTTCTTTTTGCTTTTTTGTATGATTTTTTATATGATTCTTCCATATTTTATTATCATTTTTATTTTCATTTAGACGAGAATACATTATAATAGAATTATGAAATTAATTCCACAAATTCAGGAGTAAATCATGCGAACCAGACATCGAAACAGATGGCTGCTTTCTGTTCTGGTCAGTCTGTGCCTCACACTTGACAAGACTGGTGATGATGATTTCTCCTTTGCGATTCCCGGTGTGTCAAGATTTCGTGGCAGCACGTTTAAGCAGCGTGGCTCCTACTCTGCTGTCATCCGTGTGATTTCCTTCACACTCCCGCAACCGAGTGAGCTGCACATCCCGGATGCCGTCATGAATCTCGCAGACTCCAGACGCGGCATGGTCCTTGTGACCGAACCTGCCGGAAGCGGTAAGTCCACAACACTCGCCTGCCTCATTGACCGGATCAACCACGAGCGCGAGGATCACATTATCACGCTCGAGGATCCCCTTGAGTTCCTGCATCGCCATGAAAAAAGCATCGTATCCCAGCGAGAGATCAGCACGGACACGGAAAGCTACGCTGCTTCGAGCAACTTACAGGTGCGAAGTAACGTAGCTTTTTATTTTACACAAGATTCTCTGTAATTCGAAGCAGCTGGTTATACTTTGCGGTGCGCTCACCTCTGCAAGGGGCGCCCGTCTTGATCCAGCCTGCATTGACAGCGACTGCAAGGTCAGCGATAAACGCATCCTCCGTCTCACCGGAACGATGCGAGATGACCGCCTTGTATCCACTTTTTTGTGCCAGTTCGATCGCATCCATCGCCTCTGTGAGCGTTCCGATCTGGTTTACCTTGATCAATACCGCATTCGCCACACCAAGGTCAAGTCCGCAATGAATCCGCTTCACATTCGTCACAAACAGATCATCCCCGACCAGAAGCACTTCTGAGCCAAGGCGTTTCGTCATCTCCTGCCAGCCGTCCCAATCGTTCTCATCCAGACCATCCTCAATCGATATGAGTGGGAATTCATGAATCAGATCCTCGTAGAGTGCGATCATCTCCTGTGCGCTGCGTATGATTTCTCCGCTTACACCTGCTTTTGCGTTCCTTTTAACATTCCCCCCACTATCATCATTCTTCTCTGCCCTCTGACCATCCGCAACATATCCCTCTCTCTCACGCGTTTCCCCCGGGAAATGATACATCCCATCCTCATCACTGTACAATTCCGATGCTGCTGCGTCCATCGCAAATGCAATATCGCTTCCCACCATATAACCGGCCTTCTCCGCTGCACGTGACAGATAAGAAAAGACTTCCCTCGCATCCTTGAAATCCGGTGCAAAGCCGCCTTCATCTCCCACCGCAGTCAGCATGCCGTCTTCATGCAGGATCTGTCTTAGGAAATGGTAGACCTCCGCGCCCATGCGCAGTGCCTGTTCGAACGAATCCGCTCCTACCGGCACAATCATGAACTCCTGAAAATCCAACGCATTCTTCGCGTGCACACCACCGTTGATCACATTCATCGTCGGCATCGGCCAGCGCTTCGCATTCGTTCCTCCAAGGTAGCGATACAGTGGCAGATCAAGCGCATTCGCTGCACACCTCGCGCAGGCAAGTGAGACACCAAGCAACGCATTCGCACCAAGATTTCCCTTGTTATCCGTTCCATCCAGTTCCACGATCCTGCGATCGATCTGTGTCTGTTCCAGCACATTCATGCCAAGAAGTTCATTCCTGATTCTTCCGTTAATATGTTCTACCACTTTCTGTACACCAAGTCCAAAATATTCCGGTGCCCCGTCTCGAAGCTCAATAGCTTCAAATCTTCCGGTGCTTGCTCCGGATGGCACAGATTCCCGTCCGGTAAATTTTATCCCGTTGTCCTCCCTCTGCGCCGTCACTTCTACCTCAACAGTCGGATTGCCGCGCGAATCCAGGATTTGTCTTCCGTGAACCTCAGTAATTTTAATTTCTAAAGACATAAAAACAGCCTCCCTTTTTTGCTAATAGCATAACCAGGGGAGGCTGCTTTATACACTTTTATACGTTTATCTCTGCCTTTACACCGAGTTCTTCTTTGTTGTCATCAAGGATCGGGCGAACGACATCACGCAGGAATACCTCTACCTGACGAGGAGCACGTCCGACATACAGTTCAGGCTTTAAGTTTGCCTCAATCTGCTCCTTTGTCAGACCGAATGCAGGATCTGCGGCGATCAGATCAACAAGATTGTTGTCCTTGCCTTCTTCCTTGACCGTCTTGCCTGCTTCCATAGAAAGCTGACGGATCTTCTCATGGAGTTCCTGACGGTTTCCGCCCTGCTTTACAGCATCCATCATAATGTTCTCGGTTGCCATAAACGGAATCTCTGCCATAAAATGCTTGTAGATAACCTTCGGATATACAACCAGACCATCCACAACATTTAAGCACAGATCAAGAATTCCATCAATTGCAAGGAATCCTTCCGGTACGGATAATCTCTTATTTGCAGAATCATCAAGCGTTCTCTCGAACCACTGGGTTGCGGAAGTGATCGCCGGATTTAAAGCATCCACCATCACATAACGCGACAGGGAAGCAATACGCTCACTTCTCATCGGATTACGCTTGTAAGCCATAGCAGAAGATCCGATCTGGTTCTTCTCGAAAGGCTCCTCCACTTCCTTCAGATGCTGAAGAAGGCGGATATCATTTGACATCTTATGTGCGCTGGCTGCAATGCCTGCTAAGACGTTCAATACTCTTGTATCGACTTTTCTGGAATAAGTCTGTCCGGATACCGGATAGCATGCCTTGAATCCCATCTTCTTAGCGATCATCGGATCAATCTTGTCAATCGTCTCCTGATCTCCATCGAATAACTCTAAGAAGCTGGCCTGGGTTCCGGTCGTTCCCTTCGAACCGAGAAGCTTTAATGTACTCTGTACATACTCAAGATCCTCAAGATCCATCAGGAATTCCTGTGTCCAAAGCGTTGCTCTCTTACCAACGGTAGTCGGCTGCGCCGGCTGGAAATGGGTGAAAGCAAGTGTCGGCTGATCCTTATATTTCTCAGCAAAATTTGCAAGCTCAGCGATCACACTGACAAGCTTCTTATGCACAAGCTTTAAAGCCTCATTCATCACGATAATATCCGTATTGTCACCAACGTAGCAGGAAGTTGCTCCGAGGTGGATGATGCCTGCTGCCTTCGGGCACTGCTGTCCATATGCATATACATGGCTCATGACATCGTGGCGGACCAGTTTCTCACGCTCCTTGGCAACATCGTAATTGATATCATTCACATGTGCCTTAAGCTCATCGATCTGCTCCTGTGTGATGACCGGCTTACCATTCTCGGAAAGTCCTAACTCCATCTCTGTCTCTGCCAAAGCGATCCAAAGCTTTCTCCAGGTAGAGAACTTCATATCCTGTGAGAAAATGTACTGCATTTCCTTACTTGCATAACGCTCGGAAAGCGGACTTGTATATCTGTCTGTACTCATATATTGTCTCCTTATATAACGCTAAAACTTTGTCTTACGAACGGCTCATCTTGCGCTCAAGATCAATTTCCTTGTCGTAATATTCACCGCGGATGTCCTCCTTCGGCGGCTCCATCGGGTATTTCCCGGTAAAACATCCCGTACAGATCGGCAGACCTCCCACCATCTGTGAGAGCCGGTCAATGCCAAGATATCCGAGCGAATCCGCACCGATGATATTGCGGATATCCTCAATCGTACGATTGTATGCGATCAGCTGCTCTCTTGCCGGAATATCCGTTCCGAAGTAGCAAGGCCACAGGAATGGCGGCGAACTGATTCTCACATGCACTTCTGTCGCACCTGCATCTCTTAACATACGGACAATACGATCGGATGTCGTTCCGCGCACGATCGAATCATCGATCATGATAACTCTCTTACCTGCCACAGCCTCGCGGAGCACATTCAGCTTCACCTGTACACTCGATTCTCTGCTGCTCTGCTTCGGCTTAATGAATGTTCTTCCAACGTATCCGTTCTTGACGAAAGCGGTTCCATACGGAATACCGGATTCCAATGAATAGCCGAGTGCTGCTGCATTTCCAGATTCCGGCACACCCGTTACAAGATCCGCCTCGACCGGGGAATCCTGCGCAAGAAAACGTCCCGCCTGGATACGGCTCGCATAGACGCTTTGTCCGTCAATATGACTGTCTGGTCTTGCAAAATAAATATATTCGAAAATGCATCGTGCTTCCTGTTCCTTCGGAAGTGCCATCGTCATATCCGACTCGATGCCTTTCTCTCTTGTAATGGTAACAACCTCGCCCGGACGAACGTCACGGATGAACTCAGCACCGATCGTGTCTAACGCACAAGTCTCGGAAGTTACAATATAAGCATTATCGCGTTTTCCGATGCAAAGCGGCTTAAATCCAAACGGATCTCTCGCTGCGATCAGCTTACGCGGGCTGGATACAACGAGTGCATAAGCGCCTTTTAACTTCTGGCAGGCTCTGCGTACGGCTTCCTCCGCGGTCTTCGAATTCAGTCTCTCGCGCGCGATATGATACGCGATCACCTCGGAATCGATCGTTGTCTGGAAGATGGCTCCGGTATACTCAAGATCATGTCTCAGCTCATTGGCATTGATCAGATTACCGTTGTGTGCCAAAGCGAGCGTTCCCTTCACATAATTAAGTACGAGCGGCTGCGCGTTCTCTCTTGTTGAAGAACCGGCTGTCGAATAACGTACATGACCGACGCCGATGTCACCCTTCATCTCCTCTAAGTGATCCGGTGTAAACACTTCATTGACCAGTCCCATTCCTTTGTAGGATAAGACCTTTCCTTTCGGTCCGTTCGTATCACTGACTGCGATACCGCAGCTCTCCTGACCACGATGCTGCAATGCAAACAATCCATAATAAATGGAAGACGCTACATCATCGCCATCAAAGTCATACATTCCGAAGACGCCGCACTCCTCATGCAATACATCCTCTTCGTAGGTGCTGTCAAAACATTTATTCTGATTCATTCTAAGTCTCCAACTGTAAGTTTATCTTGTAAAAGGCGTTCCGGTCAAAAGCTCGTAAGCTTCCTTGTACTTATCAACCGTCTTGGTCACAACTTCCTCCGGAAGTAAGAAATCATTGTCCGGATTTGCTTTCAGCCAGTCTCTTACATACTGCTTGTCGAAGGAAGGCTGTCCCTGTCCAGGCTTGTATCCCTCGAGTGGCCAGAATCTTGAGCTGTCCGGTGTCAGCATCTCATCGCCTAATACCACCTTACCATTCTCATCTAAACCAAACTCAAACTTGGTATCTGCAATAATGATGCCTTTGCTTAATGCATACTCTGCACATTTCTTATATAAAGCGATCGTGCAATCCTTGATCTGTGTTGCATAATCCAGTCCCTTGCCAGGATAGATCTTCTCAAGCACTTCTACGGACTGCTCGAATGAGATGTTCTCATCATGATCACCAAGATCCGCTTTCGTACTAGGTGTGTAGATCGGCTCAGGCAGCTTGTCAGACTCAACCAATCCTTCCGGAAGCTTGATTCCACAGACGGTTCCATTCTCCTTGTAGCTTGCCCAGCCACTTCCTGTAATATATCCACGAACGATACACTCGATTGGAAGCATCTCAAGCTTCTTGCACATCATACTGTTGCCATCAAAACGCTCCTGCTGGAAGAACTCCGGCATATCTTTTACATCAACAGAAAGCATATGGTTTGGAACCACATCCTTAGTGAAATCAAACCAGAACTTGGACATCTGGGTGAGAATCGCACCCTTGTCTGTAATCTTGTTCTTCAAGATGTTATCAAATGCTGAAATACGGTCAGTCGCTACGATAATCAGACTGTCTCCGTTATCATATACTTCTCTTACTTTACCTTCTTTGAACGGTTTAAATTCCTGCATGTTCTTATGTCCTCCATCCTATGCTTTCGAATTTTCTTTACTCCGCTTCGCATCGACTGCATCCACGGTTATACTTAGTATTGTCAGCATTTCAGGCGTCTGAATCGCATTCATTTCTGCAGACGCTTCTTCAACCGACTATCAAAATTATAATACAGTGGGATTTGGAAAGTCAATGAATTTGGGACACGCGGACGACTTTGTGCACATAGAAAAAAAAGCTTTATTTATTAGTATTTTTGTGTACATTTTCTCTATCATTAGATACGCTTATATATCCATTCCGCCCCACTTATACATGACCGCAAATTCGTGTTTGCCGCGCTCAGATTTGATTCAAACGGACGATACCGGATATAAAATAATCTATGAAAATTATCAGTAATTT
>UQRC01000013.1 GCA_900543445.1 uncultured Lachnobacterium sp. | reverse complement strand
CAATTCTTCATGATTGGATATAACTGCTTAAATTTCTGATATTTTTCTTCGTATTTCTGTACCAGCTCAGGATCCGGCTCCACCGTATCGATTACCTTGACCAGCTTCTCGCAGGCACGCTCAACACTTTCGAATGTACCGCATCCTACTGCTGCAAGAATTGCTGCTCCATATCCCGGTCCTTCCTCCGACTCGATGATCTCAAGCTTCACGTTCATGACTGCTGCGATGATCTGTCTCCAGAGAGGACTCTTCGCACCGCCGCCACAGATTCTCGAAGAATCAATGCGGATACCTAAACTTCTTGCAACCTCAAGCGAATCTCTAAGACCAAATGCCACACCTTCCAATACTGCAAGTGTCATATCCTCTCTTGTCGTGTCCATTGACATACCGACGAACATTGCACGTGCATTCGGATTGTTGTGTGGTGAACGCTCACCCATCAGATACGGAAGATAGAACACCTGGTTCTCACCAAGTGTCTGGATTCCCTTCTGCTCTCCGGCATAATCCTTCGTCTTTAAGATTTCATCCATCCACCACTTATTGCAGGAAGCCGCAGAAAGCATGCATCCCATCAGATGATAACCACCATCTGCATGTGCAAAGGAATGCAGCGCATTATGCTCATCCACGCCGAATTTATCACTCGACACGAACAGCGTTCCACTTGTTCCCAATGAAAGGTTGCAATGATTTGCTCCAACCGTTCCGGTTCCGACTGCTGCCGCAGCATTGTCCCCGGCTCCGGCGATCACCTTAACCGTCTCAGGCACACCAAGCTCCGATGCGATCTCTTTCTTTAATGTTCCGACAACCTCAAAGCTTTCATACAGATCCGGAAGCTGCTCACGCGATACGTGGCAGATTTCCATCATCTCCTTAGACCAGCATTTGTTCTTCACATCCATCAGAAGCATTCCGGAAGCATCCGAATAATCCGTGCAGAATGTTCCGGACAGACGATACGCAAGATAATCCTTCGGAAGCATGATCTTCTTCACCTTCGCCCAAAGATCAGGCTCATTTTTCTGCATCCATAAAATCTTCGGTGCCGTAAATCCGGCAAAGGCGATATTCGCTGTGTACCCGGTCAGACGTTCTCTTCCGATCTGCTCATTTAAATAAGCGGTCTCCTCTGTGGTTCGTCCGTCATTCCAGAGGATGGCAGGACGAACGACTTCATCCTGTGCATCCAACGTTACCAGTCCATGCATCTGTCCGCCAAAACTGATACCGTCTACCAGACTCTTATCGCACTCTGACAGAAGCTCCTTTAATCCATCCAGAGTCTTATCATACCAGTCATACGGATTCTGCTCCGACCAGCCGGAATGAGGAAAAGACAGCGGATATTCACGTGATACGATTTTCTCTATATGTCCTGCCTCGTTCATGAGAAGAAGCTTGACTGCGCTTGTTCCAAGATCAACTCCAATATATAACATTTCTGCCTCCTATTCGTGAACGTCAGCCACGAAAAGTGGTCTGTCGACAAAGGCTGACGCTACATGCCAAGTTTTTCAAACTTGACACATTAAAAAGGGTTCTCCGTTGGGTAACGAACACCTGCCGGCTGATTGTAACCGATCTCGTCAACCGGAACACCGATGTACTTGAATACCTCGTACAATGCCTTGCCATAATGTCCGAACGCAACTGCTCCATGATGTGGGAAATTCTTCTCAATCAGCACGTGACGGTAGAATCTTCCCATCTCCGGAATTGCAAAGATACCGATGGATCCGAAGGATCTTGTTGCTACAGGCAGAACCTCACCGTGTGCAATGTATGCACGAAGCTGGGCATCTGCGGTACTCTGCAGACGGAAGAATGTGATATCACCAGGCATAATGTCTCCCTCAAGTGTTCCGTTGGTCACTTCAACAGGAAGGCTTCTTGCCATAATCTTCTGGTTTCTCATCTCACAGAAAGACAGCTTGCAGGAAGCAGTATTTCCACAGTGGAATCCCATGAAAGTATCCTTTAATGTATATGGGAATTTACCCTTGATCTCATCATTGTACATATCAGCAGGAACGGAGTTGTTAATGTCAAGAAGTGTTACAACATCCTCACTGACAACGGTTCCAATAAACTCGCTTAAGCATCCGTAGATATCAACCTCGCAGGATACCGGAATGCCCTGTGCAGTCAGACGGCTGTTCACATAACAAGGAACAAAGCCGAACTGTGTCTGGAATGCAGGCCAGCATTTTCCTGCAATTGCAACATATTTGCGGTAACCTCTGTGAGCCTCAACCCAGTCTTTTAAAGTCAATTCGTACTGTGCAAGCTTTGCAAGTACCTCAGGCTTTTTGTTTCCTGCGCCAAGTTCTGCCTCCATCTCTGCAACAACGGAAGGAATTCTCTCATCTGACTCATGCTTATTGAATGCCTCGAATAAATCTAACTCTGAATTCTCCTCGATCTCAACGCCAAGGTTGTAAAGCTGCTTGATCGGTGCATTACATGCAAGGAAATTAAGCGGTCTTGGTCCAAAGCTGATGATCTTGAGGTCGTTTAAGGCAACGACAGCACGCGCGATCGGCTCGAACTCATGGATCATATCTGCGCACTCCTCAGCAGTTCCGACCGGATACTCCGGAATATATGCGTGGATGTTCCGAAGCTTTAAGTTGTAGCTTGCGTTCAGCATTCCACAGTAAGCATCTCCTCTGCCATCAAGAAGACTGTCTCCAGACTCCTCTGCTGCTGCAACGAACATCTTTGGTCCGTCGAAATGCTTTGCAAGTAATGTCTCAGCAATCTCTGGTCCGAAGTTTCCAAGATATACGACCAAAGCGTTACATCCTGCCGCCTTCACATCCTCAAGAGCCTGCACCATATGGATCTCACTTTCCACGATGCAGACCGGACACTCATAGATGTGCTCCTCGCCATATTTTGCCTTATAGGCATCAATCAAAGCCTTTCTTCTGTTTACAGAAAGACTCTCCGGAAAACAGTCGCGGCTTACTGCCACAACTCCGATCTTGATATTTGGCATATTATTGTTGTTCATGATAACTCTCCTCCTAGATAAATTTGTATGTTCTGCCACCCCATGTTGGGTTTTGTCATGTATTTGTTAATGCAAGTATAGCAATTGCTCCGACATTGCACGAGTAAAAACTTGCCTTTGCAATGTCACTTTTTTGTCATTTTATAACAATTCCAAGTCAAAGCAAATAGAACAAAAGCACAACTGCTACACTATATCCTTGATGCAGCGCCCATGTATCGTGAAATCGTGACTTAATGCTCCTGAAACGCAATCTTCGCAAAATTGTAGAAGCCCAGATACCAGATATTAAAGTCATGCGCGCCACTTAACTCCTGCCACTCAAAGTTCTCACCATCCCTAAACTTATCACAGACCTCCGGCAGGTTCTTTGCAGCCGCAGCGGCACTGTCGTATGCGATCTCATCCTCCGTTCCACAGATATTGTAGAAATAAGCAATCTCATACGGCGAATCCTTTAAAAGCCGCGCCGTCTTCGCCGCCGGATTGCTGGTCGGTGCTGCAGAGAAAGCGCCAAAATAACTGAACAGGTCGATGCATTCGCCGATTCCAATATTGATCGTCTGCATGCCGCCCATCGAAAGCCCCGCCATCGCACGGTGTTCCCTTGCCAAACTCATATTATCTGCATCCACATACGTCGAATAATTTGCCTCGATATAAGGAATCAAATCATTCCTGAGTTCCTTTCCAAACACATAGAACGAATTGAAATCCGATCCCTCTCTCGCACAGTTCTCCGTCGAGCGTCCGTTCGGTGTCACCACGATAAAAGGCGTGATCTCCTTGTAATAGATCAGATTGTCCATCATTCTTTTTACAAGAGAATCGTCATCTACCATTCCCCATTCCGCTTCATCTCCGCCGATTCCATGCATCAGATATAAAACATTGTATTTGCAATCCTCACTGTAACCATACGGAAGGTATACATTTGCCTCCTTTGTGATTGCTTTTCCATCAAGGAAATAATCTCTGGACGGATACGAAATATGTACAATCGTTCCTGCCTCATCCATACGCTTCTTCGTATATTTTTCAGGAATCGCATCTACACTGACATGTTCCTGATTGGTCTCCTGCGCAATCGCTTTTGCGATCATCCCTTCGCTGCTTTCCATACCTATACCTTCCTCCGTTCCATTGTTTGTTTTTCCCCCAGCGCATGCCGTCATCGTACACAAAATCAAACTGATGAGCATGCCGGTAATCACTCTTTTTTTCATGACTATCCAGATTTCTTCTCTATCTTCCATTAATAAATACGGTAATTTCCAGACAACGCAAGCATCGCAAACATATACAGGAAATTGTCATAGTACCTGCGGTCTCCGGTACGAAGCGCCGTATTCCAGAATTTCTCCACACACTGCTTTGCATAACTGTCGTCTGCCGCAAGTGCACTCTCTGCGTTGACCGCGATGATTGCAACCGGATGCAGTGCCTTCTCCTCAAGTCTTGTTCCGTCGATCGTAAAGACACCATCCCAATGCTCCTTCTGATCTTCACAGTAGAACCGCTGCAGCTTTCCTGCGATCTCCACCTGCCACGGATCCTTGTCGAACCACAGATGATCCATCGCAATATTGGCGATGGTGCGGTACGCATCACTGTAGTACCAGTCGTGTCTGCCGAAGATCTCCTGATGTCCGGTATGCGGGGCTCCGTCATAATCCGCATACTCTGCGGACAGTCCGGTGTCCGGATGACATGCCTTATGCAGATATTCCCGGCTCGCCTCCGCTGCTTCCTTCCAGAAAATGCGATCCTTTTCATCCGCATATTCTGCAAATAAATCGTAAAAATGCGGCAGATGATATGACGGATCACTGAAATCCAGGGACGGAACGAACTTGATCAGCTTATTTTCCGGCTCCCACATCGGATCGCCCGGATGTCCCGGCTCGCCTTTGTGCACACATTCATGTAAGATTGCCCGCGCTTCCTTACTGTAGGCAAAGATTCCTTCTCCATCGCCCCATCTCTTCGAAGCGAAGAACAGTGCCATCGCAAAATACTCCTCACCATCCGGTGCCGGTCCATCTGCATTCCTTGTTCCATCCGTGGCACACGACCACGCAAAGTAGTTCTTTCCCGGTCCATCCTCGATATACATATAAGTGCGCACCCATTTCCACAGGCGGTCAAATTCCGCCTTGCGGTTCAACTGCACGCACACCATCATTCCGTAGGACATTCCTTCCGTACGAACATCATGATTGCCGGTATCCTCCATATATCCCATATCGACTCCCGCCTCATGATAAAAGCGCTCCTCCTCACTTCCATAGAAGATCGTCTGGAACGTATCCTGCACTCTTTTCTCAATTTCTTCTCTCGTATATCCGCACTCCTCAAATACATTGCGGTACTGTTTTGTCTCATATGCTCCTGCCATATCCATTCTCCTTCTTATTTTTATTTGCAAAAAACCTCATCCATTTGCATCATGAATGAGGTTTCTATCACTATATCACTTTATTTCATCACTGCCCGTCACGGATCAATCTGGTCCAGATGCTCCTGAAGCACATCAAAGTAGACTTCCGGATCACAATCCTGGTAAGCGTCCATATATGCAGCCCAGACCGCATCAAAATCATCGCTCATAATGATCCGCGGAAGCCAGTTGCGTTTCACCGCATCGATTTCGTCCCGCACTGCTCCGCCTCTGGAATTTGCGGCTAAAGACTGCGAATAGGAATACATCGGATACCAGTCGCCCGGTGCTTCATTCGCCCCGAGAAGTTCCACATAAGTCTGTACCCCGTATGCCTCGAAGCACTCCCGCACATCCGGCTTTAAGCTCTTCATAAACTCGTTCGGCTGATACTCCATCGAAAAAGCGTTAATTCCATCGTCAAGCAATCCTTCCACACGCGGGAAGTAGCCGTAACTGCAGAAATGGGATTCGTTGAGCTGCGCGTTTCCATGCCGCTTTCCCTGCTCCTCGTCCATATAGAACATCCCATTCTCATCGACCGAGTAGTCCAATCCTTCCTCGCCCCAGAAGCGCATCCGCGTAATGTCCGAGTCAAGCAGATCGTTGACAAACTGAAGCGCGCCTGCGATATCCTGACAGGATACGGTGATCGACAGGCCACTGGAAGTATCCAGTTCTGCGGATCGATCAACATTCCACTGATTTTTCATCCCTTCATCAATCGTGATCGGGAGCGGAATGTAATCACAACCCAGATCACTGAGTCCATTCGACTCATAAGACTCCACCAGATTGTAATAGAACTGCCACCACTGATCCACCATTCCAAGAACCGCGCCTGAGGAAAGCTTGTTCAGATACTCCTCATAGGTACTCGTGAAAGATTCCGGGTCAAACATTCCCTTCTGATACTCTTCATTCAGCCTCTTAAAATAACGCTTCGCAGTCTCCGTCGTGTTATAATCCAGTACTTTCTTGTTCACCGGATCTACCATGCAGCATCCGTCGTTCGGATAGCCATCCAGGAACTGTGGAACATTCTCCAGACAGAAGAATCTCCAGTCATCACACAGAACCGTAAACGGAATATTCTTAGTTCCGTCCTCCATCGTCGGATTTGCAGCCGCATACGCGTCTAACAAATCAAAATATTCATCCACCGTTGTGATCTTCGGATAACCTGCCCACTTGAGAACACGTGCCTGAATCCAGAACGCCTCTCCGTTGTGCGTCGGTCCCATATCCTGACCATGCGTCACACAAAACTGTGGAATCCAGTAGATGTGTCCGTCGTCCTGCCGGAACCGATCCCACTGTACGTCCGTAAGATAATTTCTGATATTCGGATAATCATCCCAATACTCATCGATCGGAATCAATGCATCCGCGTCGAGAAGCAGCTTCTCTCCGGAGATAAAATCCGGGTATTCCCCCGAAGCAATATAAGAGTTTAATGCTTCCTCCTTTGACTGTCCTACCAGCCAGTTTTCCTCACAGTCGGCACCAATCTTTTCTGCGATTGCAGCCTTCATATCATTCTGCGAGCTCGCGTTCTTACCAGCCACACTGAAAAAAGCGGTAAAATGTTTTATATTCTGACGGCTTTGCTGTGTTACTCCATACGCCTGTGCTCCAAGTGCTCCGAGCAATCCAACCAGCAACAGCGATGATACGATTCTTTTTCTCATAACCTACCTTCTCCCCAATCGCTTTCTTTTATTATAACTTCTTTCTTTTTTCAGGGCAAGTAATCGTATCCTCAGTAATAATTAAAGTGATATGTTTTCTCCTCTTAATCCATTGAATGCACCCTCGATTGCCGCATCCTCGTGCGCGATCAGCCACTTATTCTTTGCCGTCATAAGTGTATCCTCGCCCTCTGTTGCCAAGGCAAAATCGATGTCCGTATTCGTTCCTTTCGGAAGGATCACAATGCACTTGAATCCACCTTCTGCTGCGTTGCACGGTGCATAGTGAAGCGTTGTCTCATACATCTCAACCACAGTTCCGGCAGGAACCATAAATGCCTCAATCTTTGACGTATCATAAGTGAATTCATCCGTCACATCCGGCAGCCATCCGAGCAGTAAGATCATATCCGTTACCGCAATATTAATCTCTGAATTGCGATGATATTCGACTGCATTCAGCTTATGATTGTTACCGTTACAATAACCAATCTGAATCGGAAGTCCACCAAACACACGATTTTGGAATGCCTGCGCCTCAGACACAGCCTCCAACTCCTCCACGGACGGAACATAGATCACATCCTCCGGAAGCGGTGTATGCTCCATGCCTTTTACCAGTTTTGTACTCTCAATATTGTCCCATACTTTACCGTATCTACGGAATCTTTCATCCCTAACTGAAAAAATCTCCATGAGTTACCCCCTGTTATCTTTTTTTCGAGTATAACAAGTAAGGTCTCATGGAGACGTGCTTTTCTTTGTCTTTGTAATGTCACTTTTTTGTCTTATGCGATCCATTGCACTACTGCGACTTACGCATTTCTTTTGCCGGCGAGCTGCCTGCGATACTCGCTCGTCAGCATCCCATACCGCTTTCGGAACAGATTCGTAAATGCCTTACTGTTCGCAAATCCATGTGCCAAAGCGATCTCTCCGATCTGATGATCCGTCTCTTCCAGTTCAGTGATTGCATGCTCAAGTCGTACATTCTGCAGATAATCCTTGTAGTTGATACCCGCGTAGCGCGCAAACATCTTCGATAGATACGACGGTGAATAGCCGAAAATTCCCGCCAGCTTTTCTAACGAGATATCTTCCGTGTAATGCTCCTTGAGATAAGTCGTAATCACACCGAGGCGGTTCAGCTGCTGGTTGCTTTTGATCAGTTCATCCTGTACCTCCTGCTTTCTGTACTTCTTGATAAGAATGTGAAGCAGTTCATAGAACATGCTAAGGATCTCGAACTCATATCCGTCGGCTTTCTCCTGATACACCTCGTACATACGAAAGATCAGACAGGCCACCTGCGCATCGTACGCCCGCTCACTGTGTGAAAACCAGATGAACTGCTCCCCTGTGAAATACGCTGTAAACTGGTTTAACGGAATCTGCAGCACGATCGTGTGGTTCGGCTTCGCCGCATGGATTGCATGCACCTCGTTGCTGTTGACAATGATGAATTCGCCCTCCGCCAGATGATAATGCGTGTTGTCGAGGATGAAATCCATCTCCCCCTCCTGCACCGCAAAAATCTCAATCGACCTGTGCCAGTGCTTGTCTCTTATGTATTTTCCGTTGTATCCTTCAAACCGGAACAGCTTGAACGGAAAGCCTGCGTCCGTCACGATCATCTCGTGCTGATACTTCTGCTCTGTCATACCCCCACCCTCAATCCATCATCTGAAAAAAGCATTGACGATCACTCATCAATGCTTTTCTTTTGTCTCCTGTGATTATTCTGTCAAAAAGACCATCATCCTCTACTATTATACATTGAAGCGGAAAAGAATAACATCTCCGTCTTTGACAACATAATCCTTGCCTTCCATTCCGACAATTCCCTTCTCTCTTGCTGCGGAGAGACTTCCGTTGTCGAGAAGATCCTGATAGTTGACAACCTCTGCCTTAATAAATCCACGCTCGAAATCGGTATGGATCTTGCCGGCAGCCTGTGGTGCCTTGGTTCCTTCCTTGATCGTCCATGCACGGCACTCATCCTCACCTGCAGTCAGGAAACTGATCAGTCCGAGTAAGCTATAACTTGCAGCCACCAATTTATCAAGTCCGCTGGATGTCACACCGAGGTCATCCAAATATTCCTTCTTCTCCTCGTCCGAAAGTTCTGAGAGCTCCTGCTCGATCTGTGCACAGATAACGAATACTTCTGCGCCCTCTTCCTTTGCCATCTCGCGTACCTTGGCAACATGTGGATTGCTTGCTCCGTCATCAGCAAGATCATCCTCTGCGACGTTGGCAGCATAGATCGTTGGCTTCGCGGTCAGAAGATTGTATCCCTTGAACCAGATCTGTGCATCGTCATCATCCGGAACCTCGAAGGTTCTTGCCATCTTACCATCCTCAAGGTGTGCCTTGATTGCCTCTACCAGCTCAAGCTCCTTGGCAAGTGTCTTGTCCATTCTTGCCTGCTTGGCGATTTTTGCAATTCTTCTGTCAAGAATTTCTACATCTGAAAAAATTAATTCAAGATTGATCGTCTCGATATCACGCGCCGGGTCAACCGATCCGTCCACGTGGATAATGTTGGTGTCCTCGAAACAGCGTACTACGTGTACGATTGCATCCACCTCACGGATGTTTGCAAGGAACTGGTTTCCAAGTCCCTCACCCTTGCTGGCACCTTTTACAAGACCTGCAATATCGACGAATTCGATGGTTGCAGGTGTTACCTTCTTCGTATGATAGAGTTCACCAAGCTTTACGATTCTCTCATCCGGAACCGATACGATTCCAACATTCGGGTCAATCGTTGCGAATGGATAGTTGGCAGATAAGGCACCTGCCTTGGTCAGTGAATTAAATAATGTACTTTTTCCCACGTTCGGGAGTCCGACAATGCCAAGTTTCATGATTTATATTTCTCCTTTGAAAAGTATTGTACCGAATAACACAACTTATAGTTTACCACAGGAAAGCGAAAATGTACATTTCTTTCTTCCTTGCGCGTGTCATCATTTCTTCGTCTTATTTTCATACTCTTTCAAGGCCCCAAGTGCCTGCCCTCCGAGCAGATACAGCATGCCGATATTGAAGATCGTCATCAGTCCGATTCCGACATCTCCAAGATCCCACACGAACGTATACGTTGCGATACCTCCGACGAAAAGCATCACAAGTGCAAGCACCTTGTAAAGTGTCTGCCAGATCCACTTATCCCCAAACAGATACGCGACATTGCTCCTCGCATAGAACAGAATTCCGAGGAACGTCGAAAAGCTGAACAGGAATAATGTGATAGCAATAAAGATCACACCAAACTCACCGAGGTGATAATGCATCGCAGACTGCAAGAGATCCATTCCCCCCTTACCATCAATCACATTCTGTGGAGCGGTCAGCATGATCATCGCCGTACAACTGCAGATTACGATCGTATCGATAAATACACCGAGTGCCTGCGTCAGTCCCGCACGCACCGGAGTATCACACTCTGCCGCAGCCGCTGCACAAGGCGCAGAACCAGAGCCCGCCTCGTTGGAGAAGAGACCTCTCTTAACACCATTCATAAGTACCGCACCAAAGCCTCCGGCCGCAACCTGACGTAATCCGAATGCCTCCTCAAAGATACGGCCAAACACTGCCGGAATGGCACCGATGTTCTTTATGATAATAAAAATCGTAATAAAGAAATAACACACTGCCATGATCGGAACGATCACATCCAGGACCTTAACCGTTGCATTCTTGCGCAAAACAATAAACGCTGCAATCACAACAAGCACGATTGTCGTATAGAGCGGCTTGATGTGAAACGCATTTTCAAACGAAGCTACTACGGAATTGCTGATCACCTGGCTGATGCCGCACCAGCAGATCAGACCGGAGATAGCAAACAGTACGGAGATCAGTACATAACGCTTTTTCTTTCCGAATTTATCTTCGAAATAATGATGGATATAGTACGCCGGACCGCCACGATAACCTCCATAGAGGGGATCCTTCTCCTTATGAAGCTGCGCGAGGGTTGCCTCGATGAACGCCGTTGACGATCCGATCAAAGCCGTCACCCACATCCAGAATACCGCTCCTGCGCCCCCCGCTGAGACCGCCGCAACGACACCGACCAGATTTCCCATTCCCACACGCGTAGCGGTAGAAACGATCAGTGTCTGGAACGTAGACAGACTGTCCTTGTGTTCTTTTTTGGCAAGTAATGCCCGAACCATATCCGGGAAAAGCCGGATTGGTAAAAATTTTGTTCGTATTGTGAAATAGACTCCGGTCGGAATCAAAAGAATGACTAACAGCGAAATTCCAAGACTGCCACCCCCAGGTAGTGGAATCGTAATCAGATCTCCCCACAATAAAGCATAGATTTGTTCAATGATTGAAACGATCATTGTATTCCCTTTCTCAGTCACGTGACTCAATAACAAGAAGTCTTCCGGACTTCAGTTCGATGGAAGCCTCCGCATCCACGATTTCATTGCTGATTCCAAGCGAATTAAATCCGCCCATCGTATAATTGTCGAGCGGATACTTAACGCCCTTTAAGGTGACACCCGTCACCTTCTCACTATAAGGAAGAAGTGACAGATACTTTCCATACTGCTGCTTCTTCTTAAGTACCACGGAATGATCCGTCATGCGGATACGATTGTTCGCATCGAGGAGTTCCATGCGGACATCCTCCTCAAGCCCGATTCCAAGCAGGCTGATATTGCCAAGCACATGATCCAGTCTCGTTCCGGTTCCCCCGATGATCGTAATCTCCGTAGCTCCTCTGCGGATCGACTCGCGGATTGCAAACTCTGTGTCCGTATCATCCTTTACCGGATTTAATGCACAGATATCAATTTCTTCATGCTCGCGGAAGAACTCCAGCACCTCCGGATCTACCGAGTCAAAGTCACCCACGATAATGTCCGGCAGAATCTTCGTCCGGTACAGGAAATCCATTCCCGAATCCGCTGCCAGTATCACATCATATCCGCCTCTTTTGATGACATTCTCCACAAATTCATCCGTTGCTTCTCCGCCTGATACAATTAGAAATCTCATTTTATTACCGCCCCTCATTTTCTCCTGTTTTCCGTTTACCGGACATCTACCGATCCATTACGCAATGTCTAAAGCGTATTCTGCATAACATCAAGGAATCCTGTCACGTTCTGTTCGATGTCTCCCTTGAATACTGCAGATCCCGCCACAATAATATTCGCGCCAGCGTCCATCGCCTCTTCGACATTCGACAGATTGATTCCTCCGTCCACTTCGATATCCACCTTAAGCTTCTCTTTATTCAGCAAAGCTTTCAGCTCCTTTACTTTATCCAAAGTGTACGGTATCAGTTTCTGTCCACCAAAGCCCGGATTCACGGTCATAATAAGCACCATATCCACCTTCGGCAGCACATAGCGGATCGTCTCGATCGGAGTTGCAGGATTTAGTGCAACACCTGCAAGAACTCCACGCTCCTTGATGGCAGCGATCGTGCGGTCCAGATGCTTGCACGCCTCCGCGTGAACCGTGATGATATCCGCTCCCGCTTCCACAAATTCATCGATATAACGGATCGGTTCCTCGATCATCAGATGCACATCAAAAATGCGTTCTGTACAAGGACGGATTGATTTGATGATTGGAAATCCGAATGAAATACTCGGCACAAAACTTCCGTCCATCACATCAATATGCACATATTCCGCACCTGCCTTGTCCAGCAGGCATACCTGTTCGCCCAATTTTGCAAAATCTGCCGATAATATAGAAGGTGATAAACAGTTCATAATTTTCTCCTAATATTTGCGTTTATTTTTCATTTCTTCATAGAGAAGAACATAATTATCATATCGCGTCTGTGAGATTGCGCCGGTCGCCACTGCTTCCTTTACACCGCAATCCGGCTCTCCGATATGACTGCAGCCGATAAAACGACACTTCGGCTCATGCTCCACAAACTCCGGATAGCACCGCCAGAGATCTTCTTTCTCCATTCCCGGCACATCCATCGAACTGAATCCCGGCGTATCCATAATATACGAATCGTCTCCGATCGGAATGATCTGTGAGTGACGCGTCGTATGCTTGCCCCTGCCGATCTTGTCACTGATCTGTCCCGTCTCCATCTGTATATCCGTCTGAAGCCGGTTCACGAGCGAGGATTTGCCGACACCGGACGGTCCTGCGACCGAAGTTGTCTTTCCTGTTAACAACGCGCGCAGCTCGTCCACATGAAGATCCTCCTTCGCACAGGTAAACAGAATCGGATATCCAGCCGGTTCATAGATTGCCCGCAAGGCTTCCATCTCCTGCTCCGTCACCAGATCACACTTGTTAAAACAGATCGTTACCGGCACATGCTGATACTCCATCATACACAAGAAACGGTCTAAAAGATTAAAATTCGGATCCGGCTTCGCTGCCGCAAAGATGACAAGCGCCATATCGATATTGGCCACTGCCGGACGGATCAGCGCATTCTTCCTCGGCAGAATGGATTCTACATTGCCAAGTTTCTTCTCTTCGTCAAGAACAACAATCTCCACATTGTCCCCGACCAGCGGCTTAATCTTCTGATTCCGGAAGCTTCCTTTTGCTTTACATTCATAAATTCCGGTTCCCGCTACATAAACGTAGTAGAAACCGGAAATTCCTTTTACTATCTTTCCCTGCATAGGTATTCTATTGCTTGCTAAAAGTAACGTTGTGTGTCTCTGTCTTGGTTGTTACATTGGACACACCGTCCTCATCCGTTGTCTCAATATCCCATGTAATTGTTACTGTTCCGGACTCACAAGGCATATCGCTTGCAGATACGGAAACAGAAGGTCCATCCACTTCTCCGGAATCATAGGTCTTTCCATCACTTCCGGTCAATGTATAACTTGCACCGATCGCTCCGTCAGCACTGTAACTCTTAGAGAAACTGTAGCTTGATTTCTCAGCACCCAGACTTACCGTAATTGTTACCGTTGTTCCAGCAGGAACTGTCTTACCGCCTGCAATACTCTGCTTGATGACTTTGCCGACTTCAACTGCGTCACTGTGCGCCTCTTCGATTGCTACCTTAAGTCCTGCACTTGCGAGTGTGTTCTGTGCTTTTTCCTCAGCCTGACCTAAAACGTTCGGTACATCAACCGACTTCTGTCCCTGGCTGATCACGATCGTTACTTTGCTGCCCTCTGCTGCGGAAGCCCCGCCGCTTGGACTCTGTGAAATAACCTTTCCTGCATCCACACTGTCACTGTACTCATAAGATTTCTCAACCTTAAATCCTGCCGAGTTCAATGCATTGGCAGCATCCTTCTCGAGATTTCCGAGAACACTAGGAACGGTCTTGTTTGTAGTATTATCTGTGCTATCATCGGTATAGCTTACATTCTCGTCGCCGGCGATAATCACATTGATCGTAGATCCTGCTTCTACCTGCGAGCCGCCTACCGGATCCTGCTCAATTACTGTACCAGCCGGTTTATCAGACTTCTGCTGCGCAATCACGAACATATAAAGTCCCTGCGCTTCAATCGCATTCTTTGCTGCTTCCTGATCCAAACCGGTTACATTCTCTACAACAACCATCTGCTCCGTCTGCGTCTGTGTTTCCGTCTGGGTCTCCGTCTGGGTCTCCGTGTTCTGGGAATCTGAAGGCTTGGAACTAAAACGGAATAAACCAAATACACTTCCGATCAGATAAATGATCACGATCAAAATGACTGCAGCCATCACAATACCCATGATGGTAACTGCTTTATCGAACTTTGGATTCAGGCCGGATTCTTCTTCCTCGTCATCCTCCTCGTCCTCATCATATTCTTCCTCTTCATCAACAGCCTTAGGCTCTTCTGCAACCGGCTCAACTCCACGCTGCTCCTTAATCTGTTTTAACTCCTCGCCACTGATAACTTTCGTCTTGCCATTGTCTACAAGTGGTGCGATCACAACGAAATCCTCGTCTGGATTTACAAGCGCTCTGCGCAGATCATTCAAAAGCTCCTCAATTGTCTGATAGCGGCGATCCGGATTCTTCTGTGTACATTTTAAAATGATCTTCTCCATGCTGATCGGGAGATTCGGTGCATAGTTGCTCGGCGGAACCATCTCTTCCTGCAGATGCTGGATGGCTACTGCAACCGTTGTATCTCCGTCAAACGGAACACGTCCGGTCACCATCTCATACATAACGATACCGAGAGAATAGATATCACTTCTTCCGTCTACGAAGCCATTTCTTGCCTGCTCCGGTGACGAATAGTGAACCGATCCCATCACATCCGAACTGATCGTGTTGCTGGATGCTGCTCTTGCGATACCAAAATCGGTAACCTTAACCTTACCCTCCGTGGAGATGATAATGTTCTGAGGCTTAATATCACGATGTGTGATCTGCTTATTGTGTGCCGCCTCAATACCTCTTGCCACCTGGATTGCAATACTTACCGATTCCTTGAAAGACAACTGTCCCTTTTTCTCAATATATGTCTTAAGAGTGATTCCCTCTACATACTCCATAACGATGTAGTAGAGTCCCTCCTCGCTTCCTACGTCATAGATATTGACAATGTTCGGATGCTCCAGTCCTGCTGCGGACTGAGCCTCAGTACGAAACTTTGCCACAAAGCTTCGATCCTCTGAAAATTCATTACGTAACACCTTAATTGCTACGAAACGTCCCAGGATATGATCCTTGGCTTTATATACATCAGACATTCCGCCTGCGCCGATCTTACTTACAATCTCATAACGATCTGCTAAATACGTCCCAACTGTTAACATGCTTTCACCTCATACGAAAATGGTTCTATAATCATTACTGTAATATTGTCTCTGCCACCGTTGCGATTGGCAGTGGAAACCAAAAGCTTTGCCCGCTCCTCCAAAGGCGCATCGCTAAGTATGATATCTCTTATCTTATCATCCTCAACCATATTGGTCAGGCCATCGGTACAAAGCAGAATACGGTCGTTCTCCTGCAGATCAACTTCAAAGAAATCCGCCTGAACATCCTCGCCCGCTCCAATTGCCCTTGTAATTATATTCTTATCCGGATGTATTCTTGCATCCGCTTCATTCACTTCTCCGATGCGCACCATCTCTGCGACTAGAGAGTGATCTCTTGTTATCTGTCTGATATCCCGGTTGATCACATAGAGTCTGCTGTCTCCGATATTGGCAACATAAAGTTTTCCATCCAAAATCGTAGCAGCAACAAGTGTTGTTCCCATACCACGCTTGGCCTCATCCTCCGCTGCTTCCTCGATCAGAAGCTTATTGGCGGTCGTGATCGCCTCCTGTAAAATTGTTACTGGTTCCTCCCCCGGGCTTCTGGACACTGATGCAACCATACGCTGCGTCGTGTAACGCGAAGCATAGTCGCCCGCTTTATGTCCCCCCATTCCGTCTGCTACGATATAGAGATTCGGGAGATTTCCAACAGGATCATCCGATGCGAAGAAATAATCCTGATTCATTTCACGCAATGCACCGGTATCCGTAATGGAATACGTCTTCATCCGATCCATCCTTTCTCTCGTCATAACCTATTACTCCATATTTGACTATGTTACCATACAAGAAAGCAAAAAGCAAGGAAAGACCATTTCCCTGCTTTCATCAATACCTACTTATTTTCATTGATATAACGCTTACGAAGCTGTCCGCACGCCCCGTCAATATCGCGCCCCATCTCTCTTCGGACCGTCACATTGATTCCGTTCTTCTCAAGCTTATTCTTGAAAGCGGCGATCACTGCCGCATTGGACTGCACATAATCACGCTCCTTGATCGGGTTGACCGGGATCAGATTCACGTGACAGTTCATTCCGTGAATAAGCTGCGAGAGCTCCCTTGCATCCTCATCCGTGTCATTCACACCGCCGACCAGACTGTACTCGAACGTCACTCTGCGCCCCGTCTGATCAAAATAATATTTACATGCATCGATCACGTCATGAATGTCATATTTGTTGGCAACCGGCATCAATTCCAATCGCTTCTTCTGGTTCGACGCATGAAGAGACAAAGCCAGCGTGATAGAAAGCTTTTCATCCGCAAGCTGCCGCATACGCGGAACGATTCCACAGGTTGACACCGTCAGGTTTCTCTGGCTGATGTTCAGTCCGTTCTCATCCGTCAGCAGCGTGATAAATTTGAGCAGATTGTCGTAATTGTCCATCGGCTCTCCGGTTCCCATCACAACAACATTTGAGATACGCTCTCCGATATCCTGTCCGATCTTGTAGATCTGGTCGATCATCTCGGAAGGTCTTAAGCCTCTAACAAGACCGTCAAGTGTCGATGCACAGAACCGGCATCCCATCCTGCATCCCACCTGTGAGGAAATGCACACCGAATTTCCGTGTTTATAGCGCATCAGCACACTCTCGATAACATTGCCATCCTCCAGCAAAAAGAGATATTTCCTTGTGCCATCGATCTGTGAGATCTGCACCTGTTCCTGTTTTAAATCCGTAATAAAACTAACCTCGTTCAGCTTCTCGCGAAACGCTTTAGACAGATTCGTCATATCGTCAAAAGCATAGACCTGCTTCACATGCAGCCACTGATACAGCTGCTTTGCACGGAACGCTTTCTCTCCGATCGACGCTACAAACTCGGTCAGTTCCGCCAGATTCATGGATTTGATATCAATCTTACTGTTACTCATCCATACTCCTTATCATCTTTGCGACAAAGAAGCCATCACTTCCCTCCATCGGGAAGATCTGCCTCTGCTCTACCAAGGTAAACTCCGGATGCTTCTTCAAAAATGCCGCAACATTATCTTCATTCTCTTCTTTATGTATCGTGCAGGTGCTGTAGATCAGCTTCCCGCCACATTTTACATAAGCACACACGGTATCTAACATCTGCTGCTGCAATAATGCAAGATCATGCGCTTTCTCTGCTGTCATCTTGTAGCGGATATCGCTTTTGCGCCCGATGACACCGAGTCCGGAACACGGCAGATCACAGATCAGTATGTCCGCTTTCTTAACTGATGCCTCATCGGGTATGGTCGCATCCTGCTGCACCGCTTTCATATTCTTTAGATCATGTCTTTGGATGTTCTCCTCGATCAGTCCCACCTTGTACTCCGTGAGATCTCTCGCCTCGACCATTCCGCTTCCACCCAAAAGTTCCGCAAGATGCGAACTCTTGCCTCCCGGTGCAGCGCAGACATCGATAATATAATCATCCTTCTTCGGATCCGCTGCCTGCGCGACGCTCATCGAACTGATATCCTGCACATAGAACCAGCCGTCCTGAAAAGAGGAGAGCCCCGTCAGATGGTCAAATTCCGAGATTACGAACGCATACGGAATCTTTTCGATCCGCTCTGCCTTTACGCCCTCTTCCTCCAGACGCTTCTGCAATTCTTCCGGCGTACATTTCTTCGGATTCGTGCGGATCGTAATTCTGGCAGGAGTCGAAAAGGCCTCCAGCATCGCCTTCGTCTTTTTGCTTCCGTAATCCGCCGTCCAGCTGTCAATGATCCACTTTGGAATCGAATATTTTACGCTGTCATCCGGAAACCTGATTTCTTTCCAACCTCTTGTCACACTTCGCAAAACACCATTCACAAAGCCTGACAGCCCTGAAAAGCCGCGTTTTCTGGCAAGCTTGACCGCCTCGTTGCAGACCGCAGAATCCGGCACCCCATCCATGTACATAATCTGGTAAACACTCAGCCTCATCAATTCGCGGATCAGCGGCTTCATCTTCTTTACTTTCGTCTTGGAAAACTGATTGATCACATAATCGAGTGTCAGCATCCGCTCGATCGTGCCCTCCGTCAGTCGTGTGAGAAATGCCCTATCCTGTTTCGACAGATACTGGTACTTATCCAGCACGTCGCGCAGCACAAGGTGGCTGTACTGTCCGTCACGGTCGATTGCAAGCAGCATATCAAGCGCAAGTTCTCTTGTATTTATCGCGTTAGTCACGGTCTCTTCCTCCAAAAAGCAGGATAATTCGAAGCAGCTGTAAGATTGCGGCTGCCGCACTGGCAACATAGGTGAGTGCCGCTGCAGTCAGTACTTTTCTGGTTCCATTCAACTCGTTTTCGCCCAGGATTCCCTGCGAACGCAGCATCATCATCGCTCTGCGGGAAGCATCAAACTCCACCGGGAGTGTGATCAGCTGGAAGATGACAGCAAACGAAAACAGAATGATTCCGATATCAATGATCATCATAGAAGAACGGTTATTCATGAGCGCACCGATAATGATTACCGGCCACGCTAACATTGAACCGAAATTTGCGATCGGCACGAAAGCACTGCGCATCTTAAGCGGCACATATCCTCTCGCATGCTGGATCGCATGTCCGCACTCATGTGCTGCGACACCAACCGCTGCGACTGAAGTCGAGTTACACACATCATCCGACAGATTCAGTGTCTTGTTACCCGGATTGTAATGATCCGTCAGACTGCCCGACACGTGGCGGATCTGCACATCACCAATTCCTGCAGCCTGCAGGATACGCTGCGCTGCCTGTGCACCGGTCATGCCGGACATACTGCGGTAACGCGAATATTTATTGAAGGTCGTCTTGACTCTCGCGGACGCGATCATGCAGATGATTGCGCCAACAATAACTAAAATATACGTAGGATCCCAATATAAATACATAGCTGCCCCTTTCTACTTTGCTTTTTACGAAGCGGTCATAAAGCCGCTATCTCAGAGATTCACAATTGCAGATTACATTCTACGAAAAAAATGTTCCGGTCTCTACCTGATTTCCGCGCAGGAATGCATCTGCCTCCATGCGCTTCTTTCCCTCCAGCTGCACTTCAAGTAAGGCAAGCTGTCCGGCACCGGTCTGCACGATCAGATCATGCTTATCCGCACGAACAATACATCCCGGCTGATATTCACTATTCTCCGGAATCACCTTTGCTTTCCAGATCTTAAATGTCTTATTGCCCAGATGGGTATAAGCGCTCGGCCACGGATTCAGGCCTCGGATCAGGCGCTCGAGTTCGACTGCCGGCTTCTTCCAGTCAATGTTTCCAAGATCTTTTGTGATCATGGATGTGTGCGTACTTAATTCATTGTTCTGCGGCGTAAAAGTTGCAGTCCCTTTTTCCAGCATATCCATCGTCTCGACACAAAGCTTCGCACCGACTTTAGCAAGTTTATCAAATAAGCTTCCACCGGTCTCGTCCTCTGCCACGCGCACCTCGCGCTTGGCGATCATATCGCCGGTATCCAGGCCTACATCCATGCGCATTGTCGTCACGCCGGTGATCGCATCGCCATTGATGACAGCCCACTGGATTGGTGCCGCACCACGATACTTTGGAAGCAGCGATGCATGCACATTCACGCATCCAAAACGAGGCATATCCAAAATACTCTTCGGCAGGATCTGCCCGAATGCAGCCACAATAATGATGTCCGCATCATACTTCTTTAAGTATTCCACATTCGCATCGTCTCTTATACGTTTCGGCTGAAATACTTCGATATCATGTGCGAAAGCACACTCCTTGACCGGAGGAAACTGCATCTCTTTGCCGCGTCCCTTCGGCTTATCCGGCTGCGTGACAGCAAGCACGACCTCGTGTCCCGCGCGGATGATCTCTTCCAATGTCCCCACCGCGAAATCCGGTGTTCCCATAAATATTACTTTCATTATTCGTCTGCACCCTCTTCTTCATAGGTGACCTCATGAAGCGGTCCCTCAACTTTTTCTACATACAGATGTCCGTCTAAATGATCGAACTCGTGGCACATCGCACGGGCAAAAAGCTCCGTTCCCTCAACCATGCACTCGTTCATATCTAAATCATAATATTTTGCCTTGACATAATTTGGTCTTGTCACAGTTCCAGCCTTACCCGGAACGCTTAAGCAGCCCTCATCTCCGGTCTGTTCCCCGGAACTCTCGATGATCTCAGGATTGATCATGATATAAGGACCTTCCCCGACATCGATCACAACAAGTCTCTTTAAGATGCCGACCTGCGGTGCCGCAAGTCCGACTCCGTTCGCCTCATACATGGTCTCGACCATATCCTCTGCCAGTGTGCGGATTCTCGGTGTCACCTCCGCGATCGGACGGCAGACCTTCTCAAGTACCTCATCTCCCTGTGTTCTGATTGTTCTAAGTGCCATAATTTTTACCTCCTAAAATCCGCTTGCCGGATTGAAATCAAATTGGATCGTTACTTTTGCGAAAGCGTTCGTCTTCTTTCCAAACTGCTCGAGCGCATCCTTAAGCGCCACAAGTGTTTTATAATCCGCCGCCTTCATATAGACCATCTTGCGATATACGTCATTCACTTTCGCCACCGACGCATCGGCGGGTCCTACCACAAGCACGCGCCTGCCGCTTCTTGTGATTGCCGACTTCAGTTTTTCCGCGATCAGGTTCGCAGTACGCGCAACGAGCGGCTCCTGCCCGCCCATCACATGCACGACCAGAAGATTGGACACCGGCGGATAGGAAAGCATCCCCCGGTACGCGATCTCCTGCTCGTAAAATGCCTCATAGTCCTGCACCTTCGCCGTCTGGATCGCGAAATGCTCCGGATCATACGTCTGAATGATCGCCTGTCCCGGCTTCTCACCTCGTCCCGCACGTCCCACAGCCTGCGTCAGAAGCTGGAACGTCCGCTCCGACGCGTGGAAATCCGCCACTTTCAGTGACATATCCGCTGCAAGCACACCGACAAGTGTCACATTTGCAAAGTCATGTCCCTTGACGATCATCTGCGTTCCGATCAGGATATCCGCCTCCCGGTTTGCAAATGCCTGCAGGATCTTCTCGTATGAATCCTTCGTTCGCGTCGTATCATAATCCATACGCAGCACGCTCGCCTGCGGAAAACGTTTCTTCACCAGTTCCTCGATTTTCTGCGTTCCCGCTTTAAATCCACCGAGATATTTACTTCCGCACGACGGACACACCTTCGGCTGCGGTTCTTCGTAGCCGCAATAGTGGCAGACCATCCTGCCCCCTGCATGCTGACTGAGTGATACATCGCAATGAGGACATTTTACCACATATCCGCAAGCTCTGCATGAAATAAATCCGGATACGCCTCTTCGATTGAGAAAAAGCATGGTCTGCTCGCCTTTTTCCAGCCTTTCTTCCATCAGTTCCTGCAGTCTCGTACTTAAGATGGACCGGTTTCCTTCTTTTAATTCTTCCCGCAGATCAACGACTTCACACTCCGGAAGCTTCTGATCCTTGACCCGCTTATTCAACTCCAGCAGCTTGTAATTGCCGTTTTTCGCCTGGTAATAGCTCTCCACAGAAGGCGTTGCCGATCCGAGCACAACACTCGCCTGGTTCATTCTCGCCCGCTCGATTGCAACCTCTCTCGCATGATAACGCGGCGCATTTTCGCTCTTATAAGAAGTCTCATGTTCCTCGTCAATGATGATCAGCCCCAGCCTCTCAAACGGGGTAAAAAGCGCCGATCGCGGTCCGATCATGATATCGATGTCTCCCGACTTTGCCCGCTCGAACTGATCATACCGCTCACCCTGCGACAATCTGGAATTCATAATGGACACACGGTCACCAAACCGGTTGTAGAACCGCATCACCGTCTGATAGGTGAGCGCGATCTCCGGAATCAGCACGATCACCTGCCGCCCCTCTGCGAGCACATGCGCGATCAGTTCCATATACACTTCCGTCTTGCCGCTTCCTGTCACACCCTTGAGCAGATACGTCTGCCTTCTTCCTTCGTCCCAGTCATGCGTCACCGTATCCACTACCCGCTGCTGCTCCTCGTTCAGCTTCAGCCGGTATTCCTTCTGTGCCAGATGCTCCACCGGATTCCGGTAACTCGTCGTCGTCTCGATCACGACAATTCCCTGTTCCGACATTCCTCTTATCGTTGCCGCTGACACATTCAGTTTCTGTGTCACAAGTGCATAGTCGATGCGTTCTTCCTCAATCAGCTCCCGCAGCAGTCTTGCTTTCGCCGTATAATGCTTCGCTTCAAAAAGCGCCAGCTTCTGCATAGCCTCCCCCTTTGGGATTCCAAGTGTTACGCTTCTATGCTCCACCTGCTTTGTCTGCTTCTTGATTGGCAGCACTGTCTTTAGCGCCTGGTTCATCGTCGATCCATAATTCTTCCGCATCCATCCCGCCAGGGCGATCAGCTGCGACTCAATCGGGATACTTCCTTTATGAACACCGATCAATTCCTTTGTTTTCGCGACATCAAACTCTGCGTCGTCTGTCACTTCGATGACGTAGCCGGTCAGAGTGCGGCTTCCAAACGGAATATCGACCTGCACGCCCGGCTGTATCAAATCCTGTATTCCTTCCGGAATCCGATACTGAAACGTCTTATCCAACTTATCCAGCGAGATGTCTACGATCACATTCGCGTACGCCACACTCTCACCTCCTTTACCTCTATCATTTTCTATCACTTTCGCCCGCTTGCGGGCAGTTCTTTTTCTATCCGTTTGCCCCTGATATCCAACTGAAAAGCGATGGTTTTCCAAACCGGGTATCCCTCTACTTTATTAGAAACCAGCGAATTTTTATCGCAGATTCACAGGGCTTCGGTAAACTCTAGTTATCCAGAATTGGGAATTTTCCAGCGGTGTGCGTTTCCCTTTTTCTATAATTTATGTCCGCCAAAGTTTGGACAATTCCGAAGGCGGCTGTTCGCCGGGACACAGACTGCGTCCGGCGGACACCGCCACGGAATCGTTCAAACGTTGTCGTACACAAAAATCAAGGGAAACGCACACCGCTGGAAAATTCAGCAATTCTGTCTAAAACCGAGTTTACCGAAGACCTGTGCCCCCTGCGATTTGAAAATTCTCCGGTTTGAATCCTTTGAGCGGATACCCGGTTCGGTAAACCATGCTACACATTTCGTAATCGGGGCAAACGAACAGGCAGAGAACTGCCTACGCAAGCGCCCCGAAATCACCGAAAATGATACACTACAATGAGGTGAGATGGTGGCGTGAAAGTAATGTATGCACCATAGCCTCGTAGGTACTTGCAGAAGATTCCACCGTATCAAGGATTCCGAAAGATTCCAGTTTCTGCCGGCACTTCGGTCCGATGGCGTAGACATCCATCTTTCGTTTTTCGAAAAGCCAGTTCCGACGATTTTCATTAGATAAGAAGCGTTCCACAGAGGATGCACAGGTAAAGAGGATTCCGTCATAAGAGATGTCCTCATCCATCCAATCATCGGATAGCGGAACTTCCACATTTTCGTAAACATTCACGCGTCCGTAGCTGCAGATAGAAACAAGCGTATCCGCAAGCGATTCATCCGCATTCTTCGCGGTCGGATGCCAAAGCGTAATGTTGCGGAACGGATTGTTACCGTAATTCGTATCGAGATAGGTTTTCAGTTTCTCCGGAAGACTTTCACTATTGTAGTACTCCGGTACGAAATCAGCGCAAAGTCCGTATTCGCTCAGTTTCCGTGCCGTCTTCTCCCCGATCGCGATCAGCTTCACATGGGATAATGCGCGCACATCAAGCTTCGATGCAAACAGATTTTTCATAAAACAGGTGACCCCATGCCTGCTCGTAAACAGAAGCAGATCCACAGAAGCCAGTTCTTCCCGCCGGTACAACGAAGAAATCCACTCGATGCGGCCAAGCTGTAATTCCTTGACATACGCACCTTTGACGCGCAACAGCTCCGCCAGTTTTGACGGTTCGCTTCCGACCTTCGGAACAAGGTAATGTTTTCCCCACAATGGCTGCTCCTCGTAGAAATTCAATTCTTCACGGAGCGCGACTACATTGCCGACCACAATCATTGCCGGGGATGTAAGCCTGGTCTCCGTGACACGATCCGCAATGTTCGTCAGGTTCCCAATGCAGATCCGCTGCTTCGGCGTAGTGGCATGTGAAATGACCGCAACGGCTGTCATAGGATTACGTCCTACTGTAAGAAGCCCCTCCGCGATCTCGGCGACTTTACTGAGTCCCATCAAAAAAATCAGTGTTTCCGTCGGATCCAGCATCGATGCAAAATCAATCTCCGTTGTCTTATCCTGCCGGTTATGCGCCGTAATCACACGAAACGAGGTGGCTACGCCTCGATGCGTGACCGGAATTCCCGCATATGCCGCTCCGGCGATCGCTGATGTCACCCCCGGCACTACAACGAATGAGATACCATGTTCCCGAAGGAACATGCCCTCCTCTCCGCCGCGCCCGAAGACATAGACATCACCGCCCTTAAGCCGGACAACGCAGTCATATTCCTTTGCTTTCTTCACAAGAAGGGCATTGATTTCTTCCTGCGGCAGCGTATGGTGGCGGTCTGCTTTGCCGACATAAATACACTCGCAGTCATCCCTTGCATAAGCCAACAATTCCGGCGATGCAAGCCGGTCATATATGATGCAGTCTGCTTTTTTCAAAAGCTGCATGCCTTTTTGGGTGATCAGTCCCGGATCTCCCGGTCCTGCACCTACCAGATAGACGATTCCCACAGTTTCTTCCTTTCCGTAATCGATTTACGCATGATGGATGGATCCGATCATTCTTACACATTTGAATTGCCGGGACGCCGGTCCCTTGAAGCAATTACAATCTACCATAAAAGATAACATATCTGCTCTGATCAAACAAGAGCCGCATCTTAGCTGCCGTCCCTAAAACACAAAAGCACTCTAAGAAAACTTAAAGTGCTTCGCCAAATAATTATATTATGTTGATTAGCGGCGTCTCCATGTGCTTCGGTTTACAAGGATCAGCATCGGAAAGATCTCCAGACGTCCCGCAAGCATATCAAAGATCAGAATCAGCTTCGAGAACCACGAGAAGATGCCAAAATTACAGGTCGGTCCCACCATTTCCAATCCCGGTCCGATATTGTTAAAGCACGATACAACCGCAGTAAGGTTCGTGGTCAAAGAAAGTCCGTCAATGGATACGAGCAGAAAGCTTACCAGAGTAATCACAACATACGCTACCAGATAGGTGTTTGTGTTTTCCAGCACATCCTCGCTGATCCTGCGCCCGTTCACGCGTACCACTTCCACACGGTGTGGATTCAGCACTCGTCTTGTGTTACGTCTGAGATTCTTAAGAAGTAGTAATGCACGTCCGCATTTCAGTCCTCCTCCGGTACTTCCCGCACATGCACCCACAATCATGAGTGCAAAAAGAATTCCCTTTGAAAAGCTCGGCCACAGGTCAAAATCCGTCGTTGCAAAACCGGTCGTGGTCACAATACTGGCAACCTGGAAAGCTGCATGCCTTATCGTCTCACCGATCGTATCGTAATAACCGCGCAGATTTAAGACGATCAGCACAATACTTCCGAGAACGATCGCAAAATACATCCGAAGCTCCTCGTCCTCAAATACGGATTTCACATGCCTGATCATAAGGAGATAGTAGCAGCCGAAGTTTACACCAAAAAGCAGCATAAATACAGTACATACATTCTGGATATACGGGCTGTACCCGGCGATACTGTCGTTTTTGATACCAAATCCTCCGGTACCTGCCGTACCCATCGCCGTACATACCGCTTCAAAAAGCGACATGCCTCCGAATAACAGGAAGATAATATTCAAAATCGTCAGTAAAATGTACATCATATACAAAATACGTGCCGTAGTACGCATCTTCGGAACAAGCTTTCCGACGGTCGGTCCCGGGCTCTCTGCGCGCAGCAGATGCAGCGTAAATCCGCTTCCTTTGTCTCCCTTGGTTCCCACCGCAAGGAGAAAGACGAGCACGCCCATTCCACCCAGCCAGTGGCTGAAGCTTCGCCAGTAGAGCATGCCTTTTGACAGACCTTCCACATTCGACAGAATCGATGCACCGGTCGTCGTAAATCCAGATACGATTTCAAACAACGCATCCAGATAATTTGGAATCTCTCCCGATAAGAAGAACGGCAGACCTCCCATCAGACTTAAGAAGATCCAGCTCATACCGACGCACACAAGTCCCTCTCTTGCATAGAAGCGCCGTACCGCATGGCGGCACAGAACATACAGAACCGATGCAACAGCGGCTGTAATCACAATGGATAACGCAAATCCCCATATCCCCGGAATATTGCGTTCTAATACACTGATCAACAATGCAGGCAGCATAAACGCAGCCTCCACAAACAGAATCTGGGAAATGAACTTTCCCATCATTTTATAGTTCATAATTTCCTCACTCAAATATATCGTTAATCTGCAAAAGCGCCATACCGCTCTTGGCCACGACGATCAGGGAATCGCCCTTCTGATACATCGAATCACCACTCGGAATCTCCGTCTTGCTTCCGTGACTGATACAAACGATCAGGACATTCGCCTTCGTCTTCATCTCGCGGAGCGGAGTACCGATATAACGAGTCTTCTCATCCACAACAAACTCTAATGCTTCTGCCTGCCCCTCCGCAATATTATGAAGTGTCAGCGCCGCACCTGCCGTATTTTGCATGGCACGCACATAACGCACGATATTATTGCAGCATAATTCTTTCGGACAGACCACGCTTCCAAGTCCTAATGTGTCATGGATATTATGAATCTCCATATGTCCAACCTTTGTGATGACCTGCGGCACGCCACAGTTCTTCGCATAAAGTGAGATAATCATATTCATTTCATCAATTCCGGTCATCGAAACCAAAGCGTCACAGTCTGAGACACCCTCGCTCTCCAACAGAAACTGGCTGCTCGCGTCTCCATGGATCACACATACTTCCTTCGGAAGCTTGTCAGACAACTCCACGCAGCGATCCTCGTCCTGTTCGATCAGTTGTACGGTAACGCCATTCCTCGCAAGACGCTCCGCCAAATAGTAGCCGATTCGTCCGCCTCCACAGATAATAACGCGCTTTGCCTTGTGTGTGATGACACCGAGATTCTTAAGCAAAATCGTCAGATTCTCGGACGGTGCCGTAACAAAGACACGGTCTCCCTCCTGCAATACAAAATGTCCGTCCGGAATCTGGGCAACGCCCTTGCGGCTGACCGCGCAGACCAATACCTTGCATTTGATGATACTGTCCAGATCATTGAGTGCAACATTACAAAGCTTGCTGCCCTCATCGATACGAAGTTCTACGATCTCCACACGGCTTTTGGCAAAGGTATCTCTCTGTAAAAATCCTGGGTACTTGATCAGACGCTCGATCTCTCTTGCCGCCTGCTTCTCCGGATTGACCATCAGTGACAGGGAATACACATCCCGCATCGTAAAAATCTGCTTTCCGTATTCCGGATTACGAATTCTTGCGATCGTATGAATCTTTGGATTTAACCCATGTGCCGTCATACAGCAAAGCAGATTGATCTCGTCCGCACTCGTTGCGGCGATCAGCAGATCCGCTTTCCGTACATCTGCACTCTCTAACACGCGCATGGAGGCACAGTTACCCTGCACCCCCATGACGTCATATCTTTCCACGCTGGAATCTAATACTTTCTGGTTTGAGTCGATCAATGTAAGATCATGACCCTCCGCTGACAACTTCTGCGTCAGTGTAAGACCAACCTTTCCATCGCCAGCAATGATAATCTTCACGAATAAATTCCTCCGATAATATTTATGTGTTTAACATAGACATTATAGCAACTTACCCGTAAAAAGCAAGAAATACTATTCACATTCGTCAAAACTTAAGATTGCCTTGAACAGATCTCCATCGATCTGGATCGCGAAATTACCTCCCATCAGTGCGGTCAGGCTTTGGGCGATTGAGAGACCGAGCCCGCTTCCTTCTGTATTTCGCGAGCTGTCGCCGCGCACGAACCTCTCCATTAATTCTTCGCTTGAAATGTTTAACTGGTATCTGGACGTGTTGCGGAAGGTCATAATCACCATTCCGTTATATTTTTCCAGATCAATGTACACTCTGGTTCCCGGCTGCGCATACTTGCAGATGTTGCTCATCAGGTTGTCGATCACACGCCACAGATGCCTTCCGTCCGCCATAATATTGGCCGGAGGTTCCGGGCTGCTTACGACAATATCAAGATCATTCTTTTTCGCGCGGTCCTCAAACTCGCCGACCACCTGCGTCAGCATGACCGTTGCATCACATTCTTCCAGTTCCACCTTAATATTGCCGGTCGATGCCTTGGACGCCTCCATCAGATCCTCGATCAGTTTCTTAAGCCGTGCCGACTGGCGATCGAGCACCTCCAGATACTCCTGCACCTTCGGATTGTCGATCTCTTCTTTTTCCATGAGATCCACATAGTTGATGATCGATGTCAGTGGTGTCTTGATATCATGTGATACATTTGTGATGAGTTCCGTCTTAAAGCGCTCGCTCTTCATCTGCTCGTCAACGGCGCGACTGATTCCCTGACCGATATTGTTCATATGATCCGCATGTTCCCGGAACGGACCGCGCATTCGCTTCGTGTCGATCGGATGGCTGTAATCGCCATTTACCATGCGTCTGCTTCCATCGAAGATTTTCTTTAACTGGAACGCAACGCTAAATACAAACGGGATCTCCACCAACTTATATAAGAAGAAAAGCATCATCTCAACGCCGCCGTCATAATCCGTTGCTGCGATCACGATCATCTCCGTCAGCGTCAGAACACCAAGTATCACTCCAACACGCAGCGTCAGTGACATATTCTCACGGATCTGTGACCTAAACCAGCGGAACGGTCGGAATATCTGGTGGCATAACGTATACTGCCAGAACATTCTTGCCTTCAGGCGGGTTGCTGTACTCATACACATCAGTAGCACGAACAATTCTGCGAAGGCACATACAATAAGCTCGCATGCCAGACCAAACCCGATCGTTATCTGCATCCATACGAAAGCCTCACCAATTATGATCATGAGTGCAATAAGACCTGTCTCAATGAATCCAAGTGCAATCAGAAGAATTCCATACGGCAACCTGTCAAACCATGTCAGGTAAATCTCGTCATCTTTCTTTCTTCTTCCGGCAGTCTGCATCAGAAAAACAAAGCTGATCAAGAATATTAAAGCCGATAATGCCACCCAGACTCCCTGCGTCTGTCGAAAGAAACAAATACGGTTTGTCAGCGTATGAACGTCGTTCATATAGTCTTTTGTGCCATTATTTAATGTCTTTGTCTTAAGCAGCGGATCCTGTGCGGAGAGACAAACGACACAATTAAAAATCTGAGTTCCGCTGAGCGACGAAACTCTGTATTCAAAAGTTCCATCATCGTAAAACGAATATTCACCGATAACCAGCTTCTTGTCTTCTTTGACGCCGTCCACGCACCGAATCGTCGGACAGGCAGACTCCGCAGCCGTTGTAAATGCACATCGATAATTATCAAACTCAAAAATGTTCTTCTGTTGCATCCACTCGTCAATCGTCTTTTCACTGAGTCGTTTCTGTTCTTCATCTACATAATAAGATTCCCCGTTTTCTTCCACCCGGTTATAACTTTCACCGCTGCTGTCAGACACAGCCGTCATCTCATCACTTTCCGTCACAGTATTGTCATCGCCATAGCGATAAAAAGATTTCAGGGTATAGTAATTTCCACTGGCACTCTGTGCATAGAAGATTCCGTCCTCCCGGTTATACACAACCTGCTCTACGTGGCGCGATCTCCAATCATTTAATCTGCCATAATACCAGCTTTGGTTCGCGTATCCATACAGAAGCGACCACATCGTCACCTGTTGCATTACCTGCACGGTGGCTCCTTCACTCGATATGTTGACCACAGCCTGTGCCGAATCGGTATCCACCGATGCATCATTCGTATATAACACTTGTTCCGACAAGCCATCTGCCTGCTGTCTGATTACGGAATAACGAATATTGCCCCCGTCTAGACCACTCCAATCAATTTTGCTTATCGCATCCTCACTCTTGTTCTGTTCATCTAATATCCTGCTATCCTGCAGAAGATAATTCCCGTAACCTCGTAAAATCTGCTTTTGTATAGCAGCTTCCATCTCGGACTGATTCAGTTGTGTCTCCGGAACCATTCCAAAAATAACCGCTGCCGTACCGGTCACAACAAGCATAAACCCACTGATGATGGCAAGCACAAGCGCCGCCACCTTCGCCCAGGTCTGTTTCTTTAACTCATTCATCTTATATTTCCTCCATCTTGTATCCACGTCCCCAGACGACTTTCAGATAACGTGGCTCCGCCGGATTGTACTCCAACTTCTCGCGCAGATGACGGATATGTACCGCAACCGTATTCTCGATTCCGTACGGACTGTCCTTCCATACCGTCTCATAGATCTGATTCGGCGAAAATACCTCTCCCGGATGCTCCATGAGCAATTTCAGGATGTCATACTCCGTTCTCGTCAGATTTACTTTCTCGCCATCCAAAAAGACTTCTTTTGACTTGTCATCCAGCTCGATTCCACCGATCGTAATCCGGCTCGGCTGCACCAGTCCGCTTCCAAGCTGCATATACCTGCGAAGCTGCGACTTCACACGCGCCTGCAGTTCCACCGGATTAAAAGGCTTTGTAATATAATCATCCGCGCCGACCGTAAGACCTAACACCTTGTCGGTATCTTCGCTTTTTGCCGTTAGAAGAATCACCGGTACGTTCGAGATCTCACGGATCTTCACCATCGCCTCGATTCCGTCCATCTCCGGCATCATGATATCCATCAGCACAAGATGAATTTCTTCTTTTCGAATGATATCCAAAGCCTCTTTTCCGTTATATGCCTCGTAAACCTGATAACCATCGCTCTTTAAGTAGATACCTAAAGCCGTTACAATATCCTTTTCATCATCACAAACTAAAATATGGTACATAATCTAACGCTCCCTTATCAATGCCACCCTGTCTGGCAGGATAACAACACGTACAAAGTACGCTTCCTTTCTTTCATGATTAATCATAAGCCTATTGTAGCGGTTTTCTTATGAATTTCCAATGAGGAAACACATTAAGATTTGATGAAGTTCCTTCAATCATTGTAAATTCCTCTATTTACCACCCAAATAAGGCACCCGCTCTAATTCAAGCAGATGCCTTACATTGCCAATCTATGAAAAATACTATCTTTGTCTCACGAAATCCTCAACACTCTTCTTCAGACGGTGCATGCCATCCTCCACATTCGCGCGATTCGTCGCCACATTTAATCTTAAGAAACCATCCCCGTTCGTTCCATACTCTCTTCCAGATGCCAGATAGAGACCACTATCCTTACGGATAAATTCATACATTGCATCCGAATCTGTCGTCAGTGCCGAGATATCTAACCACATCAGATAGGTTGCTTCCGATTTCACAACCTTGATTTGTGGAATCTCCCTGACAATATATTCAGTTACATACTGCTTGTTGCCCTCAATATATTGCCGAAGCTGATTCAGCCATTCCTCACCGTAAGTGAAAGCTGCCACAGTCGCACATACGGCAAACGCGTTCGGTTCCGCCACCTCGTCCGTGTTGAGTCTTCTCCACATCTTATGATGTAATGCCTTATTCTCCGCATAGACGGCTGCCGTCTGAAGTCCCGCCAAGTTGAATGTCTTCGTCGGGGCAAGACAGGTCACACTGATATTGCGGCATGTTTCATTGACCGATGCGAACGGAACGTACTCTCTGCCCGGTGCCGTAAGATCACAATGGATTTCATCGGAAAGCACAGTAACATCATATTTTGAACACAGTTCACCAAGTCTTGCAAGCGTCTCTTTGTCCCAGATCTTGCCGATCGGGTTGTGCGGATTGCAGAGAATCATAAGCGTTGTCTGCGGATCCGACAACTGCTGCTCCAGCGTGTCCCAATCAACACGATATTTCTCTCCATCATAGAGAAGCTTGTTCTCTACAATGTTTCTTCCGTTATTATAGATCGAGTTAAAGAAAATATTGTACGTCGGTGTCTGTACCAGCACATTCTCTGCTGGTGTCGTCAGTTTTCTGACCGCACTCGAGATTGCCGGAACAATTCCGGTCACGAAGACCAGTTTGTCTGGATCCAGTTCCAGTCCATGTCGTCTCTTCCACCAGTTTACATAACTCGCACTCCATTCATTCGGCAGAATGGAATATCCGAATACACCATGCTCTACACGCTTTGCTAACGCGTCCTTCACTTCCGGAACCGTCTCAAAGTCCATATCTGCCACCCACATCGGCAGTTCGTTTTCCGGTACATCCCACTTTAAGGAGCCGGTATTTCTTCGGTTTACCTGCTTATCAAAATTATATTTCACGTTTCTACTCCTTTTTGGTATTACAATAAAGTTCGAGCCCGGTCACAAAACCGGGCTCATTTCTATTCTCTGTACTCATTTAGAGATCATGCACTATGTATGCATGAAAACTAAGCTTCTGTCTCAGATGTTGCAGTGTTGTCTGCTGATGCACTACTTTTCGACTTATAATACTCTTCAAACTTCTTGTTTGCAGCATCAAGTGTCTTCTGGCTGATGTCCGGGAGCTTCTGTCCCCAGGCCTTGGTTGCCTGATCAAATCCCTTCTGCATCGCTGCCTGCATCTTCTTCATCTTGTCCACATCATCACCGGCCAATGCGCTGGCAAAATCAAACAAGCGGTCTGCCGTCTGCTTTACACCGTAATATCCGTCATCCGAAATGTCCTGCTGTGCCTGCAGCTTGGTCTGCGCATCCACGGTATAATCGCCTTTTGCAAGGAATTTCCAGATATCATTCGCATTCGCATAAGTGGTCGCCTGCTTGGTCATCATCTGCTGAACAAGACTGGTCAACTGATCTTGGCGCGACTGCTCATCTGCTTTCAGCTGCTGTACCAAAGCGGCACGATCCTCTGCGCTCATCTTGTTAACAGAATAAGTTGCCTTCTTGGAAGAGTCGCTCTTCTCCTCGCTCTTCTCATATACAACACCCTCATTCTCGGTCTTTGCAGCAGTCGTTTCCTTCTTTGCAGCCGCTTCTTTCTTGGCAGTATCGGAAGCCTTTGCAGCGCTGCCTGCATTGTAAGAATCATATACCTGGGCCTGTGATGTTACACTTGTTACACTCATGTCTTCATCCTCCTTGAAATCCATCATCCCCGAATTTAAATCCGTTTAAATTCGCACTATTATCTGCTTCTGATAATACTATCGACAAATCTCCATGAATTCTTAACACTTCATGCAAAATTGAATCCAATTATCTACAGAATCTTCTACAGAGCCTTAATTCTCTCTAATGCCTTAACCGTATTCTCGTAATTACCGAAAGCAGTCAGTCTGAAGTAGCCTTCTCCGCTCGGTCCGAATCCGGATCCCGGTGTACCGACAACATTGGCTTTCTCTAATAAGTAATCAAAGAATTCCCATGAAGTCATGTTCTCCGGAGTCTTTAACCAGATATAAGGCGCGTTCACACCACCGAATACTGTATATCCAGCATCCTTTAAGCCTTCCTTGATGGTCTTGGCATTCTTCATATAGTAAGCAACCTGATCCTTAAGCTGCGCCTTGCCTTCTGCTGAATATACAGCCTCTCCGGCACGCTGCACAATGTAAGGAGCTCCGTTGAACTTGGTTCCATGTCTTCTTGCCCACATTGCATTCAAAGATACATCTCCGCACTTTAAGTCCTTCGGAACTACGGTAAATCCAAGACGTACTCCGGTAAATCCTGCATTTTTGGAGAAGCTTCGAAGCTCGATCGCACAAGTTCTTGCCCCCTTGCACTCATAGATGGAATGCGCAACATTATCCTCACTGATGTATGCCTCATAAGCAGCGTCATAGATGATGACAGCGCCTACTTTGTTTGCGTAATCAACCCACTCCTGTAACTGATCCTTGGTAAGGGTTGTTCCTGTCGGGTTGTTCGGCAGACACAGATAGATCATATCCGGTGTCTCCTTCGGGAATTCCGGTACGAAATTGTTAGCTGCGGTACAAGGCATGTAGATAACATCGCTCCATGTCTCGGTTGCCTTATCGTATGTACCGGTTCTTCCTGCCATAACATTGGAGTCTACATATACAGGGTATACCGGATCACAGACTGCGATACGGTTGTTTGCACCGAAGATCTCCTGAATATTACCAGAATCACTCTTCGCACCGTCAGAGATGAATACCTCATCGATCTCCACTTCGCATCCTCTTGCTTTATAATCGTTCTCAACGATTGCTTTACGTAAGAACTCATATCCCAGATCCGGAGCATATCCACGGAAAGTCTCCGCATGTCCCATCTCATCGACCGCCTTATGCATTGCATCAATGATTGCCGGTGCAAGTGGCTGCGTTACATCACCGATTCCAAGACGGATGATATCCTTGTCAGGATTTGCTGCCTGATATGCATTTACTTTCTTACCAATTGTGCTGAACAGATAGCTGCCCGGCAGCTTCTGATAATTATCGTTAATCTGAAACATGTTGTTCCTCACTTTCTTTTATTCTATATTTTCTTTTGTCCGGCATCCGGCTCGTTAGCCTGCACTAATCCCGAACAGATACAGTTTAGCATTTTATCACACTACTGTAAAGTCTCGGTTACTTTCCTACTTCGTTTTTTCACAGGTCGTTTTATAAAGAAACACTTTAGCCATCCTGCATCAGACTTAAGATCATCTGTGCGACCTCAACCAATCCGGTTCCGTTCTCCATGCTTCGCTTCTGGATGTAGCGGTGTGCCTCCTCCTCGGAGAACTTGTTTCGATCCATGAGAAGCGCCTTTGCCTGTTCGATCATCTGTCGATCCTCCTCGGAACGCTGCCTTGGGATGTTTCTTAAGCGTTTGCGCCTGCGGTGGATCTGCCCTTCCATCATCTCCAGTGTCTGCAGCAGTTCATGCACCTTCATTGGCAACTCCAGACAGACCAGATTTTCCACCTCTCTCTCCTGAATCGAGGTCGGGGAAGCGATCAGAAGCATCTGAAATTCGGGTGGCAAATAATCGTGGATCTCCATGTACATCATATCGATAAACCGGCTGCCACAGATCAGAATTCCGTTTTCCAGATTGTTCACACTCGCCAAAGCCTGCGCGCCCGTCGAACATACCGCCTGCACGCTGTATCCGCTCTGCGATAATATTTTTCTGATGTTTTGTGCGACTTCCTTTTTCGGAAACGCAATTACTATGTTACTCACTGTATTGTCACCTAAGCATCGTTTCTATTCTATATCTTATAAAGATACTCTTCGATTTCCCAGCCGGTAACCTGTGTGCGATACTGCATCCACTCTGCCTCTTTCGCCTCAATATATTTACCGGTGATATGCTTGCCCAATACATCCTGAATGAAAACGTCCTTCTTCAGCTCCCGGATTGCTGCGTGCAGATCCGCAGGCAGTGATTCGATTCCTCTCTTCTCGCGCTCGTCCTCATCCAGTTCATAAATATTCTCCGGAACCTCTGCCGGAGGATCAATCTTGTTGCGGATTCCGTCAAGTCCCGCCGCAAGGCATACAGCAAGTGCCAGATACGGATTCGCTGCCGGATCCGGGTTTCTAAGTTCCACTCTTGTCTCCTGACCTCTGCTTGCCGGAATTCGGATTAGCGGACTGCGGTTCGTTGCAGACCATGCAATATAACAAGGTGCTTCGTATCCCGGTACCAGACGCTTATAGGAATTGACGAGCGGATTCATGATCACTGTGATTGCTTTCATATGTTTGATGATTCCGCCAATAAAATAATACGCCTCTTTGCTCAGTCCAAGTTTTCCGCCTGCATCATCAAAGATATTCTTACCATCCTTCGATAATGACATATTAATATGCATTCCGGAACCGTTGATTCCGTATTTCGGCTTCGGCATAAAGCTGGCAAACAGACCGTGTCTCTTCGCGATCGTCTTGACTGCAAGCTTAAAGGTCATAATATTGTCGGCAGTATGCATCGCCTCATCATACTTGAAGTCGATTTCATGCTGCGCCGGAGCGACCTCGTGATGGGATGCCTCAATCTCAAAGCCCATATCCTCCAGCGTCAGCACCATGTCGCGCCTTGCATTCTCGCCAAGATCCACCGGACCTAAATCAAAGTAACCGGCCTTCTCATGAGTGATCGTTGTCGGCTGTCCGTTCTCATCCTGATGGAATAAAAAGAATTCACATTCCGGTCCGACATTGAAGGTATACCCCATCTGTGCTGCTTCCTCGATCTGCAGCTTTAAGATATAACGCGGATCTCCGATAAAAGGCTTTCCGTCCGCACAGTATACATCACAGATGATACGTGCAACCTTACCCTGCTGCGGTCTCCATGGAAAAATCGTAAAGGTATCAAGATCCGGATACAGATACATATCCGATTCTTCAATACGGACAAATCCCTCAATGGAGGATCCGTCAAACATACATTTGTTATTCAATGCCTTGTCCAGCTGGCTTGCCGTAATCGCAACGTTTTTCAACGTGCCGAATATGTCCGTGAACTGCAGGCGGATGAATTCTACATCCTCCTCTTCCACCATGCGGAAAATATCTTCTTTCGTATACTTGCTCATCATTCTCTCTCCTTTATATATTGAATTACCTGCTCATAGGACATTGTCCCTCCAAACAGATCCAATGCGCTTCCTATCGTAACGTTCAGCCGGTTATGACCAAGCTCTGCCAGTTCCTCCAGATCCTCGTAACTGTGAACGCCGCCTGCATATGTGACTGGAATCTTACCCCAGTCTCCGAGAAGTGTTACAAGCGGCTCCTCGATTCCGTTCGCCTTCCCCTCCACATCCACTGCGTGGATCAGAAATTCAAAACAATATTCAGACAAACGATCCAGCAATTCGGTGCACATCCTCTCATCCGTAAACTTCTGCCAGCGATCCGTCACAATATAGTAACCACTCTCACCATCCGGCATCTGCCTGTATCTGCAGGACAAGTCTAATACCAGATGTTCTCTGCCGACCGTCTGATAAATTTTATCAAGATTCTCATAATTAACGGTGCCATCTTTGAAGACATACGACGTAACAATCACTGCCGCCGCGCCTGCCTCAATAAATTCAGCGGCATTCTCCGATGTAATCCCGCCACCTACCTGAAGTCCTCCGGGATACGCCTTAAGTGCTTTCAGTGCCTGATCCTTCGTTGCCTCATAATACTCACTCCCCTGAGGGTTGAGTAAAATGATATGTCCTCCCGTAATTCCCTGTTTCTTATACAGATTTGCATAGAAAGCAGCATCCTGCCCGGACACAAAATTCTCCTTGGCAACACTTCCCTGATCCTTAAGCGAACTGCCGACGATCTGCTTCACTTTTCCATTGTGAATGTCGATACATGGTCTGAACTGCATCTTGTACTCCTTCTTGCACGCAGACTTTTCCTTTCTTTCACAGGATATCCTGCGCCATATTTCAAAAAATGGGCATAGAAAGTCCATCCTGTGGCTCCCTTGCCCTTCCTTATATTAATGTAACACATTACCTTGTTGAATTAAGTCGATTATAGCACAAGCCTGTCCATTTGTGAATCTTTTTATTTATAAGAAAAAAGGCGTTGTTTTATAAGTAATAATGCATCCTGCATCTCTTGACACTCCCCTATTATTTTGCTATTGTATATACAATTATTCTAAAAAGTTTGAGTTTACAAATAAGAAGAAAGTGAGGAAATTAGAAAATGGGTACTATTATCGGCGAAGGAATTACATTTGACGACGTTCTTCTGGTACCTCAGTATTCTGAGGTAACACCGAACATGATCAATCTTACAACACATCTGACCAAGAAGATCGTATTAAACATTCCTATGATGAGTGCTGCGATGGACACAGTTACAGAATCCAAGATGGCAATCGCAATGGCAAGACAGGGTGGTATCGGTATCATCCACAAGAATATGTCAATTGAGGCACAGGCAGAAGAGGTCGATAAGGTAAAGCGTTCTGAGAACGGTGTCATCACCGATCCATTTTTCTTATCTCCGGATCATACATTACAGGATGCTGACAATCTGATGGCGAAATTCAGAATCTCCGGTGTTCCGATCACAGAGAACGGACGTCTCGTTGGAATCATCACGAACCGTGACTTAAAGTTCGAGACCGATTTTACCAAGAAGATCAGCGAATCCATGACTTCCGAGGGACTGATCACTGCTCCGGAAGGAATTACATTAGAGGAAGCCAAAAGCATCCTTGCCAAGGCAAGAAAAGAGAAGCTTCCGATCGTAGATAAAGATTTCAATCTCAAGGGACTGATCACAATCAAAGATATCGAGAAGCAGATCAAGTATCCACTCTCCGCCAAGGATGAGCAGGGTCGTCTTCTCTGTGGTGCCGGCGTTGGAATCACAGGCAACATGATGGATCGTGTCGATGCATTAGTGAAGGCACATGTTGATGTTATCGTTGTAGACTCCGCACACGGACATTCCAAGAATATCTTAGAGGCTGTCAAGAAGATTAAGGCCGCTTACCCTGACTTACAGGTTATCGCCGGTAATATTGCTACCGGTGCAGCTGCCAAGGCTCTTATCGAAGCTGGTGCAGATGCTGTCAAGGTTGGTATCGGACCTGGTTCTATCTGTACAACACGTATTGTAGCCGGTATCGGTGTTCCACAGATTTCCGCTATCATGGACTGCTACGCAGTCGCAAAAGAGTATGGTATTCCGGTTATCGCAGACGGCGGTATCAAATACTCCGGAGATATGACAAAGGCACTTGCAGCCGGAGCCAACGTATGTATGATGGGTTCCATGTTTGCAGGATGTGACGAAGCACCTGGAACCTTCGAGTTATTCCAGGGTAGAAAATACAAAGTATACCGTGGAATGGGATCCATCGCTGCTATGGAGAATGGAAGCAAGGATCGTTACTTCCAGGAAGGTGCAAAGAAGCTTGTTCCTGAAGGTGTTGAAGGTCGTGTTGCTTACAAGGGAACTCTTGAGGACACGGTATTCCAGCTGATCGGTGGTATCCGTTCCGGTATGGGTTACTGTGGTTGTCCGGATATTGAGACCTTGAAAGAGAACGGAAAATTTGTTAAAATATCCGCAGCTTCTCTTCGTGAGAGTCATCCGCATGATATCCATATCACAAAAGAGGCTCCGAACTACAGCTCCGACGATCACTAAGAGATTGTTCCTACACAGTTTATTTTAATTATGAGGTGAATTTTTTTGACCCCTGGTGACATAGTACAACTTATTATTTTAATACTTTTACTGCTGCTCTCTGCATTCTTTTCATCGTCAGAGACAGCCCTTACCACCGTCAATAAAATACGCATGCGTACCCTGTCTGAATCTGGCAATAAGCGAGCAGACAGGGTTCTGCGCGTTACTGACGATTCCGGTAAGATGCTTTCTGCCATCCTGATTGGCAATAATATTGTCAATCTGTCGGCTTCTTCTCTCGCTACTTCCCTCACGATACAGTATTTTGGAAGTGTCGGAGCCGGTATTGCAACCGGAATACTCACTTTTCTGATTCTGATTTTTGGCGAAGTAACCCCAAAGACGCTTGCCACAATCAAAGCAGATTCCATTGCTCTTGCAATCGCCGGAATCATTGAAATTCTGATGAAAATTCTGACTCCGGTCATCTTCATTATCAATAAATTATCCATGGGACTTCTCTTCCTGTTACGCGTCAATCCAAAGGATGCCGCACAACAGATGACAGAAGAAGAACTTCGTACCATCGTGGATGTCAGTCAGGAAACCGGTGTCATTGAGAACGAAGAACGCGATATGATCCATAATCTCTTCGACTTCGGCGATGCCCAGGCCAAAGAGATTATGGTACCACGTATCGATATGACATTTGTTCAGGTAGATGCAACCTATCAGGAAGTGCTCGATGTCTTCCGTGAAGATATGTTTACCCGCCTTCCGGTATATGAAGATACAACAGATAATGTGATTGGAATCATCAATATGAAGGATTTTCTCCTTGAGAAAGATGACGAAAACTTCTCTGTCCGTTCCATGTTGCGTGAACCATACTTTACATACGAACACAAGAATACGGCCGATCTCTTTCTTGAGATGCGTAAATCTTCGATTTCTCTTGCAATCGTTCTTGACGAATATGGTGTTACTGCCGGTCTGATCACACTCGAAGATCTCCTCGAGGAAATTGTCGGTGAGATTCGTGACGAGTACGACGAGGATGAAGTCGACGATATCACGCCGATCAACGATCGTGAATTCTATGTACTCGGTTCTGCCAACCTCGATGATGTCAGCGATGCATTAGGTCACAGCTTCGAATCGGATGATTACGATACAATCGGAGGCTACTGTCTTGGTCAGCTCGGTCATCTTCCTGAAAAGAACGAGATCATCATTACAGATGATAACGTACTCTTAAAAATTGACCGTATGGATAAGAATCGCATCGAGCGCGTATACATCAAGCTTCCGGAATCTGATGCGTCCAAAGACTGATAGAACAATCTGATCTTGTCCTTCACCTATGCTTTACGTAACGCATACCGAAGGATCTGCCTGCGAACTGAGTCCGTAGCCCACACCGAATCCGGTGCCAGACCACCACGCTCCTGTGGAATCAGATTTTCGTGTTCATCTTCAAAGTACTGACTGCTGATAAAGCGACAACGAACAATACGTTTCGTTGTCGTTTTTTTATTCTCCGGGTCACTGCCATTCTCCGGATCCGTTGGTTGTGGACCCGGCGTTGGTGTCGGTCCCGGCGGTGGATCCGGTGTTGGTGTTGGTTCTGATGGTGTCGGCGTTGGAGTTGGTGTTGGCGTCGGATTTGGCATTGGACCTGGTGTTGGATCTGTCTTTTCCCATACTGCATACAAATGTACCGTCGGTGCATTCTGATCAATCCATTTACTGCTTATTGTTGCATCTACTTTGTATTTCGCCGTCCCAGCCGTTGATGCAAGTGCCCACCCCAAGGCAAGTTTGCCATCTTTTCTCCATCCACAATTTTCAAGTTTTGCACCATTTGTATTATACCGCACGGTCTGACAGTAGATCTCACTATCCTGTTGTGTCCAATTGCGATGATAATAAATACGAAGCATTTTCGGTTCTGCGATCGCTATGCATCTTCCGGACTCATTTACAATAAAATGGTCACTAATGTAACCGCCACGAAGTAATCCCGTCCAATTTGAGAACTCATAACCGGTTTTCGTCCAAGCTTGCACGCTTACATCAGTTCCGTAACAGTACCATCCGGATCCACTTACCGATTTAATTCCTTCTCCAGCCGTCACATCAACCTGATAAAACAGATCTTCCACTTCCTTGTTAAAATAGTTGTATAGCGACTGTTTTGACGAGCTGCTCCAATTAGCAGCATTGGCGATTCCGCTATAACTCGTGTATACCTGACCGGAAACCGGGCCACTATCATTCATACGTCCCTTAACACTTCCATTTTTTACAATCGTCATACACGCGTTCAGTTCTATATTTGCCTTGCCTGTCGTAAGAGCCGTCGTTGCTTTGGAATTCAGTCTTCCTTTAAGCTGATACAACGAAAGTGAAAACAAATTGTATTCATAATTGTTCTTTGTAACGGTATCTGTCACATACATATAACTTCCACCAAGCTTAAAATAAAGTGTCTGAAGGGTACTTCCACTCATATTTTTTATTGAAACCTTCCATCCAAGGGTTCGATACACTGTGCTCGTGCTTGCTTTTTTAGCCTTTGTTGCATAATAAATCATTCCATCCGTCGATGTCATCGGTCGAAAAACAACGGAGTTCCCATACGTACTATAATATGTATATGCATTGTTCCATACACTTGCCTTCACTGATTGTGACGAAATACCAAGTACACTTACAAATAATGCAAAAACTAACACAAGATGTAGCATCCTGTGATTTTTATATTTTATCTTTTCTTCTTTTTTCACCTAGCTCCAGCCTCCCAATAGTAACAAATTAATTTTCCTTCAGCGTCTTTTTTTCCATTTGTATACAAGCCAATAAATTCATAGATACTGTTCGCATTTTGCAGACGTGTTTCATAATCCGGAACATCATCTTCGCTCTCAAACAGGCACACTTGTTGGCTCATGACACCTATCGTTTGTACATCTATATCACATTCCTGCAACCGCAGCATCATCCAATCGGTAAGCTCAGTATCTGTCAGCGAACCCTCGAGCCATTGTTCGAGTATCTGATCAAAATAATCCCGATCTTTTCGATGCATACTTTCTACTACATGCTTTCCCTTGTAGATCCATCGACCAGACACACTCTGATTTTCATATTGTGAACTCTGTTCATAATATGAATTTATCTGGACATCCTGCTTCTTAATCTGAATTGACATTGCAAACACCAGAATTGACACCATAAAGATGCCAAAGACAAACAACCACAGTTTTTCCTTTCTGCTGTTATTGTTTTCCATATCTTCTCCTCTTTCATGCTTTTACATTTCGGTCTCTACAATTTCTTCCTCTGCAATTACTGTTTTCGTGCATGCAATATTCTTTCTCGTTCCAATCGGCAGATAAAATTCTTCCTGGATTGTAGCAGCAATAATCCCGTTTTTCATATCGCAGGTATATACATCAACAACAATTTTAGAATCCGCCTGCAAGCGTGTAATAAGATCCTGCGTTACCGCCTGCTTTACTTCTACATCATTGTCTGTATTCCCGTAAAAATGTATCATATTCTGTTCCAATACCTGTGAGATACAATTTTCCATTTCATTTTTACGCGCCGAGATACTATACACGCTTAGACAAAACACTACAAGATAGATTGCAACCGCACCACCGATCATTCCAAGAATAATATTTTTCATCGAAGCCTCCAGTACCGTTCAAACTCTGCGTTTTCTCCTACTGCATCCAGATTCACCTGCTTCACAAGCTGTCCTGTCTGCGTATAGATCGACTTGGATTGCCCGGTCACACTTCCACCAATAATTCCAAATAACAGCACTGCAACCACGACTGCAATCACACTCTGTCCATATTGTCGCATGATTTCTTTCATCCGTCATACACCTCCATACATCCAGGTCTGTATCATCTGCATCAGAAGCCCACTTCGAGACAGTACGACCGCCCCCATTGTTCCAAAAAACAATATCAAACCCGTGACTGCAAGAACCATACTCCCATACTCATTTATAATTTCTTTCATTTCGCAACTCCTTCCCTTATGATCTCTGTAGTCTTCATCCTCTGCTATTTTCTACTCAATATTCATCATCCGCTTATCATGCACAGATCATACCAAGTGCCTGCGTAAGCCCGGCAAGTACTCCAATACCCATTACAAGCATCAGCACACTGATTCCATACTCTTCCATTATCGTTTTCAATTTTCCCTCCTATCTCGCATATCCAACAAATACACGTGACTGATCAATTCCGAGAAATACACTTTTCATAGGGAATCGCAATTCCACCTTAGCCATTGATACCGCATCGTTTACCGCCGGCACCTCCTGTTGTCCATGAATTGCAGCAATCGCACCACTTTCCCCATATGTGGTAACTGCAAGTTCATATCCCGCTTCTGCACACCGCTTAAAGCAAGCGCTCATCACATCCGCATTAAAATTACTGTTTTCCAACTCGTCCACTATTCGCGCCTGCATATCCTGCGCACTCATTACTTCCATATACGTATTGAGTACTCCCAAAGCAACCACAGCCATAAAAATCGTAAGAAATACGCCAAGAAACGCTTTCACTATCTGACTCATGTTTTCCCCCTAACCTGAAATTTCATCCCATAGCCGCAAGATTTCCACTTGTAAGGAACGAAAGCATAAAAATTGCCATATCCGTCACCAGCTTGAGAGAAGCGGTCACTACCGGGGCAAGGAAAAGAAGATACATTCCGCTGCTAAGATTAGCCAACCGCTCCTTTTCTGCCACATCAAGCATCGTCAGATTTCGTTCAATCAATTCACTGATCTGCTGATCTGCCCGATTACTGCTTCCCATGGAGATTGAATAGAGCATACTCATTGCCGAGTGTATTTCAGGGATCTGAAACTGGCAGAAGAACTTATGATAAGGTTCTGCAGATTCCGGTTCCATTTCAATCTGATCAACAAGAGTTTCTACCTCATGTGCTAATACAACCGGAACATGTTCCTTTGATTTTACAAATGCGACCTGCACATTTTCACTCTGCAATAACAATATGATGTCCATAAGCCATCCTGGAAAAGCTCTCTGAATACTCTTCTTTAGATTTTTAATGGATAAACTCCGCCCAATCTCATGCTGATTTGCCATAATTAAAGTCATTACCATCATCCCAGCACCCAAAGCCTGCTTTTGCATTACAAAAATACAAAGTGACGTAATCACGATTCCAATCATGGCAAGAATGCAAGATAACCGAACTTCTTTGTGCCTGTCATACTCCAAGTATCTTTTCATACGCTGTTCCTGTTGTTTTTCATCCTCAAGATCTAAAACCAACCAGTCTACAGCAAGGAATTTCTGTGCCCGCGTCAAGATCAGATCATCCAAAATCAAAACAACAACTGTCAATGCCTGCGATATAATATTGGCGCTAATGTCCATAACCGGAAGATAAAGAATAATACTACAGATCACAAGTGAGGCCACAATTGACATCACAATATCTGTAAACATTTTCTGCCTCTGCTTTTGTTCTACCTGAATACATTTTTGCCAGCGATTCTTATCTGCAAGAAGCAATTCCACCGGTTTGGCAGCGTCGCCCCCATAATTTTCCACGTGCATAAAAAAATCATGTACTGCTTTCATTCTTCGACAAGGATACTGTTTTTCAATCAATTGCAATGCATCTGTCATAACATCCGTATCATCAAATGTCATATGCATATGATCCAATGCATCCCCAACTACCTCTCTCATTGGACCATCAACAAGAGCCGCCTTTGTATCCGATAATGCGCCTTCCACCTTTCCCTCTTTTAAGAAGGCATACAGCACAGTATCCAGATAGTCCGCCGTCTCCCCAAAACGAAGCCGCTGTTCCTGTGCCTTGTGATACCAATTACGGTGAACATGCACCCGAAGCAGCATGTAGCCGGTAACAATTGCAGTCGTGATCCAATGCATCTTGAGCATCAAATGTAACAGGTACATTCCAACCATTACAGCCAGATAAGTCATTACATAACAACCTCCTTCCCAGATATCTGTCGTTCTAAGTCTTCGCAGACAAAAGGATTCGCAATCGATGCTCTTAAGAATCGTTGCATCAATTGCTCCGGCAGGCTTTCCCTACACAACTTTCCATCTTTCACCAACATCTCGATTCTGTTGCAGCCCTTCTCACGCAAGAAAAAACATACCTGATCAATATAGCGATAGATTTCATTCTTTTCATTCTTTCTTTTACGAATCAATACACCAACATCCATAGCCTGGTATATGTCATTCTCCAGACGATCCGCATCCACACGGCTCTCTAACATATTCAGGATACGATCCGGGATATTTTGCACATCATCCGTGTGAAGTGTCGTCATGCCACAGACTCCTGTTGACCAGCTCTGTAACAAATATTTAACTTCCTTTGAACGTGCCTCTGATAACATGATCCATTTCGGATTTAATCGAAGACTTGCTTTAATGGCATCCGCGTAATCAAACAGATCACTCACGCGCATCTCAATGCAATCCTTTCCCGGATTTGTCACAGAATACCGAATCTCCATTGTGTCCTCTATCGTAATTACACGCTCGTTTCCCGGAATATACTGCGAAAAGAATTTAATACACTCTGTCTTGCCAATTCCAGGCATTCCACAGAAGATCATATTCATTTTACAGTTCACACAATTGACAAGGAGCGACAGAATTTTTTCATCGCAAAAAGCTTCCTGGATTGCTTTCTTCGGCGATAAGCGGATAATCGGCGGTGTCTTTCGAATACTGATACTTCTTCCTGATCTTGCAACCGATTCATGCACAATCGTCACACGTAGTTCACTTGTCTCTGCTTCCAACTCCGGATAGCGCTTATTAAACTGTCTGCTGACCACATTTGCGATTCTTTGGGTAAACTGTTCTACAAATGCAGGTGTTATATTTTCTTCCACATAGGATGACTGTACTCTGTAGCGCTCATTATAGATATTCGTCAACCATACTTCATGTCCATTGTAGTCTACATCCGTAATTTCTTCATTTGTAATAAATTTCCAAAAAGGGCCAAAATATTCTTTTCCAAGTTCCATTTTTTCTCCTTACGGTGTAGCTGGGAAATTACCATTTGCTCTAGCCTGGGAAATAAATGTAGTGATCATATCCGAAAACGCTTTTCCGATCGGTCCGTTTGCATCCTTTCCTACAACTGCGACAACAACAAGAATAACTGCTAGAATTGCGACAACAGTGATTAATACACCACCATACTCCTGAAAAATTTCTTTCATAATCTGAATTCCTTTCCAATACAAAATATAATTATCGTTTTTGTTTCTTTGCCATATTTAATTTTCGATTTCTGTTGGGATATCTCGTGGCAGAATGCCACCCCTGATTTTGACAGACTAATTCTGCATCTGTCATTGTTTGAAAAAAGATAATTTATATATTACACAAATTTGGGGATTTGTAAATACCCAATTTATAAAAAAGGTGTCCCTCCAACGAGGAACACCTTGATATTACAGTATTTCTTTCACGAAAAATTTTATTCAACAGGCTGAATCTTATCCTGAATCTTAGCAATCAATTCATCTGCATAACTATCATTCTTGTCATTGTTCTCCTGAATGACAGCCATATTGTCAGAGATCATCGTTACATTATCTGCAAGATCAACGACTCCGTTACCAGCTTCCTGTGCAGCGTGGCTGATTGCCTCAACTGCCTTATTGGAATCCTCAACCTGTGCAAGAAGTCCGGCTGATACCTGTGCAAAATCCTGCATCTTATCGAACATAATCTTGGAATCACCCTGATACTTACGTCCAACCTCAACTAACTCGGTATAACTTCCAATCGTACGATCCTTCATAAAGTTAACAACGTTATTCGCCTCATTTGCAAGATCGCTGACAGCGGTAATAACGGTATTGGAAATCTCTTTGATCTGACTGGCAGTCGCACTGGAACTTGCTGCAAGCTTTGTGATTTCATCTGCAACGACTGCAAATCCTCTTCCGGCCTCTCCGGCACGTGCAGCCTCGATGGATGCATTTAATGCGAGCAGATTCGTCTGATCCGCAATCTCAAGAATATCTGCAGTAAGAGCCATAATCTTCTCTGCTTCCTTTGACTGCTCAATCTTCTCAAGAAGAACTCTCTCAACCTCATCGACTCTCTCCTCGACTTCACTCTTTTCCGTCTCGGATTTCTTCATGATCTCATATGCACTATTGTTGCTGTTCTGTGCATAATCAGCGCCTTCCTGAGCTTCCTCATTCATTGACTTAAAGGAATTCTCCATGTCATTCATAACATTGGATACTTCCGTAATATTTGATGTAATCTCCTGAATCGTAGCGGAAAACTGCTGCATTCCGGATGAGATTGCAACCGAACTGTCGGTAGCAGAATGTAATTTTTCACTCACTTTATCGATGGATTCTGCAAGATTCTGTGCGTTCTGCATAACAACTGCAAGCAGTTCCTGCATCTCCTGCTGTTCCTTTTTTGCTGCTTCCTCAGCTTTTGAATTCTTACCAAAGAGCCCCATAACGTAACCTCCTATAATTTCACGCGCGTATTCTTCAATCTGTGTGTGCATAACACACCACTCAATAGTTAAATTATAACAAATACACTACGTGGCGTAAAGAAAAATTTGCCAAGAATTCACAATTATTCAGTAAATTTTTGAATATTTTCTATTTTTCGAGTAATTTATCGACACTTACCATACGTACCACTGTGACAAATACTTTCGCAGCCTCCTCTAAATCCTCTTTGGAAGGATAGGTCGGAGCGATTCGGATTACAGAATCCTTCGGATCGTTCTTATACGGATAAGGAGATCCGGCACCTGTTAAGACAACACCAGCTTCCTTACATTTTGCAACGATCTGCTTTGCACAGCCATCCAATGCTTCAAAGCCAAAGAAATATCCACCTAACGGAGAAACCCATTTTCCGATTCCTCGCGGTGCAATCTCCTCATTCAGCAGATTCTCAACCAGTTCGAATTTTGGACGGATGATATCCGCCTGCTTCATCATATGCGCACGGATTCCATCGATATTCTTGAAAAATGCGACATGACGCAGCTGGTTGATCTTGTCATGACCGATTGTCTGAATGGTCAGACGCTTCTTAATATCTGCAATATTGGCCTCTGATGCAGAGATTGCTGCGATACCGGCCCCCGGGAAGCTTACCTTGCTCGTTGAGCAGAACTGGAATACAATATCCGGATTTCCTGCTTTCTCACACTCATCCAGAATATTTAAAATTTCTGCCTGTCGATCCTCGTACAGATGATGTACCACATATGCATTGTCCCAGAAAATTCTGAAATCAGCAGCAGCCGGCTTTAAGTTTGCAAAGCGACGTACGGTCTCATCTGAGTATACAATTCCCTGTGGGTTCGAATACTTCGGAACACACCAGATGCCCTTGACAGCTTCATCATTATTTACATATTTTTCAACCAGATCCATATCCGGTCCATCCTCGGTCATCGGAATGTTGATCATCTCGATACCGAATTCCTCTGTGATTGCAAAATGACGATCGTATCCAGGAACCGGACATAAGAATTTCACTTTATCCAATTTGCTCCAAGGCGTATTTCCGCAGATTCCGAAAATCTCTGCTCTTGCAATCTGATCATACATGATATTCAGACTGGAATTGCCGTATACGATCACATTCTCAGGCTTTGCGCCAACCATGTCTGCAATCAGTTTCTTAGCTTCCGGAATTCCATCAAGTCCACCGTAATTGCGCAGATCCGTTCCGTTCTCACTCCTTACATCCGTCTTTGAATCTACTGCATCCAAAAGTCCCATCGACAGATCCAGCTGCTCAGCGGATGGTTTACCTCTTGACATATCAAGTGAAAGCCCAAGATCTTTAATTTTGGCATATTCTGCCTCTAACTGTGCTTTCTCCTGTAATAATTCCTCTCTTGTCATCTCCTGATAAGATTTCATGGTTGATCCTCCTTCGATTCCTCTTTCTTTCTATTCAATATTCCGGTCAAGCGAGTTTACTCATCCGGATCTTCATGTATCTTCCTGTAATATTCCCGAATCGTTGCTTCGTATCCGTTTTCTGACGGCTCATAAAAGACCTCATTGGTCAATCCATCCGGCAGATACTGTTGCTTTACATAATGATTCTTATAATTGTGCGCATATTTATAGCCAAGTCCATGCCCTAACTTCTCAGCGGACTTGTAATGGGCATCCTGCAGATGTGTCGGCACCGGCGGTGTCTTCGTCCGCCCGACAACATCCATCGCCTTGCTGATGGCATTCACTGCCGCATTACTCTTTGGCGCGCTCGCCATATAAGTGACAGCCTGCGACAGGATAATCTGTGCTTCCGGCATTCCGATCCTCTCTACCGCCTGTGCTGCAGAGACCGCAACCGTCAAGGCCATCGGATCCGCATTGCCGATATCTTCCGCTGCAAGGATCATGATTCGTCTTGCAATAAACTTGACATCCTCTCCGGCATAAAGCATTCTTGCAAGATAATAGACGGCTGCATCCGGATCCGATCCTCTCATACTCTTAATAAATGCAGACACGGTATCATAGTGATTATCTCCGCTTTTGTCATAAGAGATCACACGCTTCTGAATGCATTCACTCGCAACATCAATTGTAATGTGAATGATGCCGTCTTCGCTCCGATCCGTTGTCAGCACGCCAAGTTCCAAGGCAGTAAGTGCCGCGCGGGCATCCCCGTTGCTGACATCCGCAAGAAACTCGAGTGCATCCTCATCGATAGCTGCATTGTAAGCTCCCATGCCTTTTTCCTTATCGTTTATTGCACGAAGCAGAAGTGTTTCGATGTCATCCTTCGATAATTTCTTTAATTCAAAGATCACCGATCTTGAAAGCAAAGCCCCATTAACTTCAAAATAAGGATTCTCCGTCGTTGCACCGATCAGGATGATCGTTCCGTCTTCCACATAAGGAAGCAGATAATCCTGCTGTCCCTTGTTAAAACGGTGGATCTCATCGATAAAAAGGATTGTCTTCTTACCGTACATTCCCTGATTGTTTTTCGCAGCCGTAATGACTTCTTCCATATCCTTCTTGCCGGCGGACGTCGCATTGATCTGCATAAATTCTGCGCTCGTCGTATGCGCGATCACCTTGGCAAGTGTTGTCTTGCCGGTGCCCGGCGGGCCGTAAAAGATGATGGAACTAAGCTTGTCAGCCTTAATCGCCCGGTAAAGCAGCTTGTCCTTACCGACAATATGCTGCTGCCCGACAACTTCATCAAGTGTCGTCGGACGAAGTCTCGATGCAAGTGGTGCTTCCGACTCCATGTTCTGTGATCTCATATACTCAAATAAATCCATTCCCAATCCCCACTGTCTCTCGCCTTTCTCTCAAGGCGAAAATGAATAATTTATTTTTTCATCTTGCATTTTGACTCTATATTTCATCAATATGAACCAAAACGCTTTTCCATATGACAGAAAAAGTGCCGAAAAATTCATTTCATCTCTACTAGAATACATGATTCTTCGACACTTTACAATACAAAAGTTATTTTTCTACATTATGACCATAAAGCCTGACTTTGTTTTCGCCATACTGTCATAAATTTCCAAATTCGTTTTACGCTTTCTTCACATGCGCTTCAAGCTTACCGTCTGTGACACCGATCTCAATCGTATCCCCGGCTGCAACTACATCCTGAAGGATCAGTTTTGCAGAGAGCGTCTCAACATGCTTTTGCAGGAAACGCTTCAGTGGTCTTGCACCATAGATTGGATCGTATCCATGCTCAATCACAAAGCTCTCTGCTTCAGGCGTTAAAGCAACGCTGATCTCACGGTCAGCCAGACGCTTGTTCAGATCGTTCATCATCAGCTTGATAATGTTGCCGATATTGTCCTTCGTCAAAGGCTTAAACATAATGATCTCATCCAGACGGTTCAAAAACTCCGGACGGAAATGTCCCTGCAGTTCTTCCATAACGGAAGCCTCACATTCCGGCTGAATATGTCCGTTCTCGTCAATGCCTTCCAGAAGCTGCGCGGATCCTAAGTTCGAGGTCATAATAATGATCGTGTTCTTAAAATCTACCGTTCTTCCCTGTGAATCCGTGATACGTCCGTCATCCAGTACCTGAAGCAGTACATTAAATACATCCGGATGTGCTTTCTCCACCTCATCAAATAAGACAACTGAATATGGTTTTCTTCTGACAGCCTCGGTCAGCTGACCGCCCTCATCGTATCCGACATATCCTGGAGGCGCTCCGATCAAACGGGACACGGAATATTTCTCCATATACTCACTCATATCAAGCCGCACCATATTCGATTCATCATCAAACAGGCTTGCAGCAAGCGCCTTTGCGAGCTCTGTCTTGCCGACACCGGTCGGTCCAAGGAACAGGAACGAACCAATCGGCTTCGTTGGATCCTTGATTCCGGCCTTAGAACGGATGATTGCCTCTGTCACCTTCGTGACACCGTCATCCTGACCAACCACACGCTTATGCAGTTCGGCGTCCAGATGAAGCGTCTTGTTACGCTCGCTCTCACTGAGTTTTGCAACCGGAATACCGGTCCAGCGTGAGATAATCTTCGCAATCTCCTCATCACTGACATTCTCATGCACAAGTGAGAGGTCTCTTGTCTTAAGCTTCTCTTCTTCCTCTTCCAATTGCTTCTGCAGCTGTGGAAGAACACCATACTGTAACTCGGCAGCCTTGTTCAGATCGTATGTCTGCTGTGCCTGCTTCATCTCATTCTTGGTGCTCTCAATCTTCTCACGAAGCTGGCTGACACGGTCGACGGCATCCTTTTCTGTGCTCCACTGTGCCTTCTTTGTATTAAACTCATCTCTCAGTTCCGCAAGTTCTTTTTGCAGATTGGCAAGACGCTCCTGACTGAGTCGGTCTGTCTCTTTCTTTAAGGCAGTCTCCTCGATTTCCAATTGCATCACCTTACGATTCAATTCATCAAGTTCCGCCGGCATAGAATCCAGTTCCGTCTTGATCATCGCACAGGCCTCATCGACAAGGTCAATCGCCTTGTCCGGCAGGAAACGATCCGAAATATAACGGTTCGAAAGCACTGCCGCCGTAACGAGTGCAGAGTCTGTAATCTTGACACCATGGAAGACCTCATAACGATCCTTGAGTCCACGAAGGATAGAAATCGTATCCTCCACCGTCGGCTCATCTACCATAACCGGCTGGAATCTTCGCTCTAAGGCAGCATCCTTTTCAATATACTCACGATACTCATTCAAAGTCGTTGCGCCGACACAGTGCAGCTCACCTCTTGCTAGCATCGGCTTAAGCAGCTGTCCTGCATCCATCGCGCCATCCGTCTTACCTGCTCCAACGATCGTATGCAACTCATCGATAAAGAGAATAATCTGTCCATCCGAATTCTTGACATCATCAAGAACCGCCTTCAAACGCTCCTCAAACTCACCACGATATTTCGCACCTGCGACCAGCGCTCCCATATCCAAAGCGAAAAGTTTCTTATCTTTCAGTCCTTCCGGGACATCTCCCTTCACAATACGCTGCGCCAGGCCTTCGACCACAGCGGTCTTACCAACACCAGGTTCACCGATCAGCACAGGATTGTTTTTCGTCTTACGAGAAAGGATTCGAACCACATTACGGATCTCCTCATCTCGTCCGATAACCGGATCCAGTTTCTGCTGTCTTGCACGCTCCACCATATCATATCCGTACTTCTCAAGTGTATCGTACGTTGCTTCCGGATTATCAGATGTCACTCTCTGATTACCGCGGACGGTTGAAAGAGCCTGCAGGAAGCGGTCTCTCGTCAAACCGTACTCTTTGATCAGTTCCTTCATCGCCTTATTCGGATACTTGAGGAGACACAGGAAAAGGTGTTCCACCGAGACATACTCGTCTCCCATATGCTTAGCTTCATCCTCCGCATGAATCAGAACATTGTTCAAATCCTTGCCAACACGGAGTTCTCCACCTGACACCTTCACTCTTGCGGCCAGCTTACTCTTCGCATTCTCCGTAAAATGCGTAAGATCTATTTCCATCTTTTCAATCAGTTTCGGAATCAATCCATCCTCCTGCTGCAACAATGCGACAAGCAGATGCTCCTGTTCCAATTCCTGATTTCCGTAATCGTAGGCAAGCTTTTCACAATCGTTGATTGCCTCGACGGACTTCTGTGTAAATTTCTGAATGTTCATAGCACGCCCTCCTTTTATCGTTGCTAATACTTCTATATGTTCTAACATATCCTTTTCATACATTCAAAGTATTGGCATTAGAATCATCCACAATCCGTTTTACAATTGCAGAATTGTTTTTCTTTGTTACATGATTGTTATAGCACGCAAGTTAGCACTCGTCAAGCAGGAGTGCTAACAATTTATTATTTTTTTACAAATTCGGGTTTGCCGCGCTCAGATTTAATCTCAAGCGGACGATACCGGATATAAAGTATTTCACGAAAATTAGCAATAATTTTGTCTATAAACGACGGACTTTGAACGATTTCAATGACAAGATTTTTCAGGAGT
>UQRC01000012.1 GCA_900543445.1 uncultured Lachnobacterium sp. | reverse complement strand
AGCATATAAATACCTTGTTCCGTAAACGCATATGGAAGTTTTCTTTTACCGCCCCAACTTGAAGTCGCAATTTGCGACTTCAAAATTTTATCTTCATCTTTTGTCAATTGAAACATAAAATCTTCCGGAAATCTTGCAATATTACGCTTTACCTGTTCATTCAAACGCTTCACTTCATATCCATAAATCTCAGCCAAATCATAATCAAGCATAACCTGCTGACCTCTTATGACATAAACTCGATTACATATATTATCTACCATCATTAATTCTGTATTTTCTGCCATGGCATTTCTCCTGCAAATTGTACGACAACTTGTGGCAAAAAATAAACTTCGGTAAAAACTTTACCGAAGCCTACTATCTGGCCAGAACACCGTTAAAAAATTGTTCCTGAAATGCAATCTGTGCGTATATTTCATCATCACCCGGAACAGTCACATCACTACGAATTGCTCCGTCTCCGCCTGTTATCCCGGTAACATAACCATAATTGACCGGATAAAATATATTCTTATGACGCGGGTGACAACTTCCAATAGGGCGGTCTATTTTTCCTCTTACCACCTGTCCTATAACATCCTGATACCTATCTGCCGGCACAGGATTTTCCTCAAATCCGAAACTTTCTGCTTTCTTTTTCAATGCATTCACTCCCCTCTACTGTGGTAAAATCAAAGTTGGATTTTTCAACAGCGTGGCAATCACCGGGGCATATTTAGATATTCCATAATCTTCAACAATACTGGTTATTCTAGCCCCTGCATCTTTTGATGAAGCTCCACATAAGAAAACCCTTTCATCAGCAGTTCCATAATCCAACACTATGAATCGATCATGAAATATACCGCCTGTCTTTTTCATTGATATTTTTACGGATGGATATTCTTTGCAAAAATCCGTATATTCTATATTATGAAGTTTATTATTCCCAACATTATCGCTGAATAAAGTAATATTTACTCCTGTAGGAGAATTTTTAAGATGTACCAGCGTTCTTAATCCAATATAGTTATCAACGACATATATTGACGACTTTGCCTGCTTATAAATGGACTCATATACCTCATCTGCACTACTGAATTTTGCATTAAACATGAGCCACTTGTCATCATCGTCTGAAACAAAGCTGTTCATCATATCTGCCAGCTCAGATTTTGTCACAACATCCTTCAAGCCTTCTGCAACATCTGAAATCTGCTTTTCAAGAGATATCATATCTGAGTTGATTTTGTTAATTTCTATTCTGTTGTTAGCTGTTTCCATGCTTAGCTGAAGAATTTCCCGCTGACCTATTAAATCGCGATTTTCTAAAATGTAATCTTTCATTTTCTTAAAGGTTCTTATTAATGCCTTGCTCTGCTTAACAGCCAATGGTCCTTTCAAGACAGTCATCAGCATATATAATCCCTGCTCTGTAAATACATGAGGATTATATCTACTCTTACTGTTAAGATTTGCGGTCAAAAAATTTGACCGCAAATCTTCTACCTCATCATCCGTTAATTCGAACATAAAATCTTCATCAAATTTCTCAATATTATTTTTCACCTGTTGGTTGAATGCTTTTGTGGTATAACCATATATTTCAGAAAGATCTGAGTCTAAGATTACTCTTTGACCTCTGATTTCATAAATTCTTTCTTTCATATACTCTTCTGTAATTTCAATTACTGCAATCTCTTCTTTCTTCTCTTCTGCCATAAGATTTCCTTCCTTGTCTTGCGGTCACAATTTGTGACCACAAAATCCATACAACCATTTTATGCAATGAAAATGATCTACTCATCAACTTCCACTTTCCTCATCTTGTCATAATACGCTTTATACCTATAAATCGTCCTCTCGCTAACATTATTTCGTTTTGCAATCTCTATCATAGTCATGCCGTTCTCATAGCAATCAACAAAATCATTGTAGATTGCCATCCATTTTGCATTGTGCTTCTGCCTTCCACTTAATTTACGATTTTTATAATATTCCAGTTCTTCGCGTAACTCGGCGTTTTCATTTTCTAATTCTTCAATTCTTTTTAATGCTTCCTCAAGTGTTATAACCTTCTCCACTTCATTGTTCCTCCGTTCATGTCATTTTCGTTTTGTCTATATTATATATTGCTAATTAGTATTAGTCAATTTGATTTTGTCATACTGATATATTTCCAACATTTCATAAATTTTTCACTCTTTCCCTTCCTGATTTATGAATTTATTTTCTCAGATTTTCTATACCGATTCGGTATATCCAAGATGCTGGAAAAATTTTGTTTTTATCAATTTTTCCAACATCCGGGACAAGACATGAAAAGAATTTCTCTTTATCTCATGGCAATATCATGGTAATCTATCTATATCTTTAGAAACAAGGAAGATACTATGCATACAAAACTTACCATACCAGAAAGACTGAAAGATTTAAGAGTCTCAGAAAAAAGAATGTCGTTGCAGGAGTTATCCGATGCTACCGGTATCCCTAGCTCCACGCTTGGCAATTATGAAAAAGATGAAAACATAGATATGTCACTCGGCAATCTTATAACGCTTGCGGATTTTTACAATGTAAGCACCGATTACCTTCTTTGCCGGACAGAATTGCGGAAACATAAAAATCAGTCAGTATCTGATCTGCACCTAAATGACGATGCCATACAATTACTGACTGATAAAAAATATAATCCAAGATTATTATCCGAATTACTTACACATGAAAATTTTAGAAAATTCATGACTGACCTGGAAATCTATATTGATGGATTTAACGATAAGGGAATTCAGATAGCGAATGCTTTTCTTGATGTGATGAGATGTAAATTAACAGAGCTTGGTGCCGATTCTACTGATGCATTTGCAAGCGTATTTGATAATTCGCACATTGAAGCAGAACAATATTATATGAATATTCTGTCAGCAGACTTAAAGCCAATTGTCTCTGACCTGAGAAATGCTCATATGAAAGATAGCAATACCGCCAGCGACATTGACTATCAAAGTATGGTTAAAAATATCATCGATGACTTTGCAACTCAAATACCTACTACCGCAGATGGCGATACAGAGTCATCAAATGATGCTTATATAAATGGTCTTTTGCTTCTTTTCTGCAAAAATCTTGAGATGAAAGTCACTCAGCTTTCTGTGGAAGAAAAGCAGACATTAAAAGAAATATTTTCCCGTTCCAAACCGGCAAAGGAGCATCGAAAGTTGAGACGGAGGAATCCGAAATTATAAATCATTCAGTTCAAAACAAGCCACAGTGGATTATATCCAATGTGGCTTGCTCCCTATTACTACTTCTTCGCAGAAATCCATCAGTTGTTGCAACATCCTCTCATGGTCACGCTGATAGTGCAGAATCATCTATTTTGAAAGAACTACAACAACAATTGCAGCTCTTTTGTCATAACTGAATTTTTCTTATTCGATAACGCCATCTGTGTCAAAGATGTGATCGAGCTCGTCTGTATTTATTGCATGAGAGACTTTATCCCGAACAGCTGTTTTAGACATATCTAATCTCTTAAACTTGTGATTTCCAGCAGCATCTTTGCTCATACGAATAAGCTGAATTCTTCCCACACCCGGATTCTTTTTCGCGTACTCTGCGAATCCCTTCGCTTTTCCGAGATTATCCTTAAAATCAGGATTATGTGGTTCAAGAATATCAACAACATATCCGAGGACACGATCTTTTCTTACTATAATGAAATCAGGATAAGTAGGCTTTATTTCACCATCAATTTCATAAGGAATGCAAAGTGCCCATGAGCCTCTGGAAGGATTACGAATCCAACAGACAAAGTCTTCTCGTTTTTCTTCCTCTTCAATGACTCCGGCTTCCCAAGTATTTAATTTCATAGTTGCTACACCGGTTATGTCGCTGACGAAAAGATGATTTCTATATTCTTTTCCCCCCACTTCATGTGGCACCTGAATAGTCTCAGGCAAACGGAAATTATGTTTGCTAACAGAATCACCATCTGAAACAATGCTGTCGTAATCTTTACGAATTTTTTCAGAGTCGATAGTAGCAATATATCTGCGATAATCATCATTCAAGCCGTGAAAGCGAGTCTCCGCATAAGAATGTAAACGGTTCATGCACTCTTCGTCTGCAACAAAAAGAATAACATCAACTTTAAATGCCGTTAGGTCAGACATATCCATATACTTGTTACCATAGGCCATGCCGATGCCTTCTCGCCCAAGCTTTACATCAGCAATCCGAAATTGTCGCTCTATATCAGAATCTGTCGTTGTGAACAAGTCATGCACCGAATAATTGTCCACAGTCTCTCCAAAGGCATCAAAGATTTGAGTCGCCAGCTTAAACTGTTTAACCTGCTGAACAAGGTCATCATATTTTCCTTCTGTCTTGAGACCTTCCACATAATTGTGAATCATCTCAACGATCTCATCCTGAACTTCTCGAATTGCCTCACGATGTAATTTAGACATCGTAAGTAAATGTGCCATCCTATACAACGATTTCAGATAATCATTGATTCGAAGTGCTCTGATGTTATAGGAAAGAAGTCCTGCATCGTTTATAAATTTCATAACATCTTCACGATTAAACATATCTTCCGCTTCAGAAGTATTCTGCTGATCCGCTTTGGAACTTTCCACAATGTTACTTCTGAGTGGTGATCCTGTGTCAAAAGTCTGTGACATAGTCAATCCAGACTGAACAAAAGCTGTTGTATCAGCGGTCTGTTGCATCTGATTCTGTCTAGTTGTATATGCTAGTTGTTCCTGCACACCAGTGATTTGAGGCTGCGCCGTAGGAACGATATCACCAGTTGGCTTCGTTGTTACTCTATCAGTCTGCTGCTCAGATATTGTCTGACCAGAAAACACATCAAACAACGTCATCTGTCCCGGAGTCTGCTGCACTTCTTTTTTCTTCTGTGGCCTAACGGTCAACGTTTCAAATTTCTTTCCAGACAAGGATTCACCATAAATATCTGTCGGGATATCTCCACCTTCCGTACTCTGCAAGGCTTCTACAACATCCTTAACAGTATCTTCATTGAAGTACGGCAAATAGAGATGCACATCGTTCAAGACATCATCCACCTGAATATGCATCTGCATTGGTGTTCTGACCATTCGACCGAGAAGCTGTGCAATATATGTAGCATCGTTTGCGTGCTTAAAGGACATCATTGTTTCTGCTCGCGGACAATCCCAGCCAGTTGAAAGATTTTCTTTAAAGAAAATCACGCGAATGTTTCTATCTTCAGCAATATTGGAAGGCTCCTCATAACGCACATCGAGCCCGTTGACGTTCAGTGTTGCTGTTGTGCTACCAAAGGTATGAACCACTTGACCGCTTTCTAGCTTGAATCCTGTCCGTTCCTCTATCTTTGCAATACAGTCATCCAGATTTGTGTCAGTTAGAGCATCTCCCGTTCCATTCAAAACCTGAATGATTAAAATTGGATTTACATAGGCATAGTGTTGCTCAAAGCAATACTGCGTCCAATGCTCCCACTTTTCCTTCCAATCATCTGCAGCTGCTTGCAGAATAGCCATATCATTATTGACCGCCCCTTCTTCCGGATAGGTGATAACAATCCTATCCTTTAAAAGTCCAGAAGCACGCACTTCATCCGTCGTCACCATTGATTTATGGATTGTAGAGGACGTGTCCTCGACCAACGCATTGAATCTCTGCGTGGTAGCAGACATACCGATAACTACCGGCATTGGAGGAATTCCATCATCTTCACTCCCCTTAATAAATTTCTGCATTATAGTTGTTGCTCTGCTGGCTTCGCGTCCTTGCATACCACGGTGTGCTTCGTCGATGATAAAATACAGTCGGTCGCTTTTCTCCCGAACGGTATTTGCAAGAGTCTGCCAGATCGTATAAGTACGCCCATCGCCATTTTTCGTGAGTTTAGAAGTAACCGATAATTTTTGCGTATTCAGGAAATAAATATGACCATCCTCAAATTCCTCTTTATCAAAGGATTCCTCAAAAACAGTTACGCACTGCGACAGTTTGATTTTATCAGCCTTTGAGTCGATCTTTTGCTTCGACTGCTCATTCAACTGCGGAGAATCCGAAAGCCAAACGATGATTGCATCTGGCTGCTCTATACACTGCTCATCACCGAAAAGAATATCCTCAATCAACGCAGACATGATGATGGTCTTCCCGGCTCCTGTCGGTGCAGTGAAAGAAACAACCTGTGGTGCATGTGTTCTATGATAACTGCCCATTGCCTCCGCAATCTTCATGCGAATATCAGCAAGCGCTCTTTTCTGAAAAGGAAATAATTCTACTTTCATGGTTACCTCCCTGTATTGATTCTAAAATTATCAAGATAGTCTCTATAAAGCTGATAGCAGTCTTTACCAACGTAGGTACGAATCATCGACTTGTATGCAGACTCCGAATCCGTCACAATAAAGACTGTCTTGATTCCCGAATGTCGGCTTAATTCTACATCAAACTCAGAATAGTATATTTCATCCACCAAAACAGCCATTTTATTTTGTGGCAAAACCAACATTTTCGGGAGATTATCATTTTCAAGAACCGGGCACTTGCCAATGGCTCCGCCCTTCATCCAAAGTACAGGGAGCAGTTCCCCAAACTGTCTGCCAAGCGCCACAGATGTTTTATCAAGGAAGCTTAGTTTAAAGAAGGCGGCGTTTGTCGGAAAGCCAGCCGACATAGGCCTTTCTATACCAAGATAATCCCCTTTCAGTGGCATATTATTCGTGTCATGTCCTTCAATCGTACATACAGTTCGAGGCCATGTGATATATCTGGCAATGCCGAATCTTTCCCATTCTTCGTCTCCCGGATGTAATCCCTTCTTTGTTAGTGATTTAATTTCAGTCTCGGAAACCTCATTATTAGTAACCATAACACATCTACGGTGCCCACCATCTTCAACATTCAGAAGATTTACAGCATGTAAGGTTGTCCCTGATCCAGAAAAGAAGTCAACTACAAGAGCATCCTTTTTATTTCCTACAAAAAAGCGTAACGTATCTTCAACGGCATATAGTGACTTAGGAAATGGGAAGTTTCTTTTCGGAATAATCTTATCAATGAGATTTGTTCCATACGTACTGGCATCGTGCCAATCCCGTACCCACATTGTTTTTGGTTCCCTATCCTGTTCAGCATCCTCGTTCCATTCTAATATCAGAGAGCCGTCTGAATCCCTTCCTGTTGCGATGAGAGTTCCATCTCGCAACTGTTCTTTTTGCTTCTTTTTCAGAAATACAACCGCCCACTGATCTCTCTTCCTATTATAGGCACCTAATTTTGCAATACCCTGCTCCAAATAAGCTCGTAATGTTTCATGACCGAGTTGCCATCTTCCCTCGCTATCATCAGTTCTAATTGGCCACACCGCTTTTAATCCCGCAGCAGGCGGTCTTTTTTCCACCTCATGTCTATCCAATTCAAGTGGAAGCGGTTCTCCTACAAATTCAATTTTCTTCTTTTTCGCATCAATCCAGACTGGATAAAACAGGTTCGGCGATTCTCTCCTCGAAGAACCATTTGAGCCTCGTCGCAGCATACTATTCCATATGGTGTCCGTCTTTGATTCCTTAGCGTCCGGATTACTATTGTCCGTAACATCTAGCATAGAATACTTTGACTTTTGTATGCTCATACTTCCAAACTGCAACAAGAATAAATATTCATCGCACCTGGCGAACTGTCCAACTCTGGTAGATGCTTTTTTGTTAATTCGAGAGGTTATCATTTGCATACGTGCTTCTGGAAAGATTTCCTCAAGTAAACAACCTAAATGCAAATATTCCTTTTCATCAATAGTGACTATAAGGACAGAATCATTCGGATTCAACAGCTTCTTAGCTATCTTAAGACGCTTCTCCATCATAGAAAGCCACTTACTGTGACGGTAAGTGTCAGAACTGTCCACATAGTCGTTGTTATACTTCCAGTCCTTTGCCCCTGTGTTGTACGGCGGATCAATATAGATGCAATCCACCTTTTCTGCATAAAGATACTCCAAAAGCTGTAGTGCATGATAGTTGTCAGCCTCAATCAACGTATGCCATAGACCACTGTCCGGAGCGTTTTCCACTGCGTCAACCTGTTTTAATGTAGGATAAATAGGCTCTCCAAATTCAGCCACTGTTACAAGCTCATCCATCTTGAATATCTTCTGTTCATGTGTTTCCCTTCGGTCGCACCGAACCTCATCGCCATCGATACTTATAACTGTATAAATATCCCTAACATAACCAGTCTTTAGAGCGACTTTGGAACCGACACGAATCGGCATGTCATAAAGTGGTGTACATTCAGGAAGATGTTCTTCGAACACCAATCCAAACTTTTTCTGCTTCAGTAATTTATTAGTTTCCTGTAGTATTCTCTCCTTCAGCGCTGGATCATCAATCTGCTGGATCAGGTCTTGTAATAAAGCCATAGTGCAACCTCATTCTTCTGTTGTTGTTTTTTTCTTAATATGATAATCAATTCCGTGTTCTTGACAAAAAGAAACTACTTCTGCCACACATTCATTGTAAAAATGTTTATGTTCTTTATAGGAATTTGCTACTTTACTATAGTTTGTTCTCCCAAAAATAATCCTATCTACAAATGATACCTTCTCAAGCAGTTCATGCAGATTTTGCTCTATCATATTGGGAGTAGGATAAGGCTCAATGCTTACCCACGTCTTACACCCTGCATCGTGAAGTGCCTTCAAAGCCACTAACCGATCTGCACATGAAACTGCTCCCGGTTCCATTTGTTGTCGGTACGATTCATCCAAAGTAATCAGTGTGATTCCATACTCATTTTCTTTTGAAAGCTCTGCCAATTCTATAGGTAACAATCCTTTTGTCAGAGTCGTGCATTTGATACCAGCTTCATTTAGCTTTCGAATGGCTGCGATGCTCATCCGCGACACCTCTGGGTATCCTTGCATAAACGGATCCGTTGTAAAGCAAAGCTGAACAGACTGTATCTTATCCCTCAACTTTGGAATTTCACTATCGAGTAATTCAAGTGTATTTGAAACGAGCACCGGTTCAAGCCAGTCATCATAATCTTTAATCTGCCCAAAGCGCTTTTTTAACAGAAATGCATAGCATGGATATCGACACCCATGTGAGCATCCCTGAATATGATTCATTGTATAGTCACCATACTCTACCCCAGTTTGATAAAGCATGGATTTTCGTTCTATCGTCTTCAAGTTATTTCCGTCCTTCACCTATTTATTCTTTAATATATGATTTGCTATCTTCAAAGCAAGTTTTTGTGCTGCTTCACTCTCGTTCGAAATGGCAAAGCAGAATAGGAACATCGGCGATCTTCTGCTGTTCCTGAAAACACGTGCATATTTAGACACACATGGAAAGATTGTCTCTAGTCGGGAAAGGATATAATCCTTTATGTGATCCGGATTTGCATCCTTAATCATCCTTTCACCATCGCTTTGTCCCGTTTCTGGGAACAAATCAAAAAGTGACATCTGGGGATCTTTCTTGTAAAATTCCTCCCGCCATCCAGAATCTCCAAGCAAGCGGTCTATGCAGTCTTCCCACTTGTCGTACTTTCCGTTTTTGGGCAACATCCGTTCAAGTGCTGAAAAAGGGAATAGATACCATACATCTATCGATTTCGTCTGTGCAACATTTTCAAGCGTCGACCAATCTACCTGTGTTGCGTATGGATCTAAAAACAGCAAGCCTCTATTATATCTCCAATCCACACTTCTGATTATTTCCGCAAGTTTATTATTTGCATCGCCACAGAAAACTGTAACTATACGCCTCAACTGAGGAAATTCAATATCTATCATATCCTGAAGCTCTCTCGCCTTCTGATTGTCCGCTTCTATGAAATAATAGTGATCAAACTTCCTATCAGAAGCCAACGCACGCTTGGCAGATCCAACAAGATATTGTCCACCATCGCTGGTCTCAATCTCACCAGTTCCAGCAAAAGCATCTATATATATTTTTTTAAATTTCTGATTTTGCAGAGCAATTAAATATGCATCCAAATAGCAAGTAAAGATATTCAATTTCTCTTCAGTCCAATTGCCACCAAATTTCTGTGATGTCGTCATAAATTCAAATCACCTCATCTATTTAAAATCCAGTATCACAAAGAAAAGGAGATTACCGCTTCTTTTTTTCCTGTATTGGGATTTATAATCTGCTCAATCTTTGCATCAAAGTAATCTGTAAGATTGTTCTTTATCTCATTACGAAATCCATCTGATGGAAAAATCGGATGATTTTCCAATAGTTTCCAAATCTCATCCAATGGTAGTTGTTTTCTGCCTCTAAAGCTGTACTGTAGATACTTTGCAATATCAATAACATGCAAACAGCTTTCATCCTCTTCTTCAGTAATTTCTCCGAAAAAGTCAAACGATAACTGCCTATTCTCAGCCGAATGCTTAGTAGAGGACTGTGCACCAAATACCTTCCAAGCACTCTTCTTGTAAAGCTTAAAACCTTCCTTATTACTCGTACAATGAATCAAATTGTACACAAGTGAATTATGCGTGTTATAGAAGGGAAATGCCGATACATAATATCTACGAGTTCCCTTTAGAGAATTTATAATTTCCTCCACTCTGGTCTCATATGCTACCTTATCACTTCCATAAGGAACTAGTTTTTCAAAATCCTCCAGATATGTGTTCTCATACTTTTCCTTTGTTGTCTTTTTCTTGGCACTTGTAATCGCCCGCACCGGATCTGAAACCATGTGATTAATCATAACCTCTCCCCAATTTCGGAAAAACGGCAAAAGTGCTTTCCAATCAATAGTCGCATCATATGGATCATAAAGCAGAAAATAATGAAAATGCCCTGTTCCATACAACTGTGGGCCGATAGTCAAAAGTAACTCGTGTGCATCACTACAAGACGTGACAATCTTAAAATTATGTTCATCTTGTGGAAGATGCTTTTTCAATTCATCTACCCGTGCTTTGTCTTTGTCATTCAAGTAAATATGTATATTCTTATCCGTATAGGTTCTAGCCACTTCCCAGAGCACTTCTGAAACGCGCACTGCCGTCCCCTTCACTACTTGTCCAGCATCATCGATATACACACCACTATTACACATGCAATCAATAAAAATTAGACCATTGCAAGAATCAGTCAACAGTAACTTTTGTGCCCATGATTTTATATATTCCTCAATCAATTCAAATTTTTTAATCGTATGAGGACTTGCCTTACTAATCACGCTCTTTTTCTTGCTAGACATCGTATCACTCCTCAGCCAATTTCATTTTCATCTGTAGGAATTAGTTCCACTATATCTCCTATATCACAATTCAAAGTTTTGCATATTTTCATTAGTACTTCCATACTTACCCTTTCTCCCTTAGAAAGTTTGGTTACTGAAGCCCAACTGATTCCAGCAGATGCTTGTAAATCTTTCTTCTTCATGTCTTTGTCAATCAATATTTTCCATAATTTTTTATAGCTAACTTCCACGATAATCACCTCGCGATTTTCAAAAACGTGATCCATATTATAGTATATCATTCAACGAGATTTATTCAACGATTTTCTTCACAAATGCAAGAATCATCTCTGCAATTAGCATATTTTTCCATATGTATTAAATAAATTCAATGTTATTGATAAATATATCGTCTGATTAGATAAGATAGATATTATTCATATAAGTCTTAGTTTCTCAGTTTCATTACCTTGTCCTTTGGACACTCCAAGACAATCAAAAAAGACATCCCTTGCCCCGTAATAATTACGGTTCAGGAATGTCCTTTTTTCGCTACTTAGCAGTAAAATAGACTCACGATGCAACTTATCCACAATTATATAATTCCGAAATGCTTAAACGCCTGCATAATCGCTTCTTCCTTCTCCGGTGTGCATTGTGGCTGTCTAGCATTCTCTGATTTAGGTAAATTAAAATTCTCTCCCACATCCAGTCCGCATTTCTTCTTAATCTGTGCAATATACAGCGAAGAGACCTTAAGTCCAGTCTGTTCCAACACATAAGCTTTTATCTGCTCATAAGTTGCTTTTCCCTTGAACTCTGATAAATCCATATCCTCTAAAGAGAAATCAACTTTCACTTTCCTGCTGTCGACCATTCCCTTGGAAAGCAAGACAACTGTCTCCACATGGTACGTGCTTGGGAACATGTCCACGCAGCAGATCTTCTCCACACGATATCCTCTAGCCAGGAACACTTCAAGATCTCTCGCGAGGCTCGTCGGCTTACACGATATATAGATCATATTCTCCACACCATAGTTGATGATCTTCTCTAACGCCTTCGGGTGGATACCGTCTCTCGGCGGATCCAGCACAATATAGTCCGGTCTCTCCTCGATCTCATCGAGCATCTTCAGCACATCGCCTGCAAGGAACTCGCAGTTATCAAGATTGTTCAGCTTTGCATTCACCTTCGCAGCCTCGACCGCTTCCTCAACGATCTCCACGCCTACAACTTTCTTGCTGATTGGTGCCAGCATCTGTGCGATCGTGCCGGTTCCACTGTAGAGATCATAGACGATCTTATCCCCGAGCAGATCCGGATTGTCTCCGAGAATAAATTCCCTGGCTGTTGAATAAAGTACTTCCGCACCGAGCGAATTCGTCTGGAAGAAGGAAAAAGGCGATATCTTAAATTTCAGTCCGAGCAGTTCCTCATAGAAGAAATCCTGTCCGTAAAGGATGTCCGTTCCCTCGTTCTTTACCACGTCCGCCACGCTGTCATTCTTCGTGTGTAAGATTCCCTGAATCGAACCTGTGAGCGGAAGTGCACGCAGGCATTCCTGCCACGCAGCAAGCATCCGGCTCTCCTCGTCCGTATTCACGCTTCCGGCACACGGACATTTGCCAGTCTGTTCAAGAAGCTGTGCTTCCAGCGAACGTTTCTGTGCATGGAACGCATCCTCGTCCATCGTCCAATCCTGTGTCGTTGTAACAAGATCGATCAGGATTTCCTCCGTCTTTACCGCTTTACGCACAAGAAGATGACGCAGATAACCGGTATGGCGCAGTCTGTGATAGAAGGAGACATCCTGCTTGGTAAAAAAGTCTAACGTTGCAAGAAGGATCTTGCGGAAATCATCATCCACGATCTGACAGTCAGACACAGTCACAATATCGTAGAAACTTCCACGCTTATGCATTCCAAGCGCAAGCGGTCCATCTTTATAAGCATCCCCGAAGGAGAATTCCATCTTGTTGCGGTACTGCTGCACGCGTGGGCTTCCCTTGATTCCAAGGAATTCATATTCACATGCATCGCCGATTGCATCCTCCATCAGACCTCGAACCTGATTCTCCTTCAGCTTCAACTGCTCTTCGTAAGGAAGACTCTGATATGTGCAGCCTCCGCATTCCCCAAAATGCGGACATGGACTGTCGGTTTCAAGCGGAGATTTCTCCAAGATTTCAAGAAGACGGCCCTCTGCCTTTCCCTTGCGGACTTTATTGACCGCAAAAGAAACCTTCTGTCCGGGAATCGTATTCTTCACGATTACGCGATCCCCTTCCGCGGTATACACCATTCCCTTATTCGGGAATTCCACATTTCTTACAATTCCTTCTGCAATCTGTCCTTTTTTCATGCTTCTTATATCTCCTTATTTCTTCTCTTATTACTTGACGTCAATTTTTTGTAATATCGGCTCCGGCGGATCTTCTTTCCGGTCGACTGCCTCCTGAGTGGATCACGATTTTAGACAAAATCAATGCATTTGCGAAAACGTCTGCTGGACTCAAATTTTGTGTCCGAGCATTGCTTCGACTGTGGTGCTCCGGATGTCCGACGGACACGCACTGTGTCAGGCGAACATCTGGAGTTCCACTGTCTAAGCTTGAGCGGACAGCAAATCATCATAAGAGTCCAGCGGAGGTTTTCTGCAAATTCTTGGTTTTGGATAACTAGTGTCCACTTAGGAGGCAGTTGGCCGGAAAAGAAGATCTGTCGGAGCCGTATTTCTTAAAATTGACTCATTGCTCGCGTAAAATAAGGGGACTACCTTACGCAGTCCCCTTACACTTTGTTCATTCTATTGATTACTCTTCGTTAGGAGTCTCTTCCTTCTTTGCAGCCGGCTCATCATCCTCATCTTCAAAGAAATCATCATCAAAATCGTCATCGAAATCATCCTCAAAATCATCAAGATAATCCGGTGTAAAGAAACGATAGATTCCATAGATTGCTGCAGCTGCTGCAACAACGATTCCGATAATTGCAAATGCAATCACGAACTTCGAAGGCTTCTTCTCCTCTTCTTCCTTCTTAAGTAAATTATTAAGCTTTACAGCGTTCAATACATCACCTTCCTTAACGGACGATAAAAGATCTTCCATCTTACTCATAGTAGGCACCTCTCCTTCTTAAGTTTTGATTTTCTTTATTATAACATATGTTTTCCCATTTTCCTACGAAAAATTATTGAAATCTATATCTTTTTTAATTTTGCAAAAGTCGCAAACATCTTCTTGGTTCCGACCTTGTCAAAGTCCACCGTCACCTCATAATCCCGGCCTCCGGAGACAATGGAAGTCACCTCTCCGTCACCGAATTTAATATGGCGCACCCGGTCTCCGACTCCGTATGTGAGCCAGTTATCCCCGTCTGCTACCGAGCCGAAATCACGCTGGTTGGAAGGCTTCGTATAGACTGGTGCCGCCGGTTTTCGCCTGCCGAAAGTAGAACCATATCCTTCGCCCACTTCATTTCCATAACTGCTATATTTCCCACTGCTGCCATTGGCATTATTTCGATATCCATCACTTTGGCTTGCGGTATTTCCGTAATCCGGAACCGAACGGAACGCTCTACGCGCCTTCTGGAATGAGCTCTCCTGCACCGGTTCCTCGTAAGAACGCGGCTCATAAATTTCTCCTGCCAGCAGTTCCGGTGGAATCTCCTTGACAAAACGCGATACTGCTCCATACTGTGTCTGTCCGCGCACCATACGCACGCGCGCCGAAGTGATGGTCAGATTCTTCTTGGCACGGGTGATTCCGACATAAGCCAGCCTTCGCTCCTCCTCGATCTCCGCCGATGCATTATCGCTCGTGATCGACATATAACTTGGGAACAGACCATCTTCCATACCTGCAAGATATACATTCGGAAACTCTAATCCCTTCGCACTGTGAAGCGTCATCAGTACGACATAATCACTGTCCTCATCAAGGCTGTCAATATCCGCAACGAGCGCCACTTCCTCTAAAAATCCGCTGAGCGTCGGATGTTCCTCCCCATCCTCGTAATCACACGCCTTGCTGATCAATTCATCGATATTCTCGATACGCGCTTCTGCCTCATCGGTACCTTCTGCTTCCAGCTCATGCACATACCCTGTTGTCTCAATAATATCGCGCAGCAATTCTGATACCGATTCGATTTCTGCCTTTGCCCGCATCGATTGGATAAACAGTACGAACGGTTCCACCTTCGTCGCCGCCTTACCGATGCCCGGGATCTCCGATGCTTTCGTCAATGCAGTATAAAAGTCCATATCGTTTTCCGCGGCATAATTGCTCACACGGTTGATCGTGGTCGCACCGATTCCACGCTTCGGCACATTGATAATGCGTCGCACTGCGAGGTCATCATGGCCGTTATCGATGGTCTTTAAATAAGAGAGAATATCCTTAACTTCCTTTCTCGAATAGAAGTTCACGCCACCTACGATCTTGTACGGAATATTCGCTGCGATAAAACGTTCCTCGAACAGACGGGACTGCGCATTCGTCCTATATAATACCGCACAATCCTTATACTGATACTCGCCTTTGCGCACGTGTCTGGCAATATCGCGGGCCACATAATCAGCTTCCTCATTCGCCGTATCCAGCTGCTCGAACGTAATCTTATCTCCCTGTCCGTTGTCCGTCCACAAACTCTTCGTCTTACGACCGACATTGTTGGCGATCACACTGTTGGCAGCGTCAAGAATATTCTGTGTGCTTCGATAGTTCTGCTCCAGCTTGATCACCTTCGCATCCTCAAAATGCTTCTCGAAATTCAGAATATTGTAGATATTCGCACCGCGGAATTTGTAGATGGACTGATCATCATCACCGACCACACACAGATTCTTATATTTTAGTGCGAGCAGACGGATTAGTTCAAACTGCGCCGTATTGGTATCCTGATACTCGTCAACCATGATATAGCGGAAGCGCTCCTGGTATGCATTTAACACCTCTCCGTCCAACTTAAACAATTCCACCGTCTTCATAATGAGATCATCAAAGTCCAAAGCGTTATTCTGCCTGAGTGCCTGCTGGTACTCTCTGTACACCTGTGCCTGACGCCGCTTCGTGTAGTCTCCTGCTGCGCGTGTCTCGAACTCGATCGGATCGACCAGTTCATCCTTCGCCGAAGAGATCACGGAGAGAAACATTCTCTCTTTGTATAATTTTGTATCAATCTCCAGACGCTTGCAGATGTCCTTCATCAAAGTCTTCTGGTCGTCCGCGTCATAGATGGTAAAATTCGTACTGTATCCCAGTCGATCAATATATCTTCTTAAGATACGCACGCAGGTCGAGTGGAATGTGGACACCCAGATGCTCTCCGATCCGTATCCCACCATCGCATCGATTCGCTCGCGCATCTCACCTGCTGCCTTATTGGTAAATGTAATTGCCATAATATTATATGGATTAACGCCCATCTCATCGATGAGATAGGCAGTTCTGTGCGTCAATACACGCGTCTTTCCGGAACCTGCTCCCGCGAGGATCAGTAACGGTCCTTCTGTTGTCTGTACAGCTTCTCTCTGCTGCTCGTTCAGTGAATCCAGTAAATTCATCGGTTGCTCCATTCTTTAATTTTGAATTGATTATATCATGTCACCATGCGTTAGCATGATGACCTACGCCAGCATCAGCTGGCTTCATTATACCATAACGTCACCCGATAGAGAACATACATTCTGTTTTTTATCTAAAAAATTTCATTTAAAAATACCTTGTCATCTAGTTTTTAATACTATATAATGTCATGTGAGGTGAGTTTGATGGAAAACGATGTAAAAGAATTCCTTAAAGCATTACAGAAAAAATTGAAGACAATCGACTATATTAAAACAGAAGACATTCCGAATATCGGTTTATATATGGATCAGGTCACAACCTTTATGGACGAGCAGTTAGAAGCCTGCAAGCGCCACGATGATGATAAGATTCTGACCAAGACAATGATCAACAATTATGCGAAGAACAATCTTCTTCCGGCACCGGAGAAGAAGAAGTATTCCAAGGAGCATGTGCTGACGCTGCTTTTTATCTATTATTTTAAGAACATCTTAAGTATCAGCGATATTCAGGCACTCTTAAATCCTCTGACCGATCATTATTTCGGCAACAAAGAGGGCTTCAATATGGAAGATATCTATAATGAAGTATTTGATCTGGAAACGGAAGAATCCGGTAAATTATTAAAGGATCTGAGTAAGAAATATGCGATCGCGCAACAGACATTCGCAGATTTTCCTGAAGAGGATCAGCAATTCTTACAGAATTTCAGTTTCATCTGCCTGTTAAGCTACGATGTGTATATCAAGAAAATGATCATCGAGAGTGTGATCGACCAGCTGCCACACGAGAACGCTCATTCGAGCAAAAAAGAAACCGGTAAATCCAGCAAGAAGGATACTGATAAGACAAGTGAAAAGTAAAGTAAAAAAGGATTTTCCGCAACAACGGAAAATCCTTTTCTTTCTTCATTCGATCTAATTTCCGGAAGACTCCTCTTCCTCCAGACGGTTAAATACCATATCATATCCATCATTTCCATAATTTAAGGATCGATTGACACGACTGATCGTTGCAGTAGAAGCACCTGTCTTCTCCGCGATATCCAGATACGTTCTCTGGTCGCGAAGCATCTTAGCCACCTCGAATCGCTGCGACAACGACAATAATTCATTCACAGTACATACATCTTCGAAGAATGTGTAGCATTCCTCTCTATCTTTTAAACATAATATGGCATCAAACAAGTGATCAACAGCTTCTGTTCTAAGTTTCTTGCTCATTGCTCTCCCTCTTTCATTGTTTTATGTAATTTTTATTACTACGTAATTTTAACATATTAAAGTTTTAAAGTAAATATCTTCTTGGATTTAAATTTGCAATAAATCTACCTTATGATATAATGAAGCCAGCTGATGCTGGCGTAGGTCATCATGCTTGCGCATGGTGACATAATATAATAAATTAAATATTCTGAAATTGGAGAATTTATCATGAAAAAAGTCGGTTATTTTTTCTCTGCCTTCTTACCGCTCATTCTGGCAGTGATCATACAATTTGCAGCCTCTCTGTTTCTCATGGGATGCACGGTTATGGCATTTATGATCCGTAACCCAAAAGAATCCTCCCCGATTGAGACACTCTACGATCTGATGTTGAACGCAGATTTCAGCACGATCATCATGATCATATACGCGATCATCTGTATCGCAGTCTTTGGCATGTGGTATTACCATTCGCTCGGCGGTGTATATCTGCCGAATGTCAAGCGTACCTTCAGCATCCGGCAGCTCACCGGTGTCGTTCTGCTTGTTCCGGGTATGCAGTTCTTCAGCAGCTATCTGATTGGCGTCGTATCGATGGCTTTCCCGCAATGGCTCGACCAGTATGAGGAGCTTTTGAAGACAGCCGGACTCGATTCCTCGATCACACTTCCGATGCTGCTTTATTCCGTACTGCTTGCCCCGGTCTGCGAGGAACTCATCTTCCGCGGCACAACGATGCATCTTGCGCGCAAAGCCGTACCATTCTGGCTTGCAAACGTGATGCAGGCATTCCTGTTCGGTCTGTTCCATATGAACTGGATTCAGGGAATCTACGCTTTTGCGCTCGGCCTTGTGCTCGGATATGTCTGTGAAAAAGGCGGAAGTATCTACTATTCGATCTTCCTTCATTTTCTCTTCAACTTCTGGGGAACGGTCATTTCAAACGCACTTGCCGGTATGGAAAGCACCGTACTTCTCAGTGTAATCATGCTCGTCGTAACGATCGTTTCGCTGACATTAGGCTTTTTCCTTTTTGTGAGCGGAACACGCATCAAAAGAGAAAGAAACGATGCAGACGATGCTGCAGCCGCTCTCTCTTAAATAAAACGCAATCTCTACTTCTTGTTATCACGGTTACTCCGGATAACAAGAAGTATTTTATATTCATATAACGCTGCGATCAGTACGATTGCAAAAATCACCACAAGACTGTACGCATCCTTCAGTTCGATTCCGATCACATCTCCCACACAAGGCACCATCAATCCAACCACAAAAACAAACTTGATCAGACGAAGCATGCGAAGTGTGTATTTTCGCACCTTTCCCACACATACTTCTGTTTTCAGACGATTCACCTGTTCCGGATGATTGCTCAGTATCGTAAGTCCTGCATAGACCAGAAGCAGTCCGACAATATTACAGATAAATTTGTAAGGCGGCACATGGTTGGACAAACCGTAATAAATCTGCAACCCTATGTAAATCAATCCGACGATAATCTCAATTGCCTCCGCAATGATCGCCGGGACCGTTAAATCTTCTTTTCGCATAATCGATCCTCATTTCCTTTGTTTCTCAATAGTATAACACAACTTTTCGTCCAATGCTTATTGAATTTCAACCTCCTTGTGCTATAATAAAATGCGGATTAGAAATCTACTTATTTTAGATCGAACTATAAAGGAGACCTCATGGAACATCTGATTTTACCAAAAGATTACAAATCTGAGCTGAATCTTCATGATACCCAGCTTGCGATTAAGACGGTTAAAGACTTTTTTCAGGCTTTACTTGCACAGAGATTACATCTGACGCGTGTATCTGCTCCACTTTTTGTTGATCCAGAGACTGGACTCAACGATAACTTAAACGGTTATGAGCGACCGGTTACTTTCGGCATCAAGGAACAGAACGAGAAGAATGCAGAAGTTGTACACTCTCTTGCTAAGTGGAAGCGTTACGCATTAAAGAAATACGGCTTTGCACTCGGCGAAGGTATCTACACCGATATGAACGCCATCCGAAGAGATGAAAGTACCGACAATATCCACTCAATCTTCGTTGATCAGTGGGATTGGGAGAAGATCATCTCCAAGGAAGACCGCAATCTCGACTTCTTAAAGGAAACGGTTCGCACTGTATACAAATGCCTCCGCAAGACAGAACAGTATATGGCGATCCAGTATGATTACATTGACCTGACACTCCCGAAGGATATCTTCTTCATCACTTCGCAGGAGCTTGAGGATATGTTCCCGGACAACACTCCGAAGGAGCGCGAGTATTATATTACAAAGGCCAAAGGCGCTGTCTGCATCATGCAGATCGGTGATGAACTCGCATCCGGCGAACCACATGACGGACGTGCACCGGACTACGATGACTGGGCACTGAATGCAGATATTCTTGTATATTATCCGGTACTTGATATTGCCTTAGAGTTATCTTCCATGGGAATCCGTGTTGATAAGAAAGCACTCCTCTCCCAGCTTGATAAAGCAGGCTGTCCGGAGCGCAAGGATCTTCCTTTCCAGAAGGCAATCATTGACGGAGATCTTCCATACACCATCGGTGGTGGAATCGGTCAGTCAAGAATCTGTATGTTCTTCCTTCGCAAGGCACACATCGGAGAAGTACAGAGTTCTCTGTGGCCGGAAGAAGCAATCAAGGAATGTGAAGATCACGGAATTCAGTTACTGTAATTACAGATACATATTTAAGCACAAAAAGACAATCGGTAATCCGATTGTCTTTTTTTATCATGCCAACTACTTAATTTCATATAATTTACGATTTCTCCGTCAAATAAATCATAAGTGACGCCTGCAAGCAGTCACACTTATGATTTGCTTGACGGAATTATTTTATCAACCTCATCCTTCCAGATCGTATAGCAGGCATCACTCGGCATACGAAGATCTCCACGTGGCGATACCGCAACCGATCCGACCTTCGGACCGTCCGGGAGACAGGATCTCTTGAACTGCTGCGCAAAGAATCTCCGGTAGAATATCTTCAGCCACTTTAAGATAAATGCATCCTCATACGTATCCCGGAAAGCAATCTGCGCCAGACGATAGATCTTCGCCGGAGCAAAACCGAAACGGAGCATATAATACAGGAAGAAATCATGCAGCTCGTACGGGCCTACCAGATCCTCCGTCTTCTGCGAGATCTTGCCATCCTCCGGTGGAAGAAGTTCCGGTGATACCGGTGTATCGAGTACATCCAAAAGTGTCTTCGCCAGCAGATCATCTCCGCATGTATCTGCATAATACCGCACGAGATGACGGACCAGAGTCTTTGGCACGGAAGCATTGACCGCATACATGGACATATGATCACCATTGTAGGTTGCCCAGCCAAGCGCCAGTTCCGAGAGATCGCCGGTTCCGATCACCAAAGCATTCTTCTTATTGGCAATGTCCATAAGAATCTGCGTACGCTCACGCGCCTGCGAATTCTCATACGTCACATCATGCACGGAATCGTCCTGTCCGATATCCGCGAAATGTACATTGACTGCATTCTTGATATCCACTTCCACAAACTCCGCGCCAAGACAACGGATCAGATTGACCGCATTATCATAAGTGCGATCCGTTGTACCGAATCCCGGCATCGTTACCGCAGTAATCCCCTTGCGATCCTTTCCAAGCAGATCAAACGCACGAACCGTGACAAGCAGCGCAAGCGTGGAATCCAGTCCACCCGAGATTCCAACCACGGCTCCTGCACCGGTATGTTCCAGACGTTTCTTAAGTCCCATCGCCTGAATCATCAGAATCTCATCACAACGCTTATCCCTCTCATCCTTATTTCCCGGTACAAAAGGCGCCGGATCAATATAACGGGTCAGTTTCGTCTCCTCAGGCTCCAGTTCAAAGGAAGTCTCCACATAGCCATCCTGCGTCGCAAACGTCGTCATCCTGCGTCTCTCCGCGATCAGTTTCTCCACATCGATCTCCGTGTAGATCACGCCATATCCGAAACGCTTCGACTCTGCCAGAAGACGTCCGTTCTCCGCAATCAGATTGTGTCCGGAGAAGACCAGATCCTGGGTTGATTCCCCTTCCCCTGCCGATGCGTAAATATAAGCGCTGACCAGTCTAGCGGACTGTCCGCATACCAACTCCTTGCGGTATGCCGATTTGCCAGTAATCTCATTGGAAGCCGACAGATTTACGATCACATCCGCTCCTGCAAGCGCATGTGCGATACTCGGTGGATTCGGCGTCCACAGATCCTCACACAACTCTACGCCAATCTTAAGTTTATTCATCTGCTCGCACACAAAAAGCTGCTCACGGTCTACTAAAACCTCACTGCCATCCGGAAGTGTCACGTCTGTGCTAAGCTCCGCTCCCGATGCGAAATGCCGCATCTCATAGAATTCATTGTAATTCGGGATCCAGCTCTTCGGCACCATTCCAAGCACCTGACCATCTGAGATAGCAGCAGCAACATTATAAAGCTTTCCGTTGATCTCATACGGTAATCCCACAAAATAGATTCCTGGAATCGACGCACTCGCCTCTGCCAGCTGCATTAACGCATCCTTCGCACCAGCGATCAGTTTCTCCTGCAGGAAGAGATCCTGACACGTATATCCGGTAATGCAAAGTTCCGGAAAAACCGTAATGCGTGCGCCCCATGCCGCACTCTCCGTCATCAGAAGACGTATCTGTTCCGTATTATATACCGTATCTGCCACCTTGATCTTCGGTGTTGCGGCTGCGACTTTTACAAATCCATGTCTCACTTTCTTAACTCCTTTAACTCGTCAATGTCAAAATTGTATGCCTTATTGCAGAACTGGCATTTGACCTCGATGCTCTCTCCATCATTGATAATAGAATCCAAATCCTTCTTACTGATGGTTGAGAGTGCACGCGATACACGCTCCTTCGAACAATCGCACACAAACGCAGCCGGAACTGTATCAACAATTTCTAATCCAAAATCTCCAAGGATTTCCTCCAGTATTCCCTCCGGCGTCAGTCCTCTCTCAAGCATCATCGTCACAGAATCGATCTCTGCAATACGCTTCTCTAACTTATCAATGATCTCATCACTGGTAAAAGGCATCAGCTGGATAATAAATCCGCCCGCCTGCTTCACTGTATTATCCTTGTTCATCAACACGCCAAGACCTACCGCTGACGGAATCTGCTCCGACGTTGCAAAATAATACGTCAGATCCTCCGCGATCTCACCGGTCTGCAACTGACACTGTCCGACATAAGGCTCCTTTAAGCCCATATCCTTGATCACGCTTAAAATTCCAAGGTCTAAAGCACCTCCGACATTCAAATGTCCGTCTGCATTCGGTGGAAGCTCAACCACCGGATTGCTTGCAAATCCCTTGACATTTCCGTGTGCATCCGCAGTCACGGTCAATCCCTTCGCCGGTCCGCTGCACTGGATCTGTAAGGTAAGCAGATCCTTATCATTTTTTAACATCGTGCCCATCATCGCGCCACCGGACAACAGACGTCCGAGCGCAGCGGTCATGATCGGTGATGTATTGTGATCCTCTCTTGCTGTCTCAACCAAATCTCTCGATGTAATCGCAAATGCGCGGATACTCGCATCCGCTGCAGTCGCACGTACAATATAATCTGACATAATTTTCTCTCCTATCGTAATTATTGGGACTTCTTTGCCACGAATACCGCTCTCTCGCTCGTCTCACAAAGGGGCGCATCCGTGTAATCATCATACACACAAATATCGATAAAGCCCGCGTTTTTCAAAAGTTTTAATAACGTCTCCGTCTCATAATTTCTCTGGTAATGCGTCTCTGTGTATCTCCGGTACAGTTCGTCCCCTTCTGGGATAAAAAGCGTCAGATCATACTCATTGATCCGCTCCTCTTCATTATAATAGTTATCCCAGATAAAACTTCCCTCATCCCGGCTCTCTGCAAACGTGTTCTCCGCCAGAAGCTTTGTATATTTATAGGATGTGTTCACATCAAAAATAAATACACCGTCTTCTTCCAGATACTCATGCACCCGCGAGAAAGCCTGCTGCAGTTCCTCCTCATCCAGCACATAATTCACGCAGTCACACACACTGTAGACCGCACGCACGCATCCGTCCAACTCCAGATCCTGCATATCCTGCAGCAGATACAGAATCGGTACTTCACCCGGTTCCATCGCCGCAATCTGCAGCATCTCCGCCGCGTTATCGATTCCGGTCATATCGTATCCCTGCTCCGACATCAGTCTTGTCATCTTGCCGGTACCACATCCGAGATCAAGAACCGGTCCGTCTGTGATCCCATGCTGCGCAAGAATCTTACAGAGGAATGCGCACCACTCCTCATACGGAACATTGTCCATGAACAGATCGTATACACTCGCAAAGCTTGTATATGCATCCATAATTTGCCTCCAATTTATCTAATACTATCAATTTTTATTCGTAAAAGCAAGGTTGATTATTCTCCCCGAAACCTTTATACTTGTCTTGTAATATTCCAGGAAAGGGAACCATTATGCCAGATAATTACGAACATTATATCACACGTAATATAAAAGCCTTTTACAAAAAAAGGCTTTTTTCACCAATTATATATCTGCTCCTTCTGGCAATCCTGTGGGTTGTCCTGCCACTTGGCAACATGCTTCATCCACATACAATGGAGAAGAAAGAAACGTTACAGGCTGCCTACCAGTCGAAGGACCGCTATACGCGCACTACATTCCACGACCTCCGCTTTACCGGATATACCAGCGAAGCGTACGGCCGGACGCGCGGCTATTATTATTATACCATGCGCGACAAACAGTGTGTGATCGTATTGCTCACGCCGCGCACCTGCGAGGAAGGTCTTCCTTCGATTGCATCGCTCACCGTGACCGGTCGCGTCGTCCGCGGACAGGAATCCTTCCAGGCTCTGATGGCATCTCTTGCCACTGATCTCGACTGGACGGAAAGCGGCATCAGCTCTCAGGTATCGGAATACTATTTCAGTGAGCCGGATTACCATGTGACTGCAACCACGATCCTGTTTATCGTGTATTTTTCAACCATGATCTATGCGATCCTGTATATTCTGACCTGTCTGGTCTGCATCCGTTTTCCGGTGCTCTCCCCACCTTGTCAGAACTTAGTCGTGTTCGGTCATCCTGCAAAGCTCCTCGCGCAGGCGGAAGAAGAACTTGCAACGCTTCCTCAGCTGGCTACGGAGGACATGTTCATCACAGAACATTTCTTCATTATGACATCGCCGGATGCGAACGCTGTCGTACCGATTCAGGAAATTCTGTGGATCTACAAGCACTCCACACTTCACAAAATCCTGTGGTACCACTTCAGCATCTCCTACACGATGCACATTACCGCGAACAAGCATATGTACGTCAACTGTCCAAAGAACACCAAATCCGATATCGACGGTATCATGGACTACCTCGCAGAGGCCAACCACCATATCTTAGTCGGATTCAGCGAGGAAAACCGTCTGAAGGTTGAAGCCGTACAGGGAAAACCTTTCCATATCGAGAAATTCTATGCATTACTGCGCCGCAAAGTCTAGCGGCGCTTTTTTACGCGAGTAGCGAGAAAAAGCGCAAGCTTGCTTGCGGATCTGGCGAGCACCGCGATAACTCGAGGAACCCACGAAGCGTGTTTCTCGAGTTTACGCGAGTATAGACATTGCCTCCTCGCACGCCGCGCTTCCGTCCTCATATTCAAAATCATCGCAGGCTTCCTTCGCATTCTGCAATATCTTCTCTTCCTCCGGCAGTAAAGCAACTTCTGACAACTTACCGATCATCTCTTCCATCGCATTCAGATCATAAGCATCAAAAGCATCCTTTAAATCCTTCCACAACTGAAGCTTTTCATTCTGACCGATTTCCTGCTTTTCGGTTTCTTTTCCTTTATCCTCATATTGAGCTCTAAGTTTCTTAAATTCCCGCTCAACATCATCGTATACACCCTGTAGCTGCGTCAGAAACTTCGGCAGATTTCTTCGTATAAAGACATGATTCTCGGTCTTTGCCGCCATCTCCATGATTTCTGCCTGCTCGCCCATCTCATCCTGAGCGATCTGTCTGCTGATTCCCTTGATTCCATGCACCTTCACGCGGAACATATCAAGATTGGTCTTCTCATACTCTTCAAGCGTTCCAAGCAGTTCCTGTACTTCTTTGCAATACGTTTCCAGTGTTCTCGCATAGGCGAGTGCCTCCTCGCGGTCTCTTGCCTGCAGATCCACCGAAGTATCCGCCGTCGGAATCTCACGGTACTCAACCGGAAGACATGTCTCAAGAAGCGTGCCGAGATTCTCCATCTGTACCGGCTTTGGCAGAAATTCGATAAATCCATGGATCAAAGCCTCTGTTCTCGTTGCATCCGAGATGTCCGCCGTCATCAGAACAAGCGGAACATCACAGAACTCCGAGATTTCATCCGCCGTCTCAATGCCCGACTTCTCCGGCATCATCTGATCTAAGATGATCATCTGATACTTGTGAAGCTTCGCCGCCGCGATTGCCTCATCTCCGGAAGCAGCCAGATCCACCGTCAGTTTCCACGGACCAACAAGCTTCTTGAAGATCAGACGATTGACCTCCATATCATCCACCAGAAGCACCCTCGCTCCTGGGAATACCCAGTTTGGCTTCACATCACTTACCGCATAGACCGGCTTCTTTAACAGTGTATCCCGGTCAATATTGGTCGGTGGAAGCATTACAGACGATGTCTGCTCCTGCTCAAAAGCAAACATGATCCGGGTTCCAACACCTTCCTCGCTGCTTGCATGTATATGCCCATGCATCAGATCCACCATCTGCTTGACCAGAGAAAGTCCCAGTCCGCTGCCTTCAAGTCCTCTATCATCCGAGTAGGAGACATACTCTCCGAAGATGTGTTCCAGCTGCTGGGCATTCATTCCCACACCAGTATCTTCCACGCTTCCGTATACCTGTATGATCGAACTGTTCTTCTTTTTGTTACAGCAGATGGTACACACAATGGATCCACGGTCGGTAAACTTCGTTGCATTGGACAACAGATTCTGGAGGATCTGCCGCACGCACGACTCATCGCCGATCATCATCTCCGGAAACTCACTCTCCATCCGTACCACAAAATCAACCGGCTTCTCGTTCAGATTCATCAGGCAGATATGTGCCTGTTCCTTGAGCAGATTATAGAAATTGTATTCTTTCTTATGCAGAGTCAGCTTTCCTGCTTCCAGCTTGGAATACACCAGAATGGTATTAACCTGCTCAAGCAGCGTGTTGCCTGCATTGTGAATATATCCAAGCATTGCCCGGCTCTCCGCCGGAAGTTCCTTACGTCTTAGAAGGATCTCGCTTCCTCCAATGATCGCATGGAGCGGACTTCTTAAATCATGACTGACACTCGCAAGGAACTTGCTTTTTAGCACAGACTGGTTCTCTGCTTCCCGCTTCAGATGCTCCATCAGTTTCGTTTCCTGCTTCAGGTGCGTGATGTCAATAACACAGAGAATATATCCACACAGAATATCGTCCTTGAATACTGGCTGCAGCTGGCATTTGTAATACAGTTCGCCATATTTCCTCTCCAGCTCATCCTCCGGATGTGTACTCCATCGCATCATCGAAGAATAATACGCATAATTATCCGGCTCATTCTCCATCTCCTGTACTGCTTCCGCAAAAATCTTCTTCGCTTCCAGATTTGCATCACGGAAATGCATCTTACTGTCAAACAGAAAACATGCGATATCCGAAGTATTATAGTAATTCTCCTGCATCTCGATTGCTACATTTGTCAGTTGTCCTGTCATCATCAGATAATAGATGATCAGACAGGTGCATTCCAACGCGATCGGCATTACAATATTCTCTGCCCCCTGCGAGAATACACGGAAAAGCAATGCAAATCCCGGCAACGCGATCGATGCATACAACATATCATTGACATGTCCCTCAATCTGCGAGAGTGGTGTCAGTATTCGCGCATAAGTGGAAAAGCCAAGTGTCAGAAGCACATAGGCAAAAAGAGTAACTAGAAAGACATCCTGATAAGACCGGTCATAGATCATATCATAAAACATCATAAAATCCGAGAAAAGCAGACTAAAAAAAAGAAGCGTTTCCAGCCATACTTTCAGCTTGAAATGCATAAAATCCATTACATAATGAAACAGAACATAGACCATCTGAATAACCAGCAGATCGGTCAAAGCCCGAAATACGCTTGTGCTGCCCATGATTTCCTGTACAATCCGGTAAAAGTTATACAGCGCAACCAAAGTGAGCACCAGCGGAAGAAGCCGGTGCTCTCTGGCATGAAAGCCTGAAGTAATATATGTCTGGAGTACGAAGAAGGTAATGCACATGCACACCCCAAGGAAAACTAACATCATATCCTAATGCCTCCATCCGCTTAATATACGCTCTATCTCAGCCTTAATATAGACCGGCTTATAAGGGCGTACAATGTATCCTGCAGCATGCAGCTCGCGACAGGTAATGACCGTCTGCGCATCGCAGATTGCCGTCACGAAGAGAACCGGGATCGTTCCTCCCGTAATCTCATTGATCTTCACTGTAGCTTCGATTCCCGTCATCTCCGGCATGTCCACATCCATAATGATCAGGTCCGGGAACGGATTCTTCTTCATATACTGGATCGCCTGATATCCGGATTTACAAAGCGTCAGATCATAGATATTATCCAGAATGCTGCGCATCACCTCAAGATTTGTCTTCATATCATCGACAACCATGATTCTGGTATGCGGCGTTCCTTCCACCATATTATTTCTGCCCTCTTCCTCGTCCTCCGGAGATACGACATCCAGATAATCCGGTGGAAGAATGGTGATGTTCAAGTGCTCCTTATCCATGAGATTAATCTTCTCTCCATCATCAAGCATAATAACCGGTCGAAGATTGTGCTTACCCGCATTTTCAAAAATAATTCCTGTTCTTCCATCCGATAGATTGACCTTCGTTCCCTTTGGGAAAAGCGGTACATATTCCAAAAAGACTTCTACTACCTGCTTGTCAAACATAATACCGCATGCCCCCATCAGATACTCGATCGCCTCATATGGAGAGTACGGCTTCTTGTACGGTCGCTTCGAGGTCAAAGCATCATACACATCTGCTACATGCAGAATTCGGACAAATATCGACTGTTCCTTGCCGAGAAGCCCCTGCGGATAACCGCTTCCGTCATAATTCTCATGGTGGAGCAATACCGTCTGCTTAATATGTGCAGAAATATCCCAGCGATTGCTCAGAAGCTTGTACGAATACTCTGCATGTTTCTTCATGATCTGATACTCTTCCGGCGTTAATCTTCCCGGTTTGTTTAGGATTTCCGGCGGTATCGATAATTTACCGAGATCATGGAGTAACGCCGCCGTAACCAGATAATTTAAATCACGCTCATTCATCTGCATGCCCATGCCGATCACGCAGCAGAGAACCGCAACATTTACAGAATGTGCATAGGTATAGTCATCATAGGATCGCAGATCCAGCATATCAAGAGAGACCTCGCCACGCGGCAATATCTCATCTACGATTGCCGCTGCAATCTCTGCACAGTGATCAATATCACTTTTCTTGATGCAGTTGATTCCATCTGTTCGAAGCTTCTCGGAGATCGATGCCTCAATCTGGATCTCCTTCGACAATTCATCATCAATGTAGACTCCGCTAAATCCGTAATCCCTCAGTTTATCGATATAGGATGCAGTCAGCTCGCAGCCTCGTCCTATCATCGTTCTGCCCATCGAATCATATAGATCATAGGCAAGGCACATTCCAGGCTGTGCTTCCTCAATCGTTATGTATCGCATTCTAAAAAACCCCTTGTACTGTACTTTTCTCTTATCTCAATAATTACTTTGAAAGAATGATTCACTACATCATTACCATATACACTGCTGCTACCGAGATCACAATCTGGATGATTGCAAAACGGAATACAACCTGTGCATTCGACCAGCCGCTTCTCTTGCGCACATGGTCATGAATCGGTGTCGTTACGTTCTTTAAAATATGTATCTTTAAGAAACGAAGCAATGAAACCTTGATCAGTCCGAGTCCACCATCTACGATCAGTACCGCAGCGACAAGCAGATACATAAACGGACTGTGCATCTTGAGTACGGCGATTGCAATAAAGATACCCATCGCTCGGGATCCGGCATCTCCCATCAGAAGCTTACTCGGTGTCGCGTTGTACCACAGATATCCAAGCAGACATACACAAAACAGTAAGATGCAGAAATTAAATCCGTCATCCACACCAAGCAGATTATCCAGTACAAAAATCGTCATCAATGTAATAATGGTAAGTGTTCCGGAAAGTCCATCTACACCGTCCGAACAGTTGGTGACATTGATGGATGCCCACACAAGAACCACCGTAAGGATTGCAAATACAACCGGTGGAATTGTGACCTGTGTACCGGTGATCGCAAATGTAATTGTGCTTGTGTTATAGTGAAGATAAACAAGTGCTACAACAACGGCTACCGCAAGATCAAGAAACCCCTTCAGATACTCGCCCCAAGGTTTCTCTGCGGCATCATCAAAATATCCCGTAAACATCTCAACAACGATCAGGATCAGATAGATACCGATCTCCACATTCATCTGTGCAAAGAGAAGTGCTGCTGCAACGAAGGTCAGTACGAAAATGATACCGGCTCCTCTCGGCTTTCCGGCAGATAGCGCACCGTCATGTGCAAACTGACGTCCCATATCCTTCGGCAGGTATTTATTCAGCTTTGCGATTGCGATACAGGTTGCGGCAAACGCAAATAAAATTCCAACAAACGCAATAATTGCGGGTTCTAAGTTTCCTAGTAAGTATATCATTTTGTCCTCCTTTGGATTCTAATCCATGTTAATTATATTAGTCTGAATAAGAAAAGTAAAGTTTTACTTGCATTTTCGGCACAATGTGTTATCATATACTCACACGCGTTAAGGCGTTAAAGTGTTAAATAATTTATTTCAGCTTAGGAGGAAACAACAATGGCTCAAAAGGGAGACTTAATGACAGTACGATCTGATATTCGCGTATTGGACGCAACCATTCGTGACGGAGGACTTGTGAACAACTTTATGTTCTCGGACGATTTTATCAACGCATTATACCGCGCCAACGTGAAAGCGGGTGTCGACGTCATGGAGTTTGGTTATAAGGCTTCCAAGGAGCTTTTTGACGTAAACAAATTCGGCAAGTGGAAATTCTGTGATGAGGAATCCATCCGCGCGATTGTCGGAGACAACAATTCCGACATGAAGATTTCCGTTATGGCAGACGTCGGACGCTGCGATTACAAGAAGGACATCCTTGACAAAAGCGAAAGTGTCATCGACATGGTCCGCGTCGCAACCTACGTTCACCAGATGCCGGCAGCAATCGAGATGATCGAGGATGCCAAAGAGAAAGGATACGAAGTAACCTGTAACATTATGGCAATATCCAACGCCAAGGAAGCAGACATTGATCAGGCACTCGAGATGGTCGGCAAGAGTAATGCAGACGGCATCTACATTGTAGACAGCTACGGAGCTCTCTACCCGGAGCAGATCCGTGCGATTGCCGACAAATACACAGAAGTCGGAGAAAAATACAACAAATACATTGGTATGCACGCACACAACAACCAGCAGCTCGCTTTCGCCAATACGATTGAAGCCGCTGCAAGAGGTGTCAGCCTTCTCGACGCAACCATGATGTCTATGGGACGAGGCGCCGGAAACTGTGCAATGGAGCTTCTCTTAAGCTTCCTTAAGAACCCGAAGTACAATATCTTCCCGGTTCTTAAATTCCTTGAGGAGCATATGCTTCCACTGAAAGCATCCGGAGCCGTATGGGGATACGATATTCCTTACCTGCTGACCGGCCGCTTAAACCAGCATCCGTCCGCAGCGATCGACTTCAGCCACGCAGCCCGTACCGATTACGCAGACTTCTATACCGATCTGCTCGACAAATAAATTTGAGCAATTGCAAAACCCGCATATGCCAGATGGCACATGCGGGTTTTCTATTCAAATTGATATCTGGCGATCCAACGCCTCGATCGAAGCAATCTCCTCCATCATACACATTTCCTTGAGATCCTCAGCATTTCCTTCCGAATGCTCCACTTCCTTGGAGAAAATGCGTGCGATATCAATGCGGTCAAGCATCGTAAACGCCCCACCGTTTCTCTGGTAACGTGCTGCGTCCATATCGCGCACGACAAGCGTCGCCACAACGATCATCTTCGCATAAGATAAGATATCATAATCGTAGACCGCATTCATCAGATAACGGTATACAAAGTAGACAAGCAGATGCTCGTAACCAAGTTCCGAATAGTCATCCGAATCCAGATAATCGCGCAGAAGCTTTCCGTAAGTATCCGCATGATAAAGCTTCTCAAACTCTGCCTTCGTGTTGATCCACTCATCATCCAGCTCTTCCATCGTCAGAAAAACTTCAAAACGATCGCAGAAATCTTCATATAACGCCTGACTTCTCTCTGCTTCTTCTGTGGATTTCTCGTCCTGACCATCCATCTGTGTTTTCAAACATTTCTGAACCGGATTCTCGTTTTCCCACGCACGCAGCTGCAAGAGTGCCTGCTCCTTCTTCCATACGTCCAGAAGTGACAAGTCATCCATCGCCTCCGCATGATTAAGTGCATTCTGCGCTAGGTCACACCATGCGAGAAATTCCTTCTCACGATAAGGAATCGGATTCTGTCGATTCTGCAGGATTGCAACCGCTTCTTTCTGCACCCATTCCATGAAGGCAACCAGAAGCGGATCTTCCTCATCATCCTCACAGTCTCCCGGAAGCTCGATATCAATCAGCTGCTCCGGCTCGGTTCGGTTAAAAAGAATCCGTCCCACTTCCTCGCAGGAAAGACTGAGTGCCTTCTGCTCCACCTGCCCATAGACAAGCGAAAAGCGCGGATACTCTGTGCACACTTCACACAACGCCTCCTCGCCCAAAGCGGTATATAGATCACACAAATTATTATCATTGAGCATCGCGCAACGCTTCGGTCCCTTCAGCTTAAAACGGTAACCGCCATCCTCATCCTCCGCCTCATACATGCTCTCTCTTAAGCGGTCTCCGAATGGTCCCTCAACATTCCGGTAATACTCATAAGATTCCTCATCAATATCAATCTCCCAGCCTGCGCAGCAGCTGTCCTTGCAGCGGCTTGCAATACAGGAGAACTCATCATAATATTCCGGCACACGCAGAATCACGACACACGCCTCTCTTCCTCATAATCATTCGTATCATTGAGCGGATTGAGCTTATCCCAGTCCGGATCCTCCGTCCCCTTGAAATGGTTATAACCTATGTATCCGATGCACCAGATTAGTCCGGTAAGCGTCGTGGAAAACAAAATCTTGACCGCACACGCGATCATCAGATTCACCGTCAGTGTTCCGGCAGAAAAAGCCGCAACAATCATAAGCACCGGATGCAAAAGCATCTTCCATAATCCGAAATACACGGAGGCGATCACGCCGATTGCATAACAGATTATCGCACACATCATACTGATATGCTTTTTCATACTTAACACGCTCCTCTTCTAAAACAATGTGGTTATCTTCCCCGTTCGGATGGTTTCTCTTAAATCAAGAACCCTCTGATTCGATGAACCGCGAAATTTCAAGGTAATATCCTTAAGTTCCTCAATAAACGGTCCATCCACCAACACATCAATCATAGAAAGTAATTCATCGGTATCTTCTGTATGCCGTCTCCCTCCGGCAACCAGATCCTTATCATATATATATCCCGTAAAAGCCCATACATTCTTATTCGGATACTGTGCAACGACTTTCCTCATAAAAGGCACAAGTTCCTTCTGATTCTCCGGCTCGAACGGCTCCCCTCCAAGCAACGTAATTCCGGTAATGTAATCCGGAGCCAGTGAGTCGAGCACTTCCTTCTGCACCTTCTCATCAAAAGGCTCTCCGTATCCGAAATCCCATGTCTGCGGCTGAAAACAGCCTTTGCAGGCATTCCGGCATCCCGAGACAAACAGCACCGTTCTACACCCGGTGCCGTTGGCAATATCACAATATTTAATTCCTGCGTAATTCATTACATCTTCTTCTTTCCCAACACCTTGATACAGATTCCCGCGATCGCAAGGAATACCACGATGGCAGCACCGAACAGATAACGGATATCGAACGTTCCGGTCTTCGGTGTCTTATCAACCTTTGACGGCTTCTTTGTTGTATCGGATCCATCAATCGTATCATCGATCGTTGTGTCGTCATTATTATTCGAATTATTGTTATTTGAATTATTATTGTTATTATTATTCTGACTGTTGTTCTGGCTATTATTCTGGTTGTTATTCTGACTGTTATTTTGACTATTGTTCTGGCTGTTATTCTGGCTATTACTCTGACTCTGGCTATTACTCTGGCTCTGACTGTTGTTCTGGCTGTTCTGGGTATTCGTTTTTCCTGCATTCGCATCAACAACTGTGTTCACTGTCATGGTGTTATAGCTGGAATCCGTCAGTTCCCGCACAGTTAAAGTCACCGGCATCGTCGTATATGCCTGCTTTACTGTAAAATTTAAAGTAACAAAAGTCTCATTACCAGAATACGTCTGATTCAGAATCGAAGAAATGTTAAGAACCGGGCCTCCATTCTCTGTCACTTCTGAGATTAACTGAACATTATTGGAATTCGATGTCACGGAAGATGCCCAGGTTGCTCCGGTATAAGTGAGTGCATCTCTGTTGTATGCCAGCTTAACCGCAAACGTAGACATACCCGGATTATTTCCAAGTACAATCCTTGCCGTAACCGTGTCCCCCACTCTCGCATTATCCGTTGTTCCAAGTGTAAGATTGATACTCGACGCATAAGTCACCACCGGAGTGGCAGCCAGACTGACTATCAATGCCATACAAATTCCTAATAACAGTTTCGCTAATCTCTTCATCCTTCGTCCTTATATCCTTTTTGCAATAACAACAAGCCGCCCGTTCTCAACCGTATACTCACAGGTTGATAACATGATCATGCTGTCCCCATAGGAGAGATGCTCTCCCGTGTCATAAATTTGATTCTCATCAATAAAATCCAACAATTCCTGAAATTCGCCACGATTCTCATAATTGCGGAACCAATAGTAGCGGAATCCAGACTCGTCATTGTTTCGCACATGCGTCTTAACAACCGCCACAATCTGATAAGTTCCTGTCTCATAAATCGTGTCAAATGAGATCGTCGGATGCTTCTTATAAAACTTTTGGTCCAGATAATAATCCAGATCTCCGAACATACTGCCATCTCTCGTATTGTGTCCATAGATCACAATATTCTTGTCAAGCGGCTTAATCTGAGTGTCAGCATCGACAAAAGGCGCTCCCTTATTATCATCCTTCCCCTCAAAATTATGATTCAGATAATACTCATCTCCGGTTGTGTCCTGCATCACCGGATAATCAATCGGTGTCCCATCGACCTTGATCCAGCCAACAACATCCGAATACATACTATATAATATAGCATATTGGTCGAGGATTGCAACCTTGTGATTGTCTTCCTCATCCGATGCCTGTGCCAATTGTTCTCTTTCCTGCCGCACATACTCGAGTACCGCATCTTCCCGCACCGCTTTCATCTGAAAATAAAGAAGGGATAATAACAACACTACCGCCATAGCGAGGAAAGAGACAGCAATCCGCTTGCATACTCTCTCCATAGTTCGTCTATGGCGGTTCTTACTCGTATGACCGGACAATCCGCTTAAGAACGCTTCCCCCAGCCACGTGGTAAAAGAATTCTGATTCTTAAGACTGCGATACAGCTTCTGATTTTCTCTGTCATCGCCCAGGTCATTCTGCGTACATATGTGTTCAATTTCTTTCAGGTCGTCCAGATATCCGTTCCCGCTATCCGGACGCTTCTTATTATTTCCAGGTGAAGGCGTAACCTGCGAAGACGTTGTCTCATAAAGATGAGCGTATTTTGTCTTCTTCTCGTTGTCCATTTCCAATTCAATTATGAAAAATTAATATTCTCTCCGTTGCATTTTTTGAGCAACATCAATACATCTACTAATGTTACCTTTTTATCTCCATTGACATCTGCTAAAGCCTGCTGCTCTGTTGTCAGATTACGAACGCCGTTGTAAAACTGTAATGCATACGTTACATCAATCAGATTAATCTGACCATCCTGATTGACATCACCACGTTTGGATCCCTCTTCAAATGTAATTACACACTCGTTCGATGCTTTTTTAAGGTTTTCACTCTCCGAAGCATTCTGCAGCTCAGTAATTTCACATTTTACCGTTGTCGTATTCTGTCCCGCATCAGAGCTTGCATTTCTTCCAATGCCGAAATTCAATGTAAGGAAATCTCCCGTCAGTGTTGTGTCTTCTGTTCCCACAAAGCTGATAGTTACCACACCATTACCATCCGAATCAACGCCCTGATATTCTGTCATATAGTGAAGATAGATCAAAGCCTTAGATGATACCTTATAACTCTTATATGTCAATTTTCTGGAATCGTATGTGATCTTAACTTTCATGGCATTGAATCCAGTATTGTCCTTGATTTTAACTGGAAGAGAGAATACTTTCAGTTCATCCGAATTGAATGTATAAAGTTTCTGCTTCGAGGTTGTGTCCATCTCTAACGTAACCCCACGTGCCGCTGCTAATGCGTTCTGCATTGCACACGTAACATCACCGGTCTCATCAACGGTTGCGGCACTCGCACCTGTTGTCTTTGCTTTCATACTGGTCACTGCATATTTTGCAGTCACTGCATCAACCGACTTGATTGATTTCAGAGTGATTGTTGCAATCACCTCATTCGCCTTTACCGTTTTAGTAGAATTCGGGCGAAAACTCAATACAGATACATCGGCACCAAATCCGGCATTCCAATTGTCTGCTTCCACTTCAGATAATGAAAAGCACTTAACCTCTGCACCATTTGTATCTACAAATGACAAGTTTCCCACAATCTCCTCAACTTCCATATCGGAAGTCGCAGTTAATTTCAGTTTTACTTCCTGTCCTCTCTCAAGCGACAATTTCTTATCCGCGGTGTTATTCTCCACAGTCAATTTTAAAACTTTATCCGGTGTCGGTGCTGTCGTCGCTTGGCTTGCGCCTGCTGCCTTCGTTACGGTTGTCTGGCTGAAAGCAAACGGAATCATCATCATAAATGATAATGCGACTGCCACAATCTTCTTTCCTCTGTTTATCATTTTACTTTTCTCCATGTTATACAATCTCCTTCCTTGGAAACGCATTCTTATACTATTGTAATTTATATCGGACATAAGAGTGCTATTGTTAACCAAATTATACACAAAATTTTCACAAATGTACAGATACAATCTCCATACTTTTTGCTTTCCATACCTTATCCTGTTTCATTTGTGGTTCACGCAAAAAATGCTGAGGTTTTCATAGATACCTCAGCATTTTTGTGTTTTTGCAAATTACAGATGCAGTACGCGCTCCTTGATCTCCTGCGTACGTCCCTGATTCCAGAACTGCGTTCCGATATATCCGCAGGTACGGCGGGCAACGCTCATCTTATCCTGATCACGGTTGCCGCAGTTCGGGCACTCCCAGATCAGCTTGCCGCTGCCTTCCTCCTCGACGATCTTGATCTCTCCATCGTAGCCACACACCTGACAATAGTCACTCTTGGTGTTGAGTTCGGCATACATGATGTTGTCGTAGATATATTTCATAACCGAAAGTACAGCTTCGATATTGTTCTGCATATTCGGAACTTCCACGTAACTGATTGCACCACCCGGAGACAGCTTCTGGAACTGTGACTCGAATTTCAGCTTGTCGAATGCGTTGATCTCCTCTGTCACGTGTACGTGATAGCTGTTCGTGATGTAGTTGCGGTCTGTAACGCCCTTGATGATTCCGAAACGCTTCTGTAAGCATTTGGCGAACTTGTAGGTCGTAGACTCAAGCGGTGTTCCGTAGAGACTGAAGTCGATGTTCTCCTTCTCCTTCCACTCCTGGCATGCATCGTTGAGGCGCTGCATAACCTTGAGTGCGAACGGTGTTCCGACCTCCGAATCCGTGTGGGACACACCGGTCATATAGCGGGTACACTCACAGAGTCCTGCGTAGCCGAGTGAGATTGTTGAATATCCACCAAACAGAAGCTTGTCGATCGGCTCTCCTTTCTCCAGACGGGCCAAGGCTCCGTTCTGCCACAGGATCGGGGCTACATCGGAAGGTGTGCCGAGCAGTCTCTTGTGTCTGCACATCAGTGCACGGTAGCAAAGCTGCAGACGCTCGTCCATGATCTTCCAGAACTTGTCCATATCTCCCTCAGAAGAACAAGCCACGTCAACAAGGTTGATGGTTACAACACCCTGATTGAAACGTCCGTAATACTTCGGCTTGTTTGTCTCCGGATCGACATACGGTGTCAGGAAGCTTCGGCATCCCATACAGGTATAGCAGTGTCCCTCACCGTTCTTATCCACTTTGAGTTCCTTCATCTTCTTCTCAGAGATGTAGTCCGGAACCATACGCTTCGCGGTGCATTTTGCTGCGAGTTCGGTTAAGTACCAGTACTTGGAATCCTCGTGGATGTTGTCCTCCTCGAGCACATAGATCAGTTTCGGGAAGGCCGGTGTAATGAATACACCTTTCTCATTCTTGACACCCTGAATTCTCTGGTGCAGCATCTCCTCGATGATTGCAGCAAGGTCGGTTCTTGTCTGACCTTCCGGTACTTCGTCAAGATACATAAATACGGTAATAAAAGGTGCCTGTCCATTGGTCGTCATCAGTGTGATGACCTGATACTGGATCATCTGCACGCCACGGTTGATTTCTTCCTTGACACGGAGTTCTGCAACCTTGTTGATCTGCTCCTCATCAAGAGCTAAACCGACTGCCTCAAACTCCTTGCGCACCTGCTGACGGAATTTCTCGCGGCTGACCTGTACGAACGGTGCAAGGTGCGAAAGCGAGATACTCTGTCCACCATACTGGGAGCTTGCGATCTGTGCGATTGCCTGTGTTGCGATATTGCAGGCGGTCGAGAAGCTCTTCGGCGGATCGATCCTAGTCTCACTGATGACCGTTCCGTTCTGTAACATATCTTCCAGATTGACCAGACAGCAGTTGTGCATATGCTGCGCAAAATAATCTGCATCGTGGAAGTGAATGAGTCCTTTCTCATGCGCCTCTACAATATCCTCCGGCAGTAAGAAACGCTTCGTGATATCCTTGCTGACCTCGCCGGCCATATAATCACGCTGCACACTGTTGACGGTCGGATTCTTGTTGGAATTCTCCTGCTTCACTTCCTCGTTGTTGCACTCAAGAAGACTAAGGATCTGCTGATCCGTAGAATTGGACTTACGCACGAGTGCTCTCTTGTAACGGTATGTAATGTAGTTACGCGCAACGGTGAAGGCACGCTTGTTCATCAGCTGGTTCTCCACCATATCCTGAATCTCCTCCACACTCGGGGAACGCTTCATGTTCTCGCACGCAGTCTCTACGTTGTCCGCGATCTCCCTGATCTGTTCATCAGAAAGTTTTTCGTAGTCAATGACGGATGCATTGGCTTTCTGTACGGCAGCTATGATCTTGTTCGAATCATATACCGCTTCACTGCCGCTTCGTTTGATAATCTTCATTGTCTATCCTCCAAAACATTGAATGTCACGACGCGTGACACAATATATAGTATTATTTGTCTGCAACAACAAGATTACACTATATCTTGTGCCTTTGTCAATAAGGATTGACAATATTATGTGGTCTTTTTTACATTTTTTCCGAGCGGATCTCCTGCAGTCCCTCAAGATTCGCAATCATGCGATCCAGCATATCGCGGAATTCTTCAAGTTCTTCCTCTGAGAATCCTGCCGTCAGTGTCTCTTCCATATGATGCATATTCTGTGTTGCCTGTGCATTGCAGTCGATGCCCTCTTCTGTAAGGACAATTTTCTTAAGGCGGGCATCCTTAGACATCGGCTCACGCGTGATCAGCGCCTGCCTCTCAAGTCCCTTTAAGATATTCGTTGCTGTCGCACCGGAGATACTAAATTCCGCCTCGATGTCTTTCTGGAACACATCCTCATCCCGGTGATCATATAAATAATGTAAGGTTGCACACTGTACCCGGGTCAGATAATGAATGGATCCGTCGCACCGTTTCTCAAAATATTTGTCGATCATATTGTGGATCATACGAAACTTATGACCGAAATGTTGGTGAACATCTTTACTACACATACTCTCCCTCATAATTTCTTTCTGTTCTTCATAACTTTTTGTTGACAATTAAAAATTCATAGTCTAACATATCTAATTGTTAGCACACTAACTTTTAAATTGCAAGCATAATTTGCAATTCCATTATTTTAATTAATGAAGAGAGGTTCACTTATGTTAAAAACACTGCTTGCCGAGGTCAAGGAGTTCAAGAAGGCCTCCATACTTACGCCGCTTTTTGCTTTTGCGGAAGTAATTATGGAAATGATCATTCCGCTCCTTATGGCTTCGATCATCGACAAGGGTGTCAACCTTGGAGACACCCATCACATCTATGTTATCGGTGCATGGATGGTCGTTACGGCAATCTGTTCCCTCACATTCGGATGTCTGGCTGCCAACTACGCAGCTTCTGCTTCCATGGGACTCGGCCGTAATCTGCGCAAAGCGATGTTTGAAAAGATTCAGACATATTCCTTTGCCAATCTTGACAAATTCAATACCGCCAGTCTTGTCACAAGACTGACTACCGATGTCACCAACATTCAGAACGCTTACCAGATGATCCTGCGTATGTGCGTGCGTGCAGTCTCCACACTGATCGTGGCGATGATCGCATCGTTCTTCATCAGTCCTCGGCTGGCGCTCATCTATCTGATCGCGGTCATCCTGCTCGGCTCCTGCCTTGCGTTAATCGTCTTTCTTGCAATGCGCTACTTTCAGGAAGCCTTCCGCAAGTACGATGACTTAAATGAGAGCGTTCAGGAGAACGTATCCGCGATCCGCGTTGTGAAGGCTTATGTCCGCGGCGATTACGAGAAGAAGCGTTTCACCAAGGCCAGCCGCAACATCTACGATATGCTTTTTAAGGCAGAATCCGTTGTTGTATGGAACTCGCCACTGATGCAGCTTACGGTATACTCCTGTATCCTTCTGATCAGCTGGTTCGGTGCACACATGGTTGTCGGAAGTTCCCTTGAGACCGGTGATCTGCTCGCGCTGCTCACCTACTGTATGAACATTCTGATGAGTCTGATGATGCTGTCCATGGTATTCGTTATGATCTCCATGAGTGTTGCCAGCGCAAGACGTATCGCAGAGGTCATCAATGAGGAAAGCACGCTTCATAACCCTGCCGATCCTTGCTACGATATCGCAGACGGAAGCATCCGCTTCGACCATGTGACGTTCCGGTATTCAAAGAATGCCGAAGTTCCGGTGCTCGATGATATCAATCTTGATATCCATTCCGGTGAGACGATCGGTATCGTCGGTGGAACCGGAAGTTCGAAATCTTCGCTCGTCAATCTGATCAGCCGTCTCTACGATGTGGAGGATGGAGCAGTCTATGTCGGTGGCAGGGATGTCCGCGAATACGATCTCGACACGCTGCGAAATGAGGTATCTGTCGTATTACAGCAGAATGTGCTTTTCTCCGGTACGATCCTTGATAACCTCCGCTGGGGTAATCCGGATGCAACCGAAGAAGAATGCATAGAGGCCTGTAAACAGGCCTGTGCCGATGAGTTTATCCAGACATTCCCGGATAAGTACAATACTTACATCGAACAGGGAGGAACCAACGTATCCGGTGGTCAGAAGCAGCGTCTGTGTATCGCACGTGCTTTATTAAAGAAGCCGAAGGTCCTCATCCTCGACGACAGTACGAGCGCTGTTGATACTGCAACCGACGCGCGCATCCGCCAGGCTTTCCGCGAAGCGATTCCGGGAACGACCAAGCTGATCATCGCGCAGCGTATCTCATCCGTTATGGATGCTGACCGTATCATCGTATTGGATGACGGACGCTTAAACGGATTCGGAACACATGAAGAATTATTACAAAGCAATGAGATCTACCGCGATGTCTACGAATCGCAGACACAGGGCGGCGGAGACTTTGATGAAGGAGGTGCTTCTTAATGCCGGGACCACGTGGACCAAGAGGACCAAAACCAAAGATTGAGAACCCAGGTAAGCTGATGAAGCGCCTGATGGGTTATGTATTAAAGAAATATGGTGCGCTCTACGCACTGGTTATCATCGGAATTGTTGCCAGCGTTATGTGCAACACGCAGGGAACGATGTTCATGCAGAAGCTGATCGATGATTACATCACGCCGATGATCAACAATCACAGCACAGATTATGCACCGCTGCTTCAGGCGATCGGCAAAGTTGCAGGCTTCTACGCCCTGGGCGTTGCTGCAACCTTTATGTACAACAAGCTGCTGATCTATATCTCGCAGGGAACGATCATGAACCTTCGAAACGATCTGTTCACCCACATGCAGGATCTGCCGATCCGCTACTTTGACACACATTCACACGGAGATATCATGTCGGTCTACACGAACGATATCGATACCCTCCGCCAGATGATCAGCCAGAGTATCCCGCAGCTTTTGAACAGTATCATCACGATCGTCAATGTATTTATCTATATGGTGATCTTAAACATTCCGCTGACGATCCTCACACTTGTGATGGTTGCGATCACGGTATTTGTCACTGGCAAATTTGCCGGATTCTCCAGCCGCTACTTCCTTGCACAGCAGCAGGATCTCGGTAAAGTCAACGGATTCATCGAGGAAATGTTAAACGGACAGAAAGTCGTTAAGGTATTCACACACGAGCAGCAGAACATCGAAGATTTCAACAAGCTCAACGATCAGCTGTATGACAGTGCCTATAATGCAAACCGTTACTCGAACGCCTTAGGACCTGTCAATGCGCAGATCGGTAATATCAGCTATGTACTCTGTGCCATGATCGGAGGCGTGATGGCATTAGCCGGTTTCAGCGGATTGACACTTGGTAAGCTCGCCAGCTTCTTGACCTTCAACAAGAGTTTTAATATGCCGATCTCACAGGTCAGCATGCAGCTCAACAGTGTGGTTATGGCGATGGCAGGTAGTGAGCGTATCTTCAAGCTTCTCGATGAAGAACCGGAGACCGACGAAGGTTATGTCACTCTCGTGAATGCGAAGGAAGAAAACGGACAGCTCACAGAGACCGATAAGACGACCGGTATCTGGGCATGGAAGCATGTACATCAGGCAAACGGTACGGTAGATTACAAGCGTCTGACCGGAGATGTCGTCTTCGACGATGTGGACTTTGGATATGTGCCGGATAAGATTGTTCTGCACAATGTGGATCTGTATGCGACTCCTGGTCAGAAGATCGCCTTTGTCGGATCGACCGGAGCCGGAAAGACAACGATCACGAACCTGATCAACCGTTTCTACGATATTCAGGATGGTAAGATCCGTTACGACGGCATCAATATCAACAAGATCAAGAAAGCGGATCTGCGTCACTCGCTCGGTATCGTTTTACAGGATACCCACCTGTTTACCGCTTCTGTTATGGATAACATCCGCTACGGAAAACTTGATGCAACCGATGAGGAAGTCTACGCTGCTGCAAGACTTGCGAACGCAGACACCTTCATCCGCCAGCTTCCGGACGGTTACAACACGATCCTCACCGGAGATGGTGCGAATCTCAGCCAGGGACAGCGCCAGATGCTCTCCATCGCACGTGCAGCGATCGCCAATCCTCCGGTACTGATCCTCGACGAGGCAACAAGCTCGATCGATACCCGTACGGAGCGTATCGTGCAGGATGGTATGGATAAACTGATGGCAGGACGTACAACCTTCGTTATCGCCCACCGTCTCTCCACGATCAAGAACAGTGACTGCATCATCGTTCTTGAACAGGGACGCGTCATTGAGAGAGGTAACCACGAGCAGCTGCTTGCAGCCAAGGGTAAGTACTATCAGCTTTATACCGGTAAGACCGCTTAATCATACAAGCGAAAAGCCGCAGGCAAATTTGCCTGCGGCTTCTTTTTATTCTGTTCTATACTTCTTCGTTTATGAAACAGTTGCAAGTGCCTGCTCTAAGTCTGCGATCAGATCTGTCTTATCTTCCAGTCCACAGGAAATACGAACCAGACCTGCCGGAATGCCGGCCTCAAGCAGCTGCTCATCATTCATCTGACGATGTGTGGAGGTTGCCGGATTTAAGCAACAGGTTCTCGCATCCGCTACATGCGTCTCGATGGCAGCAAGCTTTAAGTTCTTCATGAACTTTTCTGCCGCCTCGCGTCCGCCCCTGATTTCAAACGAAACAACGCCGCAGCCTCCATTTGGCATATATTTCTGTGCCAGTTCATAATACTTGTTACTCTTCAGTCCCGGATAATTTACGAATTCAACCTTCGGATGCCTCTCCAGGAATTCTGCGACAGCCTGTCCGTTCTCCACATGACGCGGCATACGCACATGCAGCGACTCTAATCCAAGATTTAAGATGAATGCGTGCTGCGGAGACTGGATACATCCAAGATCACGCATCAGCTGGGAAGTACATTTTGTAATGAAAGCACCTTCCTTGCCAAACTTCTCGGCATATGTAATTCCGTGGTAAGACTCATCCGGTGTACAAAGTCCCGGATACTTGTCCGCATGTGCCATCCAGTCAAACTTACCGGAATCTACGATTGCTCCGCCCACAGCAGCTCCGTGTCCATCCATATACTTTGTGGTAGAATGTGTCACAATATCTGCGCCCCACTCGATTGGCCGGCAGTTGACCGGTGTCGGGAAGGTGTTATCCACGATCAGCGGTACGCCGTGTGCATGTGCGGCTTTTGCAAATTTCTCGATATCAAGTACAGTGAGTGCCGGGTTAGCGATCGTCTCGCCGAATACCGCACGTGTATTTTCGTTGAATGCTGCATTCAATTCTTCTTCGGTGCAATCCGGTGATACAAAAGTCGCTGAAATTCCCATCTTCGCCATCGTCACTGAGATCAGGTTAAACGTTCCTCCATAGATGGAAGAAGATGCCACAATATGGCTGCCTGCCTCACAGATATTGAACAGTGCAAAGAAGTTGGCTGCCTGTCCGGAAGAAGTCAGCATTGCTGCTGTTCCACCCTCTAACGCAGCAATCTTGGCTGCGACATAGTCATTGGTGGGATTCTGCAGTCTTGTGTAGAAATATCCGCTTGCTTCAAGGTCGAACAGTTTTCCCATGTCCTCGCTCGTGTCGTACTTAAAGGTTGTCGACTGGACGATCGGAATCTGTCTCGGTTCTCCATTTCCCGGTGTATAACCGGCCTGTACGCATTTCGTGTTTAATGTGTAATCTTTCATCTGAAATTCTTCTCCTTCTCAATTTTCATATAGCATATCTAACGCAGGACAAAAGGACTTCTGTCCTGCCTTAATACCTGTTCTTACGACGATACCCGCTCATCGTTTCGTATCACGTCAATAAATTTGCCAACTTCCGCCCACGCCTTCTTCGACTCCGGAATGTTCAGATATGCCATCTGGAACACATGGAACATTCCCTCGTAAATGCTTAAACGCACACGGATACCCTGCTCTCTCGCTTTGGCAGCGACCGATACGGAATCGCTGAGAAGCATCTCCAGAGAGCCAACCTGTATGAGCATCGGCGGGAATCCTCTGAAATCTCCGAAAAGCGGTGAGATGTAACAATCCATCTTATCGTGATCTCCCGCATAATCATTGACATAGATCAGGCTCTCCCTTGTATTTCCAAACAGAGGGTCCTTCTCATAATTCGTCTCATAAGACTCTCCGCTCGCAGTCAGATCCGTCCAGGGTGACATTGCAACGACACCTCCCGGCATCGGCATCTTGTGATCCTTCAAATACATGCACAAAGCCATCGCTAGACCGCCGCCCGCGGAATCCCCCGCAACAATGATCTGCTCACCATAATACCCTTTGTCGAGCAGCCATTGGTACGAAGCGACTGCATCTTCCAAAGCCGCCGGATACGGATGCTCCGGCGCCACACGGTAATCCGGAGTCAATACATTGCAGCCACGGCTGACTTCATTGTAAAGTCCCGCAAACACGTAGTAGGCATTGCGCACCGCGCCCATATAGCCGCCTCCGTGCAACTGTAATATCACATGATCCTGATTTGGATTCTCCTTAAGCGACAATAACTTCATCGAGAAATTCTCCATCTCGATGTGTGTCATATTAAAACAGTCCGGCACGATCCACGGTGGCTCCTTCATGCGTTTTCTCAGTTCGCCACTTTTGATCTTCTTGCCGATCTGCAGATCGTTCGTCAGGTGAGACAACAGATCCGCGATCACGCGTCCCTTAACACTTGCTTCACTTTCTATCATACATGAAATCTCCGTTTCAATTCTGTTCTGGCCCGTCTGTCACCGATGATCAGCGTTCCGAGGAATAAAAATACCGATGTTCCGAAAGCGATCCACACCAGATACGGGAACTTGATGATTCCGCCGAGTCTGAGTCCCACAGGAATCAGGCTGAGCAGGATTGCCAGAATCTGCGCCATCATGTAGCTCTGCCAGTTTCTGCGGTTCACCAATGTTAGGATCAGAAGCGCAAGATCAATGAGAAGCACGCCAAGCGGCAGCACATAATCGAGCGACCATCCCTTGTATCCGGTCAGATAATCGATGCCAAGAAGCATCAGTACCGCAAGGATCACAAGACTTAGCGTCTTAAACATATAGCCGTACTTACCAATGATTGCCATACGAAGAACCGCATTGGCATAGATTAAGATCAGACATACCACCAGACTCCACGCAATATCCGCATCAAGCATATGATTGATTGCAATCATCAGACATCCCGCCACGATGGAGAGAAACAATAACAGGTTCTCTAGCAGACGAAACTTCCGGTTGACACCAATCGCATTCGGATACGTATTTACGCCCGGTTCTCCGGTACTGTCCAGCACATTTTTACAAAGCGGACAACGATCCGTATCATCCAAAATTATCACATTACATTTTTTGCATCTACTCATAATACACCCCGTTCGTCTGAATCTCTACCTCAATTCCATCCGCAGCAAGCTTGCGGAAGAATGCCTTCTGGACCAGTGCCTCTGCGAATACGGAGCTGAACGTAAATACCAGCGTATCCTGATAGGAACAGATTGTTCCCTTAATCGCCTGTCCCTTTGACATCGCGATAAACGACTTAAAGCCTTTGACATAAGGTGCATAGAGCTCGTCCATCTTGATATTACCGATATTCGTAATCGTCGTTGTATTGGCTACCGCCGACTTCGTATAGACAAGCCGCATCGCAATCTTCTTGAGGAAAAGCGGTACCGGACGCATCAGCTTGTTCATCTGGTTGGACACACTGTAAGAGAACAAATCCTCCAGATGCTCCTTGTTGATCTGCGAATGCAGGCTTTCTTTTATAATCTGCACGACTTCTTCAAATGTATACTGATCCTTTGTCGGACGGAACTCCGCTGACACCATGACAAAGAAATTCTTCGTCGTGTTCGAATCGAAATACGGGCGTAAATTTACCGGAACTGCCACACGGATCGGGCGTCCGCCCGGCATTCCATGCAATAATTCCGTATAGACGCTCCACACAAACACGGAAACTAAGTACTCATTCAAAGAAGCACCATACTGATGTGCAACCTCCTTAAGCTGACGAACCGGCATACTTCCGTGCATGACACCAAACTCGCCTGCCGGAAGATGCTCCCCCTTGATCAGATACGCCTTCTCCTTATTGAAGCCGCTTGGCTTACTCTTCTTATAATTGCGGACAAAGCTGTCCTCTCTGCAAAGCGAGGTATCTACGCTCAGCTTGTCCCCCGCCTTCTCAGCCAGATCCTTATGCACCAGGCGCAGATACTGATAGGTCAGTTCTCTTAAGAAATTGATGCCGCCCATGCCGTCCGTCAGTACGTGAAACACTTCCAGATTGATCCGGCAGCCGTAATAGGTCACGCGGAACAGATAATTCCGGTTGCGGTTCTGACGGATATAGCGACACGGAAACATCGCCTCCTCCGTCACCTTTGGCGCTTTCTTTCCATTCTCTTCAAAATAATACCAGAACACACCGGTTCTAAGTCTTACGTTAAATCCGTCGAACTTCGGAAGGACAATGTCCAAAGCCTGCTGCAGCGCCTCCCGCTGCACTTCTTCGTTCAGTTCCACACTGATACGGTACACATTCGTCATACTCTCCCCCGCGATCGACGGGAAGAGGTGTGCGGTATTGTCAAGCTTATCCCACCGGATCTGTCGCGGGATTGGCTTTACTTTATGTTGTTTCTTACTCATAGTTTATTCTCTCATCAAAAAATACTAACTCCGGCAAAACTGAGTACCATCATGATCACACCCGCAAGCAGGACACCAAGCATGACAGCCACCACCGTCGATTTAAAATCCATATCCAAAATGCTCGCTGCCAGTGTTCCCGTCCACGCGCCGGTTCCCGGAAGCGGAATTCCGACGAAAAGAAGGAGGGCTAAGAACAGACCTCTGCCCGCTTTCTGCTGCAGCTTCTTACCGCCTTTCTCCCCTTTCTCGAGGCACCAGCTGAAGAAGCCGCCGATCAAAGGCTTATCCGCCCCCCACTCAAGTACCTTGCGTGCGAACAGATAGATGATCGGAACCGGCAGCATATTACCGATGATCGCGATAATATATGACTGGATGATCGGAAGATGCCTAATCTGCGAGATCGGGATTGCACCACGCAGCTCGATCAGCGGAACCATAGATACAAAAAATACGACCAGATAGTCAATCATAAAAATAAATCCTCACTTTAACCTAATTCTTATTTAAATAATCCTTGAGAAAGGCGATAAACGTCTTCATCTGTTCATCCGTTCCGATCGTGATACGCAGATATTCGTTGATGCGCGCTGGATTGCTGAAGTGGCGCACAAAGATATCATGCTCACGAAGTGCCTCAAACAAAGCGACACCGGATACATCCGGATGCATGGCAAAAATAAAGTTGCTCTTCGAATCGCCAAACACGAATCCGAGGCGCTTTAATTCCTGCTTCGTCCATTCTCTTGTCTGAATAATTTTGTCCCTTGTCATCTCAAAATATGCCATGTCTCGCATTGCCGCAGTACCGGCGGCGATCGTGATCGTGTCCATCGTGTAAGAATTAAAGGAGTATTTTACATCATTTAAATACTTGATCAGCGTCGGATTGCTGATTGCAAAGCCGATACGTGATCCGGCCATCGAGCGGGACTTAGAGAAGGTCTGCACAACGATCACATTGTCGTACTTGTCAATAAGTGGCAGCGCACTCACTCCTCCAAAATCAATATATGCCTCATCCACGACAACAATGACATCCGGATTCGCCTGAATGATCTCCTCGATCTGTGCAAGATCCATCAGCTCGCCGGTCGGTGCATTCGGATTCGGGAAGATCACACCGCCGTTCTCTCTGCTGTAATCCTTCGGGCAGATCTTAAAATCCTCATCCAGCGTAATCTGCTCATACGGAATGCGGAGCATATCTGCCCACACGTCATAGAACGAATAAGTGATATCCGGGAACAGAATCGGCTTCTTGGAATTAAAGAAGGTCATAAAGATCATCGCCAGCACATCATCCGATCCGACACCGACAAACACCTGCTCATTCTTTACCTGATAATTCGAAGCGATCGCCTCTACCAGATCCGTCACAAGTGGATCCGGATACATACGGAGTCTATCAATATCCACACTTTTTACTGCTTCTGCGACTCCCGGAGTCGGTGGGTACGGATTCTCGTTCGTGTTCAGCTTAATAATATTCTGCTTCTTCGGCTGCTCGCCCGGTACATATGGGACAACCTTACGTATATTTTCTTCCCAATTCTTCATCGATATAGGGGTCCTTTCTTAAAATACGTTAATTGTTTTGATTTTAAATTTTACATATATCAAATACTGTACCGCATTATGGCAAAATTGTAAAGAATTCCTCCCTGCAAAAAGCGCTATTTTCATCATATTTACCCTCTTGAACATTTCTGTAATCGTGATAAGATAGACTCACATTGCGCAAAAGAATCGCTTAGAAAAAACGCGTTTATGCAACGTGATGTTGAATCATTATAAAACATATATAAAGAGGTAATCATATGGCAAACAATACAACAAAAGATATGACAAGCGGCTCCACCATGAAGCTGATCTTAGGCTTTGCAGTGCCGCTCCTGATGGGTATGCTTTTTCAGCAGGTGTACAGCCTTGTCGACACGATCATCGTCGGACGCTTCCTTGGCGTATCGGCACTTGCAGCGGTCGGTGCGACCGGAAGTATCAACTTTCTGATCATCGGCTTCTGTCAGGGAATCTGCAACGGATTTGCGCTCCCTGTCGCGCAGCGGTTCGGCGCAAAGGATTATGACGGACTGCGCAAATATGTCGGAAACTCAGCGGTACTTGCAGTACTCTTTGGCGGAGCGATCACACTTATCACCGTTATCGCCTGCCGTCCGATTTTACAGCTGATGCAGACCCCTTCCGATATCATCGATCTATCCTATAACTACATCGTTGTGATCTTCGCAGGTATTCCGGCAATCATGCTTTACAACATCTTATCCGCCTATCTGCGTTCCCTCGGAGATTCCGTAACACCGGTTATCTTCCTGGTGATTTCCGCAGGACTGAACATCGGACTCGATCTGCTTTTTATCGTAACTTTCAAGTGGGGCGTCTTCGGTGCCGCATTCGCGACGGTACTCTCACAGGCGGTATCCGGAATCTTATGTCTGATTCTGATTATAAAGAAATTCGACATCTTACGCCTGAAGCGGGATGACTGGAAGCTCGACTGGGATTATACCAGATACCTGCTGATCATGGGACTTCCGATGGGACTGCAGTATTCCATTACCGCAATTGGAAGCGTCATCTTACAGTCATCGGTCAACACGCTTGGTTCTACCGCTGTGGCATCCATGACAGCCGGAAGCAGGATCTCCATGTTCGTCGTGTGTCCGTTCGATGCGCTCGGATCTACGATGGCAACCTTCGGTGGTCAGAATGTGGGAGCCGGAAGACTCGACCGTCTCGGAAGAGGACTTCGCTCCGCAGTCACACTCGGTGCAATCTACTCTGCACTGATCCTTGTGGTATTGATCTTCTTCGGACGCGATCTGATTCTTCTGTTTGTGAATGCATCCGAAGTAACCGTTATCGCACAGGCGAAACAGTTTCTTGTTACCAACGCAGCCTTCTATCTTATGCTGGCGCTTGTCAATATTGTTCGTTTTCTTATTCAGGGAATGGGATTCTCCGGATTCGCAGTATTCGCCGGAGTATTTGAAATGGTTGCAAGAGCACTTGTCGGACTTGTCTTTGTTCCGATCTTCGGATTTATCGCAGCCTGCTTCGCCAGCCCATTGGCATGGATCTTCGCAGACTGCTTCCTAATCCCGGCTTTCTTCCATTGTCGGAAGAAGCTGCAGCGTGCTATGACTCGTTAACTCTGCTTATAAATCTCTGGAAGGCAGCGCGTCCTTCCTCGGTGCATTTGTACACACCAGCATCTTTTAATACCTGTTCAAACACAAGACCAATTTCCTCATGGAGAATATCCATTACATTCTCCTGAGTAAGTTGGTCATATTTTTTTATGATCATCTCTGCCCAGTCAGCATGGGAAGCAAGTGTCGGTGTTGCACGAAGATCCGATTTCTCAACCAATGCCTGTGCAAGCTCCTTCATCTCGTCCTTCAGTCTTGCAGGAAGGACTGCAAGTCCCATAACCTCGATCAGACCGATGTTCTCCTTCTTGATATGATGAAGTTCGGCATGTGGATGATAGACACCAAGCGGATGCTCCTCTGTCGTAAGGTTGTTGCGCAGTACTAAATCCAGCTCATAGTCCGTGCCTCTTCTGCGCGCGATCGGTGTGATCGTATTGTGTGGCTCTCCGTCTGTCTCAGCGAAGATGACCGCTTCCTCGTCGGTATAACCTCTCCATGCAAGAAGAATTTTATCTGCCAGCTCGATCAGGCGATCCTTATCGCTTCCGGTAATACGGATTACAGACATCGGCCACTTTACGATTCCTGCCTTCACATCCTCAAATCCGTCAAAAGTGATCTCCTTCTCGATTGGGGCTTTCTCCATTGCGAAGGTATAATGTCCGCCCTGGAAATGATCGTGACTTAGGATGGAACCGCCAACGATCGGCAGATCCGCATTGGATCCTACAAAGTAATGCGGGAACTGTGTGACAAAGTCCAGAAGCTTTCCAAAGGTTGCACGCTCGATCTTCATTGGTGTGTGCTGTCCGTTAAATACGATGCAGTGCTCATTGTAATATACATACGGAGAATACTGGAAGAACCAGTCACTGTTGTTGATCGTTACCGGAATAATACGGTGATTCTGTCTTGCCGGATGGTTCACACGTCCTGCATATCCCTCATTTTCGCGGCAAAGCTGGCATTTTGGATAGCTGCTTGCCTTGGCATTCTTGGCTGCTGCGATCGCCTTTGGATCCTTCTCCGGCTTGGAAAGATTGATCGTGATATCAAGTGTTCCGAACTCTGTATCGGTTGTCCACTTACGATCCTTCTTGATACGTGCGCGACGGATATAATTGCTGTCACAGCTTAATTTGTAGAAATAATCCGTTGCGGCCTGTGCGGATGTATTCTCATACAGATCCTTGAATCTGCCCTGTACCTCGCTCGGACGTGAAACGAGACATCCCATCAGCTTCGTGTCGAACAGATCACGATATACGACACTGTTGTTCTCGAACATGCCTCTCTCATAGGCATCATCTAAAAGCTCTGCAAGGATATCCTCTAAAGCTGCCTCCGCTTCCTCCTGCGTTGCAATCTGCTTATGCTCCTTCCAGACCTCATCACTGATCTCATCCAGTCCAAGTGTCTCAAGCAACCGGTTCACGGTATACACGTAATCACTCTGTGGAACAAGTCCTGTTGCTACTCCGTAATCTGCTAATTGTAAAATTCGATCCTGTACCATCTGTTTATCCTCTCTACTCCTGTTACCCTCTTATGAATTCTTTATCTTCCCTCTTAAATTCTTATGCATCCAGTCTGCATGGACCAGATCCGACCTGTACAACATAGAAGTCTGCTGCATAACCGATCTTATCCTTGTAAGCAGCTCCTACACTCTCAATGAAACGATCCACTGCTGCATCCTCTACGATGCTGACCGTACATCCGCCGAATCCTGCGCCAGTCATACGTGAGCCGATCACGCCTTCCACCTTCCATGCTTCCTCAACCAATGTATCAAGCTCGATACCGGTTACCTCGTAATCATCGCGAAGTGATACATGAGACGCATTCATCAGCTCTCCGAAACGCTTTAAATCCTGCTTCTGAAGTGCATCTACCGCTTGGATGGTTCTCTGGTTCTCGCAGACTGCGTGGTGTGCTCTGCGGACACGGACCTCATCCTTGATGGCATCCTTGTTCTGCTCGAACTGCTCCTCAGTAAGCTCACCGAGTGACTTGATATCAACTACCTTCTGAAGCTCAGCCAAAGCAGTCTCGCACTCGCTTCTTCTCTCATTGTACTTGGAATCGCCAAGTCCACGCTTCTTGTTGCTGCATGCGATTACAATCTTGGCACCTTCCAGCTTGAGCGGTACATAAGTGTAATCCAGAGTGTTGGTATCAAGGAAGATTGCATGATCTTCCTTACCCATAGCGATTGCGAACTGATCCATGATTCCGCAGTTGACACCGTTAAAGTGGTTCTCGGAATACTGTCCGATCAAAGCCAGATCCTGATTCGTTACGTCAAATCCATAGAGATCCTTTAAGATGTATCCGGTCAATACCTCTACGGAAGCGGAGGAAGAAAGTCCTGATCCGTTCGGGATATTTCCAAACAGTAACAGATCAAACCCTTCCGTTACTTCCATGCCTCTCTCCTTGAATGCCCAGATGACTCCCTTCGGATAATTGGTCCAGTCTGCTTCCTTGCTCGGTACAAGGTCTTCCAGTGAAGACTCTAATACGCCAAGCTGCTCAAAGTTCATAGAATAGAAACGAAGCTTATTGTCCTCTCTCTTGCGGACAACTCCGTAGGTTCCGATGGTGAGTGCACATGGGAATACATGTCCGCCGTTGTAATCGGTATGCTCACCGATCATGTTCACACGTCCCGGCGCAAAATATACATGAGCATCGCCCTCTGTTCCAAATACTTCTGCAAATTTGTTCTGTAACTTTTCGACCATTTGTCCTTCTCCTTTTCTGCAACGTTTTTAATAAAAAGTAAGCGTATTACATTCACGTTTGTTTCTCTGATAAATTCATTATATCCGGTCAACAAACAAATGCAATACGCTTTCTTCAAATTGCAACATTCCCGAGAACACATACAACAAAAGTGCATGTTTTACTCTGTTTTCTTCTTGTCGTCTTTCTTTCCTTCTTTGTCCTTTGCCTTGCTCAGTTCCTTATAATCCTTCTGTGCCTTTTCCAGTGTCGCATAAGTCTTCACATACGTCCTGGCATTCGCGTTCAACTTGTCATATGCACTCTGTGCCTTATCGATCTTGTCTTTCGAATCCTTTGTCACTTTGCCGATTGCAGCGATCAGCTTATCCACCTCCGCTGCAGATGCCTGATCCGTGGCTGCAGTACTCTCCGTACCCGGAAGCTCGTACACGAGCACCGGATAGTTCTTGCTCACATTCTCGAAGATCACCTTCGCTGCACTTGGTGGAAGATTGATGCATCCGTGCGAACCGGCCGTCTTGTAGATGCTTCCTCCGAAGCTGCTTCTCCAATAGGCATCATGCATACCGACATTGCCCGCAAACGGCATCCAGTAGCTGACCGGAGTCTCGTAATTCTCACCCCTTAAGGTAGCATCCTTCTGTGTATATGTAATTCCGTACGCGCCGGTCGGCGTATCAAAGTCACGCGCCACATTACCGGATACGAAATCGGATTCGATCACAAGCTTGCCTTCTTTATATAAGAACAGATGCTGCGCGGTCAGATTGATCTCCACATAGGAATCTCCGTAATCATTTCCCTCATGACTGTTCGCGGTCATCGAGTAATTGAGATCTCTTGTGACCGGTTTCCCTGCCTTAATCTCCCCTATGATCTCCTTCGTCTCTGCATCGTTATCCACCTTCCAGCCATAACAGCTACGCGCGATCGTAACCGTCTTGCCGTATGAGGTCTTCAACTTCTTGGCGGTGTAGCATGTGTTGTACTTCTTTGCCAGCCCGGCAACATATTCTTCGACCTTCTTCTTCGAGATAACCGGTTTTCCCTTCTTATTGATGGAAATCCACTCCCCGAATGTCGTCGCATCCAGCACCTCGGCACTCTCACCGATCTGGTAGTTGATGGTCGTACCGGCATACCCGTTCATCGTCTCGATGGCTGCCGCCAGGGTTTCATCATCATCGTAAACGGTAGGATTCACATATACATCTGCCTTTTCCAGCGAAAGGGAATCCTGAAGATGCTCAATTGCTTCATCCGCCGCTGCCACAAATTGATCACGGTCGATCGTCGTTCCCATCACACAAGGCTGCAGAGCAAATCCATTCTCCTTATCATAAGGTGCAACCGTTGCATTTTCCGGTGCGATCTGATTCTCCTCCTGCATGCAGTCAAGTGCATCGATCGTCTCAGCCAGTTTGTTCGCATCGTAGCTAACCAGTGTCTCACTCTCTAACGTGTCATGGGCAAAAAGCTTGACCGGCCATGCAAAACCGCTCTGCGCATCGATCATGTCCTCGATCTCGCTGCCCCACTGTGGTTCAAGGTCGATATCGGATCCGGCGATCGTCTCCTCCTTTTTTTCACGTTCCTTGATGGTTAACACATAAGAGTGGATCTCGTCGGTGATCTCACTTTTTATTTTCTCAGCAGTATATCCTGCGACCTTACGGTCATTCAGCTTTGTTCCCGGAAGGAATCGATTCGTAAAATAAATGCTCACTCCCACATAGATTACCAGAAGAACACCTAAAACAGATCCTGCTATAATCTTTCGTTTTTTCACTTTATTTTCCTCTCTTGTTCTACTCAATCCGTACTATTATAACCAATTTATGAAGATTTCACAAATATTTATTAACAATGTTTGATTTCTATTGTCGCTCCTAAGAAGCAGTGCTATAATCTAGCCATATCTGAAATGTTTCAAGTTTCAAGTAACAGGGGTTATTTATGACATTACCAAAGACATCAGTCAAAAGCAGGCTTGTCGGCCTATACCACAAATACAAGCATTTTCTGATTCTGCTTTACTTTGTTGTATATATGGCATGGTTTTCCTATGTGGAGAAGAATATCAAGACGCATTTTCATGTTGTCCATGTGCCTTTGGACGACTACATACCGTTTTGTGAATATTTTGTCATTCCTTACCTTCTCTGGTTCGGTTATGTCGCATGGGGTATCGCTTATATGGCACTACATAACAAGTCAGATTACTACAGACTGTGCACCTTCCTTTTTACGGGTATGACGCTTTTTCTGCTGATCTCAACGGTCTATCCGAACGGACACTATCTGCGTCCATACTATTTCACGCATCACAACATCTTCACGCAGCTTTGTGAAATGTTGTACGAGACGGATACTCCGACGAATCTGTTCCCGAGTATCCACGTATATAACTCGATCGGCATCCATCTTGCAGTCTCGCGCAACGAGCAGCTGAAGAAAAACAAGACGGTGCAGCTGATCTCCTTCGTACTGATGACATGTATCATTCTTGCGACCATGTTCATCAAGCAGCATTCCGTATTTGATGTAAGTACCGCTTTGGTGCTGGCTTATATCATGTACCGGATCGTATATCGACACGATTGGAGCAAATCAACACTTGCTGCCCGCGCCAAAGAACGGAAACATTTATTTTCTGACAAACAGATCTAAGAACGACAAAAGACTGTTGCAGCAGGCAACAGTCTTTTTATCTTCGTTTTGTATTCTATTCTCCGGCTTTCCTCTCGATCACGTGACGATACAATGGGTCAACCATCTGTCCGATCTCCTGCTGATTCTTCTGCTGGGAATGAAATTCCTCCGCAAGATCCTCAAGCTGCATCCGGTTGCGCTCCTCGGATTTTACGATCTCCTCATCCGCATTCCGAAGACCAACAATGTCATTTACAACAGAGGATAATGCCTCCGACAACGCTGCTTCATTCACCGCATCTGCCCCTCGCGTCACCTCCGCACAGGACTTCATCAGGCGTGCTGTCGCGATATTGTTCTCCTTCAACAATCCGATCAGATGATGCATCTGTTCTTCCAGCTCCGCGATCTGCTGCTTCGATTCTGCCAGCTGCGTGCGGCTCTCCGCGATGATTGCATCATAGTTTGCCGCATAGGAACGGATGTCTTCCGCGGCAGTCACAAACTGCTTGCCGCTCTCTCCGAGCCTTCCGGCCTCGATTGCCGCATTCAGTGCTAACACCCCCATCTGCTTACCGTATTCCTGCATACGATCCAGCTTCTCAGAAAACTGCTGGTTGGCTGATTTAAGCGTTCCCGGGAACTCACTCAAATATTTCGATGGAGTTGTGAAATGCTTGTTGTCATCCACAAGCTTCGTCGAATCTTCATACAGCTGATGCACATCAAGAACCAGTTTTTTCTGCTTCTCTTCCTGCACAAGCATCGCATCTCTGCACTCCCCGATCGCGTGTCCAAGTCCAGCTTCGATCTCAACATTGCCCGCCGCAAGTGCCGCCGCATTCTGCACATTATCTTTCACCTGTGCAACATCCGCCTCCACCTGTCTGTGGGATTCCTTGATTTCCGCCATCGTCGCATGGAACATCTCTCCCTTGCTTCCGGTATCCGCAAAGAACTGATCATCAATCTCTACCGTTCGTTTTAATCTCTCAATATCCTCCTGGCTGACTTTATTCTTGCCAAACATCCCGATTCCTCCAAATTACACAACATCACTGCCTCTATTTTACAATGTCAGGCGCCTTTTTTCAACGATAATATTGGATTTCAAACTGCAGACTTTCACTGTCGCGGTACCGGTTGATCTTCGGATAATACACGGCAGAAATCCGGATTGCATTCTCTCTTCCGCGTCTTGCCTTCTCCAGCTCCTCTGTGCCGAACTGCTCTGCCAGATAATCTTCAAATGCTGCAATATCACCAAAATAGATGCCGGACGCCGGCATTCCCTGTTCCGACACAAGGCTTAGTCGTAACACATTCTGATTCTTTCCGACCACCCACATTCTGCTGATGCGCAGATTCCGGTCCGCAAACACCGGCTTGGGATTGTCCTTGCCAAAAGGCGCTAAGATATGAAATTCCTCCACCAGCGCATTCGTCACATAATCCACCGGCATCGGCACATCAATATGTACCTTCGGCTGCAGCTGCTCCACCGTAAGTGGACAGTTCCGGTTCATCTGTTCCCGGAACACATCAATATTTTCTTCCGGCAGCGAGAGCCCCGCTGCCATCGGATGTCCGCCAAACTTCGTAAAAAGGCTGCTGCACCGGCACATTTCCTCGTACATGGAATATCCTTCCACCGACCGTCCGCTTCCTTTGATGCCTTCCTCACCTCTGGTCAGAACGAAAGTTGGCCTGCCGAAATGCTCACGGATTCTTCCCGCAATAATTCCTGCAATGCTCTCATGCACCTCCGGAAGAAAGATGACAAGCACCGGATCTTTCTCGTATCCGTTCTCCTCGCAAAGCTGCTTCGCCTTTTGCACGCCGTCCGCAGTCATGGTCTTACGCTCCTCGTTGAGCACGACCAGCTCATTGGCAAGCTGCACGGCCACACACTCATCCTGCGTCTGAAAAAGCGCAAGCGCTCTCTTTGCCGTATCCAGACGACCCGCCGCATTAATACATGGACCTAAAACAAAGCCCAAATGATAACTCTCGATCTGTTCCGGCATCAATCCGCATTGCGCGATCAATGCCTTCATTCCGGTATTTTTCGTGTGATGGATCCGTTTTAATCCCTCACGAACCAGAATACGGTTCTCTCCGGTAAGCGGCATCACGTCACCCACCGTTGCAAAACCAACGAACTCCAGCAGTTCGTATGCCTCCTCTTCCTGAATCTGCATCTTCTCGTACAGAATCCGGACTACATTCCAGGCAACACCTGCCCCGCACAGATCCTTGTACGGATAATCGCATTCCTGCTGGTGTGGATTAACGATCGCATCCGCTGCACTCTGCAGATAATGCTTCTCACCGTCAATCTCCTCGTATGGAATCTCATGATGATCCGTGACAAGCACCGTCATCCCCTGCTGCTTTGCACACGCAATCTCTTCGATCGCTGCAATTCCGTTGTCGCAGGTCACAATCGTATCAACACCTGCCTCGATCGCATCCTCGATCAGATGAAGGTTCAGACCGTAACCATCCGTAATCCGGTTCGGAATCGCAACATCAACGTCTGCCTTACACCGCGTGAGCGCCCGGTACAATATATAGGAGGACATCACGCCATCAATATCATAATCACCAATGATCCGGATTTTCTTTTTCTCCTGCATTTTCCGGATCAGAATCTCCACAAGTTGCACCGCATCCTTCATCTGGTGTGCATCCGCCAGATCTGTTAACGTTCCGTGTAAATACTGTTCGATTGCATCCTCGCCCACAACATCGCGGTTTCTGATGATGCGCGCCGTCACCTGATCAATACCAAACCGGCTCCCGATCTCCTTAAAATCCGCTCTCTTACTTGTCACTACCCACTGTTGCATATTCTACCTTCTCCAATCGTAAGCCCTGCGGCGGCGCAGTATAGCCTGCCGCCTCCCTGTTCTTTGCCGCAAGGATTGCTGTCATACTCTCAATAACCCGTTCGCCTCTGCCGACCTCGATCAGCGTTCCCGTCAGAATCCGGATCATGTTCTGTAAAAATCCATCCCCGGTATAGCGGATTTCGATCTCTCCTTCCTTCTCCGCGAAAGTGATATCCATAATTGTGCGGACCGTCGATTTCTTCATCTTCTTATTTCCGCAAAAGGATGCAAAATCGTGCGTTCCTTTCAGTCTCTCTGCCGCCGCCTTCATTCTTCCGACATCCAGCGGTTTTCCGTAATGGTAGACAAAACGCCTCTCAAACACATCCGCTACCGGGCTTGTCCTGATCCGGTAACTGTATGTTTTGGACACGGTATTGTAACGGCTGTGAAAACGATCATCCACTTCCGCGATTTCCGTAACCGCAATATCCTCTGGAAGGAATTCATTCAGATTGTCACAAATCTCTTCCACTGAAAAATGCTCTTCCATGTGAAAATTCGCCACCTGACCGGCAGCATGCACCCCTGCATCCGTCCTTCCCGAACCGATCACTTCCACCGGATGACCGGCAAGCTTCGATAGGACATTCTGAAGCTTCCCTTGTATCGTTGCTTCCGTTGCCTTCTGCACCTGCCAGCCTTTATATCTTGTTCCGTCATATTGAACTGTAATTTTGTAATTCTTCATACTCTTTTCTCTCTGTTTTTCCTCCGCGTACATTATATCATGTGTTTATCCGCTCCGTCAAAAGACCGAAAAACCTTGCCCTGATATTCCCATGTGTCTATCGCAATTCCGCAATCCGCGATACCGCTACATAGATATCCGAAATCTTGTACCAGGTTGGGTAATCCACGACTCCTGTCACGGGAAGTCCGAACACAGATTGGAATTTCTGTACCGCTTCCTTTGTCCGGTTACCGTACACACCATCCGGCGTAATCGACGGAATTGCAGGATAAGCTCTTGAAATACGTTGCAGCTGTTCCTGCAACTGGCGCACTTTTTCCCCACTTGAACCGACCGTCAGATCATACCCCGGCCACGATGCCGGAATGCCCGAGATGCCTTGTGCTGTGTTGATGTAGATGTCGCTTCCATAGTAATTACGCAGAATCTCAATTGCAGAATATCCCTGATCCCCAAGATATTTGCTGCCCCACTGCGTCATCCAGTTCGGGCAGGTTACTCTCTGTCCGTCACAATACTGTGTCAGGATCGGCTGCCTTACATTCGGTCGTGACAGATAATTTTCAAAAATTTCATCCACGATCGTTGCTATGCTTTGGAAAATATTTCTTCCATACATAAACTTATGATCATATGCGGTCGAGGATGTGATTGTAAAATTATAGCCTTTTCCACGATACCACTCCGTATAAACACGGTTTAAAGTAAACGACATGATGGCAAGTACGTTGGCTCTGATCGTTGCAGCGGGCCAGGTCGCATAGATTTCACTTGATGCAACGTTCTTAATATAATCACGGTAGCGCACATAATAATCATTTGCTGTGGAATCGGACGGCGCCCCATCATGGACAACCACATATTCCGGAATCACTACGCGGCTTAAGACAATCTCTCCGCTTTCGTCCATTGCCTTAATCTCATCCTCCGGAATCTTCGGCGGATAATCACCGTATAATGTATGCGCCGGGATCACGATCGTATCAATCGGATTTCCCGGTGCATCCTCTCTGTCCATCGTCACATTTTGAATGGCAGCTTCACCCGGAAGGATGTCAATCGCCGAAACCGTAATACCCCGATATCCCGGGGCTGTAATTTGTATGGTATATTCCGAATATGGCTGCTGCTCCGACGGCTGCATCGAGTATTCGAGCGGAGGAGCATCAAGCGTAAGCGTTTCGGTATTACCGGAATCATCCGATCTCACCTCCTCAATGATCTGTGAAGGATTTCCTGTGTAAGACACAGAAATCTTAGCTCCCTCGACCGGAATTCCATTGGATCGGTTCGTCAGTTGGATCCGTAAAGTTCCTGTGTCCACATTCTCATTTCTGTTTGGCTGAAGATCCATACAAGATCCTTTCTAGTTCTCTCGTTACCTATTCTATTCCGGTATGACATGACCGGTTCCTAAAAAAACATTTTTCAGAATCTTCACAAGCTAAGACAAAATCTTGAAAAGAGTCACAGGTCTTTGTTATAATACATATATTAATCATACTGAATTTATTAGGAGGATTTATAATGCATACTTTTCAGCCATATCCAATGGAGTTATTAGATATGAACCCTTTCACAAAAATCGGCAAGGAGTGGGCACTCGTCTCTGCTGGAAACAAGAATAAATGTAACACCATGACCGTCAGCTGGGGCGGGGTCGGCGTACTTTGGGGCAAAAATGTTGTCTACATCTTCATCCGCGATTCCCGCTACACAAAAGAATTTTTGGACAACGGAGAATTCTTCTCCCTCTCCTTCCTCGGCGAGCAGTACCGCGAAGCTTTAAGCTACTGTGGCAAAGAAAGCGGACGAAATGGTGACAAATTTGCCGGATCCGGTCTTACCGCTGCTTTCCTCCACGATATTCCATTCCCGGACGAAGCCAATCTCGTCTTCCTATGCCGCAAGATGGCTGCTGTACCGATCACCGAAGATACGTTCGTCGATGATGAAATTATGTCAAAGTGGTATGGGGATCATGATATGCATACTATGTATGTCGGCGAAATTGTCGAATCTGTGGCACGCTAAATTCCGATTGAGATTTCACCTGTTTTAAGAGATTTAATAACTGTTATATTTTGTTATTAAATTCTCCACAAGCCCTTGAAAACACTGGATTTATCGCAGGTGAGCTTTCCCTTATTGTTTCCCTTGTGTTATATCGTCCCGTCAGCGTTTACGAACTCTGATAAGGGCAAATACAAGGGCAAGAAAAATCTATAAAACAGTATAACACAAAATAAAAGTGACATGGTGAACTGATTGAAATGCTTCTGATTTTTGTAACTGATAATTGATTGAATGATAAGGAGAGATAAGATACGATGAGAACAATATTTGCAGAATACAATCCACAGCGCAATAGTATTGATGTTTACAGCTCTGCTGGCTATATGCTCCGCATTGATTGCTGGGAAGCTGAAAAGAATTTAAAAACTACACCCGGATCAGACTGTGCATTAAACGCACTTGCTATTGATGAACCACTTGAATATGTACGATTATATTTGGACGGGAATATGCAGATGTGGGTAGATGCAGAAGATTCATTAGAACTATGGTGATTTTTTGACGGTGTGAAATTTTTTCTGTAAATTCAGATCTTCTATGATAATTGATGCGGCTTAACAGCAGTTTTCTGTTGTTAAGCCGTTGCTTATTTTCAACAGCACTAAGATTACCTTTTTTAATATTGTTTGGGATACTCCCTCCATAACAGTCACAGCAATTTTATACTTTACTTCGATTTCAATCTTTTCTGGTGGATTGACTAAAAGCCTGTCAATATCATTTTCCTCAACACCAGCCATTTTTGCTATCGTTAGCTTGGATATGCCATAATAGGAAACAAGCACTTCCAACTAATGCATTGATTTGATATTTTCCTTTTACCGAACCCTCTTATGCCTTAATATCAAAACTTGATCTATCAGGTGCAGAAATACTCACAGATTCTGCTACAAGGCTCTGTGTCATACTTTTTACATCATTACCAGTTACGGATAAGGTATAATCACCCGTTTCTTTTCCTTCTGCCGATTTTTCTGCACGTTTCTTTGCAGCTTTTTCTTCCTCTGCTTTTTTAGCAGCTCTTTTCTCTTTTACTTTTTCCTCTTTTTCTCTGTTCTCTTTTGCTTTTCGTTCAGCATTCTCTTTCGCTATTTTCCCATCTGGATCATTTGTACCAGATATTGCCACCGAAATATTTCCGTTTTCATCAACCTTATAACTCAGATTTGTCAAAGTGCCCAAACATCCATTCACCGCACTTTTTGCACAATCTGGAATGGCTGCTAAGTTTTCCTCCAGATACTTTGCTTTTTCCGGATCATTCATACACTTCTGTAAAAATGCACTTGAAACGGATACTGTTGTCGGAACCCCTTGCATTGAAGTCGTTCCCGTATTCATATAATGGTATTTTCCTTGCAAGTATTTTGAATAATCATTTACATTACTATACCCTGTCTTAATCTGCTCTGTTTTTGTCACACCGGGACGTGATGTTTTTAATTCAACTGTACTTGTTGTCACGTTGCCGTCTTTTGTATTTGTACTATCCTTTTCACTATCTGTTTTTTTAACAGTATTCTTGTAATTTGAAGCATAATACGATGTGCAACTGCTGTTATTGATACCTGTAATTGCCATAATCCTACCTCCCTGTTATTGAAACTTAAAATAATTTCTATTATATTGAACGACTTGGATATTTAATTTCCGTTGATGTAAATTCATCTTCTGCCGAAACATTGATATGCCCACTGCTGTCAATAGCATACTCTTTACCATAAACGGAAAACGTATCTCCTTCTTTATATCCGATTTCTATCCAGTTTATATCATTTAACTGTTTTATCTTTGCGTCAACATTTATGGTCTTTCCTGATTCCTGCAATAAATAAGTGTGTTTTCCTGCTCCCGCATCTATAGAAAAGAATCCCGGAGAAATCCCGACTTTCTCACAGACGGACAATACCTCCTCATTGCTGTAGAGATACCCCCACACACTCTTTCCCTGTGCCAGATCAGACAGGATATTGCCTGCCTTACACATTTCCCACTTATAATTTGTTCCTTTTTGATTTGTATTCTCTGCAAGCAACGATTCCGAGGCTGCCCAGCCTATCCTTCCATTGTTGACCGTCCATGTATATTTACCGCCACTTGATGTTGTCCATGAATAATAACTTTTATTACTTAATACCAAAGAATTATTTGCAGCACAAATGCCTGACATGGTGCTTGTATTCATTTTCGGTACTGCATAATTAGGTACTACCTGTCTGCTCCCATTAAGGTCAAAGGAAATAACCCCGTACTCCTTAAAATCAGAATTATATCCACAGGAAACATTCTCCCCAAAATTGATTGCATCCAAAATAGCACTTGAATTATTATAGTTTGCAAAATAATAAGCCAATTCACTGTTAGAAATATTCGCATTTTTATCTATCAGTGCAGCTATTGATTGCTTTGAAAAGCCTCGTGCAGCATCAGAAATACTTAAACTGTCCTGTTTTTTATTATTTCCTGCTCCAAGCAACATCTGTATTGCTTTTTGGTGTATTCCTGCCTCTGCCTGCTTTGAATATGTCAACAGCTGGTTTACTGTGTTTACATCTGTTACTGTCTTCATAATTATTCTCCAAACCCTTTTTCAACATTAAACGCCAAACATATGCTGCAATTTGTCCAGCATATTATTTACTCTGCCTTCAACAGCTTCTGGCTGATTCCTTAATTCATACCTGCTTCCATAGTAATCATTTAAACGGTCTTTCATTTCATTACAAAATAATTTTTGATCTGTTTTACCATTTAAAAACTGATTGCAGATACCACTTATCTCTTTCTTCTCATTTGTATAAAAAGCTGTCTCATCTGAGATTATTTCTGACTTGTACTTATAAGATTCTGTTTTGCTTCCAATTCCAACAACCATGTAATCTGGTGTCATTTTCTCCATGATAGAATTACGTGCCGAATCATTAAAATGAACATATTCGTCAATCATGTCTGAAAAACCTGCTTGTAATTGCT
>UQRC01000011.1 GCA_900543445.1 uncultured Lachnobacterium sp. | reverse complement strand
TCCAGTAATGGGGCGTGATTCAAAGAATCACACCCCAACACTTGACATAGAGCCACAACAAAAACGCCTCATGGTAGTTACATAATTATTCTACCAAAAGGCGTCTTCGGTTTGGTTTGCAGAGTTGCACACATTTTCATCAAATCTTAGATCTCCGGTCAGGTCAGGGATGATGTTTTCGTCTTTTATCACAAATTCATCAATCCAGTGATCTGCCTTAATATAGCCGATTGCCAACAGACCCAACACTATGGTCGATCAGGCTTTCCAAAGCCTCAAACACCCGCTCCGCATACCTTTGCTTGATCTCATGCCGGCTCAGTCCTAAGACATCTTCCCTGATTTCATACGAATAAGTCTGATCCTTCATCCGAATACAATAAAATGCCTGCCCCTGCACACTGTCCGCATTGTTCGGATCGATATTCCCAGTCGTTCCCGTAATTCCGATCGCAATGTCCGTGCCAAGCTTTTCCTGCACCGTCTTTGCCATCGCCTCAGCGCACTCTCTCGAATACACACCGTACTTTCGGATAACCTGTGCATCGACACCCACAAGAATTTTCGTCTCATTCAGATAAGTCACAAATCCTCCCGGAAAGATTGCCGATGCACCTTCCTCATCCGTGATCATCGATGCAATCAAACCGGACGTACAGCTTTCCATCGTAGAGATCGTAGTATGGCTTTCAATCAATTTTTCTATGATTCTATTTCGTTTGGACTGTTCCATAGATATGTTCCTTTCGCAATATATCACGATTCGCCGTTCGCCAATCATGCAAGCATGTGTGTCCTGTTTTATTTTCATGCTCACTTTGGTCTTCGCGCTCATTATATCAATTTTCTACTGATATTTCCACTGTTCGGTCACAAGCTGCGTTTCTACCATATGCCAGTAGATGCTGTCCGTTGCCTTCAGTTCCTGCGGTGTTCCCTGCTCCCAGGCGACACCATCCTTAAGCACCACGATATGATCGGCACCATCAACTGTGCGCATCCGGTGCGCGATAATGAGAACTGTCTTATTCTCGATCAGCTTGGATATGGACTCCTGGATTACCGATTCATTGTCCACATCAAGTGAAGCAGTCGCTTCACCTCTTCATCCGTCGCATCCTTCTTTCCGATCCGGATATTTTCCATCACGGTATTATTGAAAAGTATCACGTCCTGAAACACGATTGAATACAGTGACAAAAGCCTATCAGGATCAATAATTATAAAAAAACCTGCCCTGCCATCAAATAGAATGGCAAGGCAGGTTCTCATTCAAAACTCTGACTTATACTGATCAATCGTTTCTCAGGATAAATGCAGAAGTCAGCTCATTCAAGGACTCAGACTGTGCAGAAAGCTCCTGGCTGGTAGCCGAGCACTGCTCAGATGCTGCTGAGTTCGACTGTACAACATCGGAAATCTGCTCAACACCCTTTTCGGCTTCTTCCATTGCCTTCGCCTGCTGAGCAGAGTTCTCACTGAGCATCTTAGCCGACTGTGCAATCTCCTTGACACCGACTACAACACGCTGCATCGATTCCGTTGCATTCTTGGCAGCCTCATTACCTGCCTCAATCTCATGCAATGCACCTTCGATCAGTTCTCTTGTATCAACTGCAGATTTTGCACTCTGATCTGCAAGGCTTCCAATCGCTCCGCAACGACTGCAAATCCTCTTCCTGCCTCACCGGCACGGGCAGCCTCAATTGCTGCATTCAGTGACAGGAGGTTCGTCTGGCTTGCAATATCCTCAATGTCGGAAATAATCGTTGCAATCTTCTGGGATGTCTCATTGATGCGGTTCATAGCTTCCATCATTGCTTCCATCTCAGCACGGCTCTGATCTGCTACATCCGCATAATTCTTAGCGTTCTTATAAGCAACAAGGAGATCTTCGGATGTCTGCTCCACATTGCTTGTAATTGTCTCAATCGTAGCGGTCAGTTCTTCCACTGCACCAGCCTGCTCCGTAGCGCCCTCTGCAAGTTCCTGTGAGGACTCTGCCAGGTTTTCGGAACCTGCACGAACCTGACCGGATGCTTCTGCAACTTCCTTAAGGGTTGCATTCATCTTGCGGTTCATCTTACGCATTGCATCCTTTAATGCAACGAACTGTCCGACATACTCATCTTCAATCTTTGTTTTTGCCGTATAATCGCCATCTGCCATAGATCCAAGGATTTCTCCGGCATCGGTAATAATGCGATCCAGTGTATCGGCCATCTCCTTGGTCTCTTCCACCATCTCGGCGATCTCATCCTTGACCTCTACCTCAGGGAACGGGCTGCTTAAGTCACCCTGTGCGAAAGTCTTCAAACGTTCCTGAAGTTCCTTAAGTGGTTTCTCGATTCCAAGTGCGATCTTGTTTCCAAGTCTCCTGGAAATGATAAAGGAAACAACAAGGATCAGTAACATTACAATGACAAGGATCCACTTTACAACACGGAGTGTCACATCAAGCGAATCTCCCTGGGTAACATTTAAATCCATAAGAGTTGCAAAATCACTGTAGATTGCATCATATTTACCCTTTAACTCATTGTACTCCTGACTCTGTGCCTGTGAAGATGCACCAGGATCGGTAGTCATTCCAGCTTCCAGAATGGAATCACTCAGTGTCCAATACTCATCCAATTCCGAAGACAGACGATCATAGAGTTCACTTTCCTCTTTTGTTACTACGCTATCGTTAATATCAGCAAAGTATCCCTGAAAAGCTTCCTTTTTCTGATCGTATGAGTCTTTCATATCAGCGATCTCTGCGGTATCCACATATCCGACCGCCGCACGAAGCGAGCTTCTGGTTTCAGCCAATGTTACCATTGCTTTACCGATATCTCCCTGTGAGAAACCATAATTCTTGAGTGCATGCTCATACAGCGATGTCATTGCAAACAATGCAATGATTCCAACGAGTGCGGCACATCCAAGCATCACTATAACGATTGAAAAGGATTTCTGCACGCGTGCACGAACATTTTCGTTCTTGATTTTTTGTACTGTGTCCTTTGTTTTCCCCATATTCCACCTCATCTTACTTAAATAAACAAATCCATACTTCTAGGTTTGCTCTGTACATATCTATAATACTCTTGTAAGGGGAAAATAACAAGTTGTTATTTTCCATTTATACTTTATTTTGCGGTTTGGGGCTTATTTCCCTTCGAATTTCTGAAAGCACAGTCAAAATCCGGATTAAACGCATAGAAATTCTTACTGTCCAATTCCTCCTGTACCAGACGGAGCGCCTCACCAAATCTCTGAAAATGCACAATCTCCCGCTCTCTTAAGAAACGGATCGGATCCGCGACTTCCGGATCTGCGACCACACGAAGAATGTTATCGTATGTCTTTCTCGCCTTCTGCTCCGCAGCCATATCCTCCACAAGATCGGCGATCGCATCACCGCTGCACTGGAATTCGCAGGCATTAAACGGAACGCCTCCGGCAGCCTGTGGCCATACAGCAGCGGTGTGATCGATATAATAAGGTGCAAAGCCTGCCGCTTCAAGTTCTTTGGCTGACAAGCCCCTGGTAAGCTGTCTCACAATTGCACCGATCATTTCAAGATGTGCAAGTTCTTCTGTACCGATATCGGTCAACAGTCCCGCCACACGTGGATTTGCGGCCGAGAATCGCTGCGAAAGGTAGCGCATGGATGCACTGAGCTCACCGTCCGGACCGCCATACTGACTTATGATATAAGACGCGAGTTTCGCATTCGGCGTGCTGATTTTAATCGGATACTGCAATCGTTTTTCATAACTCCACATAGATCATCTTCCCCCTTCCCAAGGCATCGGACCTTCGTTCCAGTTCCATTCGTCAGCATTACTCTCCCCAAACGCATTCAGTGGACCGTACTGCTTTTCATATGCCATCTTCGCATTTCGATACAGCTGCGTACACTGATTAAAATAATCCAATGCTGCCTCATCATCCGGATGCGTATCAAGGTAGAGCATCATATCCACCGCACAGAACCCGAGTGTTGCAATCCATTCGTAGAGTTCCTTTTGATTCATCGGCTGCATGCTTCCTGCTCTGTTCATCTGCATCGCCCTCCCTGTCGCATCATGCATTTTCCGGTAAATGGTTTGTCGAGTTCCGGAAAAATCGTTCCGGACTGCAAAGCCTTCTTAGGATCATACACCTTTGTAAAATTCTGCCACGGAACATAAGCCATGCCCGGTGTCTGCCAGCTGCATTCTTCCTTTTGATCCGCGGACGGGGAATGCGGCATACACGGACTCATAGGATGTGTATGATCCATTTGATTCGTCTGATTCATAAAATCCATATTCTTAAGACTTCCTAAAATAATTTTCCTTATATCATATGAGAATATGGCAAAAAGGGAACTTTTTCGCAAAACAAAAGAACCGGACAACGCCGGTTCCTCTATAATGCTGGATTGATGGATTCAATTTTGCGGATGATCGACTCAATCTGCGGACCGCAGTTACCGATGCGGTCAATGTTTCTTCTCGCTTCCTTCTTCATATCAGAGATTATCTGAATCTGATACTCCATGCGGGCGCGCAGCTTCTGCCGGCGCTCGATCAGATTGTGCTTCAGTTCCACCATCTCTCTGCTGTCCACAATCGCATTGGCATGGTTGATCCACACACGGGCATCATACATGCGAAGCCGTGTCAGATACTGCACCAGCGACTTGGAATAGTAATCCAGATCATCGCTCGTCTTGCGGAATTTTTCTTTCTCACGCGCTTCATCCTGATACTGTTCAAACACATACTCCAGTTCCTGCGAATTGCGTGCATGATATTTCTCACAGGTGTAATCCACCGCATTTTTAATATTCACAAACTTGATCTTCACATGATTTTCAAGAGAGATCGCATGATTCCGGTTCACGTCTGCCCTGCGGATATCCTTTGCAGCGTCCTGATACCGTACCAGTACATAGGTTCCGGCAAGCACTGCAACAAAAGCAGCAATGGTAAGTGGCAGCGCACTGTCAAACTGAAAATACCATGCACCTGCCAGAATCATCGCAAACACCGTTGCCGTAAGAACGAGCAGATATCTGGCAGCCCTGCCTAAATTCTTCTGTGCCTGCACGGATTCATTTCTTAGAATCGCCCACTGAAGCTTCTGTCCCTCCAAGTATGTGAGATCCTTTTTGACCGCATCCATATAGCGCTCATTGTCCCTGAGGCGCCTGATAATTCCCGGAAGATGATCCTCTTCCTCCTGCATCTGTGCAAACTGCGTCTCGGTAAGCTTTCGCTTCGTCTTCAGAAACTCATTACGCTCCCTATCAAGCTTTGCGACATGCATCGCACAATCAAGGATCGGTGCACGTTCCGCCTCCGTCAATTCCTCAATGATCTGAATATCCGTCAGATAATACGTGACCAGGTCATACTCACTGCGCGCATCCTCAAGTTCTCTTGAAGCTGCGATCATCTGCTCGCACAGATCAATGACATAACGCTTTGCCTGCGCTTCATCCGAGAGATTTAATTCTTCTACAATACTCTCGGTCTGCAGCTTGGCATACTCGCTCTGATCATAATCCTGCGCATCATATTTTTCTTTTCTTCTGCCAAATATTTTTGATAAAAACATACTCACCTATACTCTGCAGCTTCTGCGGTATTCTTCCTTCCACCGGAAAATAATATCACTGATTTCATTCTTTGCCAGCGTCTTTTCTGTTCCCTCTTTTGCCTCCGCCAGTTTCTCAAGCTGCTCCTCAAACTGCAAAAGCGCTTCCGACTTACTTGCAAGGGAAAGCTCATTTTTGATTTCCTGCATCCCCATGTCGTCAATATTGTGTTCCATCGCCTTACGCATAAAGCCCGTCTCATCATGCATACACCGGAAGCAGAGCAGACATTCCCGAAGCGACTCTCTCGACTCATTTAACCGGTAAGCCTCTTCGTAGCACTTTGCAGCCTCCTCGAACAGAAAAAGCCTTGCATATGCGGTTCCCAGATTATGCCAGATATTGCCTCGAAGCAGAGCCGAAGCCTCCTTCGCATCCGGAGAATCTAAAAGTCTCTTGTATTCGTAGATTCCCGCCAGATACTTTTCCTTTTCCATCAACTGGTCCGCACGGATCTTATTGCATTCGAAGTCCGATTTCTCCTCCATCTGCCGGATGGTCAGTACAATCTGTTGCATCTCTTTCATCGTGCAGTAACCGTTCTGTTCCAGGATCGCCAGCACAAAATCGGAAAGCAGTCCCTTCCCGCGCATAATATCACGCAGCTGTTCCGCTAACTTATAGAGTCCCATCTGTTTTTCGACCCATGTACACAATTCCTCACTCATAAAAGAATTGTCCAGAAGGAATGTGTTCTCCATAATGTAATAACACAATTCCTCCATGGAATAGAGATTCATCCCTATCCCTTCCACATAGTAAGGAAGTGCCGCGATCGGTTCATGACAATATAATAACTCACCCATAACAACCTCTACATAACCATCGTATATTTCCAGACCTTATCGGTTCCCCTGAAAAATTCACCGAATCCGAGATCCCTGATCTCGATCGCAATCTTATCATCCGCAATCGGTGTCGCCACAATGCGCACTCTCGTCGTGCGATCCGGTCTGCGGGCAAGATCGGTAAGTTCGAGTGTCTCGATCTTCGCCTCTCTACTGTTCGGCAGCTGCTTCCAGAAATCAATCTCCGGACTTCCGGACAGGATCACTTCACATTCTCCCTTCGTCTCAAACCAGTTTCTTCCGGCACTGATCAGATTAAAAAATGCGACCTTGCCTTTGTCCTTCACCTTAAGACTCAGATTGAACTTCATCTCATTCTCGCCCATGTAGATATATGGCCAGTCTTCCGTATCCCGCACGGCTGCCGCATAACATGCCCCCTTGGAAAAGAGATTCTTTCCCATGAACGCCCTGCGCCCGCGGCACATCGTGTTGAGCGAATTCTTCATCCAGCCACCATCAAATCCGTCTCCAACCAGATAAACCGTAGAGATGATCCGGTTTTCAAACGCCTTGTTCATAATATCGGAAAACGCACTGTCCCTGTCTCCCCGAAGCGTATACCGGGAAGACTCATGAATCGATACCACCTGCGGTGTCGTGCGCATATCGCGTCTTAGATCATAGGAATACAGACTGCTCTCCTCGCAGGAAAACAAAAACACATCATGCAGCCATAAGGATTCCTGCTGACTCAGCGAAAAATAGTAGAAGCTTTCCTTGTGATCCACGACCATAAAACGATCCGCCGTCAATTCCAGACGACTTGCCACCTTCCAGAACACTTCCATATTCTCTCTCGTCAAACGATCCACCGTAATGGTCAGCCTCTTCACACTCCGCCCATTGCCAAGCTTAAGAGGAAGCTCCATCACTTTTTTCAAGAATAACGCGAGTAGATCAACCGCTTCGTAATTCTCGCCTCCAACACCGATCACCTCGCCTGCGACCGCACGCCGCAGCAGGGAATCCACACAGATGACCTCGCTGGTCTTCGCCATCTTCTGCGCCTCGTCTCCGTAATACCACATACCGACATTCTTGCGTCGCGCAAGCAGCGTCGGGATATGGTAATTTTCGCTTCCGGCGATCAGGCTCACCGTCTCCGGCTCACTCATATTCAGTTCATAAAAGCTTACCATGGCATACGAATCACTGAGATCGATGCCAAGATAATATGGATTCTCCATCGTCATTCCTCTTTATATAAGCTTGAATACTTTCTTTGTAACCTCATCAAATCCGGCATACTGTTTCATATTATGGTAGAGCGATTTCTCGTCCTGCAACGTCTCCGACATCAGCATCTCATTCAGCAGATGATACCGGCTCTCATCCTTCTGCGAGTACACATCCGTGCTTGTGAGCCGGCTCGACTGCGTTACCTCCACCTGATTACCGTACTCTTCCGTAATATAGTACTGCACCATCTCTCCGAAAAACAAAACGAACTGCTTCACAAAGATACCGTCATACACATCCGGCATATCTTCCTTCACAAAATTCTCTCCGTCCTCATCCCTGCTGTAATGAAGCACCACATGCTTCTTCGGGTTGGTACGGTATTCCAGAAAGACTTTGTCATAGAGATGATACTTGTGCACAAGCCTCTTATCTAACTTCTTGTAAAAGGCGAAGTTCATATTCCGGCACGTATATTCTGCGAGCAGTGCATCTTCCATCTCATACTGCTTTTCGTCCGGCTGGCTCACCTGTGCAAGTGACTTCAAAAGTGCCAGACAACAGGCATCATTTAACTCCATATGATGCTCATAACGATCTGTGATGACAAGCAGTGCATCCTCACTAAGCGGCGTATCCTGCACAAAATAAGCATGTGCGCGCGCGCTGATATAAGCAAGTATGACAAGATCTCTTCCGTCTCCCTCATAATAGTGGGCAAACACATTTTCAACCGTCGTCAGATCCTCCTGCGCATATAACATCTGCACAAGAATCCTCTCCTCCAGTTCAAAGGTCGGTATCTCAAACTCTCTCGCTGCTCTCCAGAGTCTTAGCATCATCTGCGACGGACCATTATAGAACCGACACAGATAATCCAGGATCGAGTCATTATATTTCTTGTTTGCAAAAGTATTGGCAGCAAGAAGCAGCACCTTCTCATCCGCTTCCTCTTCCTCTGCAAGCTGACGGATCTTATAGCTTGCAAGTGTCACCTTGGCCGCCATACCAAACTGATCCATTCCGTAAAGTTCCATGCAGGAATATGCCTGATCATACATGCGGTTCTCCACAAGCATCTCCATCATATACTGACGTACCGCCTGTGGCATCGTCTCGTAATTTGCCTGCTTCAGATAATCCGTCACAAAAGCCTGTGGCTCCTTCGTCTGGTAGTACCGCAGAATTTCCTGTGCCATATCCGCCTGATACGTGGCATCTAATTCCTTTGCGAACAAAATTCTCGTAAAATATTTTTCATCCTCATTACCATACGTCAGGTAATTTGGCTTTTTCTCAAAATAAGAGATAATGTAAGGCAGTTCATCCGGCGCAAGTGGCATACATTTGTCCAGATAATTCTCTGTCTTCATCAGATTCTCCAGGCGATAGGAAACACTGCTGACGTATCGCCGCCCCTTCTCATCCTCGAACAATATCACATACTGATCCGAATACAGCTGGAAATACGCAGCCTGCTCCACGATCGGAACGATCTGCGGCTCCTTCAGCTGCTTCTGATAGATAATTGCCCGAACCATCTTCTGATCAAACACGATCAGCTTGCGTGTAAACAGAATACGAGCAAGACAATGCGCCAGTTCCTCATTGACCAGTCCAAGATCCAGCATATCCTCATAGAGCACCGCCAGATTATCATCCATATGCTCCTGTTCAACCTGTTCCATTGCAAAATGCCCCATCGTCCGCTGATACTTTGCGTAAGTCTCCGGATCCGATTTGCGGGATGCGATAATGTTATTGTAAAGGATTGCCATCTTGCGGTACGGCAGATTGCTGTCATACTGGAAATACATCTGGATGATCTTCGGTACATGTCCGATCGCACGCTCATCCAAAGACAACAGATACGCCTCATACAGACTCGTAATGCGCAGTTCCAGTTCGATTCCCATCTCAAACCAGTTGTGATAACGCACATCAAACTTCTGTGCACGGATCAGATAACTGCATATGAAACCGACATTTTCCGGTCTTGGATCGATTTCATATGCTGCGCAGAGTAATTGATAGACGGTCTCATCAAATCCGGCATTCGGCTGCGCCACAGCAAAAATTTGTGCGGCAAGATCCGGATTTAACGCCTGATGGCGGATTGCCCAACGCAGAATACGGATTTCAAAACTGCCAAGCTTCGTAAGCAGATATGGATCCTGCCAGATCAGATAGTAAGCTTCGATGTACAGATACGGCGATGCACAACCGTCCATCACCCAATGTTCGATCGCTTTGAGCTTATGTGCACTGTTGTTGTAATAATCTTCTTCCAGGAAGGATAATACCCAGAAAAGTAATGCAGAATCCGGATTTTCATGGAAAATCACCTCAATCTCATGCGTCATTCGATCCACATAAGAAGGTTCCCTCTCCATCAGTGTCATAATGTACAGATAATAGCCCCACTCCGGTGCATGACGGTCCGCCCAGTCTCGCTTGAACGCATCCAGGATCCATTCTGCCTCCTGCCTCTGCCTGTTGATTACCAAAGCCTGCGCCTTCATGAGCACATACATCGGCTCATCCGGTATGATCGCATGCAGATGATTTAAGATTTCAACCGTCTCATTCGCCCACACTCCGGTCACGATCTTCTTCAGACGGTATGCCTGATACAATTCCATGATACCGGCTTTGCACTCTTTAATTTCTGCACGAATGGATTGCTTCTTTTCTTCCGTTTTCGTTCCCTTGTACGCATAGATTTCCAGCTCATGTGTCTCATAGATGGAAGTCACTGTAATACGTGCATAATTGTTGCCCGCATGCATCTTGTCATAGTCGATCAGATACTTAAGCGTATAAGCGCTTCCCAGGAAATCCTCTGTCGTAATCTTTTTATCCGACAACCGGATGAAATCCGCATCCGTACGGATATGAAGCTCCAGATAGCCCCACTCATCCTTCCTGATTTCCACAGACTGCTGGATTGTCTCCTCCACCTGATCCAGTCTACACTCCGACTGATCCAGCGTGAATCCGATCCTGTTCTTCTTGCGGATTCCGATCAGGAACTCTTCCATATTCTGCGGCGAAGGCTTCGCACCGAGAATTCCCCGATAGATCAGATTCTCTTTGACTTCCTTTGCCTTGATGACATTGACAAAACTCTTATGATAAAAAAGCTGATAGGCTTCGCTCCAATGATCTCTTGCAAGGCAGGTAAAATCATACAGATTGCGCACCGGACCGATTGAACTCTCCGCGTACAGCTTCGTTACAGACACACAAAAAGAAAGGCTGTACACACTCTGATTGCAGACAATCACAAAGTCACCCTTCTCTTCCTGACCTTCTACCAGGCCCTTGCTATAAAATTGATACCGAATCCGTACTTCTTCGCCTTCAAACTGCGGAGTCAGACACTCCATTCTCGGGCTCGTAGAGTACACCACGCCGCGCGCCGGCACATGGTTTGTGCTGGTAATCGTAAAATTACCAGTGTACTCCTGTCCCTCGATCACCTGAATGCTTAATTCTTCTTCCGAGAGTGAAAGCGACGGTTTCTCGTATTCGAACTTGCCTCTGGCTATCTGCCTGATTCGTTTACGCACAGCCGCACCTACTTTATCTAATGAATATCACCATTATAGTCGATTCTACCTTGCCTTGCAACTGCGAATACCACTGATTTTCGCGTAGATCCACTCGACAGCAGCACTCAGATAGCGCAGCGCCGGCTCCGTAATGATCGCGAATACGATCATCAGCATCGCGCACTGTTTCGAGATACTCGTGATTGCAAAGAATTTGCTGACAAAAAGCATGCAGAACAACCAGCCGGCGATCACACCGATCATCATGATAATGTGTCCCACGTTCATCGGCTTTGCAATGCGATACAGGATCATAAACCCTACAATGGCAACGAGGATCGTGCAGGAAGTCGACAGACAATCCAGATCCACCGAGAATTCTCTACAGAAGATAACCAGCCCGCTCACCACGATAAAATCCGTCAGTCCTGCCGGAAGTGCCTTGACCAGCACATTCGTCAGGAAATGACCGCGGATAGGATTCTTATTCGGCTCCAAAGCCAGAATAAACGAAGGAATTCCGATCGTAAACATACTAATCAGTGAAACCTGTGTCGGCTCAAGAGGATAATCCAATAACAGAATGACTGAGAAAACAGCAAGCAGCATTGAGAAAATATTCTTTACAATATATAGTGCTGCCGTCCGCTCAATATTGTTAACCACGCGACGCCCTTCTGCCACAACGGATGGCATACGCGAGAAATCGGAATCAAGAAGTACCAGCTGCGATACGTTCGAAGCAGCATCACTTCCGGATGCCATCGCCACGCTGCAATCCGCATCTTTTAATGCCAATACATCATTGACACCGTCACCGGTCATTGCAACGGTTTTCTTATGTGCCTTAAGTGCCTGCACCAGCATACGTTTCTGGTTCGGAGTCACACGTCCGAATACCGTATATTCTTCGACAGCATTATAATAATCGCTCTTTGTCTTTAAAACAGATGCATCCACATACCGTTCTGCATTGGCGATTCCGGCCTCCTTTGCAATGACCGATACCGTAAGCGGATTATCTCCGGAAATCACCTTAATTTCCACTTCATTTTCCGCGAAATAAGTAAATGTCTCCTTTGCACCTTTTCGGATTGGATTGGCAAGCATAACAAATCCCATTGGGACAACCGGTTCCGTCAAAGGTTTCTTGGTCAACGTTCCCTCATACTCTCCGAACACAAGCACACGGTAACCTTTACTGCTGTACTCTGCAATCTGCTCCTGATATTCTTCAAACTGGCTGCGCAGCACGAATTCCGGAGCTCCGATCACATAACTTTTTCCGTCTTCCATGATTGCACCGGAGAATTTGGTCTCGGATGAAAAGGAAAAAACTTCTTTTGCATGCATTCCACCGTTTTCCGTAAAATGTGCCTGTAATGCTTCCATTGTTGCGTTATCCCTGTTCTGCGCACGTACGACATCCGCCAGAATCTTCGTCGTAGCATCTTCATCCACACCGTCAAGCAGCTCGACCTCATACACATGCATTCCCGGTTCCGTGATTGTTCCGGTTTTATCCACACACAGCACATTGACACGTGCCAGTGTCTCGATGCATTTCATATCATGGATCAATACTTTCTTCTGCGCCAGACGCACGGAAGATACCGCCATCGCAACACTGGATAACAGATACAGTCCTTCCGGGATCATACCGATGATGGCGGCAACCATTCCGGTAATGCTATCATGAAGTGTGCCCTCGTTATAAATAAAAGACTGCACAAACAAAGCGATCCCGATCGGAATGATAATAATTCCCATAACCATGATCAGATAGTCGAGGGAACGGATCATCTCGGACTGCTCGCCTTTTTTGCTTTTTGTTGCCTGTAATGTCAGTTTGGAAATATAAGAATCTTTGCCGACTTTCTCGAGGCGCGCATACGCCTTTCCGGACACGACAAAACTTCCGGAAAGCAGCTGGTCGCCCGCTCTCTTTGTAATCTCATCCGACTCACCCGTGATCAGTGACTCATTAACCTGAAGTTCTCCGTCAATTACCTTAGCATCTGCAGGAATCTGGCTTCCGGCAGTAAACTCAACGACATCATCAAGTACCAGCTTATCTGCAGAAATCTTCGCCTTTTTCCCATCACGAATAACCACGCTCTGTGGCGCATTCAAAATAGAAAGCTTATCCAGTACCTTCTTCGAATGAATCTCCTGAATGATACCGATACACGTATTGGCAATAATGATCGGCAGGAAAAGCATATCGCGCCACGCACCGACAATGGACAACAATACCGCAATAATTGCAAACACAAGGTTAAAATAGGTAAACACATTTGATTTCACAATGTCAGAAACTGACATTGTTGATGATTCCACTTTATAATTATCGGCATGACACGCAAAACGTTCCTTTACCTGCTCCGCAGAAAGTCCAATCCCCGGATCCGCCTTCACACGGGTAAGCGGCGTTCTCTGCTCCATTTCCATCTCTGTATAATTTCCCATATCTCATTCCACTTCCTATGTATTTTCTGTTATTATACCCCCTTTTTAATCAAAATTCGCTCTTTTTACAAATTGTTTCCAAAACTTTTATAATTTCTGCAAATTCGGGTTGCCGTGATCGGATAGGCTTTCTAAAACGGACGATACTGGATGATAAAGGGACGATAGAAAATTAGCAGTAAGTTTTTTAGCCGACGGACTTTGAACGATTTCAATGACTGGAAAATTTTCAGAGTTACGGCATCGGTGCATACAATTATTTTATCGAAAAAATAGGAAAATCAACTTCTATATTCAGAAAATCAGTTTCAAAATCCCCCGGCATGTGGGACAATATATAATATTTCTTTTCCCCGCGCCCACGGCAAAAAGGATATCCAGGTCATGGTCTTTCCTGATTTCCCCTTCCGTCGAATGCATTGTCTTCCACATATGCCATCATTGTATTGTTTCTCCATGCATGTGCCAAAAGCAGTAGTATAAAACCAGCGCCAATGAACCATGCATTTTTCAATATGATTCCGACAAGTAAAACTCCTGCGATACCGATGCCGATCAAAATCATGATTACACGGTGTTCTTTGAGCCATTTATTTTTGTAGAAATCAATTCTGTCTTTTAAGGTGAAGCTGCTGGTTTTAACCGTCTGCTTTAAGTTTTCTTCCGCCGCCTGTCTGTATTCTGCTTCTGAAAGACTCTTTCCGCTTAACAATTCATTGATACTTACACCAAATAACTCACTCATCGCAAGAAGCGCCTCCGCTGGCGGTAGATAGGTGCCGGTCTCCCATCTGGATACAGTCTTGTTGGTCACTCCCAGTTTTTCGCCAAGCTGTTCCTGCGTAAGTTTTTGTTTTTTTCTGAGTTCCGCTATAAAATTTCCAATCTTAATCAAATCCATCTGTGTCACCTCCTGAATTATGATAACAATCCGAAGCTTTCTTGTCTTTCCCACAGACCGCGAATCGTTGGACATTCCCTATTTTCTGCCGCGGACAACGAGCAAAAGGATTGCCAGAACAAAAAACAATCCCCCCATTCCAAGCAGCACCCATCCACCAATCCCATCTGTCGATATGGATATCCTTGAGAACAAAAATGAAAGCATCAATAAAAGTGCTGCCACGATCAACCATAGTTTCTTCTTTTGCTTCATTCGCATCACTCCCACTTTTTCCACACATCCGGCTGATAACCAAGCGTCGACTGCTTTCCGTTTCGAACCACCGGAGTCTTAATTACCTGCGAATTTTCAAGCACCTTTTCCAGCTTGTCTTCATCCGCAATATACTTGATCAGCGCAAGCAGATCCTTGTCCTTGCCGTCCCAGTTGATCATGTTTTCAAGACCACCGTTCACCTGCGCAACCGAATTAAACTCTCCTTTGCTCATCCCCTTAGCCTGCATATCGATAAACTGATACTTGATGCCGCGTTCCTTGAAAAAGCGCTCTGCTTTCTTTGTATCGTTACATTTTTTCGTTCCGAAAATTTGAATATTCATGGAATCGCCTCCTTTACCCTTAAAAAAGTTTTCGCATACCACCACAAGTTGCTCCACACAGGCATGAATCCCCGTTTCTTCATAAACTTCTCTTTTTTGGGTAAACCCTTTTTACACATCCCGGAACACTTTCTTCTTTTATCATATAACAATCCAATATTCCAAGGCAACCAAATCTGCAAATTCGTGGTTATCGTGATCAGATTGGTTTTCTAAAACGGATGATACTGGATGATAGATTTCTTAAGTTGTATTTTGGGTATACAGCGAGTTTTTCCCGTCTATATATCCTTTGGGGTCTTTTGATTTGGGTATAACAGCAGAATTTTCGTTGCTTATACCCTTTTCACTGTCGTTCGATACTTTTTTGTATTTGAGGAAACAGTGAACTTATACCGTAAAGTTGTTATTCCAGTTTGGGATACAAACCAATACCCAAACCGACATTTGCCGAAGATGGTGCTTATTAATCAGAGACTTATTTTACAGTCACTCTCTTACAAATTTTGCTTGTTCGCTAACGCTACACATAAAATAATAAATCACGCGCGGAGAAATCTTACATTTACTTGTAAAATAACACCGCGCGTCAACTTTCATTATCTACTATGGGGCAAATTTTTGGCGTGCATCAGATATGATATTTTCAATACACAGATAGCGGATAGAAAAAAGTAAAAAAGAAAATTAGCAGTAGTATTCTAAATGTTCAGGACTTTGGATGATTTTAATGACCAACCTTTTCATGCTACAGGCATCGGAGCCATACTTATTTTTGAAGGACAAAATAATCGTATGGTTCGATGCCGTAACTCTGAGAATTTTCCAGTCATTGAAATCGTTCAAAGTCCGTCGGCTAAAAAAACTTACTGCTAATTTTCTATCGTTACTTTATCATCCGGTATCGTCCGTTTTAGAAAGCCAATCTGATCCATGGCAAACCCGTATTTATTTTGCCGAAAGATACTCATCAATACCCTTTGCAGCCGCCTTGCCTGCACCCATTGCAAGGATTACGGTAGCGGCACCTGTTACGGCATCACCACCTGCGAATACGGCAGCCTTGCTGGTTGCACCGTTCTCCTCGGAAGCAACGATACACTTGCGGCGGTTTGTCTCAAGACCAGCTGTGGTAGAAGAAATCAGTGGGTTCGGAGAAGTACCGAGTGACATGATAACCGTGTCACAATCCATCTCATACTCAGAACCAGGAATCTCAACCGGGCTTCTTCTTCCGGAAGCATCCGGCTCACCAAGTTCCATCTTAATGATGCGGACGCCCTTAACCCAGCCGTTCTCATCAACAAGGATCTCTGTCGGGTTTTCAAGGAGATCAAAGATGATTCCCTCTTCTTTTGCGTGATGTACTTCTTCCTTACGTGCAGGAAGTTCTTCCTCACCACGACGATATACGATATGAACCTCAGCGCCGAGACGAAGTGCGGTTCTTGCAGCATCCATTGCTACGTTACCACCGCCGACAACGACAACTTTCTTTCCTCTTGAGATCGGAGTCTCATATCCGTCCTTAAAAGCCTTCATCAGGTTATTTCTTGTCAGGAACTCATTTGCGGAGAATACGCCGTTGGCCTGTTCTCCAGGAATTCCCATGAATCTAGGAAGTCCTGCTCCGGAACCGATAAATACAGCCTCGAATCCTTCCTCAGCCATCAACTCATCAATCTTAACCGACTTTCCGATCACAACGTTCGTCTCAATCTTGACACCGAGAGATTTTACGTTCTCAACTTCCGCAGCGACAACCTTATCCTTTGGAAGACGGAACTCAGGAATACCATAGCTTAATACACCGCCGGCCATATGAAGTGCCTCGAAAATCGTAACATCATAACCAAGCTTTGCAAGATCTCCGGCACAGGTCAGACCTGCAGGACCGGAACCGATGACAGCAACCTTATGTCCGTTTGGCTCAGCTGTCTTCTTAGGCTTGATTCCATTCTCTCTTGCCCAATCCGCTACAAAACGCTCAAGCTTACCGATTGCAACCGGATCTCCCTTGATTCCGCGGATACACTTGCCCTCACACTGGCTCTCCTGTGGACATACACGTCCGCAGACTGCAGGAAGTGCGGATGACTCTGAGATGATCTGATAAGCAGCCTCAAAGTTACGCTCCTTCACCTGTGCGATAAATGCCGGAATATTGATAGAAACCGGGCATCCTTTCATACACTGGGCATTCTTACAATTTAAGCAACGGGAAGCCTCTGCAACTGCCTCCTCCTCGTTGTATCCATAACATACTTCTTCAAAGTTCGTTGCACGAACCTTAGGCTCCTGCTCACGAACCGGTACTCTTACCATTGCATCCATTATTTGTCACCTCCGCAATGACCACAACCACCGTGGTGGGTGTCGCCTTCTTCATATGCAAGCTTTGCACGGCCTTCTTCTGTCTTGTACTGCTGCTGACGCTTCATTGCCTGATCAAAGTCAACGAGATGTCCGTCGAACTCCGGTCCGTCAACACATGCAAACTTGACCTCTCCGCCAACCATAAGACGGCATGCGCCACACATTCCCGTACCGTCAACCATGATCGGGTTCATGGAAACAATCGTAGGAATCTCAAGCTTCTTGGTCAGAATGGTAACAAATTTCATCATGATCATCGGTCCGATGGCTACACATACATCGTAGTGCTTTCCTTCGCCGACCAATGCCTCAAGCTGCTGGCATCCGTTTCCGTGGAATCCGTATGATCCATCGTCCGTTGTCACATAGACATTGCCAGCTACAGCTTTCATCTCATCTATGTAGAATAAGAGATCCTTTGTTCTTGATCCCATGATAACATCGGCATCGATACCATGCTCATGTAACCATTTTACCTGTGGATATACCGGTGCGGTTCCAAGACCTCCGGCGATAAATACGATGTTTTTCTTCTTGGTTTCCTCAAGGTTTTCTTCCTGACAAAGTTCAGAAGGACAACCGAGCGGTCCTACAAAATCCTCAAGTGCATCACCCTCGTTTAAGCTCATCATACGCTCGGTTCCTGCGCCAATGGTCTGCACAACGATGGTAACGGTCTCCTTTACTCGGTCATAATCACAGATGGTAAGCGGAATACGCTCTCCCACTTCATCTGTCTTTGCGATAATAAACTGTCCCGGCAGACACTCCTTGGCAACACGTGGTGCCTTAATATCCATAAGGATAATGTTGTCCGCAAGTGTTTCCTTTCGAACGATTGGATACATAATTCTCCTCCTAGTGTTTTCTAATCCCTCGTAAATCTACGCTATTTCAATCATAGCGAAAAAGCGTATCATTGTCAAAGAATAAATATACATTCCTTCCATAACTATACGTTATGAGAAATAAACAAGTTCATCCTCCGGTTTCTCTGCTTTCTCGATGGAAATCGGATACAGCACCGGTCCTTTGCCCTTGTACTCGCGTGCGAACTCTACACGCACCTCTGCGGTAATATCGATCCACGACTTATGTGGAATCTCATTCTCCCTGTCGTACTTGCACTTAAAACCAATGAAAGTCACGTCCTCGATACAGCAGGTCATTGCAAATCTTCCCGGTACGAAAACGCCTTTTTTCAGCTTATCCGGATTGTACACAAGTGCGCGGAACTTGACCTTCTTATGATCGTATTTCTTATAGTTATCCATCGCATCCATATACCAGATTGCGTAGTCTGCATCAGATAACTCGATCACATCCTGATTGATATCAAACGGAAGCTCCTCCGGACGCTCATCGATTGTGCCGTCCTTGCGCTCATAGACGATCTGTGCCTTACGGTTGATTGCCTTGATGCTGCGACGGAGATGCCCTCTGTCTGTGTCATCATCCGTACGATTGAAGATGACAACATCACTTGAGAATACCTGTTCCTGCATCATCGCGCGCATGTTGTTCATATACATGTCAAATGTGGTGGAATCCACGGTTGCAAGTGACTGGACGATCACCCATCCTTTCGGAAGATCCGCCTCAAGCAGCTTATCCATTCCCCAGGTTCCATTGTACTCGATAAACACCTGCTCCGGGAGATAAGAATCCTGAATCTCCTGCAGCTTTGCCGGTGTAAACTCTTCCTCGGAATCGATGGTAACCAGTTTAAAGTTGACCGTAGCAAGCTTTGCCTCGTCATACTCCTTATCTCCATCCTCACACATGATGATGATACCCTTGGCGCCGTCCCCGAACTCATTTTCAAAAAGCGTCTCCTCTACAAGAGATGTCTTGCCGCTGTCCATGAATCCGGTAAATACATATACTGGAATTTCCTGTGCCATATAATACTCCTTGTCTCATTGATTGCAATTCAGCCTCATCCATACTCTTTTTTGTAGTCGGGCAATCGACTGAATCATTCCTGTGTTTTTATGCCAGACCGAACAATTCCTCAAGCTCATGCTCATGAATTTCGGTACCGATTACTACAATACGTCCGGTGTAATCCGGCTCACCCTCACGAATCTCATACTCGCCCGGAACCATATCAAAGTAGATCCAGCTTCCGTCTGTGCTCTCAACCATTCCCTTGGAACGAAGGATATTGTCAGACTCTACGAAACCTTTGAGGATCTCCTCAATCTTAGACTTCTCGAACTTGTGCGGAGTCTCTTTTCCCCAGCTTGTGAATACATCATCTGCATGATGGTGATGATGATGCTCGTGGTCATGGTCGTGACATCCACAGGTGCAGTTCTCTCCGTGCTCATGATGATGTTCATGCTCCTCGTGATCGTGATCATGGTGGTGCTCATGCTCCTCATGGTCATGATCATGATGGTGCTCCTCGTGGTCGTGATCGTGATGGTGCTCATGTTCCTCATGGTCATGATCGTGATGATGATGCTCATGCTCGTGTTCTTCCTCATCCTGTGCATGACGAGCCTCTGCAAGCACCTTCATCTCAAGGTTGTCCTGTCCTTCCATAACCTTAAGGATCTGCTCGCCTCCGATTGCAGCCCAGTCCGTTGTGATGATTGCAGCATTCGGATTCAGCGTCTGGATCTGCTTTACACAGAACTCTAACTGCTCCGGTGTTGCATTCTGACTGCGGCTTAAAATAACCGTGGTCGCATACTCGATCTGGTTGTTGAAGAACTCACCGAATGCCTTCATCTGTTTGCTGGCTTTCAGCGCATTTACAACAGTAACCAAAGCATTAAGCTTGACATCCTGCTCCTTCTCGATATCGATAACCGACTTCATAACATCGGATAACTTTCCAACTCCGGATGGCTCGATCAAGATACGATCCGGATGATACTTTGTAATCACTTCATTTAAGTTCTTACCAAAGTCACCCACGAGTGAACAGCAGATACAACCGGAGTTCATCTCTGTAATCTGGATGCCTGCATCCTTTAAGAAACCTCCGTCGATACCAACCTCACCAAACTCATTCTCGATCAGAACGATCTGCTCTCCTTTGAAAGCCTCATCGATCATCTTCTTAATAAAAGTAGTTTTACCAGCTCCTAAGAAACCTGAAATAATGTCAATCTTTGTCATAATAGATCTCTCCTTTTCTATATTTATAGGGCAGCTACACAAATTGTAAGCTGTATTCTTTTGTAACATTGCACTACAACCTTATATTTTACACGGAATGTCAAGCTTTTGCAAATATAAGATACTTCCAGAATCGATTTCGCGGATGTATGGGAAATTTTGAATCAATGCATCCCAAACTTACGCATGCATATGATACAGTTTCTCGTACAATCCTCCCTGTGCCAGAAGCTCCTCATGTGTTCCAGACTCTGCGATACCGTCCTCCGTCAGCACCAGAATCTTTTCGGCATTCTGGATCGTAGTCAGACGATGCGCGATCACAAATGTCGTGCGATTCTTCGCCAGCTTCTCAAGCGAATCCTGCACCACTTTCTCACTCTCATTGTCCAAAGCGGATGTCGCCTCATCGAAGATCAGGATCGGCGGATTTTTCAAAAATACGCGTGCGATCGACAAACGCTGCTTCTGACCACCGGAAAGCTTGATACCTCTCTGTCCGATATCCGTGTCGTAGCCATCTGGAAATGCCATAATAAACTCATGCGCATTCGCATTTTTCGCCGCCTCAATCACTTCCTCGCGCGTTGCGCCCGGCTTACCATACTGAATATTTTCGAAGATTGTGCCGGCAAACAGATACACATCCTGCTGTACCATTCCGATTTGATCACGCAGGCTTTTTAACGTCACGCTGCGGATATCTCTGCCATCGATCATAATGCGTCCGCCCGTCACATCATAAAAACGCGGGATCAACGAGCAGAGTGTTGTCTTTCCGGCTCCCGATGAACCGACCAATGCCATATACGCCCCCGCCGGGACCTTGAGATTGATGTGGTTCAACACATTCTCCTGATTGTCCTTATATTGGAATGATACGTTATCAAACTCGATCTCGCCTTTTACCGTACCAATAGGTGTTGCATCCGGCGCGTCCTCGATGTCCGGTCTGATATTCATGATCTCCTGAAAACGCTCAAATCCGGTATAACCATTCTGAAACTGTTCCGTAAAATCAACCAAAGTACGGATCGGATCGGTAAAAACTCCGATATATAAAAGGAATGTCACAAGATCCGTCATATCCACACGACCATATGCGATCAGTACCGTTCCGACAAGGATCACACTTACCTGAATCATCGTTGTAAAGACACCCACGCCAGCCTGAAAGCTTCCCATATAATGGTAACTGTTTTTCTTCGCTGCTAAGAATCCATCGTTTCCGACACGGAACTTTTCATTTTCGATATCCTCGTTTGCAAACGACTTGACCACACGTATTCCCGATAGGTTATCCTCGATCTGCGCATTAATATCCGCAATCTTGATACGGTTATTACGGAACGCACGCCGCATCTTCTTATTTAATAGAAACGCAAAAGCAAACATAAACGGAAGCACCGCAAACGCAGCGAGTGCCAGCCATCCGTTGATGTTTACAAGAATCACAAACGCGCCTGCAATCTTCAAAACCGAGAGAATGATATTCTCCGGACCATGGTGCAAAAGCTCTGTGATATCAAACAGATCGGACGTAATACGACTCATCAGCTGTCCGACCTTCGCATCATCATAAAACGAAAATGACAGCTTCTGCATATGTCCAAACAGTTCCGCACGCATATCATACTCCATCTTTGCACCCATCACATGTCCGTAGTTTCCGATAAAAAAACGGCTGTAACAGTCAATTGCAAGAAGCGCAGCCAGACCGATTCCAATATAGGTAATCTGTCTTATAATCTCATCTGCCGGAAGATAGATCAGCGTTGAAGTCACATAACGCACAACAAGCGGAATCGTCAGTGCTACCGCCGCAGAGAGCGTTGCAAAAAACATATCTGCCCAGAATATTTTTAGGTATGGCTTATAGTAGCCCATCATTTTTTTCAGATTTTGATTCATAATTTTCTCACCTTTCCTCGCGGTTCTAAAATCAACTATCCTCATTTCAAACTGCCTAAATATTCTAACAACGATTTTACGCCTTGTCAAAAACTTATGAAAGTTTTATCATAAAAAGCACATTAGGAGTATCACATCTTATGATAAGGAGATTTTACAATGACCGTAAAAGAACAATACAACAAAACTCTGGCAGATACACTGATCCAGAATCTTAAGAAACGTCAGATCGAAGGATTCTACTGTGCAACCATAGAAGAAGCCAAAGTTAAGGCACTCTCCTTCGTTGCAGAAGGTGCAGCCGTTGCATTCGGAGGTTCCATGACACTCGCAGAAAGCGGTATCCTGGATGCGCTCCGCGCCAAAAGCGACATTCATCTGATTGACCGCAACAATGCAAAGACCCCGGAAGAAACAAAGCAGATGTACCGTGACGCATTCTCTGCCGACACTTACTTTATGAGTACCAATGCAATCACCCTCGACGGTGAACTCATCAATATCGATGGCAACGGCAACCGTGTTGCAGCTCTCATCTACGGACCGGATCAGGTCATCATCGTTGCCGGACTCAATAAAGTTACCGCAAACGTAGAGGACGGTATCCGCCGCGTCAGAAACTGTGCAACGCCGCCGAACTGCATCCGTCTTAATAAAAAGACACCTTGTGCGGCAACTGGAAGATGTGCCGACTGCCTCTCACCGGAAGGCATCTGCAACCAGATTGTAATCACACGACGAAGTGGAAACCCTGACCGCATCAAAGTCATTCTCATCGGAGAATCACTCGGATATTAAAAAACACCCCTGGGAAAATCCCAGGGGTATTTAAATACATACTAGTTGTATTTTCTTTTTCTAGCAGCTTCAGACTTCTTCTTACGCTTTACGCTTGGCTTCTCGTAATGTTCTCTCTTACGAATCTCCTGCTGAATACCAGCCTTAGCGCAGTTTCTCTTGAAACGACGTAATGCGCTATCTAAAGTCTCGTTTTCTTTTACGATTACACTAGACATTCTACACCTAACCTCCCTCCAGTTGCGTATTGTGCATCAACTGTAAGGTAATCTTAATTGCACTATCGATTATTTTAGCAAATTATCGCGATTTGTCAATAGGTTTTAACAACTTTGATCAAATTTGATAATTTTTTACTTTAACATTCCCTCTAATGCGCTTGCAGCCTCTGCGATTGCATCCGGAATACCGGCTGGGTTCTTGCCTCCGGCCTGTGCCATATTCGGACGTCCGCCGCCGCCACCGCCGACCTTACCGGCGATTGCCTTAATGAGGTTGCCTGCATGCGCGCCCTGCTTCATCGCTGCATCGGTTGCCATCGCGATCAGGCTGACCTTGCCGTCACACTCGGAAGCGATCACAACAACGCCTTCGCCAAGCTTCTCCTTCAGCTGATCACCGAGATCACGCAGTCCATTCATGTCAACACCTGCAACGCTTGCAGCAAGAAGCTTCACACCCTTCACTTCCTGTACCTGATCCATAACATCGCCAAGTGCATCCTTGGCAGCTTTACTCTTAAGTGACTCATTCTCACTCTGTAAAGCTTTCAGTTCAGCAGTCAGATGCTCAAGTCGCTCTGCAAGATTAGCCGGAGTGGACTTCACAACCTTAGCGGCTGCCTCAAATTCCTCTTCCATCTTCTTATAATAAGCAAGTACGTTGTCACCGGTCAATGCCTCGATACGGCGCACTCCTGCTGCGACACCGCTCTCCGAAAGGATCTTGAACGCCTTGATATCTGCGGTATTCTTTACATGGGTACCACCACAGAATTCCTTGGAAAAATCGCCCATCGATACGACACGAACCGTCTCGCCGTACTTTTCTCCGAAGAGAGCCATCGCACCGGTCTTCTTTGCCTCATCAACGGTCATAATATCGGTTGTTACCGGAATCGCCTCGTTGATCTTCTCATTGACCATATCCTCAACCTTTTTAAGTTCTTCCGGTGTCATTGCTGCAAAATGCGTAAAGTCAAATCTTGTACGCTCGCTGTCCTGGTAAGAACCGGCCTGCTCAACATGTGTTCCTAAAACTTCACGAAGTGCTTTCTGCATCAAATGTGTTGCGGAATGGTTTGCACAGGTCTGTGCACGAAGCTTCACATCCACAACAAGCTCTACTTCCTCGCCAACACGAATCATGCCGGATACCATATGTCCGATATGTCCGTATTTGCCACCGAGAAGCTTGATGGTATCTTCCACTGCGAACTCACCGTCCGCGGTGCGGATGATACCCTTATCGCCCTGCTGACCACCCATGGTCGCATAGAACGGAGTCTTGTCCACGATGATGGTTCCGTTATCTCCGTCAGAAAGAGCATCCACGAGCTCACTCTCGGTTGTCATGACGGATACGTTGGACTTGTATGTCAGGTTATCATATCCAACGAATTCGGTTGTGATCGCCGGATCAATCTGCTCATAAACCGTTGCATCTGCACCCATGTAGTTTGTCACTTTACGGGCACTTCTTGCTTTCTGTCTCTGTTCCTCCATGCAGGCCTTAAACTCTTCATCATTGTAAGAGAATCCCTTTTCCTCAAGGATCTCCTCTGTTAAGTCTACCGGGAATCCATAAGTATCGTATAACTTAAAGGTATCGGCTCCGGATAATTCCTTCCTGCCTTCCTTTTTCATCTCATCCATCAGATCCGAGAGGATTGCAAGTCCCTGATCGATTGTCTTATTAAACTTCTCCTCTTCCTGTGTCAGTACCTTGAAGATGAAGTCTTTCTTCTCCTCAAGCTCCGGATATCCGTCCTTACTCTCATTGATAACCGTCTCGGAAAGCTTTGCAAGGAATAATCCGTTGATACCAAGAATCTTTCCGTGGCGGGCTGCACGACGGATCAGACGACGCAGAACGTAGCCTCGTCCTTCGTTACTTGGCATAACACCATCCGATACAAGGAATGTTGACGAACGGATATGGTCTGTGATCAGACGGATCGATACATCATCCATCTCATCTACCTGATACTTCTTACCGGACATCTCACAGATCTTGTCACGGATAGCCTTCATCGTATCAATGTCGAATACAGAATCCACATCCTGCATAACAACAGCCAGACGCTCCAGTCCCATACCGGTATCAATATTCTTCTGAGCCAGCTCGGTGTAACCACCCTTGCCGTCTCCCTCAAACTGTGTAAATACATTGTTCCATACTTCCATGAAGCGGTCACAGTCACAGCCTACCTTGCAATCCGGCTTGCCGCATCCGTATTTTTCTCCACGGTCGTAATAGATCTCGGAACAAGGTCCGCAAGGTCCTGCTCCATGCTCCCAGAAGTTATCACACTCTCCGGTTTCCGGATCACGATAAAAGCGTGTAATACGGTCTCCCGGCACACCAACTTCCTTTGTCCAGATATCGTATGCCTCATCATCCTCTCCGTAGATAGATGGATACAGACGATCTTTCTCAAGACCGAGAACCTCTGTTAAAAATTCCCAAGACCAAGCGATCGCCTCATGTTTAAAATAATCACCGAAAGAGAAGTTACCAAGCATCTCGAAAAATGTAAGGTGACGTGCTGTCTTACCTACGTTCTCGATATCACCGGTACGCACGCACTTCTGGCATGTTGTCACACGTCTTCTCGGTGGAATCTCCTGTCCTGTAAAATATGGCTTCAGTGGCGCCATTCCCGCATTGATGAGCAATAAGCTGTTGTCATTGTGCGGTACTAATGAAAAGCTCTTCATTGCAAGATGTCCCTTGCTCTCAAAAAAGTTCAGGTACATCCGGCGCAGCTCATTTACGCCATAACTCTTCTTCATTACTAGTTCCTCCAAACCCGGTTCTTACGACCGATTGTTTTTTATTTTTTACCAGGTGTCTCCTGATATATAAAACACGCGAAAACGTGCTTTTATTTATCTGTTGCCGATTCTACTGTATTCTCAGCCCTTAAAGCAGCTGCCTTTGCATCCTTCTTTCTGCGAAGTCTGACACCGACAAATCCCCCGAGTCCGCCAATCGCTGCCAATACAACCATGATCAACAGATACTGCAAAACACACATAAAAAAGTCTCCAACCATACCACTACCTCCTAAACTACTATATTATAAATGAACTGTTTGCAAAATTCAATATCTAACCACGCGTTACATCTCTCCAAACGGGAAAACCTGGTTTTCACGCTCGATTTCGATCAGGCGGTTCGCCATTCCAAGATTGCTGATCCGCTTCTTGTAATCCTTCACGCCCTCATATTTCTGCCACATATGCATCGGGAATACAAACTCCGCATCCGTATTCTTCAGGAAGAAATCAAGTCCGTTAAACTGGTACTCGCCAAGTCTTGGATCCGCCGGAACGAATGCGATATTGATCGGCTTTCCGCTGAGTTTTCGGATTTCATGCTGATACGCACGTTTCATCTTGCCGTTGATCAGCTCGCCTACGCCTTCCATCTTCCAATCGCTTAAGTCGCCCGCGTGGAACAAACTGACTCCGTTCGTTGTTACATAGAAAGCAACTCCGACATCCGTTGAAGTCAGTGTGCGGATTTTCAGATCATCGATCTCATATTCCTTCTCCGGTGCAACAAATGTCACTTTTTCACGAACCTTCGGGTCAATCCCGTGTTTTCTCAGAAAATTCGGACTGATGCGTATGTCCTTCGATAAAATATAATGAATATTCTCATACTGCTCCGCCATCCGCAGGATATCCATATCAAAATGGTCCTGATGCTTGTGGCTGGCAAACATATAGATCTTCGTATCCGGCTCATAGGTTGGCAGTTTTCCGCTAAACGTATAGCCGTTCACGCGATCTCCGTTGAAATAATCAAAGATCAGTACTTTGTCGTCCACTTCCACAAGAAAGCAGCTGTGATGTATAAAAATTACCTGCATGTTCTTCCAATCTCCTTTATCAAAACCGTAATAAGTGCCTTAAACTTCGGTGCCGCAGCATCCGCCGACTTCTGCACTTCTTCGTGTGATAACGGTTCCGGCGAGATACCGCACGCCAGATTCGAGATGCAGGAGATTCCTACGATCTGCATTCCCATATGGTTGGCTGCAACCGCCTCGCATGCCGTACTCATTCCTACCGCATCGGCTCCCAGAATACGTGCCATCGCGACCTCCTGCGGCGACTCGTATGCCGGTCCCGTAAACTGCAGATAGGTTCCTTCCTTTAGATCAATGCCAAGTTCACTGCCGCATTTTCTTGCAGCAAGGATCAGCTTCCGGTCATAGATCTCACTCATATCCGGAAAACGTGCCCCAAGTTCATCGATGTTTGGTCCGATGAGCGGAGAAGGCACGAAACTTGCGATCTGTCCCGTAATCAGCATCAGATCTCCTGCGTGCATTCCCTGCTGTATTCCTCCGGCTGCATTGGTCAGAATCAGTGTCTTTGCGCCGAGCAGCTTCATCAGACGTGTCGGAAGCACCACATCGGTCATCGGATACCCCTCATAATAATGCACACGTCCCTGCATGCAGACAACCGGCACATCATCCACATAACCAAAAATAAACCGACCGGCATGTCCCACAACCGTCGAAACCGGAAAACCTTCGATATCGTGATAATCGATCGTTTTTTCCACGCGGATATTCTCTGCGTAATCACCGAGTCCCGAACCGAGCACCAGCGCAACCTCCGGCACAAAATCCGTCTGTGCCCGCACACTCTCATAACATTTTTGCAACTTATCGTATACTTCGCTCATTTTATTCTTCTCCTTATCACCGGTTCTCATTTTCCGGTACATCACTTCTTTTATTATAACAGAAACCGTCACAGAATCCAACGAAGTTCTCTGCTCAATCACTCCCATTCACAACGATTGTAGCAATCCATTTCGTTGCATTACAGATTCAACTCGTGAACCGTCTTTCGATAGATATAAATAAAGTAAATAACTTCCGGAATACCTGTGATCAGCCACGATACCCCATACAGCAGATAAATGGATGACGTCGTGCCGAAAGCCGCAAATACCGTGTAGATCCATACAATACGAAACACGCACGAACCGAGTATCATAATGATCGTCGGAACGACCGTCTTGCCGAGCGCACGCGTCGCCGCAGTCGTACAATCCATCGCCGCAGACAACCAATAGCACGACGCCATGATCACAAGGCGATCAACCCCCGCATCAATGACCGCTTTGTCGTTTGCAAAAAGTCCGAGGAACTGATGGCTGAAAATCACAAGAAACATTCCTGCAACAACAGCGATCAGCGTTGAATACAACAGACTGATCAGATAGCTGTTGATCACACGCTTCTTATTTCTTGCACCGAGATTCTGTCCCATAAATGTGCCGCACACGGTATAGAATGCCGCCATAATATCGTAGACCAGATTATCCGCATTCATCGCGGCAGAATTGCCGGAAACAACCGTCGCACTAAACGAGTTGACACCACTTTGCACAAACAGATTTGCCACACTGTAAATCATATACTGAAATGCAGACGGAACACCAATCTGCAGGATGCGTTTCGCTTTGTGCCCGGTCAGACGCATCTCTCCCCAGCGAAGCCGGTAGATTTCATGACTGCCAAACAGATCTTTCAGGATCAGAAACGCCGAAACATACTGCGAGATGGCCGATGCCAAAGCCACGCCCCGGACATCAATTTTTAAAACAATCACAAAAAACAGATTTAAGATGACATTAAGCACACCGGCGATCGACAGATACATCAATGGCTTCTTGGTGTTGCCGCCAGCGCTGAATACCGCGTTACCGAAATTATAGAGTGCGAGCGCCGGCATTCCCAGAAAATAAATATGCAGATACGCCACAGCACCCTCAATCAATTCGTCCTTCGTATGAAGTATCACCAGAATATTTCTCGCAAAGACCACTCCAACCAGTAAAAGAAGAAGCCCCGCGATCAGACTGATAACCCCTGCAGTATGCACCGTCTCCGACACATCCTTCTTCGATTTCGAACCGATTGCAAGCGCCGTCAGCACATTGATGCCTCCGGCAAGTCCCATCGGCACGGCAAGAAAAAGTGTCAAAAGAATCGCTGTAGAACCGACCGATCCGAGCGCATTCGCGCCCGCAAATTTACCTACCACTGCAATATCCGAAAGATTAAACAGAACCTGCAACAGGTTCGACAACATAAGTGGAAGGCTCAAAAACAAAATCTGTTTTGGCAGCCTTCCAACCGTTAAATCATTACTTTTGTTACTCATAAAATTCACCCTTAGTTTTCGTCGATTTTACAATCATATACCCATTTTTGTCCATCGGCAAGTGGTTCGCCATAAAATTTCTTTTCAAATTTCAAATGCCATGATAGAATTATAAATACGCTTTGCCAATTCGTCATTTCAAGATATTTGTAATGCAATGCAAACGTATCAATTATGCAGCAAACATCCCCATAAAGCGAGGTAATTATGAGTATATTAAATGTAGAGCACTTAAATCATGGATTTGGCGACCGCGCGATCTTAAAAGACGTCACCTTCCGCCTTTTAAAAGGCGAGCATGTCGGCTTTGTCGGAGCCAACGGCGAAGGTAAATCCACGTTTATGAATATTATCACCGGACACTTACAACCGGATGAAGGTAAGATTGAATGGGCGAAAAACATCCATGTCGGCTACTTAGACCAGCATGCCGTATTGGAAAAAGGCCAGACCATCTATGATGTCTTAAAAGGTGCATTCGCTTCTCTTTTTGAACTGGAAGAAAAAATGAATACGATCTGCGATCACATGGGCGACGCCTCACCGGAGGAGCTTGATGCCATGATGATAGAACTCGGTGAAATTCAAGACACCTTAGACTCCCACGATTTCTATATTATCGATACGAAGATCGAGGAAGTTGCCCGCGCACTGGGACTGACCGATATCGGATTAGAACGCGACGTCACGGAACTCAGCGGTGGTCAGCGAACCAAAATTCTGCTTGGCAAGCTGCTTCTTGAGAAGCCGGATATCCTGCTTCTCGATGAGCCGACCAACTATCTGGATGAATCACATATTGAATGGTTAAAGCGCTATTTAAATGATTACGAGAACGCATTCATCCTGATCTCACACGATATTCCGTTCCTCAACAGTGTCATCAATCTGATCTATCATATTGACAATGGAGAACTCACGCGCTATGTCGGAAACTACGACGATTTCATGCGCGTCTATGAAGTGAAAAAAGCGCAGCTGGAAGCTGCCTACAAGAAGCAGCAACAGGAAATCAATGAGTTAAAAGACTTCGTTGCCCGCAATAAAGCCAGAGTTGCAACAAGAAATATGGCGATGTCCCGCCAGAAGAAGCTCGACAAAATGGATGTCATCGAACTTGCCGCTGACAAACCGAAGCCGGAATTCCAGTTTCTGGAAGCGCGCACACCATCCAAGTTTCTCTTTGAAACGAAGGATCTTGTGATCGGCTACGACGAACCACTCTCCCGCCCGTTAAACCTTGTGATGGAACGTGGTCAGAAGATTGCGATGATCGGTGCCAACGGAATCGGAAAGACAACCCTGCTCAAAAGCATCATGGGCTATATCAAACCATACGCCGGCAGCTCGCACCTTGGCGATTATCTGTATCCGGGTTATTTTGAGCAGGAGAAAAAATACGAGACTAACATTACCTGTATCGAAGAGATCTGGAACGAATTTCCATCCATGAACCAGTATGAAGTGCGCTCCGCCTTAGCCAAATGCGGACTGATGACGAAGCATATCGAAAGTCTGATGAAAGTATTAAGTGGCGGCGAACAGGCCAAGGTACGCCTCTGTAAGCTGATCAACCGTGAGACCAATCTTCTTCTGCTCGACGAGCCGACCAATCATCTGGACGTTGATGCTAAAGAAGAATTAAAACGTGCTCTCATCGCATACAAAGGAAGTATCCTTCTCATCTGCCATGAACCGGAATTCTACGAAGATATCGTAACAGATGTCTGGAATTGTGAAGAATGGACAACCAAGGCACTCTAAAGTGCCCTGATTGTCCAATCTTTTTGTTCCTATTTGCTTCATAATTCTATGTAAGAAATCTCTGCCGTCTCGCTTCTCCTACAACGTTGCCAGCAGTTCCTCGATCTGCAGCTGCGTTGCGGCAACCGATCCCTGAATCATCTTATCGCTTCCGCCACCTCTTGCAGACAGCTTTTCACGAAGCGTCGCCGCGATCTGACGGCAATCTTTATTTTTGCTTCCAACAATAAACTGATAACCGTTCTCATCGTTTCCGACAAATACCGCACTGATGCCTGCAAACTTCTCAACCAATCCATTCACCACACCACGCACAACCGGTGTCTCAAGATCTGCTTCAAACAGGATTGCATTCTCAGAATCCTCCGGTATTGCAGACACCTTATATTCCATCAGCTCCTGTTTTGCTGCAGCAAGCTGGTTCTTCATCGTCTGATTTGCACCTTTTAGTTTCTTCACATTATCAAGGATTGCATCCTGACTCGTACTGAATTCTGCCATGAGTTCTGTAATGATATCCGCTTTCTGGCGAAAAGCATCAAGTGCACGGAATCCGCAGAGAATGCTGACTCGCACACCACCCTTATAACTCTGCACATTCATAACCTTAAGACTTCCGATCTCTCCGGTTCTTCTCACATGCGGTGCGCAGCAGGCACATACATCGTATCCCGGTATCGTCACGATACGGACCTGTCCCTCAATCTCGATCTTACTTCTGTAATCAAGTTCCTTTAATTCTTCTTTCGACGGATAACTCACTTCCACCGGAATGTTCTCTATGATTGCCTGATTCACCTTTTCTTCAATCTCTGTAATCTCTTCCGGTGTGATCACACCGTTAAAGTCCATCGTGACAATAGAATCACTCAGATGAAATCCAACATTGTCATATCCGAATCGGTTATGTACGATTCCTGAGAAAATATGCTCTCCACTGTGCTGCTGCATGTTATAGAAACGATGCTTCCAGTCCACAACGCCTTTTACTGTAGTACCAACGGTAAGAGGTGCAGCAAGCGTGTGCGTAATGACCTCATTCTTAATCTGTACATCGAGTACTTCCACACCATCGATAGTTCCCATATCCGGGCTCTGTCCGCCCTCCTCCGGGAAGAAAAGTGTCTGATCCAGCCACACCTGATAGACCCCCTGATAGACCTTGCCATCCTTCTTTTCTACTTCCTCGCAGGCAAGAACCGTAGCCTCAAATTCTGTCTGGTATGCATCCGCATCATACAAGCGGATTGTCTTACTTAATTCCATTTTATACTCTCCTTCGTTGCATTCCGATTTATCTTTTGCCTGCGCAAAGCCAGCTTCCCCATTTGAGGAATTCTTCCTACTTACTTTCCGATAATCTCCGCCACATCAATAAACTGATACGGTGTCTGTTGGTATACGTAATAATTCAGCCAGTTCGCATACATGATATTACCATGAGACCTCCACTGAAGAAGTGGTCGCTTCGAATCATCATCATTTGGATAATAATTCGCTGGAATATGAATCGGCAGGTCCTTCGCCTTGTCCCTCTTATACTCCGTGTCAAGCGTCATGCGATCATACTCCGGATGTCCCATCACGAAAATCTGGCTTCCGTCCTGATTCATCAGAAGGAATACTCCCGCCTCCTCAGATTCTGCAAGAATTGTCAGTTCATCATGTGCAAGAATATCCTCCTTGCGAATCTCCGTATGGCGCGAATGTGGCGCATAAAAATAATCATCAAAGCCTCTTACAAGAGGAATCTTACGGTTCATTACTTTATGCTTGAACACACCAAACATCTTCTCGTCAAGAATATGCTTTTGGATTCCATAGTGGTAATAGAGACCTGCCTGTGCCCCCCAGCACAGATGAAGTGTCGAAGTCACATGTTTCTTCGACCATTCCATGATTTCACAAACCTCCGGCCAGTAATCCACTTCTTCATACTCCATCAATTCCACCGGTGCTCCGGTAATGATCAAGCCGTCAAAATATTGCTTTTTGATTTCATCAAATGTCTGATAAAACTGATTCAGATGACTCTTGGATGTATGGGTAGACGCATGCGAAGCCGGAGCCATAAACGATACATCCACCTGTAACGGTGTATTGGACAATGAACGTAAGATCTGCAGTTCTGTGTCTTCCTTCAGCGGCATCAGGTTTAAGATCACAATGTTGATTGGACGAATATCCTGATGCATCGCACGATTTTCATCCATGACAAATATATTTTCCTGTTCAAGAATCTCCTTTGCAGGCAGATCACTCTGTGTTCTGATTGGCATTACTATTCTTCCTCACTTTCCGGTACTTCTACGAGCGGACAAACTGTTCCACAAATGCGTCCTCCGAGAGAATCGGCACCCCTAAATCCTTCGCCTTACGGTTCTTCGACGAATTGGATTCCACATCATTGTTGACGAGATAACTTGTCTTACCGGATACACTTCCGGCAACTTTACCTCCCTGGCTCTCTACATAAGCCTTAAACGCATCACGATTTTTAAAATGATGCACATCGCCCGTGATCACAAATGTCAACCCTGTGCATAATCCATCCGATGTATCAGCAGGCTGAACATCCTCAATCTCTAATTCTTTCAGCAAATGTTCAAGAGACATTCGATTGTGCTCGTTTGTGTACCATTTCAGAATCGAATTGGATCGTTCCACGCCAATACCATCGATATCATCAAATCCGACACTCTCCTCCATTCTCTGTAAGAAAGCGTCAAAGCCGATCGTATTCACGATTTTCTTGGCAGCATCTGTTCCGATCAAAGGAATGCACAAGGCAAAAATAAAGTTCACCGGATGAACCTTCCGGCTTGCCTCGATGGAAGTATCCATATTGTGGACGGACTTCTCACCGAATCCCTCCATCTGGCTGATCACATCAAAATGCTCCCGCAGATGATAAATATCCGCGAACTCATGAATATACCCCTCGTTAATAAACTTTAGCATCGTCTGAATGGATAATCCATCAATATCCATTCCCCACTTGCTGACAAAACGCGTAAATTTCTTCACATTCTTGGCAGTACAGTCCGGATTGGTACAATGCAACGTCTTTGTTCCACTGTGCGAGCTGATCCGGATTTCTGTCGGTGCATGGCACACCGGACAAACCTTAGGGATCTCTACTTCTCCTCTTGCATCTTTTACCGCAATACATTTCGGAATGATTTTGTTTGCTTTAATGACTTCAAGCGTGCATTCTTTTCCAAGTCCCAGGCGCTCAATTTCACTGATATTACAAAGTGACGCACGGCTGACCGTCGTTCCCTCGATCTGCACCGGTTCAAATACCGCAACCGGTGAAATGGTCGATACCGCACATGACCACTCAATATAGGACAGCTGCGTCTCAACCGACTCATCCTGCCACTTGAAGGCAAATCCCGCACGTGTCGCATGATGTCCGGTCACACTGCCGGAAGAAGCATACTCCGTATCATCGTAGCAGATGACAAGTCCATCCACCGGAATGTCCATCTCACCATTTTCTACTTTTCTTGTCCATGCATCAATCGTCTCCGACAAATGTGCTGCGTCTGTCGCCTCCCGATCGACCACATCAAAGCCAAGCTCTGCAAGATAATCCATGCGCGCGCCCCAGGAAATCATAGGCTCATCGATATGCACAAGTGTGAAGGCATGAAAACACACATGGCGCTCCTTTACCTCCGCCGGATCATCCAGATTCAACGTTCCGGATGCGAGATTCCGTGGATTGGCGTATTTTTCGTCATCATCCTCGATCATATCGTTGATCAAAGCGAAATCCGTGTACGAAATTGCTGCTTCGCCTCGCACAACCATATGTCCCTTGTATTTGATCTTCTGTGGGAATCCACTGATTGCATTCTTAAGAAATGTAATATTCGTACCGATTGTTCCGTTGCCTCGCGTAAGAATCTTCGAAAGCTTTCCGTCATCATACGTCAGTACCAGAGTCAGACCATCCAGCTTCCAGGAAAGCCAGATTGGGCGCTCCCCTGCCCAGGCCTTAAGTTCTTCAATATTCTTCGTCTTGGCAAGTGATAAAGCCGGATACTCATGCTCCTCCTTCTCTCCACTTGCCTCTTCCTCGTAACCCGCTCTCTGTGTCGGGCTCTCAGGAAGCACATAGCCGGTCTCATTTTCGAGTGAAGCCAGTTCATCAAACAATGCATCCCACTCATAATTAGACATAATCTCATCCTGTCCGTTGTAATAGACAGACGATGCTTTATTTAATTGTTCTACAAGGGCTTCAATCCGTTTCTTTTTGTCTTCCATGTGTTCTCTCTCGATCTATATTTTTGTTCACAACCGTAAATGTTCCGTGCTTACTTATCTTTCCCGGTCGTGTCACTCCATTTTCCTTCCGGTTGCCTCCGTCTGTGCGATATGTCCCGGTTCTGTGTGTCGCATTCTTATCAGGATTCCAGTCGGAATCCGTGTTATTCTTACGCCCTGTTCCACTCTGTCCAAACTTCCGGTTACGCTCATCCCGTGGTTTTCCGGTTGCGCGCACCGGCTGGTTACTTGAGGGTGCAATCAATTGCATCAGTCTTTTATATTCTTCCGGTGTCACATCACGATATTGTCCCGGTTCCAGATCACCTAGTTCGATATTCATAACACGAACACGTACTAGTTTCTGCACGCGGTATCCGAAATATTCGCACATTCGGCGAATCTGCCGGTTGAGTCCCTGGGTCAGGACAATGCGAAGCTGTCTCTTACCAATCTGCTCCACACGGCATTTTCTTGTCGTTGTATTCAGTTCCACAAGTGGAACCCCATTGGCAAGTCCATGGACAAAAGCATCTGTCACCGGACGATTCACCGTTACGATATATTCCTTCTCGTGCATATTTCCGGAACGCATCATCTTATTGACGATATCTCCGTTATTGGTCAGAAGAAGTAAACCTTCCGAATCCTTATCCAATCTTCCGACCGGATAGATGCGCTTCGGATAATCGATATAATCAATCACATTGTTTTTTTCTCGCTTCTCCGCCGTACAGACAATTCCCACCGGCTTATGAAAGGCGATCAAGATCATCTCTTCTTCCTTAGACACAGTCCGTCCCTGAAAGCAGACTGTCTGCCCTGCCTCAACCTTGTCCCCCATCTGGGCAATCCTGCCATCAATGGTTACATTTCCGGCTTCAATCTGCCGATCTGCTTCTCTTCGGGAACACACGCCCGCCTCACTTAAGAATTTGTTAATTCTAACTTCCACTAATAGATCCTCACGTGCAAAAACGCGGAGACCATTACAGCCTCCGCCATTCATTTTTATTTTACTTCTTTGAGCAGGTCACTCTTAATGTATCCGGTCTGTCCCTGGAACTTAACCTTGGTCCATTCTCCGGAAGTTCCAAGTTTCTTAAGTTTGACACCAACGTCAACCTTACCTAAGACTTCCGCATCTGTACTTGCCTTGGCACGTACATTACAGATATCCTTTGTCTTAACCTTGCCGGTCTTCTTGGTCTCTTTCTTAGAAGAATCATCCTTGGACGAATCGTCTGTCTTCGTATCATCCTTCGTCTTTACCGCATCCTGCTTGGTATCTGTCTGCTCACTATTTTCGGTACTGTCCGCTTTCTGTGTATCCTCAAGTTGTGTGCTGTCAGTGCTTTCCGTACCTGCCTGTGTATCATCGGTCTTGGATGCAGCGATCGTATCTCTCCAGTTGGAAATTACGGTTCTGAGTGTTCCGCCTACCATATTCGCAAGCTTGTCATCACTGGCTACCGCCTCATCATACTTCGTCTGTACCTGATTCTGTAACGCCTTAACTTCATCCGACTTCTCATAACTCAGCACAAGAGAATACAGATTCGCATCCAATTCATCCTCAAGGAATGTAAAATTAAATGCGGAATACACATTATTGATATAGAGATTTCCCTTGCCATCCCGTTCAACATAGAAGAAATCCATTCCCGGTGCCGGTGTATCCACCTCATAAAACTTGAGATCAAACACTGCCGAAACCAGATAAGAATCCTCCGTTGCTCCCGGCAGGGAATAACAGGTAATATTCTCATACTTCTCATAATAATCAGACAATGCACCGATGTAACTCTTCTCATCATCCGAGAACGGAGAAACAAAGCCTTCCATTGTCTCAGTATCGCCCGACGCATACGCATTATAATAATTTGTAATTAAATCAACCAGTTCCTGCGATGCATCCTTCTCAAGCTTACCATTTAATTCATATTCCGTTGCCGGCTGCGTGGACGAAATCTCGGTTCCACTCTGGGTATCAGCAACCTTCTGCTTCGGTCCTGTACAGTTCACAAGTACAAGAACAAAAGCGATTAATAAGGCAGCTGCGCCGATATATCTTTTATTTTTATTCAAAAAAATCTTTGCATTGTCCGCAAAGTTATCTTGTTTTTCCATATATTTCTCCTTTTATACAGAGGTCATAAGGCATCCTCCCAGCTGTCGCTGGGACCCTCCTTACCGCAGTATGCAACCGGCGGGAATCGAACCCGCATCTCAGGAGTCGGAGTCCTACGTTCTATCCATTATACTACGGCTGCAAATGTATTAACTTTTGGAAAAAGTTAATATGTAGCGTCCGGTCTTCGCGAAGCGAACTTTCATGACCGGATGTTCCAATATGTGTTAACTTTTGAGAAAAGTCAACATATATAATATCATAACCGGCATTGTTCGTCAACAACGGCTGATACTCTTATGAAGGGTTCCAAGAAGTTGTTCAAGCTCTCCCATCGGAAGTTGTCCCGGTGCGCTGGCCTGCTCACCGGCTCCAAATGTCACACAGGATCCAAAGAATTCTCCTGACACGCGTGAGATGGCTCCAAGCGCTCCCATCGACATCGTAATGAGTGCTTTATCTGGATATTTTTCATGGAAAGCATTCGTCTCTTCCAATAAATCAAGTACATCCTGCATAGACTGTGGCATAACCGCAAGCTTGACCACATCTGCGCCACTCTCACGGATCTGTTCAAGAAGCATACGGATGACACCTCGCTCCGGTGTCTGTTCAAAATCATGATGCGACGCGATCACATGTACACCCATTTCCTGAAGTATCCGGATCTCCTTTTCTGGTTTCTTTGCCTCAAAATATTCCAAGTCAATAAAGTCAACCACATCCGTCTCCGCTGCGACCTGATGGATATCAACAATTTCTTCCGGTTCTAAAGCCATAAGTCCACCCTGATTCTTAGAACGGAATGTATATACAAGAATTGTATCCTTAACGATCGGTTTTAATTCATCTAATACCTCACGGATTGCATTTGCACTTCGCACCTGTGCGAAAGCATCCACTCTCCACTCGATCATATCAACATGAAGCCACGCCAGACGCTTCGCTTCCTTTATAATTTCTTCCTTTGTTGTCGCCATAATCGGAACACAGACAAGCGGCTTTTCCTTGCCTAATACACGTCCCTTAATGCAAAGCAGATTCTCCATGATACTCCTCCCACCATAGACTTTTATCTATGCATGATTTTCGCAATCCAATGTGTTTTCATGCGATGAACTTTTTTAAGTATAACAGTTCCACCGATAAAAATAAAGGAATTACGGTGACAAAATTGACATTTTCAGCTTTTTCGATTAATATATCCGAGTGTATAAATATACTACAATTGATAAATACAAGGAGCAAGAAATGAGTTTTACATTTTTAAATCAACTACCGACTCCGGACGAGATCAAGCGCGACTATCCGCTTTCCTCGGAATTAAAAGAGTTAAAAAAGCAACGTGATGCCATGATTTCCGATGTAATCACCGGAAAAGATTCGCGTTTTCTTGTTATTATCGGACCATGTTCCGCAGACAACGAGGATTCTGTATGTGATTATGTCAGCCGTCTGACCAAGATTCAGGAGGATGTCAAGGATCAGTTGATCATCATTCCTCGTGTATATACCAACAAGCCACGTACCACAGGAGAGGGCTACAAAGGAATCGCTTCCCAGCCTGACCCGGAGAAAGCACCTGACATGGTAGAAGGTCTGATCGCAATGCGCAAGATGCACATCCGTGCGATTGAAGAAAGCGGATTAACCTGCGCTGACGAAATGCTTTACCCTGAAAACTGGGGATACGTCGAGGATCTTCTCTCCTACGTTGCGATTGGTGCGCGTTCTGTTGAAGATCAGCAGCATCGTCTGACCGTCAGCGGATTTGATGTAGCATCCGGCATGAAGAACCCGACCAGTGGTGATTTCTCCGTTATGTTAAATTCCGTATATGCAGCCCAGCATCCGCATCATTTTGTATACCGTGGCTGCGAAGTAAAGACTTCCGGCAACCCGCTCACACACGTTGTGCTCCGTGGCGCTGTCAGCAAGCACGGCAACACCGTACAGAATTATCATTATGAGGATCTGATCCGTCTCCACGACATGTATGAGAAGATGGATGTCGTTCACCCGGCAGCAATCATTGATACCAACCACTCCAACTCCGGTAAGAAGTTCAAGGAGCAGATTCGTATCGCCAAAGAAGTCATGCACAATCGTCAGATTTCTTCTGAAATCCGCGGCTTAGTCAAGGGACTTATGATCGAGAGTTATATCGAAGAAGGCAATCAGGCGATCGGCAAACATGTATATGGTAAATCCATTACAGATCCATGTCTTGGATGGGAAGATTCCAGAAAACTCATCTATGAGATTGCAGAATCGAACGCCAAATAATGTTACTTAACGAGTTTCGTGCCAAGATCAGGCAAAAAATGCCAACTTAACGCAATTAAGTGTTGTTTTTTCCACCTTCTTATGCTATATTTTGTGTAAAGAGGACGTAAAGTATAGTTTTATTAAAGGGGAACTATCATGAACAAGAATTACACGAAACCTGTAATTGTTATGAATAATGATGTAACTGAGGGTGTTTATTTAGCGAGTGGTGCAGATGCATCATGCTATACCATTGATGCAACTATAGTTAGTCAGACACCTACTGAGGGCCGTAAAAATTATGTAATCTCTATTAATGCTACCCATGCTGCCGACCACACACGTGAAGCCCAGGCATTATCGGTTAGTTTTAATCAACCTGTACATTTTATCTCATGTGGTGTTGGTTCCTTAGCAGGCGGTGACAACACCAGCAATTTAATTCTTTCAATGCAATATCACCAAAATCCGACTGATCACATTGGTTTTAGCGATTTAACGGTTGAGTCAACAGATGGTCTTACTATTACAGGTGCAAAAATTACGGATTAACCATACATACAAATATAAAGGATGATATCAAGTAATAACTTTTACTCGGTATCATCCTTTTTTATTTGCGCAAGTAACAAAAACATATCTCCCTATGCGGATCATGACAAGTTCCAAAACAACTCGTCTCGTTTAATATATTAACAAAATCACTCTTCGCATCAGCCACACTCCCGCTGTTGCCTCCACAACACACCCAAACACAAACACGATCACAAGTCCAAGTATTGCCGCCACGCGTTTTCCGATCGGATGGCTATGTGAATAATACCGATGTCTGTCGCTTCTGAGCATCAGATACAACACGATCAAATAAATCAGTCCGTGCGGCAGCCAGGAAACAAGGAAGAACATAAACCCGGCAATTCCCATATTCAGCATACAGGCAGCCAGAAAAATGCCTCCCGTGAAGCAGATCAGGCATCGCAACACAAGAGGAATTACCTTACGTGCCGGTGTATACGACAGAATCCATAGAAACACAAATAACTTACCTCTCTCCCATAGAATATTTCCAAGCAACGTCATAAGTTCTGTATCCGAATCGGCAAATGACCGCATATGATATTCATTCAGGAATCCATACGTTGTAAAATATTCATATCCAAAGAAACAGGCACTCAGAATTCCTGCCATCACAAAACAGATTCCGATCGTAATCTCTTTTTTCATATTCTATCCAAAATAAATCTTCTTTCTAGAATATGTCCTAGCCCCTCAATTTATTCCCATAAGCCATAATCGCCGCTACGGTCTTTGAATCCTCAATCTTTCCTTCATAGATCATCTTACAGAGTTCATCAAGTGTATAGATTTCAATATCGATACTCTCTGCATCATCAAGATGCTGCTCTCCGATTTTCTCCAGATCCGTGGCAAGATACACATCCACATGCTCATCACAGAAAGCAACGGTCGTACGCAAAGAAAGTAAGAATTCGACATTTTCGCTCCGGTATCCGGTCTCCTCCTCCAGCTCTCTTGTCGCGCACACCTTCGTATCCTCCGTCTTACTGTCACGCGCTCCAGCCGGGATTTCAATGGTCTCACGTTCCAAAGCATTACGATACTGACGCACCATCACAATTCTTCCATCCGGAAGCACCGGAAGGATGGCAGCAGCCCCCATACGGTGCGATACAAAATCCCATTTTTCCTGCTTTCCGTTTGCAAATTCCATCGTATCCTGATAGATATCCAAGATAGATCCTTTATACTTCAATTCTCTTTTTAAACGTTTCATTTTTTCGATCATACTTAAACTTCCTTTCCAGCTTTACAATCCTGATAACAATTTTATCATGTACCAATCATGATCACAAGTTTTATACGCATCCACCACGAGGGACAACATATATACATCAAAAAAGCTCTGATATTCGGATATATACCCAAATATCAGAGCCTCCCTTTTTAATCTCTACTTTGCGTAGTCAACGACACGTGACTCACGAATGACATTAACCTTAATCTGTCCCGGATATTCCAACTCAGATTCAATCTGCTTCGAAATATCTCTGGCCATCAGTACCATGTCTGCGTCGCTGATCTGTTCAGGAACAACTAAAATACGAATCTCTCTACCTGCCTGAATAGCAAAAGATTTCTCGACTCCCTTATAACCATTTGTAATATCTTCCAACTGCTGTAAGCGGTTAGAATATGTCTCCAATGTCTCTCTTCTTGCACCCGGTCTTGCAGCACTGATTGTGTCAGCCGCCTGTACCAGACATGCAATCAATGATTCTGGCTCAACATCTCCGTGGTGTGACTCAACTGCGTTGATCACTAATGCTGACTCCTTATACTTTCTACAAAGTTCAGCACCAAGCTGGATATGTGATCCTTCCATATCATGATCGACTGCTTTACCGATATCATGTAATAATCCGGCGCGTTTTGCCATACGGACATCTTCACCGATTTCAGCGGCAAGAAGACCGGTCAGCTGTGCGACCTCGATGGAATGCTTTAATGCATTCTGTCCGTAGCTTGTACGGAACTTCATCTTACCTAAAAGACGAACAAGTTCCGGATGGATTCCGTGAATGCCGACTTCAAGTACAGCAGCCTCACCTTCCTCGCGAATCATTGTATCGACTTCTTTCTGCGCCTTCTCTACCATCTCCTCGATGCGGGCCGGATGGATACGTCCATCAACGATCAATTTCTCAAGAGCAATTCTTGCAACTTCTCTTCGAATCGGATCAAAGCTTGATAAAATGACTGCTTCCGGTGTATCGTCAATAATCAGATCTACACCTGTCATTGTCTCAAGAGTACGAATATTACGTCCCTCTCGTCCAATGATACGTCCCTTCATCTCATCGTTCGGGAGCTGTACTACCGAAATTGTTGTCTCAGAAACATGATCCGCAGCACACTTCTGAATCGCGGTAACAACATACTCCTTCGCTTTCTTGGAGACTTCTTCCTTCGCCTGAGCCTCCATCTCTTTGATCATCTTTGCAGTGTCAATTTTTACATCTTCTTCAACGGTCTTTAAAAGGAATTCTTTTGCTTGTTCAGAGGTTAATCCGGAGATTCTCTCCAGTTCCTGCACTCGCTGTTCATTGAGCTTTGCTATCTCAACTTTCTGCTTCTTTAAGTCCTCTTCCTTGGCATTAAAGCTGGCTTCGCGCTTCTCCATCGCTTCGAGCTTCTTATCCAGATTTTCTTCCTTCTGAACAATTCTGCGCTCGTTACGCTGAATTTCGTTTCTGCGTTCCTTGATTTCCTTGTCAAGTTCATTCTTGGAGCGAATGGTCTCTTCTTTGATCTCAAGGGTGGCTTCGCGCTTCTTGGCTTCCGCTGTCTTGACAGCTTCGTCAATGATGCCTCTCGCTTTCTCCTCCGCATTACCAATCTTCGTGTTTGCAACACGCTTATGATATTCTACAGAGATAAACCAGGTAGCAATTGCAGTAATTATAAGTGTGATAACAACAGCTATAATAATCTGCAGCACAGGAGCACCTCCTTTATTAAATTTTCATTGTACATATAACAAAAAGAAACTCTTTCTATGTCATAAACTTACAACATAACAATTTTATCCTTTTTGCTCAAATATGTCAAGGTATTCGCATTTGTTTTGTGCAACTTTGGAATTTACTTCTTATATGCATCTTATCTTCTTTTCATTGCCGTCAGAATCTCGTTACTTTTGAACCCCCGCCGCATAAGAAACTGGTAAGTTCTGCGGAATTCCCTCTCATCTGCATTCTCTGCTACGTAACCACGCTTCTCAAGAAGTCTGTAAATCTGCTCAAGTTCCTGCGCCTCATACTCTTCTTCCAGCGCCTGCTCAATGAGTTCTTTACTTATTCCTTTCTGAGAAAGCTTCATTTTAATCTGCAACCTGCTCAACCGTTCCTGTGAAAGCCGCACAAACGTGCAGGCATACCGCAGGTCATCTATATAATGATAACGCTTCACATATTCGACCGCGGCATCAATACATTCTTCTGGATAACCACCGGTACGCAGCTTCTCCCGAAGCTGATGCTCCGTCCGATCCATTCGCTCAAGGAGGTGCATCGCACGCTTCGTTGCTCTCTTCGCCACCACCTCATCCAACAGTTTCCGATAATCCTCTTCTTCGATTGCAGCATCCTCTGAAAGTTTAAATTGTCTAGCCTCCGAGCGGTACAAAGAAAGCTCCACACCGTTGTCAAAACGGATGCGGAGCTTTCTTTTGCCCAGAGACTCGCACTCTGTCACATAAATCATAAATTATGCATCCTTACCTGCATCTGCACTCTGTCACATAAATCATAAATTATGCATCCTTACCTGCATCTGCACTCTCTTCCGGCGCAGCAGCTTCCTCTTCATCCTCCTGCGCAAAATAGTGCTCTCTCACCTGTTCCTCGATCATCTTACAGAACTCCGGATTCTCACGCAGATAAGTCTTCGCATTCTCACGTCCCTGTCCGATCTTATCGCCCTCATACGCGTACCACGCACCGGATTTACTGATGATGCCTACATTCGCTGCCAGGTCAAGGATATCCCCTTCCTTCGAGATTCCCTGTCCAAACATAATATCAAATTCAGCCTCTCTGAATGGCGGAGCCACCTTATTCTTGACTACCTTCACACGGGTATGGTTACCGATCACTTCACCAGCCTGCTTTAAAGCTTCCACTCTGCGGACATCCAGACGTACCGATGCATAGAACTTAAGTGCACGTCCACCGGTTGTTGTCTCCGGGTTACCGAACATGACACCAACCTTCTCACGCAGCTGGTTGATAAAGATAACAATACAGTTGGACTTGCTGATGACACCGGTCAGTTTACGAAGTGCCTGGCTCATCAGTCTCGCCTGCAGACCAACATGGGAGTCTCCCATATCTCCATCGATCTCCGCCTTCGGAACTAATGCAGCTACAGAATCGACAATTACGATATCTACCGCACCAGAACGAACCATCGTCTCTGTGATCTCAAGTGCCTGCTCACCACAGTCCGGCTGCGAAATATACAGATTATCAATATCTACACCGATATTCTTTGCATAGACAGGATCCAATGCATGCTCCGCATCGATAAATCCTGCGATACCGCCTCTCTTCTGAACCTCAGCCACACAATGAAGCGCAACCGTTGTCTTACCACTGGACTCCGGTCCATAGATCTCAATAATTCTTCCCTTCGGAAGTCCGCCGAGTCCAAGTGCAATATCAAGACTTAATGATCCGGTCGGAACGGTCTCCACATTCATGTTCGCGGAATTGTCACCGAGCTTCATGACCGAACCCTTACCGTACTGTCTCTCAATCTGCGCAATCGCAGCGTCTAATGCTTTCAATTTATCTTCTTTTGCCATAACGATCTCCTTTATACGAACTTATGTTCGTTTTTATGTTCTAATAGTAGTATACTTTGATTGCATTGTCAATCATTAATTTCAAAAAACGGTGTTGGGGAATAAAAAAGACAGCTGCCTTAAGCAACTGCCTTAATTATATCGATAGACCTTTTCCTTGTCAACCAAAAAGTCTCAATCATACTCTATTCATCCGCAAGAAGTGTATTCAGACATCCCATGATCGTCTCCTTGTTCTGCAGTCCGATCATTCTCTGCTGGAACAGACCATATTTCATGAATACAAGTGTCGGTATACTTGTGATCTGATAATTCAATGCAAGGGAAGCCTGCTCGTCCACATTCACCTTACACACCTTCACCTGATCTCCCATCTCCTTCGCGATCTCATCCACAACCGGAGACTGCAGCTGACACGGTCCGCACCAGGTTGCCCAGAAATCGATCAGTACCGGTACCTTAGCTGCTAATACTTCCTGTTCAAAGTTGTCCTTCGTCAATGTCACTACATCCATCTTAATTTCTCCTTCGTCACCAGACACACATTGTAATACGCGCTGCCTTAAGCTTTCTCTATTTCTCTAAAAGTTTAATTCGTACCGAATTCAGCGAGAACCAGTCCCTCATTCCGGTCAAGCACCATACCGACACTCCATGCATTGACAAACAGAAGAAGCGGATTTCCCTTCATATCAATGACCTTCTTCATGTCGGAAGTACCGGTCAGATTATCCACATCGACCTCATCCTTATTCTCGATCCAGCGGATATGCTCATACGGCAGATTTTCCAGACGAATCTCCACATTATACTCATTCTCCAGACGGAATTTGAGTACGTCAAACTGTAACACACCGACAACGCCGACGATAATTTCTTCCATACCGCCTTTGTACTCCTGGAAAATCTGGATGGCACCTTCCTGCGCAATCTGTGTCACGCCTTTGACGAACTGCTTACGCTTCATGGAATCGATGAGACGTACACGCGCAAAATGCTCCGGTGCAAAGGTCGGAATTCCTTCAAAGCGGAACTTGTCTTTCGCGGTCGTTAACGTATCTCCGATCGAGAAAATGCCCGGATCAAAGATACCGATGATATCTCCGGCGTATGCTTCCTCCACGATCTTACGCTCATCCGCCATCATCTGCTGCGGCTGTGCGAGCTTGATCTGCTTGTCTCCCTGAACATGATACACTTCCATACCGGCGGTAAACTTTCCGGAACAGATACGCATGAAAGCGATACGGTCTCTGTGATTCTTGTTCATATTGGCCTGAATCTTAAATACGAAAGCCGAGAAATCCTCTCCGAACGGATCGATCTCTCCAACGTCAGACTTACGTGCCATCGGTGCATACGTCATCTGTAAGAAATGCTGCAGGAATGTCTCAACACCGAAATTGGTTAAAGCAGAACCGAAAAATACCGGCGAAAGCTCACCCTTAGTTACAAGATCCATGTCGAACTCCGCGCTCGCTCCATCGAGAAGCTCGATCTCATCATCAAGCTGCGCCTTCTTGTCAGCCCCGATCTCATCCACAAGTGACGGATCATCAATATCAATGATCTTCTCCGAACCTTCCTTCGTTCCCTTAAGGGTATCGGCGAAAGTCATGACTTTTCTGGTATTACGGTCATATACACCCTTGAACTCCTTACCGGAACCAATCGGCCAGTTGATCGGGCAGGTTGCGATCCCCAGTTCGTTCTCGATATCATCAAGAAGCTCAAAGGTATCGTTCGCATCGCGGTCCATCTTATTGATAAATGTAAAAATCGGAATATGGCGCATGACGCAGACTTTGAAAAGTTTGCGTGTCTGCGCCTCTACACCTTTACTTGCATCAATGACCATGACGGCGGAATCCGCTGCCATCAGTGTACGGTATGTGTCCTCCGAGAAATCCTGATGTCCCGGTGTATCCAGAATGTTGATGCAGTATCCATCATAATTGAACTGCAACACAGAAGAAGTAACCGAAATACCTCTCTGCTTCTCAATCTCCATCCAGTCGGACACAGCGTGCTTTGCAGTCGCCTTTCCCTTTACCGAACCCGCCTGGTTGATAGCGCCTCCGTACAGAAGGAACTTCTCCGTCAGTGTCGTCTTACCGGCATCCGGGTGGGAAATAATTGCAAAAGTACGTCTTTTTTCTATTTCTTTTCTTAAGTTGCTCACAATAGATCCTCCAAAACTTGATATAAATGCATATCAAAGTTTATATTACTCTAAAAAATATGTATTTTCAACTAATTTTATTCAATCGGTGTAATGACGATATTTTCTGCTGCTACACCGGTCTTGCGTTTGACAATATCCTCCACCTGTGCACGCTTCGCGTCCGTCACATCCCCCATATCAAGAACCACATCACACTCCTCGTCGGTAATACTGACCACAACGTTTTGAAAGCCTTTCGCTTCAAGCATCATTTCCGCATTGGACTCCTTCTCTGCAAGATCCGTCATTGTAACCATCTCATCGATTGCAGCCTGCTTCTGTGCCTCATCAACCGTTGCACTGTCAATGATCGCCTGCAGTGTTTCTTTATTTTTGGAACGGACCTGCTCGCGATTGAGCTTGACCTGTGCCGCATAGTCGGCACTTGCGGCTACCGCACTCGTAAGCACGGTCTCTCCAGCATCCGTCGGTTCTTCACCACTCTCGGTTGATGCAAGCGCCACACTCTCGCCATCACTGATGTCGGCTGCAATGTCATCGTAATTGTCTTCCATACCGTCAGACAACGCATCTTCCTTCATATTCGCAACTGTTTTCGTTTCCTCTGCGCCTCCGCTTTTGCGATCGTAACTCACATATCCGGCAATCGCGATAAGTACCGCAAGTGTTGTGATCACGACCTGATTTTTATGAATGATTTTCTTCACAGCGATTCCTCCTGCACTGACATTTTAACTACTTTCACTTTATGCGCCTCAAGGTCAAATAATGACTGGATTGCACCGGTTATTTCGGTGGCAATGCCCGGTCTGTCTCCCCCCTGCGCAACCACAACGACCCCCTCCACCTTCGGGCGTTCTCTTCGCACAACATAAGGTTCCTTTGTATCTCCCATGTCATAGACAACCGTTGTCTCCTCACGTGTCTTCTCCTGTATCCGGACATCCTTGTCCAGATAGGCCAGCCCGTCATCGGAAAGCGTGAGCATCACCCGCACTTTTCCCACTCCATCCATACTTTCAATCAAGTCTGTAAGCTGCTCCTCCAGTGCCTTTGTATACTCTGTATCCGTCTGTGTCTGTCTCATTTCCGCTGTATTCTTCCCGTCCGTTTCCTCCTGTGTCAATTGGTCGACGTTACCGGCCTTTTTCCCGTCCCCTGTCGGGATTAAAATGATCAGCACAAGAATTCCGATTAATATCAGTATGATTCCGTCGGTCTTACTCCTGCTGCTCAGTCGCTTCGTAATCCACTCCTTCACGCTCCAGGAACCATGCAAAGACATCCTCTCCCTTCTCTTTATATTCATTCTGCGCAAGCATATCTGCGACGGAATATAACTGCCGCCTCGTCTCAGCCCTCACATCCTTCTGCAGAAAACCAAGCACCGGTTTCATCAGTACCGCGATCATGAGCGCGCTCACAAAAAAGCGATAGTACTTCCGATAGTTCTCCTGCGGTGCCAGATAGGAAATCAGATAAAGCACCAGAAGAAACAGAAAATAATTTTTTACAAATACTATGATCGTCTCCATAGAACTTCTCCTAGAAAATAAAACTTGTCGATGCACTGATCACAGAAATCGTGATCCAAAAATACAGCATTGCATCCGCTAAAATCCGGCAATACAGACCGCTTCCCCGCCCGACCCCTGCCACACATTCCACGATCCGCTTGTCGCTAAACGGTTCCAGCAGCGCCGCAATCAGACGATACATAACGGTGAAGCAAAGCACGCTGCAAAGCGGAGCCATACAAAGAATAAGCAGAAGGATCAGTGCCGCTGCACCTACGCTGTTCTTGATCATAATCGCACAGCCAAGCAACAATTCTCCGGTTGCACTCACAGTATTTCCAAGCCCCGGAATTGCCTGAATTCCGTGATAGAGACTGCTTGCCGCAAGGCGATCCTTCGCTGGTGCCAGAATGGACTGCACAACTCCAAGCCCCATCACTAAGGCAAGTCCAAATTTCAGCAGAGAACGCAGGGCGCTTCCGATCAGCTCCGCAAGCTTTGAAAACCGACTTTCCTCAAACAAATGATCCATCATAACAAGAAGTACATAGATATGTACCCCCGGGAGAAAAACCACCTTCATCACAAGTTCGATCACATAGACAATTCCAAGTGTCACTTCATAGAAGAAGCCTGCACTCGCCGAATTTCCGGAAAGCAGAAGCGTTGCCGCATAAGCCGGCACAAAAGCGGTCATGAAAGAAAGTATCCTGCTCACCCCCTCCTCCACAACACGCCCGATCAGCGTAAAGGACTGCAGAAGCAAAAGCACGATCCCGACATACACCATAAGGAACCCCATATCCGCCACATATCCCTGCTTCGCGATCAAAAGCTTCCCAAACAAGGCAAAAAGAAGCGCCATCACTACAATCTGAAAAAAAATAGGTTTCACTTCCGCCAACTCATAAAAGAACAGATCAAACACATAATCACAGATCATCCGCCCATCCACACCGTCTGTTCCATTCTCGGCAAACGCTTTGACCAGATCCGAAAACCTTAGTTTTTCCGGAAGATGATTTTCTTCCAGAGACATGTCCAGTTCATCGAAATCCAATTCGTCGATCAGTTCCTGTAAATACCGCGTATTTGTGCAATCTTTTGTATCCTGCGCATCCGCCCTAATCGGTGCAACACTTATTCCCAGCATAATCATAAGCACCGCTGCCATCTTTTTCCAAAATCCAGCCATCTACAAAAAATTCTCCAATACATCCACCAGATACATAAGCTCCGGTATACTTAGCGCAATGATGGAAAGCTTTGCAAACAATTCCATCTGTCCCGCAAGCGACGAATAACCGGACTCCCTGCTAAAATTAGCGGCAAAATCCGCCACATAAGTGATTCCAAGCATTTTAAAAAGCGGCGTAAGATATGCCTCATCAATCGGCAGTCTGTCGATCAATTCTTTTAAAAATGTCAGGACCGTCTGCATTCGCGCCAGCGCATACACAAAAACAAGCATTCCTGCAACTAACACGATCAGCATAGAGAACTCGCCTTTATCTTTCCGAAGCGGTGCTGCCAGAAAAATCGCCGCTATCCCGATCAATCCGATTTTGACCATCATAACTACATGACAAAAAGCGTTTCCATTGTCTCAAACAGCTCACTGATATAAGGAACGATCCAGAACAGCACAATGATCAGACCCGCAAGGCTGAGTAAGAACGCCTGCTCCTCTCTGCCGCTGTGTTTCAGCACCTGACTCAGCACGGTTACAACGATTCCTACTGCAGCGATTTTGAATATGATTGTTACCCCCATCTCATTCCTTTCCGCCGTCTAAAGCAACAGAATCACGACCATGACTCCGGTAAGCATTCCGACCGGCATATATACTTTGCGTTTCTCCAGATAGTGCTCTCGTTCCTCTCCAATGACTGTCTCCATCTGCCTGATACAAGAAGTGATACATTGCTGTGTCTGTCTGTGATTGTTACCAAAGAAACCTTCGCCTGCCCGAAGCAGAACCTGAAACGCATCCTCCGGCAGTCCAAGAGTATGTTTCTGCCGCTTGAGTACCTTCTGCCACACTTCCTGCCCCGTAGGATAGAGATGTAAAAGCAGGTCATGCTGCACCTCATCCGCCACGTGTTCCAGTTCTGGCACATCGTACGGATATGTCTCTAAAAATTCTGCTATCCGCATCTGCCTTACTTCAAGCACATACGCCCAGCTTTGCAAAAAGCGTACGATTGCAAGCATATTTCTTATGTTTCTCTTCATCCGCTCCATCCAGCAGGCAAGCAGGATTACAAAGCCAATAAGGACACAGGCTCCTCCAACTAGCTTTCCCACACACTTTGCCCTCCTCCATCATAGACATGATAGTGCCGCTGCCCTTCATCCCTTTCAATTTCAATCAGCCGCAGAAGACTTTCCTCCAACCGGTTTTGATTGCTTTGCAGCTTTGCAAGCAATTCTAGGATATTTCCCGCGTGCATCGTTCCAATCACATACACACCGCTTTGCGCAGCCTCCTGCATGACGTCAAAATCCTCTCTGCTCCCCAGTTCATCCACCGCAAGGAACTCCGGCGACATGGAGCGAAGCATCATGCGCATTCCGACACATTTCGGACAATTATCAAGCACATCACACCTTGGGCCAAGATCATTTTGGGGCACTCCCATATGACAGGCTGCGATCTCCGACCGCTCATCGATAACACCAACCTTATATCCCCGATGCAGTCCTTCCCCACTGGAAAGAATGCGGATGCAATCCCGCAGACACGTTGTCTTGCCTGCTCCCGGTTCCGAAAAAAGAATGGTATGATACCAGCCTTCTCCCTTCCTCATCCATGGGATCAGATTGGCTGCACATCCTTTTTTCTCATGCGCAACCCTTATATTGATTGCACCAATTGCACTCACGCAGTCCGTCACTATTCCCTGTTTTCCGCTGTGATAGCTTGCATGCCCGCTGATTCCTACGCGATGTCCGCCCTCGATTGTCAGGAATCCCTGCCGCATCTCCTCCTCCAAAATATACGGAGAATATCCGGTCAGATAACTGATGCATTCTCTCATCTGCAGTGGCGTTACTTTTTCGTATTGTTTTACGGTCGCATTCTCCAATAGCAGTTCAAGCGGTTGTCCTACGCGAAGTCGGATTTCCTCCGCACAGCCAATCACTGCCGGATCGATCTGTTCCCTGAATTCACGCGGAAGATAGCACATGATATCACTCTCCTGGCTTATTATGATAATCACCTCCAAGTAAAACAAAAAGCCATAGGGGATTGTCCCTATGGCTCATATATATGTGTAAATCTGTAATTGTATGCCTATCTTTTACATGCGGTCCGGTGCAGAGAATCCAAGTACATCGATACAGGTCTCAAGCACACTCTTGGTCAGAACAAGAAGGCTGATATAAGAATCCTTAACCTGCTCATCTTCCTGCGCAAGAATCTTGTTCTCATGATAGAAACCATTGAATGCATTGGCAAGTTCATAGATATATGCACAGATCTTATGCGGAGCAAGCTCCTCATACGCATTCTCCATCATCGCATTGAAACGGGATAACACAAGCATCAGGTTCTTCTCGCTCGCAGAATGTGCAGGCAGGATTGCTCCGTTTGGAAGTGCCTTACCATCTGCCTGATATTTTGCAAGGATCGACTTAATACGAACGATCGTATAGAGGATATATGGTCCTGTATTTCCTTCAAAAGAAGTGAAACGCTCAATATCGAAGATATAATCCTTGCTTGCCTGATTCGAGAGATCTCCATACTTGACAGCTGCAAGCGCTACCATTCTGGCAGTCTTTTGGGCTTCCTCGTCACTGATATCGAGATTCTCTTTCTCCTTCTGGTTCTCCGTAATCTTCTTGAGCATCTCCTCATTGATCTCATCGAGGAGATATTCCAGACGCATAACGCCACCGTCTCTGGTCTTAAAAGGCTTTCCATCCTTACCGTTCATTGTACCGAATCCGATATGGGTCAGCTGTACATCATCTCCGACAAGTCCGGTCTTTCTTGCACAACGGAATACCTGGATAAAATGCATACTCTGTCTCTGGTCAGCCAGATAAATAATACTGTCCGGATTGTAATCCTGCATACGCATCACAATCGTTGCAAGATCTGTCGTACTGTAGAGAGAAGCTCCATCCGACTTTAAGATAATACATGGAGGAATCTCCTTCGTATCCGTATCTTCCTTGACGTCTACAACCAAGGCTCCCTCGCTCATATAAGCAAAACCTTTGTCCTTCATCATCTGTACCATATCCGGAATATACGGCTGCGCATCGGACTCTCCCTTCCAGAGTTCGAACGATACATTTAAATTGTCATAATTCTTCTTCAGATCCGTTACGGATACATTCAAAATATGTTCCAGTAACGCACGATATCCACGTCTTCCCGCCTGAAGCTGACTCGTTGCTTCCATCGCAGCCTCACGGAAGACATCGTCTTCCTTACTCTTCTTGCTGGCAGTCGGATAGATATCCTCAAGTTCGGAGATATCAAAAGGAGCTTCCTTCGGATATTCACCCTGATAATTCTCATCAAAATATACGAGTTCCGGCTTGCGTTCCTTTAATTCCACAATGATCAGTCCCATCTGCAGACCCCAGTCACCGAGGTGCACATCGCCGATCACATTGTGACCCATGAATTTACCGATACGCTTTACACTCTCACCGATGATCGCCGAACGAAGATGTCCGACATGCAGAGGTTTCGCAACATTGGCTCCACCATAGTCCACGATGATTGTCTTCGGATTCTCGGCCTTGTCGCAGCCGAATCTTCCCTCATCTTCCTTCATGGAAGTAACCACAGAAGCAAGATAATCCTTACTTAATTTCAAATTGATAAATCCAGGCTTAACGGATTCCACGCTCTCAAACATCGCGTTGTCCTTAAGACTTTCTGCAATCTTATCCGAGATCATAAATGGTGCACATTTATATTCCTTTGCAGCCGCCATCGCACCGTTACACTGGTACTCACACAAATCCGGGCGGTTGGATAATGTCACTTTTCCGTATTTCGCATCGTAGCCATTGTCGGTAAACGCCTTCGTTACCTCGGCAGAAATGCTGTCAATCAATGTCTTCATACTACTCTCCTATTCACTAATCTAGGGACTATTCTATACATTCCCCTTGGAATTGTCAACGTATTGGCGTCTGATATGTTTGTGTTCGTACAGATCCTTATCCGCCTTCTTATAGAGTTCCTCAAAATGCATTCCCGGTTCTCCCCAGCTGACTCCATACGAAAAATTCAGCACACGGATACGGTCTCCTGGAACAACAATCTGATCAAACTCACGCATCACCTGTTCCATAATATTCGGCAGTCTCCGTTCAATCTCTGCATGTCTGCAGTAAACCGAAAACTCGTCACCGCCCATTCTGCCTACCATCGCATCTCCCGCGAAATTTCGTTGCAGAATGCGCACAAGCGAAATCAGTACATGATCTCCGAAGTCATGTCCATATGTATCGTTGATCTGCTTGAAATAATCCACGTCCATCATAATAAACATAACCTTCTGTCCTCTCTTTAAAGACTTCAGATCATGCTCGATCGTTGAAATCAGCATCGTACGGTTGAAAGCCCCCGTCATCATATCCATACGGGAACGCACTTCCGCACTTGCATAATAATAGTAGATCAAAGACTGCATAATGCCGATCAGGACAAAGATTGCAAGCTGCGCAACCATAAACTGGATCAGCAGTGCGTGCATCACATCCGTCGAAGTCTCGCCCGGCATAATGTCATAACTTTGCACGATTCCGTTGATTCCATCCTTTAAGTCCCAGCACACACTCAGTCCACATGCAGCTACTACAATTAATGCACTCCACTGCCAATATACCACCTTCGTATACTTATTCGCCTGAACACCCTCACGGATCTTCGTAATCTTATCCTTAACTCCGGCCGACTGCCAAAGGAAATAAAGAGCAAGAAGCACCGCAACTGCAGAAACAATCTCGATATCCATTCCTGTAATGTGCCAGTGAAGCAGTGGTGTCCACCACACAGCCCCGGCTTCCGGGAAAAGCCCCTGCATTAAAGCAAACACAAGAACCGTATGAAGGATCAATACAACAATCGTCGATATTGCAATCAACAGCGGCTGCGACTTCTTTGACTTCTTCACCTGCGCATACAGAATACCTGCCAGAAGACCAAGCACAATGTGCGGAACAAAGCAAAGAAGCACACTCTGCATCGACTTACCGCTTCGAAACGGCGAAAATAGAATATTCGCATAAGCATCCTGCATCGTCACGACCGATGCCTTCCACATTCCGGTAATGCCGAAAATCACACCACCCCACAGTCCTTCCCACGGGCCAAGCAGATAAGCCATTGCCAGAACAACCACCGGAACAAACGTAATCGAAACATACTCAAGCTTAACGTATCCCCACGCGGAAAAAGCAAGCATAATCTCGATTGCGATCAAGGCTGCACATTCATAATAATATAAAAGTCCCTTACGTTCTTTTTCTACCACTTTTTTCCAATCCCTTAATAAAAATATACATTACTAATTCCAAAATAGCCTGTGCCACTCATATAAGTGGCACAGGCTACTTAAATTGTCACTTTTAATATAGCAAGTTCATGCGGCATCGTCAAGCATTCATCCACACATTTTACATATCCTTTACCGCAGAATCACATGCTTTCCTCCACAGGTTAATTGCGGCGGTAACGATTCAGACAGGCATAGATTTCCTGCTCCCTCGGAATCGCATATCCGCCGGGAATTTCTTCTCTTCCACAAGTGAAATTCAATCCGTTTCTGTGGATTTTTTCCATCAGTGTCCGCACAATCTCCGTAATGTTATTCTGCCCGTCCACCTCATGCTCAACCACGTATTTTAATAGCAGTCCAAGACTTGCCGTCTGCTCCGCATCCACGATCTGTTCGATATAACGCAGATCCACATTCTGTCTGCCGAGTGCAAATCCTTCTTTTCCCATGAATTTTAATTTCAGCCGCTCAGGCTCATCGGTGCGCACTCTGCCGCTGCGATAGTCTCTGCGTCTCGTTGCCCCATTCTGATCAATTGTCATAATCCGGTCACTCTGCGGCATCGCAAATGCATGTGCAGCCTCCTGCTGCACCGGATACTCTTTACAGAGAGCCTTTGCCTTCTTTGTGATGTCAATCGGCACATAACTGTCCATCTGAATCACAGTATCCGCAATATGAAAGAACGCTCCCGAACTGCCTGCAACAAGAATCGTCGAGATATCTGCCTTCTCATACAGATCTCTTGCCCGACTGAGAAAAGGCGTGATCGGTTCCTTATCCGGACTGACCACCTTCTGCATGAATGCATCACGTACCATAAAGTTGGTTGCTGACGTATCCTCATCCAGCAGAAAGACACGGCTTCCGCTCTCCATACCTTCCACAATCCCGGCAGCCTGTGACGTACTACCACTGGCATCCTCCGTAGAGAATCGGTGTGTGTCTTTGTGATTCGGCAGGTCATTAATGAACATAGAGATATCAACATCCTTGATAAATCTGCCATCCTCCGCACGAAGCTTGAGTGCCGTCTCATCCGTGATGACAAACTCGCGTCCATCTCCCGCAATATGGTTATACACACCAAGCTGCAAAGCCTGAAGCAATGTAGACTTACCGTGATAGCCTCCACCGACGATCAGTGTAATTCCTTCCGGAATTCCCATCCCCGTAATTTCTCCTCTGTATGGGAGCACCACTTTCACGCGGAGTGATTCCGGCGACCAGAAAGCCACACCACCCTTCATCGGTCTTGCGGAGACACCGCTCTCTCTCGGCAGTACAGCAGAATCCGCAACAAAGGCCACCATATGATGCGCACGGATCCATTCCCGCAGAGCCTGCTGATCCTCAGCCAGTTCAACTGCCGCCTGTACCTTCGACGCCTCCAGATTCTTATAACAGAACGCACGCTTCACACACTCCGGTAAATATTCAAAAAGGATCTTGTGAAGTTCTCTCGCGTTAATCGTTCTTCCATTTGCCGGAAATCCAATCGCAAAACGCGCGGTAATTCCTGCATCCGTAACTTCACATGCAGTCCTGTTTAATACTTCCTGCCCACAGTGCGTGACAGAGATCAGCCCGCTTTTGCCGGATCCCTTTGCCTTAAATGTGAAGCGATCAACCTCACGCGCAAACACACGTGTCAGATAATCTGCAAGTGCGGTACGTGTAACCTCATCCTTTTGATACGTCTCCGGAAATCCTGCCTGCTTACGGTTTACAAACACATGCACCTGTGACGGTGCTGCAAACGGATCTCCCTGCACATGATCGATATAGAATTCATATCCGTCGAAGCGGTATGCGCCGCGAAGCGCCTTGTAGGCCGGATAACTTTTATGGTCTATGCGAAGCAACTGCTGCTCTAAGTCTTTTTCTGACTGCATTTTTACTCCTACTGATCTCTCAGATCTTTTTTCTTAAGCAGTGCGGAAGTATCAAGTGCCGCTTCCTCCTGCTTCTTTTTCTTCTTTTTTGCCTTCGCCGGTTTTCCATCGGACAAACTTCCACTCAGTGTAGACATCGGTTCATCCTGTCCCTCCAAAGAAACATTTTTCTCATTTCCGGCATCCGAATCCCGCATGGAATTCTTTCTGTCAGCAGTCATTATAGCCTTCTTCTTGCGCTTCGTAAAGTAACTCTTTACCTGCCGGTACAACCGGCTGTCCTGTGGAACGAACGCAAACCTGCGCACAGCCACATCAAGAAGGAACCATGCGATTGCAAGGATCAAAAGCCACTTGGACAGATCATACGCTGCGCGCGAATTCGTCTTTAACTTCTTCCAGAATGAATCAGACGGCTTTATCACTTTTCCATAACGCTCCATAAAACTTAAGAACCTCTCATTGTCTGCCGCAAACTTGTACTCATCCGAATACTGAGCAACTGCTGCAGTCGTGATGGCGTTCTTAAGTTCTCCATCATCGCTTCTTCGCACACTCAGATTGTAGATTCCCGGAATATCCGTATCGATCTTCGCCTCATACTCCCCCGGCGCCCGTGCCGGAAGCTTAACGGTGTGCGTCTCGCCATCCGGATCTGTGTATACGGCCTCAACGGTCGTCCGCTCCTCATAATCTTTCGCCTTATAATGGATGGTCGTCGTCTCGCCGCTCGTCTCCACATCAAGAGAATCCTCTCCAAGTGCTGCATTGCCTGCGCTGTAATCGATGATGCGTTTCCAAAGCTGTACATATTCTTCCTCGTTTGCAAATCCAGCCGTCCATGTATTTGTCACATCTGTATTCCACGCAACGGTATGTCCCAGTCCGTATTGCATCACAGAGAGTATCGGATCCTCCTTATCCGAAGCCAGCAGTACATTCGCCGCATTCTTCGGTGTTGCACTGATATACCCCTTGATCTTCGGCCATCCATCCGCAAACAGTCCCCTGGTAATCGGATTGGACGAATTGACTGCAAGTGAGAAGTTTCCGTTCTGAATATAGGTCTCGCCGCTTAAGAGAACTTCCTGTGCAAAAATCTTGGGCATATCCGTTCCGTTATCACAATAATAGTAACGTCCGCTGCAGCCTCTCGCGATCGTCTGGAGCAGAGATTTATCGGAATCCGCACCTACCGCTACCGTAGAAAGTGTGACTCCACTATCCGCATAACTTTGTATGATACTTCCGTAATTTCTGTCCTCTCCCTGTCCGTCCGTCAGAAGAATGACATGCTTGATATCGGCATCACATTTAACAATCTCATTTAAGGCAGCAAATAGCGCTGGCTTTATCGTCGTACCGCCTCCCTCTTCCACACTCTCGATTGCCTTATGAATTTCGTCTTTATCTTCCACCTTTGTGATTGGAAGCTGCCAGTCATAACGGTCATCAAATGTAACAACACCGACATAATCATTCTCAGTCAGTTCGTCCACCGCCCGGTCAGCCGCCGTGATCGCAAGATCCAGATTCGTAGCCCCACTGACCGGATCTCCCACCGAAGACATACTTCCCGAATGATCGATCACCATGACCATCGCAAGAGATGGAACCTCATTGGTGCTGCGCGGCATCATATCAACCGGAAGTATCGTTTCAAGTGTCGTATCCCGGTACAGACCGAGTCCGAAGCTCTCTCTTCCTCCGGTTGCGACCACTCCGCATCCGTAATCCTTGACATAAGTGTCCAGATTGCTCACAAACGGATCCGGCAGATCATCGATATGCGCATTTTCCAGAATGATACTCTTGTATTTGAGCATCCCTTCCAGCGTGGTCGGTGCACTGCCAGCCGATACAACCTCATAATTGCATCCGGCACTGTCAAGAAGCGCCGTAAAATTCGTTGGGTCCTCATTCACGCCATTTACCACAAGAATCTTCGGCATCGCATCAATGACCGCATAGGCATTGAATGCATTGTTTTCCTCGCAGGTATCGCCTTTGGCACGTACCTTGACCGTAAAGCTCTCAATGCTCTCTCCCGAAACCTTCTGCTTTAAAACAAAAGAATTGCTTCCTGTGTTCAGATGAACCTGTGTATCTGATTTCTTCTTATTTCCAGCCCAGACCTCAAGATCCGCGTCCGTCTCATAATTACTCATTACCGTGACCGTCATGGAATACGCATCCCCGGCATATAAGTAACTTGGCATATCGACATTGTCAATATAAGCATCGCTTCCCTGCGCGGTGTCATAGACAACAGAAAGCAACTCCACACCGCGTGAAATCACCGCTGAAGCCGTATTATCTATATTGCCGCGTGTCTGTCTGCCATCCGTGAGGATCACGATTCTTCCCGCGCTGCCATCCGGAATCATAGAGAGACCTCTTGAGAGTGCCTCTTCAATGTTGGTTGCCGTCTTGTCCGGAACCGACAGGATCCCCGCGTACTGCTTCTCCTTTGACACCAGCTGCTCGACCATCGGCTTCTTGCCGAATGTCACAATGCCGTACTGATTTCCCTTCGGCATCGCAGAGACGGCATCCCCGATATACGAATCGATCTCCGACAGATTGGCGTCATTACTTGTCGATGCATCCACCAGAAAAACCGTCGTATTGACATCTGCCCTCTTCGGAATCGTAAGTCCCACTGCTGCGAGCACCAGAAGAAGCAGCCCCACGATGCGCACACCAAGATAAAACTTTCCCCGGTAACGCATCTGCTTCACATAAATGATCCACTCCAGGATCAACAGAAGAAGAATCAAGACGATCACAAGACTGCGCACGGATTTTCTTGTCATTCCCGCCTGCGTTGTCACACCGTCTCCGGTCGATTCCGCGGTAACCGAAGCATCCGACTGCGTGGAAGTGGCAAAACGCACCACATAACCTTCTGTCTTATCCCCGGCACTTACTTCATACAGACCCGCCTTGTCGGTGGAAGCAGTAAGTGTATTGACATCCACATCCGTCTGCGGATGATAAACGATTTTTTCTCCCGCTACATACACATTCTGCGCAAGCAGGGAACTGTCGTTTAGGAAGCCAAGCGCATTCGCCATAAAGACCGGGAACTCTGCCTGCAGCGGGAAATCCGATTCGCGGATATCAAAGCCGACCACAACGACTCTTACACCGTCATGCTCGCCGTAGTAGCCTGCACACTTCTTTCCCGCCCACAGAAAACCGGTTGCCCAATCCGGCAGATCATACGTATACGTGGTATTTACACCGATACCAAAATCTTTGATTCCCGATGTGATCTCCGTATCGGAAACGGTTAACGCAACATGTTCTTCCTTATCATCTGCATCGGTTGCATCCGCAAAAAGCATCCGGTTCAATGAATCCTTTTGCGCATCCGCAGTCCCGGCATCATAAATGCGTGCACGTGTATCATCCACTTCAAGTGCACTCTCACTTCCCGCAAGAACCAGACTCTCTCCGCTGATTGCCTCGTAAGCCTTCTGAATATAAGTATTGCCTTTGCCGATCAATACTGCATCATACTGCGCTGCCTCGCTTTGGATCGCGTAGGTTGTATTGTCCGCAGATAAGGCATCTCCTGCCTCGCTTCCCTCAAACCGGATTGAAGAGATCTCGCTTCGCAGAGGCTTTCCATTCCATGCAATATCTTCAAATAATGCTGTATAGCTCTCCTTCGCAGGAATCGTCACACTGCGCACATCAAGCGTCTTGTTATCCTCATATAATGCGATCTCAAGCGTCGCAGCTTTCGCACTGTAGTTGGTCAGTCCTGCCGCTGCCTGATAACCATTTTCATCCCTGACACAGCTAAGGAAATCGTTTGCAACATTATCCGCTGCCTCACCCATCACATAGATGCTTGCATGAAAGCGATCCTCCAGATTCTTTGTGTCCGCCGCACCGATTCCGTCCGTGTACACAAGCACAGATGTCTTTTTGCCATCCTCCTGCTGCGCACAAAGCGAATCGATCGTATCCTCCGTCTCCGAAAGACTGCCATCCGAATCGCTGCAGTTCACTTTATCAAGTGCCTGCGTCAATTGCCTTTCATCCGTCACAGACACCGCAAGAAGTTCTGTCTCATCCGCATGCGTGGTTATAAGGGAAAATGTGCTCCCCTGCGAATCCGCAATCTCCTGCTCGATTGCTTTCTTTGCCAGCTCCAGCCTTGATTTCCCGCTTCCATCCACAATCTGCATACTTCCGCTTGTATCAAGCACAAGGATCACATTCGAATTTGTACTTCCTTTACGGTTGATATACGGCGTCATAAGCGCCAAAACAAGCAGCAGCGCGATCACGATCTGCATATACATAAGGATATTGTGCAGGAATTTTTCTAAAAACGTCTTCGACTGCCGGTTCACAAAAAGCTTATTCCAAAGCAGATTCGAAGAAACCTTCGTATCCTTCCCTTTAGGAACAAGCAGATAAAATATTATAATGATCGGTATCGCAAGCAGAAAAGCAAGCGGCCATAAACTCTCAAATGTCATATAATACCCTCAAATCTTCATAGATCAGCCTCTTAGGTTCCCGCGTCGTATCACAGAGCACGTACGCACCGCCACAGGCAGCACATCCCTTCTTCAGGCGATCCGTAAGAAGCGTAAGCTCCTGCTCATAAGCCTCAATGGCCTGCGCATCCATCGTGACACGAAGCTTTCCGTTCGTCTCCATATCGATCAGATTTCTCGTTCCCTCCATATCGATATGAAGTTCCTCCCCGGCAAGCGTCTGTAGCATTACCGGACGCTGCTTTCGGTATCTTAAATACTGCAGCATTTTCTCATATGAAGGATTCTCCTCCTCGAGAAGACTCTCCTGTAAGAAATCACTGATCACAACCGTCACTCCGGATCCGTGTAGCGGTATCTTACGAACATCTTCAAGAAGATGACTTTCTCCCGCAAATCTACGATTTTCCAGCCAGTGGATCACGCGCGGAAAACTTTTCTTTCCCCCGCCAAGAGACAGTGGTCTCATCATATCTGCTGTATCAATAAGCACCACCCGGTCCATATTGGACAAAGCAATATAAGCCACAACCGCCGCAAGCATCGTGGCAAGTTCCGACTTCTTATTGCTTCCGTAATCCATCGAGGCACTCGTATCAAGAAGTATCGTAATGACTGCTTCCTTCTCCTCCATATACTCTCTGATATACATGCGGTCCAGTCTCGCATACACATTCCAGTCGAGTCTTCGCAGATCATCCCCCGGCATGTACTCGCGGAAATCCGAGAATTCCGCCGAGACACCCTTTTGCACCGACTTGCGGTTTCCGGACATATTCATACTGCTTTTGTGTGTCATCGCAAGCGAAAGCTGCGACAAAGTATTGTAAAATTCAGAATCAAACATATCTATTCTCCGGATATCCAGTCTGTAGTTTTCTCAAATTTTCTCACTGGCACTATCCCTCATTTGCCTGCAACAACTGTGCAATGATCGTATCTTCCGTCACGCCCTCCGAGATTGCATCAAAACTGAGCAGAATGCGGTGACGCAGTACCGGATAAGCCACACTCTTAACATCCTCAAACGCCACATTGAATCTGCCCTCCATAAATGCACGGGCACGCGCCGTACGAATAATTGCCTGCGCCGCACGCGGACTTGCGCCCTCTCTGATATACGGATTTTTTTGATGCGTTGCCATCACAAGATCAAGGATATAATCCATGACCGCATCCGCGATCGGGATCTGCGAGACCATTGTTCTTGCCGCAAGAAGTTCCTCTCCTGTCATGATAGAATGAATCTCCGGCTTGTCTGCCCCCTCCGTCAGCTGAACGATACCGCGAAGTTCCTCCTTATCCGGAAAAGACACCAGAACCTTGAACAGGAAACGATCCAACTGTGCCTCCGGGAGCGGATAGGTTCCCTCCTGCTCGATCGGATTCTGCGTCGCAAGAACAAGGAACGGCTCCTGTAATCTGTGACTTTCGTTTCCAACTGTAACGGTATGCTCCTGCATCGCCTCAAGCAAGGCAGACTGCGTCTTTGGCGTCGCACGGTTAATCTCATCCGCCAGCACCAGATTTGCAAAAATCGGTCCCTGTTCAAAGCGGAAACTGCTTCGTGCGTCTTCCTTTACCATAATATTCGTTCCGGTCACATCGCTCGGCATCAGATCCGGCGTAAACTGGATACGCTTAAAGGTTAACGCAAGCACTTCACTGATTGTGCGCACAAGCATTGTCTTTCCAAGTCCCGGCATACCTTCTAGCAGCACATTGCCGCCTGCAAGCATCGCAAGCATGACCTGACGGATCACATCCTTCTGTCCGATGATTCCTTTACTGATCTCCTGCTCGCACTGCATGATTTTCTTCTGGCAACTTTCAAATTCTGTCATAATCTCTCCTTTATTCACTCAGATTCTTAAAATAATCTTTGATCACATCTTCCATTCCGCTCGGGTATTTTCCGGTGGAAAGTCCCTCATATGCATCCTTCGTATAATCACTGATCACAGAATCCAGACTCACATGGTCTCCTTCCCATACCATTCCATTCTGTGCACGGTAGGAATCACCATTTTCATTTCCGGTTTTGTTTCCGGTCAGATTATCATCGTTTCCGGTCGCATTCGGCACACTGACATAATCATGCCTGCCTCCTCCGGAACCGGTTCCCCGTCCGCTTCCGGATCCATTTCCGTTACCGGATCCCGATCCATTTCCAGTTCCGGAACCATTACCGGATCCATCACCGCTTCCGGAATTGTTTCCATCTGAATTATTCCCGTTTGAACCATTCCCATTTGAACCGTTTCCATTCGAGCCGTTTCCGGAATTCTGCCCATTTTCACCGGATCCGTCGCTTGTATTCCCGGTGTTGCCATTGCTGGTTCCCGGTGTACCGCTTGCAGATCCGTTCGACGCACTCTGGGTTCCAGACTGGGAATTGCCTTGTGCAGACGATTGACCGTTCGCTTCTGCCGCCGCACGCGCCATCTCCGCAATCTGTTCCAACGCTGCTTTTCCATCCTTACTCAGCGCATCGGCAAGTTCCATCAGACTCTGACTCGTCTGTTCGTATTTGAATCCAAGCTTACTCTGTGCTGCATCAAGCGCCTCTTTACTGTCGGCACGCGCTAATTCCTGCATGGAACGATCCAATGCCTCTTTCAGTTTGGCAAGACGCGCTTTCTGCTCATCCGTGAGTTCACTTGTATCCATCTTCTCGATTGCATCTGCAAGCTCCGATAATTCTTTCTGCTTCTCCTTCGCTTCCTGATGGATCGCATGTCTGGTGTTTGCAAGTTCTCTCGCCTGCGACGGAACAAAAGCCAGCGCCGCTGCCACCGCAAGGGAAAGAAAAGCAGCTGCCAGATGTCTTCGCGAAGGAAGCAGCCGGATCCGAATCTGTTTTGCATCCAGTTTCTTTTGCAGTTGCTCCGCTGCATCATGTCTTTGCATACCCGCAAGCGGACTTTCATCCGCCATCTGCTCATAAGCAGTCTGCACGCGTTCTTTCAGTCCGAACGTGTCGATCTGCTGCGCTGCCTCCCGCATACTGGTGCGCTTGATCACCGCATAGATAATACCCACGATAAGAGCAATTCCAATCACAATTCCGACGCACAGATGCACATAATAGAAAGGGATCCATAGTGAGACTGCTTCCAGCACGATCGCAGCCACACCCGCATATGCAAGACAGAACACACACGTATCTATGAGTTTTGCAATATTCAGTTTTCGTCTGCTCCGGCGGATTGCCTGCAGGAGTTCCTTCCGTTCATCCATTGATTAATGCTCCGTATTTCCTGTACCCATTTTCTTTGCGAGCTTACGTGCCTTTCGTCTTGACACCGGAGAAATCCGCTTCTTCGCAATCGCAAGAAACAGTGCCGATACCAGAAGAAACGCGATGGTTGAAATGATCAGCCACCAGTAACCGGATGAGATCCAATTGAGGATCGGTGACTTCGTCTGTCCGATCATATCACGGATCGCCGAATTCTGTGTCATGCTTTGCGTGATAAACTCCATCAGGTAGGCAATCGGGTTCAACAGAAAGCATCCGATCACACTCGTTCCGTCACTTACATAATCCGTCATAAGTTGCACCATATACACCGGCAGTGCCGTCACAATAAAGAAAAAGAGATAAATTCCGTATGACATAATGACCGCCGTAATGCTTTTGCGACAGATCGAAGAACACATAATTCCGATACTTGCCGCAAAAATCGAGATCAGAAGTGCTACCGCAATAAACCAGAACAGATA
>UQRC01000010.1 GCA_900543445.1 uncultured Lachnobacterium sp. | reverse complement strand
TAAACAAACCACTGCTAATTTTCGTAGAATATCTTATATCCGGTATCGTCCGTTTTAGAAATCAAATCCGAATGCGGTAAACCCGAAATTTACATAAGTTTGCGGAACAAGTTCTTGAGATCTTCTACGCTTGCATCCTTCGGGTTACCAGGTGCACAGGCATCTGCATGAGCAGACTCTGCTAAGAAATCAAGGTCCTCTTCCTTAAGTGCCTCAAGCTTTGTTGGAATTCCAACATCGATAGAAAGCTTCTGAACCGCATCAATTGCAGCCTTACGATACTCTTCAACAGACATATCATCAACGCCTTTTACGCCCATCGCACGAGCGATCTCACGATACTTCTCTCCTGTGCTGTCAGCGTTGTACTCCATAACGATTGGAAGCATCATTGCACATGCAACACCATGTGGTGTGTCATAGACAGCACCGAGTGTATGTGCCATAGAATGAGCGATTCCAAGTCCGACATTAGAGAAGCCCATTCCTGCGATATACTGACCCAAAGCCATGCCCTCGCGTCCTTCCTTCTCATTTGCAACTGCACTTCTGAGAGACTTTGAAATGATCTCAATTGCTTTCAGATGGAACATATCAGTCATCTCCCATGCAGCCTTTGTTGTGTATCCCTCGATTGCATGTGTCAAGGCATCCATACCTGTGGAAGCAGTCAGCCCCTTCGGCATGGAAGACATCATATCCGGATCAACAACAGCGATTACCGGCATATCATGTGGGTCAACGCATACGAATTTTCTCTTTTTCTCAACATCTGTGATAACGTAGTTGATGGTTACCTCAGCAGCGGTTCCTGCAGTGGTAGGTACTGCGATGATCGGAACGCAAGGCTTCTTGGTTGGAGCAACACCCTCAAGACTTCTTACATCCTCGAACTCAGGGTTTGCGATAATGATACCGATTGCCTTGGAAGTATCCATAGAAGATCCACCACCGATTGCGATAATGTAATCAGCGCCGGCATCCTTGAATGCCTGCACACCATGCTGTACATTCTGAATGGTTGGGTTTGCTTTAATATCAGAATAAATCTCATATGCAAGTCCGTTCTCGTCAAGGATATCGGTTACCTTCTTGGTTACTCCGAATTTGATCAGATCCGGGTCAGAGCAGACAAATGCCTTCTTGAAAGCACGTGCCTTCGCCTCTGTTGCGATCTCCTGGATAGCCCCTGCACCATGATAAGATGTTTCATTTAACATAATTCTGTTTGCCATAATAAAATCTCTCCTTTTCCTTTTGTTTGATACCTTCATTGTAACAACCACAGCGCTTAAGTGTAAGTTACAAAACTGTTAAAGTGTAACAATTCCGGCAAATAATAGAAAGTATTTTTGTGTGGTTATAACAACCGAATCCGGATTTGCCATCCGCTATAATAAGCTCGCAAACATGCAAGAAAAATAATTATCATAAAGGAGATTTTATCAATGGATCATAAAATGTTTTGCTTTCAATGTGAACAGACCGCCGGCTGCAGTGGCTGCATGGGAAATGCAGGAGTATGTGGAAAAACCGCTGCGACCGCAGGATTACAGGATGAACTGACCGGTGCGCTCATCGGACTCGCCCGGGCATGTGAGAACAATCCCAAAACAGATGCAACCGACCGCATCATCATCGAGGGATTGTTTTCAACGATTACCAACGTCAATTTCAACGATGAAACACTGCGTGTGATGATTGACCGCATCCACGAAGAGAAATCCCGCATTGTTCCGGGATGCGCTGCCTGTGCCTCCCCTTGCGGCAACACAAATGACTATGACATGAAACAGATCTGGGAAGCCGACGAAGACATCCGCTCCTTAAAGTCGCTCATTCTCTTCGGAATCCGCGGTATGTCTGCATACGCTTACCACGCGTTAATGCTTGGTTACCGTGATGAGACCGTGAATGCCTTTTTCTATAAGGCCTTATCTGTGATCAGCTACGATTATGGGATGGATGAACTTCTTCCAATCGTGCTTGAAGTCGGCGAAGTCAACTTCCGTTGCATGGAACTTCTCGACACTGCCAATACGACCGCATATGGCACTCCGGTTCCAACTCGCGTGTCTCTTACGATCGAGAAGGGGCCTTTCATCGTTGTCAGCGGTCATGACTTCAAGGACCTTGAGCTTCTTCTGAAGCAGACCGAAGGAAAAGGCATCAATATCTACACCCACGGAGAGATGCTTCCGGCTCACGCTTATCCTGAGCTGAAAAAATACGCACATCTCAAGGGAAATTTCGGTACCGCGTGGCAGAATCAGCAGAAAGAATTTGACGGAGTTCCGGGAGCATTTCTCTTTACCACCAATTGTCTGATGCCAGTGAAACCGGGCTACGCAGACCGCGTGTTTACCACAGAAGTGGTCTCTTTTCCGAATGTTATCCACATCGATGAAGAGAAGGATTTCACACCTGTGATTGAAAAAGCACTAAGTCTCGGTGGATATGAAGAAGATCAGCACCGCACCGGCATCAACGGCGGATCCTTCGTGACAACCGGCTTCGGTCACGGCACTGTGCTCGGTGTCGCCGATCAGGTGATCGATGCGGTAAAATCCGGTGCCATCCGTCATTTCTTCCTTGTCGGCGGATGCGATGGTGCACGCCCGGGAAGAAATTATTACACCGAGTTTGTCAAGCAGACACCAAAGGATTCCGTGATTCTTACACTTGCCTGCGGAAAATATCGTTTCAATGATCTGGATCTTGGAGAGATTGGCGGACTGCCAAGAATGATGGATATGGGACAATGCAATGACGCTTTTTCCGCAATCAAAGTTGCGGTAGCACTTGCTGAAGCATTCGGGTGTGATGTGAATGAACTTCCGCTCTCTATGATTCTATCCTGGTACGAGCAGAAAGCGGTATGTATTCTTCTGACACTGCTGCACCTTGGCATCAAGAATATCTACCTCGGTCCAACACTGCCAGCGTTCATTTCTCCGAATGTGCTGCAGTATCTTGTGGATAACTATAATATTTCTCCAATCAGCACACCGGAGAAGGATCTTAAGAAAATTCTTGGATAAAACGAATTTTCGGAATTCTGTCGCAATTGGATCAATATCGTTCCTGAAATGAAGAATCATCCAGCAACGGAATCGACCTTGCATCCAGCTTTTCAATCCAGATGTAAGTGCGGTTCTGCAGAAAAATGATCAGCTGATCGATAAGTGGTTCCTCTCCCTGCACTTCCATCTCGACGGTTCCGTCAGGGAGATTTTTCACCCATCCGGTCAGTCCAAGCTGATTGGCTTTATTGACGGCGTAATAACGGAAACCAACGCCCTGTACGCGTCCATAAAATACAATGTGTTTTCGAATTTTTGTCTGCATTGCTGCATTTCTCCTAACTTTCAATCTATTTTGTACTACAAATCCGGATCAAACCAATGATCCGGATTTATTTGTGCCATTTTATTTATAACGATAACAATATAAATTTAATCTCTGCAAAAAATTCGCGCAGCATATTATTGGCAAGATAAAGCTTCATCGATCCTGCGGAAATACCACACGCATCATTTACTCCCTGTTTATGCGCAATCTGGAGTGCACGAAACATATGAAAATCATTGGTCACGATTCCGACGGAAGCCCCTTCACGCACATACTTCATGCTATTTCTGATATTCTCTTCCGTTGTCATAGACTCCGTTTCCTGTACAAGACGGATTTCCGATATTCCCTGCCGGATCATATAATCCGCCATCCCCTGTGCTTCCGGGAATGGTTCATTCGCGCCCTCTCCTCCAGAGAGGATACAATAAGTATCCGGATTTTCCTCCAGATATTCAATCGCGCGATCCAGACGATACTGTAACACCGGACTCGGTCCGTCCTTGTACACCTGCGCACCAAGAACGATAATGTAGTCCAGTCCATCTTCTCCGCGATCCTCCATGTGGCTGATCACACAGCCCTCCACAATAACAAAGGCTGCAAGTCCAAGCACCACGATACCCATAAGGATTCTTCTGCCCCAGACTGGAACCTTCTTCCATAAGCGGATGTGCAGCGATATTCCAAATAAAATTAACACAACCGCCAACGCAAACCACACGAGAAAGAAAGAGGTTCCGGATCCGGCTGCCCTCACAAAAATTCCATATCCAGCGGATAGTACCGCCAATATATACATAATTAACTCAGAAACTCTCATCCTTATCCTTCCATCCGGTACTGCATCAATTCATATCTCAGCCTGCTTCCCTCCATAATCTCTGGTGGAAGCAACGCGCGCGCAACCAGTTTCAAATCATCTGTCTCAATGTCCGTTCGCTTCAGGTTCGCATAATCGCCATCAATGCTGACAACCTCATAATACCATGTTTCCATTCTTTTCTCCTTACGCCTGTTCCGCAGCCATCTCCTCGTTAATTGTATCTTCGGTCGCTGCCATTGCTGCAAGTGTCATGGTAAGCAGCTTCTCTTGTAATGTGTTCCATTTTGTTCGCTCCTTTGTCTATCATCTCGCTCCGCCTGTCGGCTCTATCTTGCGCAAATATGTTTGAATTTCTAGTTCACGGGCGCGTCCTGCGGCCACTGGCTTCCCTCATCCAGGCCGCGCTCCACAAGCCACGCATCTTCGACCGACACATACCGCTCCTCGCCAGTTTCATTCACAAGCGTTACGGACACGTGCGGACTTTCGCCCGGCGCAAGTTCCTCGCACCCGTAATCCCCATCAAAAATCTGTTTGATTTTCCACATATTTTTATCCTCGTATTTACATCGGACAGCGGCTGCGCCCCGGCATATCCTCGCCCTTCACATAACGTGCATTAAATTCCATATTGATCTCACGAAGTTCTTTCTTACCTTCAATGTAATCCTGATACATCTCCGCAAGTCCTGACATACAGCCATCACAGGTTGCCTCAATGTTGCCAAGTGACTCTGCCACAATCTGCTCACGCTCCGCGCGCGTCGTATCCTTAATCAGATATCCTGCCATCTTATTTCTCCTTTTGCGTCTTTATTTCTTCCAATTCATCCTGATAACCTGCAATAATAATTCCCGCTGGCAACGCGACTATCGCAATACCTAATACAGCTGAAATCATCGTTATAAATTTTCCTATGGTTGTAGTTGCATACACATCACCATAACCAACAGTTGTAAGACTAATTGTTGCCCAATAAATTGCATCATACATTGTCTCAAATGTTTCCGGTTCTGCATTAAAAATAACCAACGCCGATATCAATATGTACCCAATCGCAAAACCTCCAACTACCATCAAACTATCTTTTTGCTTTCGGAATACATTGATCACCATATTTATGTTTTTTGAGTATCGAAAAGCCTTAAACACTCGAAACACTTTAAATGTTCTTAACAATCTGAATATTTTTAACAGCCGATACCCTTTTGCCAAAACGGTAAGAGAAGGTAAGATCGATAGCAAATCGACTAATGCCATTGGCGTAAAGGGATACAGAAAAAATGATAAGGCGCCACGTCTTAACTTCTTGTCAGCAGTAAGTATTCTTAATATATAATCCCCAATGAAAATGATTACGGTGACCTTATCAATAATCCCAAACACAAAATAATTTTCATGAGTACATAATGGAATAATACTAATGATAATGCTTATCATCATAATAATATCATATATACTGCTTAATTTGTCATTATCTTCACTAACTTCTATAATTTCATATATTCGTTGTCTTAACAAACTATCGCCTCTCTTTTAAGACTTTTCCTATTGGTAAACGGTATTAATAAAAATTCACACTTTTCTCTACAAGCCTGTCCCCTTCGTACACGAGTCTAAGTGTAAAAAAGCGTTCTTCATCTTCCAACAGAAGTTTTAAGAAGATTGCATCGCCCTCCCACGTTGGAAGCTTCGGCACCTCTTCCTTCGGCACCCACACAAGATCACCCTCGTTGCAAGGAATCAATTCGCCGGTAAAACCGTCTGCCGTAAACAGGCACATCATCTCCGGCTCTTGCTGATCGCTGACAAATGTGATCAACGCACGAAACCGGTATGACGTCAGCGTCAGCCCGGTTTCCTCCTTTACCTCGCGGAGCAGACATTCTTCCGGTCCTTCCGTCCCTTCTGCGTGTCCGCCCACACCGATCCACTTATTCTCATTGATATCGTGCTTCTTTTTCGTTCTGTGAAGCATCAGATATTTTCCATCCTGTTCAATATAGCATAATGTTGTAATCTGCATCTTTTTCCATCCGCTTTCTTTATCCATTTCTATTATGTATATCGGAAAAAGCAATCAAAACTTAATCTTATGGCAGAAGCAGCGTCACACCAAACTTAAAAAGCGCAATTCCTACCGGAATCAAAATGATCGTGCAACAAAATATGATTGCCAGCGCCAGTACCAGACAAGCGATTGGAAGCTTAATGCAAAGCCAGAATAGTGCGGCAAGCAGTGCCCCCGTCAGTTTAAATCCGATTCCCAATAACATTGTTAACACAGCTAAAATTAATAATAAACAAATCATCATGTTTTCTCCCTCTCTTGTATATCCAATTGATTTTGCAGAATGTAATTGTTCCTGCTATGGATATAGTTTATAATCATTTTATGCGAGAAAACATCTTAACATTTGCGGATTAAGAACCTCTAATCCGCTTCTTGCTGCGAATTATATTTTACACGAAGGAGTTTATGATGGGAAGAAAATCCACCAAAGAAAATAAAAATGTTTATCAGACGAGCCGGGAATCCCTTGGATTGACGCGCGAAGCTGCCGCGGAAAAGCTCGAATTTCTCTCGGCCGACCGCATCGAAAAAATCGAGAGCGAAAAGTCGCTTCCACACCCGGATGAAATCCTTGCGATGGCTGACTGCTATAAGAATCCTTCACTCTGCAACTATTATTGTTCGCACGAATGCCCGATTGGACAGGAATGTGTGCCGGAAGTGCAGATGAAAGATCTCTCCCAGATTACACTCGAAATGCTGGCATCCTTAAATACCTTAAACCGCGACAAGGATCGCCTGATTGAAATTACCGTCGATGGACAGATCTCTGCCGATGAGCTTAATGACTTCCACAAGATCCAGGCACAACTTGGTCAAATTTCGCAGGCAATCGACTCTCTGCAGCTTTGGGTGCAGAAAGCAATCATGGACGGAACAATGTCAGAGGATTAGGTCCTCTACAGCTTATTTACCAATCGATCCTATCCATTTACCTATGAATTTAATGCCAAAAATAAAACTATCCGATTTCCTGTAGATATGCTCGCACGAATTGATACTGTTATGCGTGAAAATGATGTATCTTTCACAGGATTTGTCTTACAAGCGTGCGAATATGTATTGGATGAACTTGAAAATGATTCTTCCACTAAAAATGGTCATTGATCATTATATTTCAATAAAAACAAAGAACCCCTCCGAAATCGTTAAATCCTCGGAGGGGTTCGTTCATTTTTATATTCTGTTTTTAGCGATTAGCAAACACCCTGAGCAAGCATAGCATCTACTACCTTCTCAAATCCGGCAATATTAGCACCAGCTACATAGTCTGTCTTTCCACCAACTGTTGCATCGTATCTCTTAGCAGCATCGCTGATGTTTGCATAGATTGTCTCCATGATTCCCTTGAGCTTTCCGTCAACTTCCTCGAATGTCCAGTGAAGTCTCTCAGAGTTCTGGCTCATCTCAAGTGCAGATGTAGCAACACCACCGGCATTGGCAGCCTTACCACCTACGAAGAGAACACCGTTCTCCTGGAAGTACTTTGTAGCCTCAAGAGTTGTAGGCATATTAGCACCCTCTGTTACGGATGTAACACCGTTTGCTACGAGCATCTTAGCATCCTCAAGGTCTAACTCGTTCTGAGTTGCACATGGAAGAGCAAGATCTACCTTGTACTGCCATACACCGTGCTCACCGTTCTGCTTAGCATGATACTCTGCAGATGGCTTAGCAGCTGCGTACTCAGTAAGACGTGCACGCTTAACTTCCTTAACTTCCTTAAGAAGTGCAACATCGATTCCTTCTGGATCATAGATCCATCCTGTAGAATCAGAACATGTAACAACCTTAACACCGAGCTGCTGTGCCTTCTCAATTGCGTAGATTGCTACGTTTCCTGATCCGGATACTGCAGCGGTCTTGCCAGCGATGTCAATTCCGTTATCCTTTAATAAAGCGCTTGTTAAGTATAACAGACCGTATCCTGTAGCCTGTGTACGAGCAAGTGATCCGCCGTATGAAAGACCCTTACCTGTAAGTACACCTTCGAAAGATCCACGGATTCTCTTGTACTGTCCGAACATGAAACCGATCTCTCTTGCACCTGTTCCGATATCTCCGGCTGGTACGTCTACGTCTGCTCCGATATATTTAGAAAGCTCTGTCATGAAGCTCTGGCAGAATGCCATAATCTCTCTGTCAGATTTACCCTTAGGATCGAAGTCAGAACCACCTTTACCACCACCGATTGGAAGTGTTGTAAGAGAGTTCTTGAAGATCTGCTCGAAACCTAAGAACTTAATAATACCTAAGTTAACAGAAGGATGAAGTCTTAAACCTCCCTTGTATGGTCCAATTGCATTATTGAACTGTACACGGAAACCTCTGTTTACCTGAACCTGTCCGTTGTCGTCTACCCATGGTACACGGAACATGATCTGACGATCCGGCTCAGTGATTCTCTCAAGGATTGCGTTCTTTCTGTATAATTCCTCGTTTGCATCGATCACTGGTCTTAAGGACTCAAGAACCTCTGTTACTGCCTGTAAGAACTCAGGCTGATCTGCGTTTTTCTTCTGTACTACTTCGAGTACTTCATCAACATAACCCATTTTTGAATCTCCTTATCATATTATTTAACGGAAAAAGCGTGTTTCAACTCTCCTTCCGTCATATCCTATTAAATTAGTATACATCAACACCCTTATTCTAATCGAAATTGCAAGAAATAGCAACAGAAAATTCTTTAATATTTTAAATTTCTATCACTTTACATGTTTAAAGCGCACAAAATGCAACAAAGCGGTTCAAAACTTGCATTTTGAACCGCCCTATTTTTCTATATTTTTTCTGTTTTTTAAATCAAAGTGGAAAATTATTCCTTCTCCTCGGTCTGCTTGATCTTCGACCAGTCTACGTACTGGGACTCCTCCTTCGTATCGTAGTAATTGAGATGGAAGTAATCCACCATCTTTGCCAAAGCATAGATCAGCACTTCGGTCTCCTGCTCCGACATCTCGGATGCAATATTCTTGATCATCTGCCTGTGGAACTGCTCGTGGTGATAATACGCACTCTTGCCTTTGTCCGTCAGGCGCAGCTTGATGACACGCTTATCCTTCGTGCTGCGCTCACGCACAACATACCCCTTCTCACAGAGTGCATCCATCGCCTTGGTCAGCGTTCCGGTCGTAACCGACATCAGCTTCGCAACCGTCTTCATATTACGCGGCTCATCAATACCGACTGCCTCGATGATGTGCATATCATTGTATGTAATATCTTTGAATTCTTCCGTGATCAGACTTTTGGCCTCAATCTCCAATATATCCTTGAACAGCTTAACGAGAAGTTCATTTAAGGTCTCTTCGAGCGTCATCCGCAATCTCCTTTTGCAATCCGGTTCTGCATTGGCGGCAGACTACCACTCGATCACACATGCGCCCCAGGTCAGTCCTGCACCAAATCCAGCCAAAACAATTTTATCTCCTTTGCCTATCATACCATCTTTTCTGACTTTATCAAGCAGAATCGGTACACTTGCGGCAGATACATTGCCACACTCTTCAAGGTTTGTCGGGAATTTCTCCATCGGCTGGTGCAGACGCTTCGCTACTGACTCAATGATGCGGAGATTTGCCTGATGGAGCAGATAAATTGATACCTCATCCTCACTGACATTCGCCTTGTTTAAAGCTTCACTGATTGCTTTCGGCACAGTACGTACCGCAAATTTATATACTTCCGATCCATTCATCTCGGTAAAAGCATAGTGCGCGAGTGCTCCCTGACGATACAGATTACGCACCGGGCGATTCTCGCATTTTAATGCCATACCACTGGATCCGTCCGATCCCTGTACCATGGAAAGCAGCTGACCACCCTCTGCGCTCAACACTGCTGCTCCTGCTCCGTCACCGAACAAAACACAGGTGCTGCGGTCGCTCCAGTCCATCATCTTGGAAAGCGTTTCTGCTCCCAGGATCAAAGCTTTCCTGCATCGTCCGGTTGCAAAATATGCATCCGCGGTCGCAAGTGCAAACAAAAATCCGGAGCAGCCAGCGCCAATGTCAAACGCTGTAGCATTTACCGCACCGATTGCCGCCTGTATCTCACAGGCAAGCGTCGGGAAGATGTAGTCGGAAGAAACCGTCGCAGCGATGATCAGATCGATCTCCTCTGCCGCAACCGCTGCATCGGCCAATGCTTTCTTTGCAGCGTCCACCGACATGGAAGTCGTGGTCTCCTCCACGGCAATATGACGGTTACGAATTCCCGTACGGCTGCTGATCCACTCATCCGAGGTATCCATCACCTGCGCCAGATCGTCGTTGCTTACTATTTTCTGCGGAAGTGAACTTCCGGTTCCTAAAATTTTCATTCATATTCTCCTTATTCCGGTCACAAGGACGATACTCACTAGAATCGCATCGCCCTGCCGGGTTTCCGTTTCAGATCTGACGGATTAAAATTTGCGGAATCTCTCGTAGCGTTCCGCCGCAAGCTGCGCTCCGCTCTTGCCCTGCTGCGCCTTTAAGAACTTCTTCATGTTGCCCTTCATATAATTCGCAATGGAAGTGAGCGCATCCTCATCGGCTCCGCCGTACTCCGGAATAATATCATCCACAACCTGAAGTTCTTTGAGATCCTGCGCGGTAATCTTCATAACACCCGCAGCTTCCTTCGCACGCTTTCCATCCTTCCACAGAATGGATGCAAAGCCTTCCGGTGATAGAATGGAATAGGTCGCATTCTCCATCATCCACACTTCATTACCTACTGCCAAAGCGAGCGCACCGCCGCTTCCGCCCTCACCGATCATCAAGCAAAGGATTGGCACTTTGATGCCGGACATCTCATAGAGGTTTCTTGCGATTGCCTCGCCCTGCCCGTTCTCCTCGGCCTCTTTTCCCGGATAAGCACCGGATGTATTCACAAATGTGATGATCGGGCGATTAAACTTCTCTGCCTGCTTCATCAGACGGATTGCCTTGCGGTAGCCTTCCGGCGAAGGCATTCCATAATTGCGCGCCGCACAATCCTTTAAGTCCTTTCCCTTATGCACACCGATTACCGTGACCGGCTGTCCGTCAAGATATGCAAATCCTCCGACAATTGCCGGATCATCGCGGAAGTAACGATCGCCGTGCATCTCCATGAAATCATCAAAAATCGTGTCCATATAGTCCACGGAAGCCAGACGCTTCATCTGTCTTGCGGCTGTCACCTTATCCCAGGCCTGCATCGGCTTTGCCTTCACGCTGCGCTCGCGCATCAGCTCAGTCGGCTCATAACTGTCATCCTCACGAAGTGGATCAAAATTTGCATATCCTGTTGTCGGGCGATGCATTTTTAAAATTTTGTATAATGTCATCTTTAAGTCATCTCGCTTTACGATTGCATCAACAAATCCATGCTCCAACTGGAATTCAGCTCTCTGGAACCCTTCCGGAAGCTTCTGTCCGATCGTCTGCTCAATAACACGCGGTCCCGCAAAGCCAATCAATGCGTTCGGCTCCGCCAGAATAATATCTCCAAGCATCGCAAAGCTTGCGGTCACACCGCCGGTCGTCGGATCGGTCAGCACCGGAACATACAGAAGTCCGGCATCCGAATGACGCTTAACGGCTGCGGAAGTCTTTGCCATCTGCATCAGAGAGATGATTCCCTCCTGCATTCTCGCCCCTCCGGAGCAGCAGAACAGAATAACCGGAAGCTTCTCCTCAGTCGCACGCTCAAAAGCGTGTGTGATCTTCTCTCCAACCACATGTCCCATACTTCCCATCATAAATCTCGCATCGATGACACCAAGAACCGTCTCCTCACCATAGATACGACATTTTCCGACAGTGACACCTTCTTTTAAGCCCGTCTTCTCCTGTGTCGCAGCAACTTTTTCCTCGTATTCCGGGAAATTCAATGGATTTTTGACTTCCACATTCTCATCCCATTCGGTGAACGACTCTGCATCGGTCACCATCCGGATGCGGTTTTTCGCGCGTACACGAAAATAATAACCACACTCGTAGCAGACATATTTATTTTTGACGACACGCTTTTTGTCGAGCTCACGCTTACAGTTTTTGCAGACAACCGTCTCCGGCTGTACCAGTTCGACCGGCTGAGCCTTTGTCTCTTCCTGCACCGGCTCTGTATTGGTATTTTTCTTAAATAACATAACTTTTTCCCTCTATTTGAACATTATCCTATCGCAAATGTCAGCTCCGCGGAGCATGCTAGTTTGCCGTTCACTCGGGCAGTCGCTTTGCCCACGCCGATCGGACCCTTCACCTTGATGATTTCCGTCTCAAGTTCGAGGGTGTCGCCCGGTACAACTTTCTGCTTGAACTTTGCCTGATTGATGCCTGCAAAATAAGCGGTCTTGCCCTTCCACTCCGGTTGCGACAGGATTGCCACTGCCCCCGTCTGCGCCAAAGCTTCAATGATCAACACCCCCGGCATTACCGGATTTCCCGGAAAATGCCCCGCAAAATAAGGTTCATTATAGGTCACATTTTTCTTTGCCACTGCGCGTACGCCCGGCTCTAATTCCTCCACCGTATCGATCAGCAGAAACGGCTGACGATGCGGCAGGATCTCCATAATCTCCTGTGTTGTCATAATATCCTCCCTGGAGCACCAGCTATGCTCACTCACTTATCGCACTGACCGGCGCTGCCTATCATCTCTCTTCTGATAACTGTTCTGTTAATCTACATACTTACGAATCAGAATACTTGCATTGTGTCCACCAAAACCGAGCGAATTAGACAATGCATAAGACACATCCTCTTCGTACGCTTCTTTACAGTAGTTGAGATCAATCTCCTCATCCGGCGTCTCGTATCCGGCAGTCTTATGAATATATCCCTCTTCCACTTCCTTGACACAGGTGATAAATTCAACCGCACCTGCTGCACCAAGAAGATGTCCGATCATCGACTTCGTCGAGTTGATCTTCATGTCCTTTGCATGCTCGCCGAATGCCAGCTTGATTGCACGTGTCTCAAACAGGTCGTTATGATGAGTTCCGGTTCCGTGCGCATTAATATAAGTGATTTCATTCTTGTCCACGCCTGCATCTTCCACTGCGTTTAACATTGCGCGGGCAGCTCCTGCGCCGTCCTCAAGCGGGGAAGTAATGTGATAAGCATCTGCCGAGCATCCGTATCCGACAACCTCTGCGTAGATCTTCGCCCCTCTTTCTTTTGCATGCTCCAACTCCTCGAGTACGACCACTCCGGCACCTTCACCGAGAACAAATCCGCTTCGGTTCTTGTCAAACGGCAGAGAACATTTTTCCGGATCCGTAGACGGAGAGAGCGCAGTCAGTGCTGCAAATCCGGCGATTGCCGTCGGACATACGCTGCCTTCTGTTCCACCCGTCACCATAACATCCGCTTCTCCGTACTGGATGCTGCGGAATGCTTCTCCGATATTGTTCGTTCCGGTCGCGCAGGCGGTCACATCATTGATGCTTTTGCCCTGTAATCCAAACTGGATCGATACATTGCCACATGCCATGTTAGAAATCATGAGTGGAACGAAGATCGGATTGACTCTTCCCGGGCCTTTTTCCACAAGCTTCGTATACTCACGCTCCATCGCCTGGAGACTTCCGACTCCGGAACCGATCGCTGTACCAACTCGGTAAGGATCTTCTTTCGTCATATCAAGACCAGCGTCCTCAATTGCTTCCTTCGCTGCTGCTACCGCATACTGCGAGAAAAGCTCCATTCTCTTGGCTGCCTTAAAATCCATATAGTCCTTGCCGACAAAGCCTTTTACCTCTGCCGCCATATGTGCTTTATATTCACTGGAGTCAAAACGGGTAATCTCGCCAAATCCGAGTTTTCCTTCTTTCACCCCGTTCCAAAATTCATCTACACTTAAACCGATCGGCGTGATCGCACCCATACCGGTTACAACTACTCTTCTGCTCATGATTTTTCCTTTCTGTGCTCCCATAAAAGGTCGCATCTCTATCCTGTTGCAGCAAGCTTCTTGACGTTTGTCTCGTCGGCTCATGCCAGAAGCTTCTTAAATTGCCATACCTCCGTCAACCGATAAAACCTGACCTGTAATGTAATCCGCTGCAGGCGAAGCAAGAAATGCCACTGCCTTTGCGATATCCTCCGGTTTTCCGGTGCGTCCGAGCGGAATCTGTGCACACAGGCCTTCCTTCACGCTGTCCGGCAATGCATCCGTCATATCCGTCTCCACAAATCCAGGTGCAACCGCATTCACATTAATGCCGCGGCTTGCAAGTTCTCTTGCTACCGCCTTGGTCAATCCAATGATGCCCGCCTTGCTCGCAGAATAGTTTGCCTGCCCTGCATTACCGAGGATTCCGGATACCGATGAAATATTGACGATTTTACCGGCGCGCTGCTTTAAGAAATAGCGCGACAGGTGACGGATCGTGTTGAAGCATCCCTTCAGATTCGTATCGATGACCGCATCGAAATCGTCCTCGCTCATCTTCATCAACAGTCCGTCTCTTGTAATTCCGGCATTGTTGACTAAGATATCGATATGCTTATATGTTTTGATCAGCTCGGAAACCATGTTGCCGCAGGCTTCATAATCTGCAACGTTACACTGGTATGCGACAGCATCACCGCCTGCTTCCTGAATCTCTGCGACCGTCTGCTCCGCCGCAGCCTTCGATCCGTTATAGTTGACGATGACAAAGGCGCCATTTGCTGCAAGCTCCATCGCGATTGCCTTGCCAATTCCTTTTCCCGCGCCTGTGACGAGCGCATTCTTACCGGTTAACATAATTTACAAAATCCTCCATCTTATCGATATTGCAGGTCGTGACATCACGGTTGATCTTCCGCATAAATCCGGAAAGAGAACGTCCCGGTCCAATCTCTACGAACTCATCTGCGCCGTCTGCGATCAGACGCTCAATGGTCTGCTGCCAGTGAACGGAAGAAGATACCTGGCGCACCAGCAGATCCTTGACTGCTGCCGGATCTGTCACATAGTCTGCATTCACGTTAGCAAGATACGGAGTTGTGATCGCGCCGATCGTCACATCCTTTAATGCCTCACCAAGCTTCTCTCCTGCTCCGTTTAAAAGCTGCGAATGGAACGGTCCACTGACTTTAAGAGGAACCACGCGTTTCGCACCGGCTTCCTTTAATGCATCTCCCGCAACGCTTACCGCATCCTCTGTTCCTGTGATCACGATCTGTCCAGGACAGTTGTAATTGGCAACCGATACAACTGCTGCCGCGTTGCCTGCGCTGCGAAGTTCGTTCTGTGTTTTCTCACAGGTCTGGGCGATCACCTCTGCATCCAGTCCTAAGATTGCAGACATTGCGCCGCCGGTCGGATACGCTTCCTGCATATAGATGCCGCGTTTTCTTACGACCGCGAAAGCATCCTTCATACTCATCGCGCCGGATGCGATCAATGCTCCGTACTCGCCGAGACTTAAGCCTGCAGTCACCTCACAGGTGATGCCTTCTTCCTTTAACGCTGCATAGATTGCAGCCTCCGTTGTCAGCATACAGATCTGTGTATATTCCGTAATATTTAACTTGTCATTCTCCTCGAAACAAAGCGCCGCAACATCAAGCCCGGTCACTTCCGATGCCAGATCATAGACCGCCTTGCACTCCGGTCTGTTATCGTAGAATTCCTTGCCCATTCCAACATACTGGGAACCCTGTCCCGGGAACATAAATACTCTCTTCATTCTTTCCTCTTTCTTATATTGATCTGCGGAGCGAAAGCTTAATCTACCAAATTTGGGATTAGCTTATGTGCATCCGCCATAATTTCCTGAATGATCTCGGCGCAGCTCTCCTTCTTGCGGACAAGTCCCGCGGACTGTCCCGCCATCACGCTGCCGTACATCACATCGCCTTCCACAACTGCCTTGCGCAAAGCACCAAGTGTCAGCTGTTCCAACTCATCTAAGCTTGCACCATCTTTCTCCATCTGCAGATACTGACGTGTCATCTTGTTGCGGATGACACGGATCGGATGTCCGGTCGACATGCCGGTCACTTCCGAATCAATGTCTTTTGCCTTGATCACGCGATCCTTGTAATTCTCATGAACGATAGACTCATTTGCCACAACAAATCTCGTTCCCATCTGCACCGCATCCGCCCCGAGCATCATCGCTGCCGCAAATCCGCGTCCATCTGCGATACCACCGGCTGCAATCACCGGAATCGATACTGCATCAACTACCTGCGGAACCAGCGTCATCGTTGTCTGCGAACCGATATGTCCGCCAGACTCGGTTCCTTCTGCAACGACCGCATCCGCGCCGCCGCGCTCCATCAATTTGGCAAGTGCCACACTCGCGACAACGGGAATCACTTTGATTCCCGCTTCCTTCCACATCTGCATGTATTTTGCCGGATTTCCAGCTCCAGTCGTAACAACCTTAACGCCTTCCTCCACAAGTACCTTGGCAATCGCATCTGCATCCGGATTCATCAGCATCAGATTGACACCAAATGGCTTATCCGTCTCTTTCTTGGCAGCCTGGATCTGCTCGCGCACCCAGGATGCCGGAGCACCACCAGCCCCTATAATGCCAAGACCGCCAGCGTTTGATACTGCGCTGGCGAGCTCGTGAGTGGCTACCCAGGCCATTCCGCCCTGGATGATCGGATAAGTAATTCCGAGAAGTTCCGTCACTCTAGTCTTCATATTTATGCCTCTACACCTTTGTCCTCAAGATATTTGATTACATCACCGACTGTTAAGATCTTCTCTAAGTCCTCAGAAGGAATCTCTACGTCATACTCCTCCTCCAATGACATCACCAGTTCAAACAGATCCAGAGAATCTGCCTCAAGATCCTCCTTGAATCTGGACTCTGCAGTAATGCTTGCTGCATCAACATTTAACTGGTCTGCAATAATCTCTTTTAATTTCTCTAACATGGTGTAATCTCCTTTTCCCTCTAAAATTCATCATAAATTGTTTTGATTGTCAAATAGTTTGATTGTCAAATTATTTGTTAGGCAAAGTATATTTCAAAATAGTTTGATTGTCAAGGTATTTTTTTACATAGAAAAAGGCCCCGACCAGTAAAATGGTCAGGACCTGAAAATTCAACACTTTATTTAATCAAGCACAAGGCACATGCATCCATACATTCCGGCATCGTTGCCAAGTGAAGCAAGTTCAAAACGCGCGTCCTTGCAAGAACTGAATGTGTTCGGCACATAATATTTCTTGATCGTATCAATCAGGATCTGTCCGGCCTTAGATACACCGCCACCGATTACAAATACTTCCGGATTGACAACACATGCAATCTTTCCAAGTGCCTTACCTAAGATCTCACACACTTCATCAACGATCTCAAGTGCTACCTTATCGCCTGCTTTTGCCTCGTCAAATACATCCTTTGCCGTAAGATCTTCAAATTTACGAAGACTTGTCTCCTCCGTTGTCTTAGCCAGCTTACGCTTTGCCATACGAACAACACCGGTTGCAGAGGCATACTGTTCCAGACATCCATGCTGTCCACAGTTACATGCTTCACTCTCATCCTCACAGACGTTCAGATGTCCGATCTCTCCGCCTGCACCGTTTGCTCCGGCAACCATCTTACCATCTACGATGATTCCGCCGCCGACACCGGTTCCGAGTGTTACCATAACAACATCACGGCTTCCCTTGGCACCACCCTGCCACGTCTCGCCGAGACCAGCCACATTGGCATCATTACCGACTTTTACCGGAAGTCCGGTAAGTCCTGACAATGTTCCCGCAACATCGACATTCTTCCATCCAAGATTTACACAGACGGTTACGACACCGGAACTAAGTACCGGACCAGGGACACCGATTCCGACACCCTGCACATCATCCTTACTGATACCTTCCTTGTCCAGCTTCTCGTCAATTGCCTTTGCGATATCCGGAAGGATTGCCTCACCGCCATTTGCTGTGTTTGTTTTGATCTCCCACTTATCAAGCAGCTTTCCGCTCGTCTCAAAGAATCCTACCTTAACTGTGGTTCCCCCGACATCAATTCCAAAACCATATTTCTTCACTTGCTTGTCCTCCAACATTCTTGCTCGTTTTATATTACCGTAGTTATTCAGCGCCAACCGCCAAACTGTTTCACTCTGAACAGTTACATATTACCATAGTAACCCCGTTCATCCAATGGCATTTTGCCTAATTTTGGGTGTAAATATTTTCACTTTTGCACAGAGGATAGTGAACAAGCTGCGAACCATCCAGATATTCATGGTGCATATCAACCGCTGTAATCTGATGATTGTCATACGTTGTGTAATAATAAATGCCCTTCGTTGCATTACAGCATGACGTATAGATCGTAATCTCGTATTTTCCGTCTGCCACCTCGCAGCAGCCTCTCTGCTGCTCCACCGACCCTAAGATGTGGAAAAACTGGCTGACACTCTCTGTCTCTGACTCTCCCGATACCGCATGAAGTCTCGTGAAAGCCACCTTCGCGAAACGCGAAGCCGAAGAGAGATCTCCCGGAAGTCCCAGCGCGCCCATTCCACGGCTGTATGTCTGCAGAGGCAATTCTTTGGAAAAAGCGTTCTCCGGCTGTCTCGGCGACAAATGCATATAGTTATTCAGCTGAAACATCTGCTGCGGGAACGGCGGATTATTCGTAAGCACCCCCGCCGGGTTGTCATACACGTGAAGTCCGTCCGACATGCATTCCACGACGATCGCACCATCTTTGTCTGCAATGATCCAATGAAGCTGCGCGCTTGGCAGCTGCTCGGAAAAGAAGGTTCCGACAAGGTTCATTCCCTCAAGACGTTCTTTTGCCTCCGCCACACTCGCACACTGTGAGAGAATCCATGGAATAAATTCAAACTGCGCCACATTTTCTCTGCCCTCTTCCACCTGCTGGTAGACAGCATTTCCGACAAAGTTAAGACCTGCCATACCAAGGCCTTTTTCATTGATTGCATCATAGTATAGCGGATAATCTGCGACAACATACGCCATTCCGATGATCGCATAATGCGATGCAACTTCTCCCATATGACGAAAAACAAATTTATAATTCCGAGGTGTGATCGTCACTTCATCTCCATAGGAGAATTCATAATCCAGTGTTCTTCCGAAATAAAAATCTTTGGTTTTATAGGTTGCTGCTGTACACATAATAAATCCTCCTATGACTAAGGTGTATCTGTCGGCGTGTCTTCCCCGGTGTTGTTATCGCCTCCGGTATTATCACCGCCGTTATTGTCGCCGTTATTGTCTCCGTTGTTATCTCCGGTATTATCATCCGGATTATTTCCATCGGAATTGTTGTTACCGGTATTGTCTCCGGTATTTGTGTTATTGCTGTCATTTCCAGCATTATCATTCTGGTTCTGATCCTGATTATTATCTGCCGGCTGATTCTGATCCTGTTGGTTCTGATCAGTCTTGTCCTGCTGACCGGCAGCATTATCTTCCTCACGCTTTTGTTCCTGATCCTGCTGATCCTGTTGCTGCTGATTCTTAAAATCATCGGAAAGCTGCGCATAAGGAATAAAATCCATCGGAGAAAGATTCTCATGGATCGCACTCATGTATGTATTCCAGATACGACCCGGATAGGTGCTTCCGCTCAGACTCTGGATTGCCTTCGGATAATCGCAGCCAACCCACACACTTGTCGTGTAATATCTTGTGAATCCAACAAACCAGCCGTCCTTATGGTCATTTGTCGTACCCGTCTTACCTGCACAAGGCATGCCTTTTAGCTTGAGCGCGCGTCCGGTTCCGCTATCCATAACCGTCGTCAGCACATCCGTCATCATGCGCGCCGCATCCTGCTCATAGATCGATACTTCCGTCATCTGTGAAGCATAGACAACATTCTCGTCCGAGTCAATGATCGTCTTGATACAGGTCGGTTCACGGTACATACCATCATTCTCGATCGTTGCAAATCCTGCTGCCATCTCAAGTGGAGAGACACCCTTGGTAAATCCTCCGAGCGATGTTGCAAGTGTATAATCGTCTTTTACAATGCCTGTAAAATTCATATTCTTCAGATACTGCAGCCCCACCTCCGGCGTCAGCTGGTCATACAACTGCCATGCAACTGTATTTAATGACTGTGCGACCGCATAGCGAAGCTTCACTTTACCCGCATAGGTTTTGGTCGCATTGGACGGACCGCCTTCAAACTTATGATCATCCACAATGGTATCCGGATCATATCCACGCTCGAAGCATGGTGTATACACAAGCAATGGCTTGATGGAACTTCCCGGCTGACGGTGACTCTGGTAAGCACGATTGAGCGTATACGATGTAAAGTCCTGATTGCGGCCACCGACGATCGCAACGACATATCCTGTGCTGTTGTCGATCGACACTCCGGCACCCTGCATATCATAGGTTCCGTCATCATCCAGATCGGTATAAGAAGCAAGTTCATCATCCACAGCCTGCTGCAATGCATTCTGCTTGTCCATATCTATGGATGTATAAATCTTATAGCCGCCCGAATACAGCTTCTTCTGACAGGAAGTATACAATTCGTCATACTCCTCGTTGTACGTTTTCTTCTCCTCCTCAGAATCAAAATAATTCTGGAAGGTAAAGCCCTCCTGCTCCATCAAAGCACGTGTTGCGCAATAATAAGTGTAAGTATCCACAAAATTGTTCACAATACTGTTCTTCGTCTTCTTCGGCCGGTTCAGTGTGATTTCTTCCTTGCAGGCCTCATAATACTGCTCCTGCGTGATCTTGCCATCGTCCCACATATTCTGTAAGATCAGATTTCTTCGTGTGATCGTATGATCCATATTGGTCACCGGATCATAATAGGACGGACTGTTCGGAATCGCACATAAGAAAGCCACCTGCGAGATATCAAGATCCCCCAGATCACAGTTAAAGTAGCCTCTGCACGCTGCATCGATACCGTAATATCCATTCGCGAAATAGATATTATTGAGATAAAATTCCAGAATTTTCTCCTTGGAATACCGCTTCTCAAGCTCCATCGCAAGGAAGATCTGCTCCACCTTGTACTGCCACGTCTTACTCGGCTCCATATACATCAGTTTCGCCAGCTGCATCGTGATCGTACTTCCACCCTGCGTGACTTTTCCAGCCTGCAGACGCGCTTTGACTGCACGCATGATAGCCTTGAAATCCACACCGTTGTGACGATAGAATTTCTTGTCCTCAATACTGATGATCGCCGTCACAAAAGACTTCGGAATATCCTCATACTTCACATACTGCGCATCCTTATCGCCTTTGCGCTCCGAGATCAGATTTCCGTTCGTATCATATACCGAGCAGGTCTGCGACGGGATAAAAAGCGATTCATCCGAAGCCGCCACTTCCTTGATTGCCTCTCTCCGGATCTGCTGAACCTCGTCCGCATAACCGCCAAAAAAATACACTCCAGCCGCGCCAAGCACAAGCAGCATCAGCACAATCTGCAGCTTTATTACGAACCAGAAAAAGCGATGTTGTTTCTTTTTCTTTCTCTTCTTCTTTGCCATATAATCTCCTTCTTTAATCCTCTACGGAAGATATATGAAGTATTTTATCGCTTTTATATCGCATATGCAAATTATGTTTTTATTAAGAAAGTATAAAGAGCCCTGTTCCCGAAGCTCAATAAAATACTACTGTTCCATGTGCTTTCCTATAAAGCCGGCTGCTGACTGCGCCAGAATGCGTATGGTCTCAAGTTTCTGCGGATTGTCGCTTTGTGTCACAACAATGACCGATCCCTGGCAGTCTCCGTTGCAGATGATCGCAGAGAGTGCTGCTCCCTTGTGATCACCGGTCCATTCTTTCGTAACCAGTGGCAGCTCATCATGCACATGATTTACCACAAATGTGCCGCGTTTTTCCATGAGAGCCTCCACCTGCGGACTTATGTGTTCTCCCTCCAGTTCTTTCCTGCCGCTGCCGGATGCAGCCACAATATAGTCCCGGTCCGTAATGCAGACGAGCGCTTCTGCAGCCTGTGCGAGCGCCTCTGCACAATTCCCTGCAATCTCCCCCATCTCACCGATCGGTGAGTACTTCTTCAACATGATTTCACCCTCTCTGCTGGTAAAAATTTCAAGCGGGTCACCCTCACGGATCCGAAGCGTGCGCCGGATTTCCTTAGGTACCACAATACGACCGAGATCATCTATTCTTCGAACAATGCCTGTTGCTTTCATAAACTCTGTTTCCTCCATACTTTCATCCTGTCATGCTATCGATCAGCTTTGCGTTAGTATATGGAAAACGTGTAAAAATATTCTTTGATTTCTTATGCAGCAGATTCCATCTGTCTTCCCTTGTTTTGTAATTTTATTTACCGTTACTTTTGTTTTTTCTTATCGCTGTCCGATTTTACCGTCACGGTAAGCTTTGCTTTCACGCCATCCTCGGTCGCATAAATATATGCTTTCCCCGGGCTGACTGCGGTAACCGTTCCGTCCTCCTCGACGGTTGCGATACTTGTATTGGAACTCGAATACCCCGGTGTATTCCCCGACGAAACGCTCGCTTCCACGCGCGTCTGCTGCCCAACATTCAATACAACGGATGATTTCGCCAGCACTACCTTGGGCTGTCTGACCGTAACCTCACACGTCTTACTGACACCATCCACGGTTACCGTGATGATCGCAGTTCCATGCTTCATTGCGGTCACATGTCCCTGCGCATCCACTGTTGCAACGCTGGAACGATTCGATTTCCACTTTGGTTTTGTTCTGGAATTGGTATGGATTGTAAGCTGCAGCTCCTCCTTTCGGTAGAGAGTTGCCTTACTCTGACTGAGCACGACTTTGGGCTGCTTGACTTTGATACGGCAGGTTGCAGTACTTCCGTCTGCTGATACCATGATCACTGCATCTCCCGGCTTTACCGCGGTAATCACACCGCTTTCGTCCACCGTAGCCACGCTCCGTTTACTTGATTTGTACTTGACCTCATGTCCGGTCGACACTTCCGCTTTCAGGCGGAACTCACTTCCATTGTCCATCGATACAGACGTCTGGTTGAGGTCGATCGTTGTCTTATTGACCGTGATGCGGCAACGCGCTTCCGCATTCCTCGTTTTGACAATGATCTTCGCAGTGCCTGCTTTCTTCGCCGTAATCAGTCCGTAGGTGTTGACCGATGCGATCTTACTGTCACTTGAACTGAATGTCGGTTTCCTGCCGTTCGATGTCACTGCGCACAGACGATACTCATCCCCAATATTCATCGTCTGCTCGTAAGTATTCAAAACAACGAACGCGATATTTCCCGCATATACATCTGTCTTTGGTCCGGAAAAAACAAGCATGGACACCATGCACAGAAGAACTCCAAGAGTTCTTATTCTTCGATTTGTCTTCATAGATTCCCCCTAATAAAAGGGAAAACGTATGTGATAGAATCTGCTGTGTCCCGATTATATCACATACGTTTAAAAATGCAAGCGTTTTATACACGCTCAACTTTGATCACATTGGTATTTCCGATCTGTCCGTTAATCAGACCTCCGGTTAAGACAACCGTATCGTCCTTCTTCAGATCAAAAATCTTCTTTGCTTCCTTCATTGCATTGTAGAACATGACTTCCATGGAATTAAACTCTTCACACAGAACCGGTGTTACGCCCCAGCTCAGGTTCAGCTTTCTCCATACACGCTCCGATGTTGTCATACCGACGATATCAACCGGACAACGGAAGCGGCTGACCATGCGCACGGTCGTTCCGCTTAAGGAACTTACCACAATACACTTGGCCTGCACATCGATTGCCATCGCACAGGTAGAGTGCGAGATCGCATCCAGGATACTCTTGATCTCGAAATCCGAATTCTGGAAACGCTTCGTATACTTGATCTGGCTCTCTGTGTACTCTGCAATCTCTGCCATATTGCGCACCGCATCAACCGGATACTTGCCGGCAGCCGATTCTCCGGAAAGCATAATTGCTGAGGATCCGTCATATACCGCATTGGCCACATCCGATAACTCGGCACGTGTCGGACGCGGATTGTGAATCATGGATTCCAACATCTCCGTCGCAGTAATTACGCGCGTTCCAAGCATGCGGCACTTGTTGATCAGATATTTCTGGATCGCCGGTACTTCCATTCCCGGAATCTCCACACCGAGATCACCTCTTGCGATCATGATTCCGTTGGCGATCTCACAGATTTCCTCTACGTGATCCACACCGGAACGATTCTCAATCTTGGCAATAATATCAATGTCCTCTCCACCATTCTCATCTAAGAATGCACGAAGATCCGCAACATCCTGCTTGGTTGACACGAACGAAGCCGCAACAAAGTCAACTTCATTCTGAATGCCGAAAAGCAGATCCTGCTTGTCCTGCTCGCTAAGGTAAGCATGATTCATAACCTTATTCGGGAAATTCATGCTCTTGCGATCCGAAAGCTCGCCGCCTGCAATAACCTTACAGACAGCATCCGGAGCCTTAAGTTTCGTTACCTCAAGGATAATCAGTCCATTGTTTACAAGAATACGGTCTCCTACCTTCAGGTTCTCGATCAGGTTCTTGTAATTAACAGCAACTCTCTGCTCATTTCCGACGATGTCTTCCGTCGTCAGTGTAAACGTAGCGCCTTCCTCCAACTGGATCTTACCGTTCTCAAATGTCTTGATACGGTATTCCGGTCCCTTGGTATCCAGCATAATTGCAATTGGAAGTGATAAATTCTTACGTACCTTTTTAATGAGATCAATCTTCTTCTGGTGTTCCTCATGGCTTCCGTGAGAGAAATTCAAACGTGCAACATCCATGCCCGCCTGACACATCTTGGTCAGTGTCTCTTCATTCTCACTCGCCGGTCCAATCGTACAAATAATTTTTGTTTTTCTCATTTTCCGATTTTCTCCTTAAATCATCAACCTGCCTCTAGTACAAATTATCAATCCCCTTAATCTATGATAAACCTATGCACCTGCAACCATATCCGCCAAAGCTTCAAGTGCCGGAATATCCGCATCTTTCATTGTTGACTTGATCGTTACCATCGGATCAACGATCGTCACATTCTTCATCGTCTCGAGAATCGCTTTCATTGTTCTTCCTGCAGTCGGTCCCCAGGAACCGTTCTCAATAATACCAACGGTACGGTTCTGGTATGCCTTAGACTGTAAGTGATGTAAGAAATCCTGCATGCAAGGGAAAACGCCACCATCGTAGCTTGCCCCCGCAACTACCATACGGTCATAACGGAATGCATCCTTGATAACTTCTGCCATATCCTCTCTTGCAAGGTCGCTGACAACAACCTTCTCAACGCCTCTTTCACGAAGCATCTCTGCAAACTTCTCGGCAACCTTTGCCGTATTTCCGTGAATAGAAGCATATGCAACAAGCACGCCTTTATTCTCCGGCTTGTAGCTGCTCCAAGTATCATATAAACCGATATAATATCCTAAGTCTTCCTTAAGGATTGGTCCGTGCAGCGGGCAGATCATCTGAATATCAAGGTTGGCTGCCTTCTTCAGTAATGCCTGTACCGGCGCACCATATTTACCAACAATATTAAAGTAATATCTTCTTGCCTCACATGCCCAGCCTTCTTCGTCCTCGGCATCAAGCGCACCGAACTTGCCGAATCCGTCTGCGGAGAAAAGGATCTTCTCTGTGCTTTCATAAGATACCATAACTTCCGGCCAGTGTACCATCGGTGCCATCACGAATGTCAATGTATGGCTTCCGAGAGATAACGTATCGCCTTCTGCAACCGTCAATTTCTTGACATCCTGGTCAATGTCAAAGAACTGCGGAAGCATTGCAAATGTCTTGGCATTTCCTACCAATGTCACATCCGGATAAAGCTCTAAGAGTCTTCCGATGCTGCCTGCGTGATCCGGCTCAAGATGCTGGATGACAAGATAATCAACCTTGCGTCCGCCAAGTGCCTCGGTCAGGTTCTTCTCCCACTCCTGCATACCGCGAACATCCACGGTATCCATGAGTGCAACCTTCTCATCCAGAATCAGATAAGAGTTGTACGATACACCTTCCGGAACCACATACTGGCTCTCAAACAAGTCGATCGTCTTATCATCTACTCCAATGTATTTTACTGCATCTGAAATTGTAACCTTCATAATATATACCCCTTTCTGTATGTATCAATTAATCTATGCGATCTGCAAGATCGTTTTCTTTTTCTTTCTCTAAATCTTCCTCGCTCATATATTTACGGAAAATGCGCTCTAAGATTCCGTCATAGGTAAGGAACAACAACGCCGGAATCAAAAAGATCAAAACCGGGAAGAAATAGATCACAAGTACTGCTGCCACAAAAAGCACCAGAATCAGTAATGACCATGGTAAATGAATGATCATCATAAAAAATGCATTCTTGAGTGTTGCCTTCACACTGTCCTCAAAACGTGCCGCATATGGGAAGATATAACATCCCCAGATAATGCTGAACGCGATCATGATCAGGAAGAAATAGAAGAAGACTCCCATCTTATTTCCGGTCTTTAACGTCTGGAACGTAATGTATGCATCCATCCCAAGAATAATCTGCACAACAAGAAGAATCAACCAGGACAACGTCGACTGCTTGAATCCCTTGGTGAATGCATGGAAGAAATTCTTCGTCATATACCCTCTGTTACCACGCACAGATTTGTGGATTGCATAATAGAGCGCACTTGTCGATGCTCCAAATGTAAACAATGGAAGACTACAAAGCACCCATAATGCACTAAGAGCCATACAGTCGACCATCTTCCCCAATGCCTGAAACAGTTTATTATCCCAACTAAACTTCATTCGTATTCCTCATCTTTCCAATGATTTCCTCACAGATCTGCTCTCTCGTCTTGCCGTCCGTCTGGATCGTAATGTCAGCTGCCGCCTCATACAACGCGCGGCGCTTCTCCATCAGTTCTGCGATATATTCCACATTCATATGTCCGTTTAATATCGGACGATCCGTGCTGTTCTTCACACGCTCATAGATGGTCTCCGGTGTCGCTTTTAGGAAAACGATACGACCGATTTCTTTCATATTCTGCGTGTTCTGTGGGCGGACAACCACGCCTCCTCCACAGGAAACGATGCTTGGTTCCTCCTTACCGATATCTACGATCAACTGACTCTCAATGTCTCTGAAATGATCCTCGCCATACTGTGCGAAAATATCATTGATGGACATTCCCTGCTCCTTGACGATCCTCTCATCCATCTCGATCAGCGGGAATCCGAGTTCTCTCTGCAGGGCACGTGCGATCGTGCTTTTACCGGCTCCCATAAATCCGATCAGGAAAATACTTCTGCTTATACCCTCACTCATGAAAAAAACTTCTCCTTCACTTCCTCTACCGGCATATCCATGCCTGTGTATAATTTAAAAGCTGCAACTCCCTGCCACAAAAGCATGCCTTTACCGCCGATGCAGGTGCATCCGACCTCCTTTGCCTCGCGAAGCAGCTTTGTCTCCTCCGGATTATAGACTGCATCACACACAACCAGTCCCGGGCGGAATGCGGACAGATCCTTCACTACACTCTGATCATCCATCGGCTTCATGCCGACGATCGTTGCATTCGCAAAGATATCGCTCGACTGAATCTCCGCCGTCATCTTGGCAGTGTCTGCAATATCGTACACATTTACCACAATTCCCGGAACTGCTGCGCGGATCTTCTCCGCTGTCTGCAGTGTTCTCTCAAAGAACGCATCTTTAATGTTAAAAATCGTGATTTCTCTTGCTCCATCAAGCGCACACTGTACCTGAATTGCCGTAGCAGCTCCGCCGCCGCCTGCAACCGTAATCTTCTTGCCCTTGATGTCAATTCCGTGATCCTTTAAATTGTTGACGAAGCCCTCTCCGTCCGTAATATATCCGGTAAGTTTGCCATCATCGTTGACAATCGTGTTGACCGCACCGATAATCTGTGCCGCCGGTGACAACTCATCCACACACTTAGCCGCCTCCGTCTTATCCGGCATCGTCACGTTGCAGCCTCTCATCTTAAAAAGCTTCATTGCCTCCAAGGCATCCTTTACCTGATCTTCCTTTATATCAAATGCGACATATGCATAATCGAGCCCCAGCTTTGCAAAGCTGTAATTATACATTGCCGGTGATCCGGAATGTCCGACCGGTGAACCGATCAATGCGAGTAATCCGGTATGTCCTGAAATTCTCTCTTCCATCTGCCTGTACTCCTTTTGTAAGATAAACCACCATACGGATTGCGACTCTCATCTCATCCCTTTCGCGGCTGAAAAACATTGCTGTCTCTTGTCTAATCATATCAAAAATCTACACCAGCGACAAGAGTTCCTGCGGCTTATCGATCATTGTTTTTGCTCCGTGCTCACGAAGGAACGGCACATCCCGAAATCCCCATGTAACGGAAATACAATCCAGCCCCGAATTCTGTGCTGTCTGAATATCAACATCCGAGTCTCCGACATAGACCGCATCGCTTTTGGCAACGCCAAGCTCACGCAGCGCCTTCTCGACCATATCCGGTGCCGGTTTTCTCGCAACACCTTCCATCTCACCGATTGCAGCAGTTGTATACTCTGCGAAAAATTTCTCATCCAGTTCCTTTACTGCAGAATCCAGCTTGTTCGACACGATCGCAATCTTGATTCCCCGCTCCTTTAACTCCTTCATCACATTTAAGACACCCGGATAAGGAAGTGTGTGATCCAGACAATGTTCACCATAATATGCCTTGAATGCTGCGAACGTCTGCTCAAACAACGGATTTTCTTCACCATCCGGAACCGCACGGATCATCAGCTTGCGCACACCATTACCGACATACTGTCTGACCTGTTCCAAAGTACACTGTGGCATTTCCTGCGACACAAGCGCCGCATTCGTAGCATCCTTAAGATCTTCCAATGTGTCAAGAAGCGTTCCGTCCAGATCAAAGACAACCGCCTTGCGTCCATGCGCAAGTCCTGCCTTGTGATAGGTCTGCTCAAAAAATTCTTTCTTCATAATACATACACCCTCTATCTGTTCGGTGTCATCGGACAGATAATCTCCGATTCGGCCTAACGTATAATGCTGCTCTCCGTCTACTTCCGTAAAAAGCTTGACCTTCCGGTCCAGACGGCGTGCATGAATAAAAAGCTTTCCTCTCGGGACACAAACTTTTGCATCCTTCATTGGGGAAATGACACGACCGGATTTCTCCAGCTTGATTGTCGGCGAATACTCTGCATCGCGCAGTCTGAATTCCCAATTCGGATAACTGCGATACTGCTTTGCAAAATCACTCTCCTTACAGAAGAGCACACCGCCCATCGGGCTGATTGTAAGGATCATATCCTCCACGATCACAGTCTCAATATCTCCATGCATGGTTCTTATGACAGCTTTCGTACCGGACTCAATCAGATCCGTTGCGCGGACAAAGCCCCATGGCACCTGCTTTCTGCAGTAATGTTCTGCATTATCACTGTCAAGCTTACATTCTCTTGCATAGATGATGTCGGTATCATCCATATACTTGCGGAACCGGTTCTCTAATACTGACTTCACACCAGATGCAGACGGATGTTCACTGTCACTCACCTCATCCAGTTCCATGCGTGGCATAAAATGATGCTGCTCACAGAGCCTTAAATACTCCTTGGTCAACAGATCCATCGCAATAAATCCACCGGCCTTGGCCTCGTGTCCACCTCCGGAACCGATGCCTTTGCTGAGTTCCGCCGCCAGCTCGTTCGCCTTCACTTCCTTGATGCAGCTTCGAACCGAAAATTTGACGCCATCCTGCACAACATTGAATACGACACAGATATCGATCGCATCCACCTCAAGCACAAGATCGCTGATGATACCAAGAACATTCGGATCACACGGTCCTGATTTCACGACTGCTGCACGATACTCCTCAAGATAATCACTGTGTAATAAAGCAGCTCCCGCCGTCTCCAAATCTTCAAGCGAAAGATTCGCATTGCGGTATTTATGCATCAGCTGCACATCAAACGCAGCCTCATCCCTGAGATCCTTGTCCAGCGGGTGTGCGAGTTCAGACAGACCACTCGTGTCCGTATATAACCCGTAATATAAAGCGGTAGAAAGCTTACGATTATTTTGCACATCGAAATTTTCTTTCTTTAACAACTGCCAGATCAAAGTCGAACATGCACCAAGATTGCTACGGACTTCCGAAAGCTTCGGAAGCTGCGTGTTGATACGGTGATGGTCGATGACCGCTACCGTATGCGCATCAAAACGCATGGAATTACCACCGCCATACTGACAGTCCACCATCACTAAGAGATCCGGTGTCTTCTCCAGCTTGTCCACATGCCGGATCGGAATCTCCAGATCCTGAACCATCATCACAAGATTGCTCTTGCGGATCCGGTTGCGTCCGGCATAGATCAGATCCGGCTTTTTGCCCTGTGACTGCAAATACAGATATACACCAAATCCGCACGCGAGCGCATCCGCATCCGGATTATCATGGCATTGCACGACGATATTATCATATGGTAATAAATCTTTTAGTCTCACAACGTCCCCCTCTTATCCTGTTCTCTCCGATTATTTTTTCAGATCATACGGAAAGAATATGTTACTTCGTCCCTTTTTATCAAACATAGAATTGTACTGCAATATATTGTAACGGTTGATCCACTCTGCTTCCTCTCCGGTGGCCTCATCGAGGTGCAGATAGCAGCCGTTGCTCTCCGAATAGTATCCTCTGGAATTGATTGCCGGAACAACGTCCATCATCTCGGCAAGAAATTTGTTATACTCCGGAAGCTCGATTCCCGCACGCTCAAGTGTCAGTGTTGACAGATAGTTTAGGCTTGTGATATCGACATTCTCCTCCGGCGTATCATAATTCGTCCAGATAAAGAACGGAACCGTGTACAGCTTCTCTAATTCATCTTCGGTCAATCCGGATAATCCTTTTCCGTTTAAGATCGGATAGAAATTACTGTTCAGACTCGGCTGATGATCTCCGAAGAATACGATCTCTACCGGATCATCCACACTGGAAAAATAGTTAATCAGATTCTCAACCGCCTTATCACTTTCATGCACAAGTGACAGATACTGATTTGCATCCGTGTATGAACGGCCAATCTTATACACATCCTCATGGAAATTATCGTACGGTTCCCCATATCCTCCATGGTTCTGCATCGTAATTCCCATCAGATAAAGCTTTTCATTCGCCCCGCGGCTTTCATAACGGTCAATGATCTTATCATACAATTCCTGATCCGTAATATACTCTCGCAAAATCTTCGACTGATCAAAATCATCGATGAAATGCATCTCATCATATCCGATATCCGGATAAACCTGATTTCGGCTCCAGCCGGTCTCATAATACGGATGCATCGCAACACAGGTATACCCGATGTCTTTCAGATTCGACACAATGGATGTCGGCGTATCACTGATGTACTGCTGGTAAACAACCGATCCGCTCGGCAGGAAAGCCATCGAATTTCCGGTCAGATATTCCCACTCCGAGTTCGGTGTCTTCGCGCCAAACACGGAAGACAAAGCATAACCCTTCGTCGTATTTTCTTTCAGAGAATCAATAAAAGGTGTCAGTTCCACATTCGTCTTCAGCTCTCCCAGCACGCTCAGGTCGGAAAATGACTCATTCATAATTACAATAATCGTTGGATCCTTCACATCCGTCTTGGAATAATTCTTATCATCCGCCTGGTATTCCTGCTCCAGCGACTGAATCGCTTCCTTCGAATATCCATCCGGTGCCGCCACAAAGCTATCCCTGATTCCAAGGATAAAATTTAAAATATAGCCGTTGCGGTATGTTCCTTTCTGCTCCCAGGTCTCCGTATTGATGTCAAACGCATTGATCACAACGATCATACATGCGATCGCTGCCAGCATCACATCGATCACACGCATTTTCCATGCATGCGCAAACTTAATATGGCATTTGCGGACGAATGCGATAAAAAGCGCCGTTGCCAAAATCGCATATGCGCCTTTGGCATTCAGCCGAAGCTGGTAATTACCGGCAACGCTTAAGCCCGTTCCGATTGATCGGATATCGGCAAACTGAAATTCATTGCCGCGGAACAGATATACAAAATAATCTACAAATGCGAAACACAGTAGGGTCACATGGGAAATAATACAGGTCAGACCGCTATTGTTCGTAAATAATTGAACAAAGAAGTATACCACAAGACAACAAAAGACATTCAAAAACAGTTTGTAATTACTTGTCCTTGCAAATAATTCGGAGTCCAGAAGAAGTCTCTGGATCATAAATGTCGTAAAGATAGAACCACCGATAAACAAGATCAGTGTCCAAAGCCACGGATACCGCTCATCCAGATCAATCTTAATGCTTTTGACCAGATAGTATAGCAGTCCGTAAGCCACCAGTGCGGCAATGTGAAATCCGATCGTCACATACATGACAATGGCTAAAATGATGGCGATCGCCGCCCTTATGTTATTTTTCTTATCGTATTCAAGTCGTATTTTAAAATTCATTTTCATTCCATTACAATACAACAAAATTCCCGGCATGTAAACCGGGAATCCTGTGTCTAAATCTTAATTTTATGTGAAACTTTACAAACTTTATTTCTTCTTGAAGTTCGTATAACCTTTCTGTTTATATGGATGCTCTGCCCATAACTTATCAGCAGTGCCTTTCCACTCATTTGCGTAATCAACGCATTTTCCACAAAGATGCTCTACCGGCTCAGCTTCCTCAACATCTGTTGAATGAGCACCGGTCTCATGTACCATCTTCTGAAGAATCTCTGGATTCTCAAGCATTGGACATGGACGAAGCATGTTCTCGTTGAATGGCTGATTGTCTCTGTATGCCATAAACAGAGGCTGCTTTAAGCACTCAAGAAGTGATTTCTCGCGAATGTTTGCTCCGGAATAGTGGATGAATACACAAGGCTCCACATCACCCTTCGGATTAATATGACAGTAGTTACGTCCTCCGGCGATACATCCGCCTACAAACTCACCATCATTTTGGAAGTCCATAACGAAGATCTCTTTTCCGCCTTCTTTTGCACGAACCTCACGAATTCTATGATAAATATACTCTCGCTGTTCCTTTGTCGGCATCAGTTCCGGTGACGCCTTCATTCCAACCGGCATCAGATGGAAGTACCATGCAAAGCGGCTTCCATGCTCGATCAGAAGGTCGAAGAACTCATCACTTGTGACTGCATCCATATTCTTGCTTGTGTAGCAGACACTGTTACCGAAGATCAGTCCGTTCTCATGTAATAAATCCATAGCGGAAAGAACTTTCTTATATACACCTTCGCCACGACGGAAATCATTTGCATCCTCAAATCCCTCAAGGGAAATAGAAAGCGAAAGATTACCGACTCTCTTCATATCATCGCAGAACGCCTGATCAACCAGTGTTCCGTTTGTGTAGCAGTGGAACGCACAATCATTATGCTTCTCGCAAAGCTTGATGATATCAGCCTTACGTACCAGAGGCTCTCCACCTGTCATCATATAAAAATATATGCCAAGTTCCTTACCCTGTGTGACAATGCTATCCATCTCTTCAAAGCTTAAGTTCAGCTTATGTCCGTACTCTGCAGCCCAGCATCCGGTACAACGCAGATTACATGCGCTGGTCGGATCCATCAGGATCAGCCACGGAATATTACACTGCTCAACTTCTCTCATCTTACGAATCTTCTTCGTTCCGGCAAACGCTGCCTGATAACCAAGATTTAAAGCTGTCATCTTCGCAACATGTGGATCGGTCTCATCAAGAAGTCTGTTGACATAACGCATCCATTTATGTTCCGGATTCATAATCATTTTCTTTGCGCCTTCATAGGACTCTGCAGTAAAATTATTTCCCATGAACTTCTGAACCAGATTAACGATATTGAGTAATGCCTTCTCTCTATCTTTATTCAGGCTTTTCAAAGTTGCATCGATTGCAATTGAAAATGCCTGTCTCTCTGCCGCATCTTTTAAACTTGCCATCTCTTACTCCTCCGTTTTCTCTCTTATTCTTTGACTCTATTGGAAGTATATTGGATTTTTCACCGAATGAGAATATTCAATCACACAATCGTGTATATTTTCAATATACAGTTTTCCAATTTTGTCTATCGATATCTGTTATTGATTAGCTTTACATGTAGTTTTCGATACCATATCAGATTATATCACTATAATATCCAATGTCAACTTAAAATATGAGTTCTCCCTGCCGATTCCTCGTATTCTCATTGCACGGATACCATCCGGTCATCGATTTTCAATTATTCATGAGCCTTGAAAAACTCCTTGATCTGTCCCAGGATAATTCCCATCAGCCGGTTCCTTGCTTCCACACCAGCCCATGCAATATGTGGCGTAATCAAAAGCCGCTCACTGTCCTTAATTCCACGAAGCGGATTGTCCTCCTGCATCGGCTCTACGGACAACACATCTAGTCCTGCCGCTGCAATCGTCTTGTTATTCAAAGCCTCTGCCAGATCCGCTTCATTGATGATCGGTCCTCTTCCGACATTCAGAAGGATTGCAGACTTCTTCATCTTTGCAAATGCCTCTTTGTTCATCAGTCCGAGCGTATTCTCGTCTAACGGCGCGTGAATCGACACAATATCAGACTGCTCCAGCAGTTCATCAAAGCTCACCCGCTCATACCCCGGCTGTGAATTGCGGCCGGATGTGGAATAATAGATCACGCGGCAGCCAAACGCTTTGGCAATATCCGCCACTCTTCGTCCGATATTCCCCAATCCGATAATTCCATATGTCATTCCTGACAATTCATGAAACGCTTTGGCAAAATGCGTAAACGACACGTCGTTCACATACTTCTCTGATTTTACATAATTGTCATAATATGGAAGCTTCTCCAGCAGATAAAAAAGCATTGCAAACGTATGCTGCGCCACGGATTCCGTCGAATACCCGGCAACATTACGCCATGCGATCCCACGTTTATCCAGATATTCTTTATCCAGATTATTGGTTCCGGTCGCGGTCACACACACAAGCTTTAAATGATCCGCTTCGCCGATCGTCTGCTCATTGACCTGCACCTTATTCAGGATCAGAACGTCCGCATCCTTTGAGCGCTCCCTTGCTTCTTGCTCTGTAGAAAAGCCATATTTTACAACTTCTCCTAATGCATCAAAGCCCGACAGATCAATATCTTCGCCAATCGTCTTCGCATCTAGAAATACTATCTTCATAATTTATGTTCCCTGCTTTCTATGCTACATGATCCAAACAACTTCGATGTAGCACAATTTTCAGCGATACATTTCCTATGCACCGCAATTTTCACGTGCTACATCTCCGACGTACCTCAATTTCCTCGCGATACATCAAAGATGTACCGCAATTTCCTCGCGATACATCAAAGATGTACCGCAAGAATTGAAAATATTTTACAAGGCGGGATTAAAATTGTAAAGAGAAATGCCGATATAAATTAAAGAAACCAGGAAAAGGAGAAGCAATATGGCAGTTGTATCATCCGGCGTCAGCCTGTCAACCAATTATTTTATGAATAATTTTTATGCAAGCAATCGCAGTGTCATTAAGACAAGTGGGCGCAGTGATTACACCAAGCTTGAACTCTCCTATGAGGACAGCCGCGCTCTGACACGTGCTGCCAAGCGATTACTGAAAAATGATTATGGTTCGGATACGGACGAAAAAGATAAGGCAATCTCAGACACGACTCGTTCTGCTTTGACTGCATTCATCGATACCTATAACAACACGGTAGATTCTTCCAAGACTTCCACGGATCATGATACCAAGTATCAGTTAAAGAAGATGAAAGCATTCCTGAGTAAACATTCCGATGATTTGGAACACATCGGTGTCTCCTTAGAATCAAGCGGCAAGTTATCCATTAATGAGGATCTTTTAAAATCTGCCAAGAATTCCAAAGTCCGTAAGATTTTTTCTGCCGATCAGGAATTCTCCAAACAGTTCTATAAAATGAGCAAAAAAGCCCATGCCGCAGTAGAAAGTGATATTTATTCCCAAATTAACGGCAAAGGCTTACACGTAAATATATCTCTATAATATGTATAAAACCCACTATTACCAATCAGCTAACGTAATAGTGGGCTTTCTGTTATCATTATATTTTCTGCTTCCTTTCAATCAGCGCTTCCAGCCAGTCACAGATTTTCGATCGCGCATCCTGCGGAATATTCGTCATCTGTGCTTTTCGCATTTTCTGCACATTTTCCGGTTTGTCTAATTTCTTTAGAGCCATCGTAAGTTCCAGACTCGGATGACGGACGGCGAGGCTCATTCCGGTCTTTGAAAAATAGGTTATATTTTTCGACTCACATCCTGGAATTGGATTCATATGGATATATGGGGTCTTTACCACCGCTGCTTCTGTGGATGACAAACCGCCCGGCTTCGACAAAAACAGATCGCATGCCTTCATATATAATGCCATCTGGTTTGTCTTACGAATCAGGATCAGCTTATCCGCATATTTCGACGTCATATATTCTTTCTGCAGATGTTGATATAATTTTTCATTATTTCCGCATACAACGATCAGTGTCCCCTTTGGCTTGTTCCTTTTCAATTTTCTGAGCAATATCTGGATGGTTTTCTTCATATCGCCGGCTCCGATGCTCCCGCCTGTTAACAAAGCATAATATCGATCCGGATCTAAACCAAGTGCTTCCCTGGCAAGCATCGGATCAATCTCTTCATCAAATGCACGGCTCACCGGAATTCCGTATGGGCGCAGCTTCTCTCTTGGAATTCCTCTTCGAATAAAATCTGCCATCTGTGCCTTTCCCGGAATCACATAATAATCGCAATTTGTCTCTTCCGTAAATGGAATACACACATAATCCGTCGCGATAAAAATCGTTGGTGGAAGTAACACTCCTTTTTTCTTGAGATAAGTAATCAGCTCCGCAGGATACAGATGTGGCATCAATATCACATCCGCAGGAGATTTCTGCAGATACTGACGCAGCTTCTTTGCAACCCTGATATTCGCATAATATACTGGAGATTTTCCCGGAATATTGCGTACAATTCCTCCGAGCGAATAGACAAATCCGAACAGCTTCGGTGAGTGCTGTACCATCTTGACATAAATGTTGCCGACTTCCTCAGCCAGCTTATGACTGACAAGTTCATATGGATCCATCATTGCAACATGATGTCCCCTAACTTCTAACTCTTCCTTTATCGCAGTTCCTGCCGCATTATGTCCACCGCCTGTGCTGCAGGATAAGATTAATGCATCCATAACAACCTCACTTTACATGTCTCACGGTGTTCCCCACTCATATGCATCCTCAGACACACTACAACCGAAATCAGAAAAAAACCTAATTTCTGTTCTGTAGTCTCTCCCCATATGAAAAAGATTCCCATCGCACACAGATACGTTGCAATCGTACGATAAAAATGCGGTGTAATCCTTATCACCAGAGAAAACAGAATAAAAAAGAATGCTAAAATCAACGCAGGAAACAGGTTCGGAGCAAATCCAAGCAAACATCCAAACGTTGTTGCAATTCCTTTACCACCTTGAAAATGGCGATACAAAGGGAAAATATGTCCAAGAACCGGCGCTAACAAAACAAATGTCATTCCAATAATTGCAACCCATTCCGGCACTTCTCCCCATATTTTCTGATCAATCTTCAACAACGGTGCCGCCAAAGCAGTGTCTCTTAATTGCAGACATAAGAAAACCGGAAGAAATCCTTTCCCCATGTCACCGATCAACGTCAAAATTCCACAGACTATCCCACCTTGCATGAAAGCATTTGCTGTCCCCGGATTCAAATCTTTTGTTCCTTCGATTATATCTTTCTTCTGAATCACTTGCCCGAATAAGGGCGCGAAAAGAATACTTCCAATTAAATATCCTATAATTATAAACAACAGATAGTAAAGCATACGGCCATCTCCTATCCTGCACTTGATATGAATTACAAACAATCTAAATTTATATAATAAAAAAATGCCTAGTTCCGGAATCGAACCAGAGACACGAGGATTTTCAGTCCTCTGCTCTACCAACTGAGCTAACTAGGCATGTCTCACTCACGCGGAACATTGATTATTATAAGTGAAAGTGGGGCATCTGTCAACATTTTTTTGCACTTTCTTAAAAAACAATAATTATATGGCAAAATAGTATCAAATAGGCTATAATAAAATTAGTTTATTCAAAGGAGAACAAGAGATGTTTGAAGTATTTGTTTTAGTACCGGTTCGTAAGTCTTTTACGGTAAAGCTTGCGTCCACTGTTTCGTTGTTCCTTGGACTTGCATCCCTGTTTCTGGCATGCAGCAGCGGAATTTTTGCAATCTTATTTATTTTGTTTGCAGCATTATGGTATGTCCTGACGTTTCAGGCAAATAAAGAATATGAATATTCTTATTTTGACGGAGAGGTTCGCTTTGCGAGAGTTATGAACAAGAGCCGCCGCAAAGCAATGGAGACATACAACATGGACAATGTTGTGACAATCGCACCGGCTGGAGACCGTAGTGTGTATAATTATGAGAATGACAGTAGTGTTAAGGTGAAGGATTACACTTCTCATAAGAAGGGTACTCCGTATTATGACCTGATTGTTAAGGACGATGCGGGAAACACAATTTTGATCAAGTATGAGCCGGATGATGAGTATCTGGATGCTGTACAAGTGAAGTATGGCCAGAAGGTTGTTCGCAGACAGGCGTAAAATGTGTTAACGATTGGAAGTTGATACATACAATAAAACATCCGGCCAGGAAAATTTGCTATGTGAATTTTCCTGGTCGGATGTTCTATGTTTGCATATTATTTGGTGCTCTCATGATCGAGATAGTGCATTCTTGTGTCGAATCCGGATGTTGCAGAAGCAGTCCCGCGTCCGCCGTTCAGAATCTTCAGACATTTTGGACAAAGAGAGCCGAATGTTACAGGCGCTCCGCAATGCTGGCAATGCATACCGGAGATTGTATTCGATGAAGTAGAGGTGTTGTATTCAATTCGTCCTTCACGAATCCATTCCTTGACCTGCTTGAGGGGAATCTTGAAGTGCTCTGCGACCTCGTATTCATTTACCTGATTGGCACGGATGAATTCTTTTACATCATGAAATAATTTATAATCCTTACAGCGGGGACAAAGCGTACCCTCATAATCGTTTGGAAGAGGTCGATTGCAAAATTCGCATTGCTTGTATTTACCGAAAAGCCCTTCTTCTGTTGCCATAACCTGCCTCCTCTTATTGTGCAGAGTGTGTTGTTACATATTTTTATTATAGCATAGTGTTTTTTATAAAGAAAGAATAACCTAAGACCACATGTCTTCTCGATAGATGAAAGAATGATGATGCATACAACATCATGAAAAAGAAAGGAAGTGGACTTCTTGACTTATCAGTTGGAAAAGCAAAATCCGATCGCTGTATTTGATTCCGGAGTAGGAGGAATCAGTGTGCTTCGCGAATTAGTGAAAATTATGCCGCAGGAAGATTATATTTATTTTGGAGATTCTAAGAATGCTCCGTATGGAATGAAGGAGCAGTCCATCGTGCGGGAACTTACAATTGATTGTGCAAAGCAGTTGTTTGATCAGGGTGCCAAAGGTTTGGTTGTTGCCTGCAATACGGCGACATCCGCAGCGGTTCGTGTGCTGCGAGAGATGTATCCGTATATTCCAATCGTTGGAATTGAACCTGCGGTAAAGCCGGCGGTCTTTTGTATGGACCATCCGCGGGTTCTTGTGATGGCAACCCCGATGACGATCCATGCGGAAAAATTTCATAAGCTTATGGATCGTTATGCGGACGATGCGACGATTATTCCGCTTCCATGTCCTGGGCTTATGGACTTTGTAGAGCGGGGCGATCTCGATGGAGAGGATCTGCACAAATATTTAAATGAATTACTTTATTCCTATCGGGATCACAAGGTGGATGCTGCGGTGCTTGGCTGCACACATTATCCGTTTGCAAGAGAACAGATCCAAAGCGTATTAGGCGAGGAGGTTCGTATTTTCGACGGAGGAGAAGGTACGGCAAGAGAGATGAGAAGACGTCTTGCAGAGAGCGGACTGCTAAGAGATGAGCAGCGCAAAGGGATAATCTGCTTTGAAAACAGCCAGACAGACGGCAAAAAAATCGAATTGTGTAAAATGTTGTTGGATTTATAAATAATTTTGCAGAGTTTCTAAAAAAAAAATTAACTTTTGATGAGGGGAATTAATATATTTTTTTGAAAACGGACATATTAAGGACACAATTTCTGCATATACTATATCTTGTAAACGGAAATCATTCCTTTACATTATTCCCTTTTTATTTAATAAACATTTTCATAACTAAACTCCTCGAAAAGAGTCCCTTCCGAAAGGATAGGGCTCTTTTCATGTCAGAGGACCTGGATCATATCATAAAATAATGGTAGGTATAGCATGCTTTTATTTCAAATTCGTTTTTAAAATTTAATTCTAAAATCTATAGGAAAAGTGCTTAAAAAAGTATGAATATATTGTTAAAATTCTAACAATTAGACGATTTCATTTTAAAAATCGGGGGTGTAAAATAGACAGAGATTTGAAGGAGGTAATGGTCATGGGAAATATACCACTTTGGCTATGTATTCCGTTTGCAGGCCTGCTGCTTTGTATTGCTATTCTTCCGCTTGTAAAAGGTGAATGGTGGGAGAAAAATCGTCCATGGGCGGTTATTGCATGGTCGCTGCTTTTTATCATTCCGTTTGCAGTGAAATATGGAGCAGGAAATGCTGCGGAGACAGTGCTTGATTGCATTGTTAATGATTATTTGACATTTATCGTATTGTTGTTTGGACTCTTTTGTGTATCCGGCAACATTAATCTGGAAGGAGATTTTGTCGGATCGCCGAGAATGAACACCGGTCTTCTGGCAATCGGTACGTTACTTTCCAGTTGTATCGGTACAACCGGAGCAAGTATGCTTCTTGTTCGTCCGATGATCAAGATGAACTCGTGGAGAAAGAACAAGAGTCACATTATGGTGTTCTTCATCTTCCTTATTTCTAATATGGGAGGCTGCCTGACACCGATCGGTGATCCGCCACTTCTGATGGGATTTATGCGAGGCGTTCCGTTCTTCTGGAGCATGCATCTGTTCCCGATCTTGATTTTTAATATGGTAATTATGCTTACCGTATTTTATTTTCTGGACCGCAGAGCCTACAGAAGAGATATTGCGATAGGTATGAGACCGGATATCTCAAAACCTAAGACCGAGTTCAAAGTCAATGGTCTTCACAATATTATTTTCATGGTAATGATTGTCGCTGCTGTTATCTTAAGCGGCACGCTTCCGACGCTTCCGGCATTTCAGGATGCTTCGGGAAATGTACTCGGAATCCATATTTTTGGAGAGGTTCAGTTGAGCTATCCGTCACTGATCGAGATTGCAATTATTTTGCTGTCCGCGCTTCTGTCCTTTAAGACAACGAAGTCGGAAGTCAGAACCAAGAACCATTTTACGTGGGGCGCAATCGAGGAGGTCGCGGTACTGTTTGTCGGTATCTTTATCACCATGCAGCCGGCGCTTATGATTTTAAAGGCAAAAGGTGCAGAACTCGGACTTACCAATCCGCTTGAGATGTTCTGGGCAACTGGTGCACTGTCAAGTTTCCTCGACAATACACCGACCTATTTGGTATTCCTGACGACTGCAGGAACACTCGGAGCAACAAGCGGCATCGCCACAACCGTTGGAACGATCGCGGTCAAGATGTTGATGGCGATCTCCTGTGGTGCGGTATTTATGGGTGCGAATACCTACATCGGAAATGCACCGAACTTTATGGTGAAATCCATTTCGGATGAGAACGGTATCAAGATGCCGTCATTCTTCGGCTACATGCTTTGCTCGCTGAAGTTCCTCATTCCGTTGTTTATTATTGACACATTGGTATTCTTTTTGTAGGAGGTAGAAGACTATGAAAATTGATCATGAAAAAAGTCTGCAGTTAGCTACCAGAATCTACGAACTGGATGCTAAAGTATATAAGTCTTCCGGTTCGGAGCTGGGACGTACGCTTTCCGGTAACCGTAAACGTACTATTGAGGATCTTGCTTTTTTGATCGAGAGAAATCCTCAGGGACACATCCTTCGTAGTGAGTTTGCCTTAATCGGTAATATGGCAAGAACGATTCGCGATAAAGATCTTCGCCACGAGATGATGGTGGAGTACAATGAGATCTATGAAGAGATTATGGCGATCCCGGAGAGCTTCGGTTCGGTCGATATCGTCGATCAGGATCTGGCGGATATGAACTCTTCCATCTTAAGTAAGAAGTTCTCGGATGAGGATCATCTGGTTATCTGTATCAGCCGTTCCAGCGGTAGTGCGGGAACCGACATCGGATTCGCCTTATCCGAATCCCTGCACATCAACTACTATGATGAAGCGGTATTAAACCAGATCATCACACGTAGAGATGAGAAGAAATTCGGTGCGGATATCGAGAAGACGAGTTCTTTCAGCCGCTATCACGGTCTGTCCAAGCAGGATGCTTTGTTCTTTGAACAAAGTGATCTCATCTGTGAGCTTGCCAAGAAAGAAGATATGATCGTGATCGGACGCTGCGCCGATGTCGTACTGACCGGACAGCACATTCCACATATCAGTATCTTTATTACTGCACCGTTCGCGCAGCGTGTGAGCCGTATGATGGAAGTAAAGAATATGGATATTAAGCAGGCAATCGCGATGATCCGTAAGATGGATCGTAAACACCAGAATTACTATCATTCTTATACCGGAAAGCATTGGGGCGATGCGATCAACTATGATCTGTGTATCAACAGTGCCTGCTACGGTATTGAGGAGTCGGTAGAGCTGATCGAACGTCTGATTAACCGTCAGGCGAAGAACAAAAGTAAGAAAGAAGATAAGCAGTAATTTTTGAAATCGATGAATTTTGAAAGATTTCAATGATTTTATGTCATTACAATCTGCGTTATCGAACCAAGAACTTGGGAAGTTCGAGATAGACTTCCTGAGTTCTTTTTGCTTATAATAAAAACGGAAAAAATTTGTAACGAATCGGATATTTCTCCGTCTAACTTATGAAATCGGGAAGGAGGTGAGTGACCATGAATGCCGAAAAAATATACCACACCTATTTTATGCAGGTATACTCGTTTGTGATGAATATCGTAAAAGACCCGGGACTTGCGGAAGAAATCACACAGAGTACCTTTTTTAAAGCGATGACTGCCAAGTCGGACTTTAAGAAAGAAGCTGCGGAATACACATGGCTGTGCTCGATTGCAAAGAATCTCTGCAATGATCATTTCCGTAAAAGCAAAAGGATTTCCGATGCGTCCGATGACATCGAAATTTTCAGTGATTACACTCATGTCGAGGACGATTTTATAACAAAAGAATCTTCTTTTGCGATACATAAGCTGTTGCATGAACTCGAGGAACCATACAAAGAAGTATTTGAACTTCGGGTGTTTGGCGAGTTGTCATTTGCGGAGATCGCAGAGATCTTCGGACGTACCGAGAGTTGGGCAAGGGTCACTTACCACCGTGCCAAACTCAAAATTAAGGAAAGGATGGATTAATATGAAAAACGTTTCGTGTGAAATTATTCAGGATATACTTCCTCTTTATCATGATCATGTGTGCAGCGCCGCGAGCTCTGCAATGGTCGAGGAACATTTAAAAGATTGTGCTGCGTGCACAAGAGTGCTTGCGGAGATGGACGACGATAAGATCGAAGCCGATCTGTTGTCCGAAACGCATGAGATCTTAAAAAGGCATGAGAAAAAGGAGCGCTCCATTGCATTCAAGACCGGAATCGTTATAGCAGGTATTCTGATCCTGCCGGTGATCATCGTGCTGATGCTGACGCTGCCGGGATATTCCGATTTCAAGACCGACGCGGTGCTGATCGCATCCATGCTTCTTGTGGCAGGACTTACCGTTGTGCCGCTTGTATCTACAAAAAAGAAACTTTCAAAGACGATCATTTTCTCGACGATCGCATTGCTTTTGGTTATTTTCTTTACGGAAATGTTCTTTGATAACGGAGGCATTTTGCGGTTCGCGGAGATCGCTTTCTCGACGGTATTCGGACTGTCATTGCCGCTGTTTCCAATCGTGGCTTATCAGGCGGATCTGCCGGAAACGTTTCAGAATCACAAAGGACTTTTGTGCATGATCTGGGACACGGTCTGGTTTTATCTGATGATCTTTGCATTTTGTATCGATTATCCGAATGCTATTCACGATCTGCTTGTGGTATCAAGCTTTTATGTGGCGGCAGCCTGGCTGATATTCCTTGCAATCCGCTATCTGCCTTGCAACGGATTCGCAAAAGCCGGAATTTTGATTGCTGTCTGTGGAGTCAGTCTTGGCATCGGAAATCAGATGGGATGGGTGCAGCTGATGGATCGCGACCTTCATATGCAGATGGAAGTTGGGGCTGTTTTGATCGGACTTACCTTTGTTATCATTGGAATTGTGTTGCATTTGAGAAAGAAATAATAACACAAAAGGAGAATCAGGTTTGATTCTCCTTTTTCTTACTGCGTATTTTTTAAAATTGATTTTAATTTAAATGACGAATCGATGAAATCGCTTTTGCAAATGTAAGGTGCTCCCTGGGGCTTCCTTTACATCTGGTGGCGAACGACCTTATATTCATCTCCGGAGCGGTAATACGGACACTCACGGTAACTGCTTTGCATAAAGCGCGCCATATCGTCCTCATCCATATTGACAGAGCAGTAGTACGCTTCGTCCTCCTCATCATACTCATTGTATGCGCAAAAGTCACAACTTACAGCCATGTGTGTACTTCCTTTCTATGATCAGATTTACTCTTTAGATAAACTGATTTTGTTTCTCGTCATAATGATAATTGATCGCATCAAGTTTTGCAATGATTTCGTCTGCATCCACCATATATGCAGCTGCCATCTCTGCGAGCGTTGCATAATGGTCGCGCAATTGCGTATTTACAACGGACAGCAGCATCACCGGATCTTTCGGTAAATTCATGTTTTTTTCCTCCTTTTTTGTGTGTTGTGGGCAGGTGCCCGTTTTTCTTATTCTTTTTCCGAATTGTGCCATTCATTCAAAACTGCTTCTACCTGTGCAATTAGCTGCTCCTTATCTGGAATATAAGAAACATAGCGTGAGGCAAAGATATTGTTTGACAAACCGCCGAGAGCATATTCAGCGGCGATACTGTCTTTATCCGTACAAAGGATAATACCGATTGGGGGATTATCGTGTTCATCATTTACTTCTGCAGCATAGTAATTCAGATACATATTAAGTTGGCCGGCAGCTTCCGGCGTGACCAGTGCTTTCTCAAGGTCGCTTTCAAGCATAGGTTTGTTTTCCGGCACACCCAGAAATTCAAATACATAAGGGTCTTTGATCATATCTAATGGGCTGGACATTTCAATTCCCTTTTCTGCGAGAGCAAGAACGGTTTCCTTATTCGTTTTTCCCTCTGACAGTAATAGGCGTTCGTAGAGAGAAGTGGAAATCTGTCGCTTTAATTCGCGTATCGACCACCCGGAGTTGATTGTTTCCTTTTCGTAGAAACTGCGTTTGTCCGGGTCTGAAATCGTCAGAAGCTCACAATAGTGTGACCACGACAATTTAACAGACACTGTCTGTTGAATTTGATAACTCTGGTAGAAGCGTCGCATAAATTGGAGATTAGAAACAGAAAACCCTTTTCCAAATTCTTTTGTCAGCTCTTTAGAAAGTTCCTTCAAGGTAAAGTATAAACAGTATAATATAAAAATTTTTCTTTAAAAAGAGGAAGAAATCATCCATTTAGCAGCCGTCCAGAAGATGCTGCAGGTAGTCTTTGTAAGATGCGGCAAGGCTTTGCGGCGCGTAGATGGTCACGCGTCCGGAGAGACCGGCAAGCCACCCGAAAAACTGCGGGCTGACCGCGATATTCATGCGGGCCAAAGCGTGCGTATCATCGTAGGGACGAAGCGCAACATCGCTTCCGAAACGGTCGACAATGACACCGATCAAGGCGTTGTCGCACAGAAGCTGGATCGTTTCCTCCTCGCCGGCAAACATGCCGAACGTCTTCTTCGAGTAGGCTGCCACATCGATCTTCTCATACACATCGCGCCCTTCGCGGGGACTTTCCGATAATTCAATGTGCAGCATTTTGTCCACGCGGTAGTGCTTCATACAGGTTGCGGCACTGTCATACGCGACAAGATAGTAGTTCTCGTCGTCCCAGGTGAGAAGCCACGGGCTGATCTCGTAGACTGCGCCGGCCTTGCGCGGAACCATCTGCTTTTTGACATCCCAGTCGAAGTATTGAAAGCGGATCTGCCTGTTGTCGGCGATTGCGGCATAGATGACATCGACACTGTAGTAGATGTTCTCGTTGAGTGCCTTGTTGCGGTCTGTGACGACAACCTGACGCTGCAGTTTTCTGGCATCGTTTTCGCTGACGAGATGCTGAAGCTTGCCGATCAGTTTTCGCGACTTCTTCGTTGTGATAAACTTGGAAGACTGCACCAGATCGACGAGAAGCTTGACTTCCGCAAGTTCAAAGTCGCGGGAGAGAAGCTGGTAGCCGTCATGCGGGCCAGGACCGCGCACGATATCGTATCCGAAATCAATCAGTGTCTGAATATCGTTGTAGATGCTCTTGCGCTCCGCTTTGATTCCGTTGGCGGCAAGATAGTCGATCAACTGTGGTGTTGTCGCATCATGCGTCTCATCGGTGTGCTTTTGTAAATAATCAAGAATAAGCAACATCTTTTGCTTCTGATTCGTTGATTTGGGCATATCACTTTCTCCTCTGATTATAATGGATGCTATTCCATCTGATCACATTCATTATAATAAACGGTCATTTGATTGACAAGGCAGGAATATTGGAAAATGCGTGAGTGGTTCAAGTCTTTTGAACATTGCCGGTCAGCATGCGGCTGTCAGGGGTTCGCGCAGACACGGACTTTCGCGTAAATAAAGCCCCCGGAAATAAATCCGGGGGCATATGATTTACAATCGGTTATCTCTTGCATTTGGTAGCAGCTTCCACGAAACCACGGAAAAGTGGATGTGGACGGTTTGGACGGGACTTAAGCTCCGGATGCGCCTGTGTGGCAATAAACCATGGATGATCCGGAATTTCGATCATCTCTACGATTCTTCCATCAGGAGAAGTTCCGCAAAGCTTCATACCATGCTCAAGTAAAGCGGTACGGTAATCATTGTTCACCTCATAACGATGACGATGACGCTCGGAAATCTCTTCGGTTCCATATACGCTGTATGCCTTGGAATCTTTCTCAAGGATACATGGGTAAGCGCCAAGTCTTAATGTTCCGCCAATATCTTCAACACCATTCTGGTCAGGCATCAAAGCGATAACCGGATGGGTTGTGTTCGGATCAAGCTCAATACTGTGTGCGTCATTGTAGCCGCAAACATGTCTTGCAAATTCGATGATCGCAACCTGCATACCAAGGCAGAGTCCAAGGTATGGGATATTGTTCTCTCTTGCGTAGCGGGCTGCAAGGATCTTGCCCTCAACGCCGCGGATACCGAATCCACCCGGAACAAGGATACCATTTACATCGTTAAGAACGCTGTCTACATTGTCGGCAGTCAATTCCTCGGAATCCACCCACTTGATATCGATGGTTGCATGGAGCGGGATTCCACCATGCTTTAATGCCTCAACAACTGAGATGTAAGCATCGTGTAATGCAGTATATTTTCCAACCAGTGCAATCTTCACTTCCTTATCAGGATGACGAAGATCGTTGACCATCTGTTTCCAGTCGGTAAGATCCGGTTCCGGACAGTCAAGCTTTAAGCTTTCACAGACAACCTTGGCAAGATTTTCTTTCTCCATTGCAAGCGGTGCCTCATAGAGATATTCAACATCAAGATTTTGCAGTACGTGAGAATTTGGTACATTACAGAACAATGCAATCTTATCCTTGAGTCCCTGATCAAGCGGCTGCTCGGAGCGGCATACGATGATATCCGGCTGGATACCCATTCCCTGAAGCTCCTTAACACTGGCCTGTGTAGGCTTTGTCTTAAGCTCTCCGGAAGCACGCAGATACGGGATCAGTGTAACGTGACACAAGATCGCATTCTCGTGTCCGACTTCGTGCTGGAACTGACGGATTGCCTCAAGGAAAGGCTGACTTTCGATATCTCCGACGGTTCCGCCGACTTCGATGATGGCGATATGCATATCATCGGAAGTGAAGTTGCGGTAAAAACGACTCTTGATCTCGTTCGTAATATGTGGAATAACCTGAACTGTTCCTCCGCCGTAATCGCCGCGTCGTTCCTTCTGTAATACAGACCAGTAAACCTTACCGGTTGTTACGTTGGAGTTCTTTGTCAGACTCTCGTCGATAAATCTCTCATAGTGTCCAAGATCGAGATCTGTCTCAGCACCATCATCGGTAACGAATACTTCACCGTGCTGGATCGGGTTCATGGTTCCCGGATCAATGTTGATATATGGGTCAAACTTCTGCATAGTGACTTTGTAGCCACGAGCCTTCAGCAGACGTCCAAGAGATGCGGCGGTAATTCCTTTTCCGAGACCGGAAACAACACCACCAGTGACAAAGACGTATTTAACAGGCATAATTATCCTCCTCAAATTGTAAAATATTAAGCGATACTAATAACTTACATATTATACAGCCTAAGATCAAAATATTCCACACTTTTTTAGAAAAAGTTTAGAAAGAATAAGAAAAGTTCACGAACAAAATGTTGATTTTAAAGTGACCTTTACATATAATAAAGATACGAAATACAAGAGAATTTGTGTGCATGCATACAACTGGAGGGCTTATGGACAATCAGGCACCGAATAACAATTATAATAATGGCAACTATAACGGTGGCAATAATTATAATGGCGGCAACAATAATTACAACAATGGGAATAACGGAAACAACAATAATAACAACGGAGATAAGAAGAACAACCATAACGGACAGATGATCTTAAGTTTCATTATGGTGACACTCGTCGCGTTGTTCTTCATTTCATTTTTTGCAAGTCGTTTCTCACAGATGAGCTCCAAGGAAACTACATATTCGGATTTCTTAAAGCAGCTCGAACACAACAATATCAAGACGGTTGAATTCGGAAACTATGAGATCGACTACACACTTGTCGAAGACAAGGCAGCTTACAAGATCACGTATTATACCGGAATGGTCAATGATCCGGATCTGATCAAGACGTTGAAGGAATCCAAGACGTCGGAAGGCAATCCGATTGAGATTTCAGCGACGGTTCCGGACAATACTTCGACCTGGCTTCTTAATATTTTAAGCTTTGTCATTCCGCTTGTGATCTTGTGGATCCTGTTTGGAATGCTGATGAAGAAGATGGGCGGCGGCGCGATGGGCGTCGGCAAGACAACCGCCAAGGTCTATGTGGAGAAGACAACCGGTGTGACATTTAAGGATGTTGCGGGACAGGATGAGGCGAAGGAATCGCTGCAGGAAGTTGTTGATTTTCTGCACAATCCGAAGAAGTACCGTGACATCGGTGCGAAGCTTCCGAAGGGAGCACTTCTTGTCGGACCTCCTGGAACTGGTAAGACACTTCTTGCAAAGGCTGTTGCAGGAGAAGCCGGAGTTCCGTTCTTCTCACTGGCAGGTTCGGATTTCGTAGAGATGTTCGTCGGAGTCGGTGCTTCCCGTGTGCGAGATCTGTTTAAGGAAGCACAGAAGATGGCACCTTGTATCATCTTCATCGATGAGATCGATGCCATCGGTAAAAGCCGTGACAGCAGATACGGCGGAGGTAACGATGAGCGCGAGCAGACATTGAACCAGTTATTGGCGGAGATGGATGGTTTTGATCCGTCGAAAGGAATTTTGATTCTTGCGGCAACGAACCGTCCGGAAGTACTGGATAAGGCATTGCTTCGTCCGGGACGTTTTGACCGCCGTATTATCGTTGATAAGCCGGATCTCAAGGGACGTCTTGAGACTTTGAAGGTTCATTCCAAGGATGTTCATATGGATGAGACCGTAGATCTGGATGCACTTGCTCTGGCAACTGCCGGACTGGTTGGTTCGGATCTTGCCAACATGATCAATGAGGCAGCAATTAATGCAGTCAAGCATAACCGTAAGTTTGTGAACCAGTCGGATCTGTTTGAGGCATTCGAGCTTGTGGCTGTCGGCGGCAAAGAGAAGAAGGATCGCGTGATGAGCGATAAGGAGCGCAAGATCGTTTCTTACCACGAAGTCGGTCACGCTTTGGTATCCGCATTACAGAAGAATACGGAACCGGTACAGAAGATTACGATCGTTCCTCGTACGATGGGCGCACTTGGTTATACGCTTCAGACTCCGGAGGAGGAGAAGTACTTAGAGACGAAGGATGAGCTGCTTGCGAAGATCACGACTTATATGGCCGGACGTGCAGCGGAGGTTCTCGTGTTTGAGTCGGCAACGAGTGGTGCGGCGAACGATATCGAACAGGCAACGAAGATTGCCCGTGCGATGGTTACCATGTACGGTATGTCGGATAAGTTTGGAATGATGTGCCTTGCTACTGTTGAGAACCAGTATCTTGACGGACGCGCAGGTTTAATCTGCGGTGAGGATACTGCGGGACAGATTGATAAAGAAGTGCTTACAATCATCAATGAGAGCTATGAGACAGCGATGAACATGCTGAGAGAGAATCGCGATGTGCTGGATCATATCAGCGAGTATCTCTATGAGAAAGAGACCATCACCGGTAAGGAATTCATGAAGATCTTCCGCGAGATGAAGGGAATTCCTGAGGAAGAAAGTGATAAGAAGGATTCACTGATGCCGGAGACGGAGGGGGCTAAGCAGGATGAGGCGAAGGCACCGGAGCAGACGATCGCACCGGCAACGGATGATATGTTTGAGGAATAATTGATGTTTGACATTCAAGAAGAATTACGTAAACTCCCGGATCAACCGGGAGTTTATATTATGCATGATAAAACAGATGCCATCATCTACATCGGGAAAGCAGTAAGCTTGCGCAAACGCGTACGGCAGTATTTTCAGCCAAGTCACGATGAGGGAATCAAGAAGAAGCAGATGGTAGAGCATATTGCGAGATTCGAGTACATTATCACGGATTCCGAGTTGGAAGCGTTGGTGCTTGAATGCAATCTGATCAAGGAACACACGCCAAAATACAATACCATGCTTCGAGATGATAAGACATACCCTTACATCCGTGTGACAATGGGGGAGGATTTTCCGCGTGTGCTTTTTTCGCGCCAGTTAAAAAAGGATAAGTCCCGTTATTTCGGACCGTACACAAGTGCCGGAGCGGTGAAGGATACGATTGAGCTGATCAATAAAATCTATCAGCTTCGCACCTGCAACCGGAAGCTGCCGCGGGATATCGGAGCGGAGCGTGCCTGCCTGAATTATCATATTCACAGATGCAGTGCACCTTGTCAGGGATATATTAGTAAGGAAGAATATGGTGAGCGTGTCAGCCAGGTGCTGGAATTCTTAAACGGAAATTATACGCCGGTCATTAAGATGCTCGAGACAAAGATGGTGGAAGCTTCACAGGCGATGGAGTTTGAGAAAGCAATTGAGTATCGGGAGCTGTTAGGCAGTGTGAAGCAGATCGCGCAGAAGCAGAAGATTACGAATACGGATGGCGAGGATAAGGATATTATCGCTTTGGCGAGTGATGATACGGATGCAGTGGTGCAGGTATTTTTTATCCGAAGCGGTAAGATCATCGGACGAGATCATTTTCATGTGCGCGTCGGTTCGGAGGAGAGCACAAGCGATATCCTGGTCAATTTCGTGAAACAGTTTTACTCCGGCACGCCGTATATTCCGCGTGAAATTATGCTGCAGGAGCCGATCGAGGATATTCCGGTATTGGAAGAGTGGCTGAGCGCCAAGCGCGGACGGCGTGTGTACATCCGCATTCCGCAGAAGGGAATGAAGGAGAAGCTTGTGGAACTGGCGGCCAAGAATGCCTCACTTGTTTTGAATCAGGATAAGGAGAAGATCAAGCGTGAGGAAGGAAGAACGATCGGTGCAGTCAAGGAAATCGAGGAACTTCTCGGAATGCACGGGCTGAATCGTATGGAAGCGTATGATATCTCTAATATTAATGGATTCGAGACGGTCGGTTCTATGATCGTTTATGAAAAAGGCAAGCCGAAGCGCAGCGACTATCGTAAATTTAAGCTTCGTACTGTGACGGGACCGGATGATTATACTTCGATGCATGAAGTTTTGACAAGACGTTTTAAGCATGGGATGCAGGAGATACAGGAACTTAAGGATAAGAATCTGCCGCAGGAGGTTGGAAGCTTTACGCGTTTTCCGGATATCATCATGATGGACGGAGGACGCGGTCAGGTGAATATCTGTCTGCAGGTGCTGGAGGAACTGGGACTGTCTATTCCGGTGTGCGGTATGGTCAAGGATGATAATCACAGGACAAGAGGGTTATACTTTCATAATGTAGAGATTCCGATCGACCGGCACGGGGAAGGCTTTAAGCTGATCACGAGAATTCAGGACGAGGCGCATCGTTTCGCAATCGAGTACCACAGATCACTCCGTTCAAAGTCACAGGTGCATTCTGTGTTAGATGACATCGAGGGCATTGGGCCGACCAGGCGTAAGGCTCTTATGCGGCGCTTCGCATCAATCGAGAAGATCAGGGAGGCAACGGTGGAAGAACTGGCGGAGACGGAAAGCATGAATCTGCAGGCGGCGGAGAAAGTGTATGCCTTCTTTCATGCGAATGGCGCGAGTGAACAGTAACCTTTTTCAAAAGTTAATACATCAATTGCCATATAAGTGTTTGCGTGGTACAATAAATGCACATTTATGACGCATTTATCGGATGAATGCAGACCACAGATTGCGTGGAATTTACAAAATAAACGGGGGAAATAAGGATGAATAGCAGTAGTGTTAGTGTGGCAAAGATTGCCGAATTACTGGATCTGAAAAACTTTACCGATGAGATCGATTTAAAAAAGCGTAAGATTACAACGACCGATATTAACCGTCCGGCGCTGCAGCTTACCGGATATTTTGAGCATTTCGAGGAGTCTCGTGTCGAGATTATCGGAAATGTAGAGTATGCATATATCCAGCAGATGAGCGATGAAGAGAAACAGATCCGTTATGATGCGTTCCTTAAGTTTGATATTCCGTGTGTTATTTTTTCGAGAAATCTGACGCCGGATCCGATCTTTTTGAAGGAGGCACTGGCGAACCATGTACCGGTACTCGGTACCGGAAGATCTACTTCCGAATTTACCGCGGAGCTGATCTATACGCTTGGTGAGCAGCTGGCGCCTTGCATCAGCATTCACGGCGTACTGGTCGATGTCTATGGTGAGGGTCTGATGATCACCGGTGACAGCGGAATCGGTAAAAGCGAGGCTGCGCTCGAACTGATCCGACGCGGACATCGTCTTGTTACGGACGATGTGGTGGAGATCCGCAAGATCAATGAGCACACTCTGATCGGAACATCTCCGGATGTGACCCGTCACTTTATCGAGCTCAGAGGTATTGGAATCATTGATGTTAAGACACTTTACGGTGTTGAGTGCGTGAAGGAGAAGCAGCAGATCGATCTGGTCATCAAGCTGGAGGACTGGAAGAAGGATGCAGATTATGACCGCCTGGGACTTGAGGAGGAATACATTGAGTATCTTGGCAACAAGGTCGTATGTCATTCGCTGCCGATTCGTCCGGGACGAAATCTGGCTGTCATCTGTGAGACGGCAGCGGTCAACCACAGACAGAAGAAGATGGGCTATAATGCGGCACAGGAACTGTACCGCAGAGTGCAGGAGAATCTGACCAAGGGAAGACTTGAGGAAGATTAAAAGAAATAGAAAGTAGGGAAAAGATAGTGGAAAAGAAGAATGCGTGGGAGAAGTACCCACAGGGAAAGAAGAGAGACGAAGTATTTCAGTTCGCAGAGGAGTATCGTAAGTTTATCTCCGCGTGCAAGACGGAGCGTGAGTGTACCGCAAGTTTGTATGAGAAGGCAAAAGAAGCAGGTTTTCAGGATATGGATGAACTCATCGCTTCCGGTGCAAGTGTGAAAGCCGGGGATAAGATCGTTGCCAACAATATGGGCAAGGGTCTGGCGCTTTTTGTCATGGGCGAGAAGGGACTGCAGGATGGAATGAATATTCTCGGCGCACACATTGATTCCCCTCGTCTGGACTTAAAGCAGGTTCCTCTCTATGAGGATACCCAGATGGCAATGCTCGACACCCATTATTACGGCGGTGTGAAGAAATATCAGTGGGTAACGTTACCGATGGCTTTGCACGGTGTCATCTGCAAGAAGGATGGAACTACAGTTAAGGTTATTATCGGCGATAAGCCGGGGGATCCGGTATTTGGCGTGAGCGATCTGCTGATCCATCTGTCTGCTGACCAGATGGAGAAGAAGGCTGCCAAGGTGATCGAGGGCGAGAATCTCGATCTACTGATTGGAAGTATTCCAAAGATTGCAGATAATAAGGAAGACGAAAAAGAGATGAAGGATCGTGTCAAGGCAAACATTCTTGATATCCTTGCTACAGAGTATGGAATTGAGGAGGATGATTTCCTCTCCGCAGAGATCGAGGTTGTGCCGGCTGGTGAAGCGAGAGATTACGGCTTTGACCGCAGCATGATCATGGGATACGGACACGATGACAGAGTGTGTGCATATCCGTCTTTTGAGGCAATCCTGGCAGTGGAGAAGCCACAGTACACAAGCGTATGTCTGCTTGTTGACAAGGAAGAGATCGGAAGTGTCGGTGCGTCCGGAATGCAGTCACGTTTCTTCGAAAACTGTGTGGCAGAGGTGTTAAATCTTGCCGGAAATTATAGTGAGCTTGCTGTGCGCAGAGCATTAAAGAATTCCAAGGTATTATCTTCGGATGTATCGGCTGCATTTGATCCGAACTATCCATCAGTTATGGAGAAACGCAATAGCGCCTTTTTCGGAAAAGGCTTGGTATTCAATAAATACACAGGATCCAGAGGCAAAAGCGGATCCAACGATGCCAATGCAGAGTATGTTGCGAAGCTTCGCAATATTATGGATACGAATGAAGTCTCTTTCCAGACCGCTGAACTTGGTAAAGTGGATCAGGGTGGCGGCGGAACGATCGCCTATATCCTTGCGAATTACGATATGAATGTCATTGACAGTGGTGTGGCAGTATTGAACATGCATGCACCTTGGGAGATTATCAGCAAGGTTGATTTATATGAAGCATATCGCGGCTATATTGCGTTTTTAAAGGAGGCATAATGTCGCATTTTTATGATGAGATTACAACTGCATTGCCGGAACTGCAGGTACTGAAGGACGAACCGATGAGCCGTCATACGACATTTCGTATCGGCGGCCCGGCAGACTATTTCGTATGCCCGGACAGGGAGCGGATTGCAGCAGTGTTAGCGGTTGCAAAGAAGTGCGGGATGGCAATCACTGTGATCGGTAACGGAAGTAATCTGTTAGTTGGTGATAAAGGAATCCGGGGATTAGTTGTAGAGATCGGTTCGGCAATGAATCAGATTATGGTAGATAAGAACCACATTACGGCGGGGGCAGGCGCATTGCTGTCACAGGTTGCAGCAAAGGCTGCCGCAGCAGAACTCGGTGGAATGGAGTTTGCTGCAGGAATTCCTGGAAGCGTCGGTGGAGCTGTAACCATGAATGCCGGAGCATACGGCGGAGAGATGAAGGATATCTTAAGAACGGTGACGGTTCTGACGCCGGAGGGAGAGCTGAAAACACTTGATGTAAGTGAGATGGATCTCTCTTATCGTCACAGTTGTGTGCCTGAGCAGCAGTATATTGTACTGGAAGCGGAAATCGAACTTGGCTACAAGCCGGAGGAAGAAATCCGCGCACAGATGGAAGAACTCAGAAACAAGCGTATCGAGAAACAACCGCTCGAATATCCAAGTGCCGGAAGTACCTTTAAGCGCCCGGAGGGATATTTTGCAGGAAAACTGATCATGGATGCCGGTCTTCGCGGTTACCGCGTCGGCGATGCGCAGGTCTCGGAGAAGCATTGCGGATTTGTGATCAACAGAAAGAATGCCTCAGCGCAGGAAGTGCGTCAGTTGATGCAGGATGTGCAGGACAAAGTAAAGGCACAGTTTGGTGTCATGCTTGAGCCTGAGGTAAAGATGCTGGGTGAGTTTTAGGCGCGTCGGCATATAGGAAGATAGCAGGGAAAGGAATGGGAAGATTGCAATTTGTTATAGTGACGGGAATGTCCGGTGCGGGCAAAAGTACGGCGATGAAGATGATGGAGGATATGGGATTTTTCTGTATCGATAATCTTCCCATTCCTTTGCTGGATAAGCTGGTAGATTTTACAACCAATTTTCATACAAAGGTAGAACGGATCGCGATTGGTATCGATTCGCGAAGCGGAGAACATCTGCAGACCGTAGAGGGAATGCTTGATGTCCTGGCACAGAAGGATGTCAAGTACGAGATCCTCTTTCTTGATGCAGAGGATAATGTTCTGATTAAACGTTACAAGGAGACGAGACGCTCCCATCCGCTTGCACCGGATGAGAGAGTGGACAAAGGTATTGAGAGAGAACGCTTAGAACTTGCTTTCTTAAAGGATCAGGCAGATTATATTATCGATACCAGCCGTCTTCTGACAAGAGAATTGAAATCTGAGCTGGAGCGCATTTTTATCCACGATGAGGAATTTAAGAGTCTGTTTGTCACAGTACTTTCCTTCGGATTCAAATATGGAATTCCGGCAGATGCGGATATTGTGATGGACGTACGTTTCCTGCCGAATCCGTATTATGTGGAGGGATTGCGCGCGAAGACAGGTAACGATGTGGAGATTCAGCAGTACGTGATGCAGTTCGAGGAGACGAAGATCTTCTTAGACAAGCTGGAGGATCTGATCAAGTTCCTGATCCCGAACTACATATCGGAAGGAAAGAATCAGCTCGTGATCGCAATCGGCTGTACCGGAGGCAAGCACCGTTCCGTCACGCTTGCGAATGAACTGTACAAGCGGCTGGACGGAAATTCGGAATATGGTCTCAAGATCGAACATCGTGATATCGGCAAAGATGCATTGAGAGGAAAGTAGTATGTCTTTTTCAAGTGATGTAAAGTCCGAACTGGCGAGACAGTGCAGCAAAAGCCGGCATTGTCAGCTCGCGGAGCTGGCTGGAATGCTGGAGCTTGAAGGCGTGCTGGAGCCGATGCTGACAGAAGAAACGAAGCGACCGGATCACACCTTAGAAGATGGGCGGGCAGAGGAAAAAATCCCCATGATATTGAAGTTGTCTTCGGATAACGAACTGCTTACGGACAAGTTTCGGACTTTAATTCAGAAAGCGTTCGGTTTTGATACGATGGAAGGACTGAGTGAAGAGCAGAGCGCCGAAGTGTTACGCACGCTCCGGTGGAATTCCGCGGAAGAGGGCAGTGAGCCACTTGAAATGCAGCGCGCAGACGGACTGCTTGTGCAGCGAACCTGTTGCAAGAGGGCTTTTATCCGTGGTGCATTTATGGCGGCGGGATCCATCAGTGATCCGAATAAGTCGTATCATTTTGAAATCGTTTGTCATACATATGAGCAAGCAAAGCAGCTGCAGCAGCTGATCGATAGCTTCGACGCGGATGCCAAGATTGTGGAGCGCAAAGAACGCTTTGTTTTGTATTTAAAAGAAGGCTCGCAGATTGTGGATATGCTCAATGTGATGGAAGCATATGTGGCTCTCATGCAGCTGGAAAACGTGCGCATTTTGAAAGAAATGCGTAACTCGGTCAATCGCAAGGTAAACTGTGAGACGGCAAACATTAACAAGACAGTGAATGCGGCGGTCAAGCAGATGGAGGATATTAAGAAGATCAGGGAGACAATCGGATTTGAAGATCTGCCGGTGCAGCTTGCCGAGATTGCGCAGGCAAGGTTGGACCATCCGGATGCAACATTGAAAGAGCTGGGGACTTTTTTAGATCCGCCGGTTGGTAAATCCGGAGTGAATCACAGACTTCACAAACTTGCGGAGATCGCAGAGAATCTTTAAGGATGGATGAGTATGAGTCAAAAGCTATTGTTTATTTTTAACCCACATTCCGGAAAGGGACAGATCAAAAATAATCTGGTGGATATCGTTGATATTATGGTTAAGGCCGGATATGATGTGACAATCTACACGACGCAGGCGCGGGCAGATGCGACGCGCAAGGTCATGGAAGAGGCAGCAAATTTCGATCGTATTGTATGCAGCGGAGGAGACGGCACGCTCGATGAGGTCGTGACCGGTCTGATCAAAAGTGATACGAATACACCGATTGGTTATATTCCGGCAGGAAGTACGAATGATTTTGCAAACTCACTCGGAATTCCGAAGGAGATGGTGAAAGCAGCAGAGGTTGCGGTGGGAAAGAATCCTTTCCCGTGTGATATTGGTGACTTTAATAGCGACACCTTTGTGTATGTTGCGGCGTTTGGCCTTTTTACGGAGGTGTCTTATAAGACATCGCAACAGCTGAAGAATATTTTTGGACATGTTGCTTATATTATGGAGGGCGCGAAGCATCTGCATGACATCCTTTCTTATAATATGCAGGTAGAATATGAGGAACATGTTTTTCAGGATGAATTCATCTATGGAATGGTGACCAATTCTGTGTCGGTCGGTGGATTTAAGGGAATGACAGGAACGGATGTGAAACTGGATGATGGTGTGTTTGAAGTGACACTGATCAAGAAGCCGCACAATCCGATTGAATTAAATGAGATTCTTGCATGTCTGACCAATATGATCGATGATTCGGATCTAATCTATTCATTTAAGACGAATGAAGTCAAGATTACGGCGCGCGAGCAGATTGCATGGACACTCGACGGAGAGTTCGGAGGCGAGCATGAGGAAGTAATTATCCGAAATTTGAATAAAAGAGTCACAATCTTCTGCTGAATTGTTAATTTTTTAACTTTATTTTTGGCGGATTATGTAATATAATCAAAATAACTTATGAGATTAGGAGGATATTCAAATGTTAGTATCTGCAACAGAAATGCTTAAGAAAGCAAAAGCAGGCCACTATGCAGTTGGTCAGTTCAATATCAATAACTTAGAGTGGACAAAGTCCGTTCTTCTTACCGCTCAGGAGCTCAAGAGCCCTGTTATCCTTGGTGTATCTGAGGGCGCTGGAAAGTACATGACAGGATTCGGTACAGTTGCTGCTATGGTTAAGGCTATGGACGAGGAACTTGGAATTACAGTTCCTGTAGCTCTTCACTTAGATCATGGAACATACGAAGGATGCTACAAGTGTATTAAGGCTGGATTTACATCCATCATGTTCGATGGTTCTCATTACCCATTCGAGGAGAACCTTGCTAAGTCTACAGAGTTAGTAAACGTTGCTCATAACTTAGGTCTTTCTATTGAGTGTGAAGTTGGTTCCATCGGTGGAGAGGAAGACGGAGTTGTTGGTATGGGTGAGTGCGCAGATCCTGAAGAGTGCAAGACAATCGCTGATCTTGGCGTAGATATGCTTGCAGCAGGAATCGGTAACATTCACGGAAAGTATCCTGCAAACTGGCAGGGACTTAGCTTCGAGACTCTCGATGCTATCCAGGCTAAGACAGGTGAGATGCCATTAGTTCTTCACGGTGGTACAGGTATCCCTGCAGACATGATCAAGAAGGCTATCTCTCTTGGCGTATCTAAGATCAACGTTAACACAGAGTGCCAGTTATCTTTCGCAGATGCTACACGTAAATACATTGAGGCTGGTAAGGACTTAGAGGGTAAGGGATTTGATCCTCGTAAGTTGCTTGCTCCTGGTGCAGAGGCTATCAAGGCTACTGTTAAGGAGAAGATGGAACTGTTCGGTTCTGTTGGAAAAGCTGAATAATCGAAATATATTGGGAAGCACCAAGGGGGTGCTTCCCTTATTTTTTACGCATAAATGGTACTATAAAGTATAAATAGTAGCATTTTATTGAAAACATACAAAAAAAAACAGAAAATACAACAAAAATAGACAAATTAGATAAAACTAATTAAATTTTAAAAAAATGGTTGCATTTTGGTTTGGAAAGAGTTATCTTAGTTTCAGAAATCATATGAGACATGAACGAGGGCGTTCCAACTAGGCTTGGAATGCCCTTTTTTAGTAAAAAGATGCGTGACTTCATATGAAAATTAAGCGAACAATCAAGGGGATTGGTTGTGGAAAGAAAGGATGTTGGGAAAATGAGTGAATATTATAACGTCGCAGACATTTTCGGGGAAAACGTATTCAACGATGCGGTAATGCAGGAACGTCTTCCTAAGAAAGTGTACAAGAAACTCCATGAAGTAATGGAGGAGGGCAAGGAATTAGACCTTGAGACAGCAGATGTCGTTGCCCATGAGATGAAGGAGTGGGCCATCGAAAAAGGTGCAACACATTATACACATTGGTTCCAGCCACTGACCGGTGTTACCGCTGAGAAGCATGATTCCTTTATTACAGCACCGATGCCAAACGGCAAGGTTCTGATGAGCTTCTCCGGCAAGGAACTGATCAAAGGTGAGCCGGACGCTTCTTCTTTCCCATCTGGTGGACTTCGTGCAACATTTGAGGCAAGAGGTTATACAGCGTGGGATTGTACTTCACCGGCATTCGTTCGTCAGGATGCAGCAGGTGCAACACTTTGCATTCCTACCGCTTTCTGTTCATACACAGGTGAAGCTTTGGATCAGAAGACACCGCTTCTTCGTTCCATGGAAGCAATTGATACACAGTCAATTCGCTTATTAAGATTATTTGGAAATACAACATCCAAGAAGGTAACACCTTCTGTCGGACCTGAGCAGGAGTACTTCATTGTAGATCGCGAGAAGTATTTACAGCGTAAGGATCTCATCTTCACAGGACGTACTCTTTTCGGTGCAATGCCTCCGAAGGGTCAGGAGATGGATGATCATTACTTCGGAGCCATCCGGGAGCGAATCGCCGCTTACATGAAGGATGTCAATAAAGAACTCTGGAAACTCGGTGTATCAGCCAAGACACAGCATAACGAGGTTGCTCCGGCACAGCATGAGTTGGCTCCAATCTATGCAGAGTGTAACGTAGCTGTTGATCACAACCAGTTGATCATGGAGACATTAAAGAAAGTTGCCGGACGTCATGGATTACAGTGCTTACTTCATGAGAAACCATTCGCAGGTGTGAACGGATCCGGTAAACACGATAACTGGTCTATCACAACGGATGATGGAATCAACTTACTGGAGCCTGGCAAGACCCCTCATGAGAATGTACAGTTCTTACTGGTGCTTACCTGTATCTTAAAGGCTGTCGATGAGCATGCAGCTCTTCTTCGTGCGGCAGCTGCAGATGTAGGAAACGATCACAGATTAGGAGCGAACGAGGCACCACCTGCAATCCTTTCCGTATACTTAGGAGATCAGCTTGGCGATGTGTTGAATCAGTTGATCTCAACCGGTACTGCTACTCACAGTTTAAAGGGCGGAAAGCTTGAGACTGGTGTTAAGACCATTCCTGATTTTATGAAGGATGCAACCGATCGTAACCGTACATCACCGTTTGCATTCACAGGAAATAAATTTGAGTTCCGTATGGTTGGTTCTCAGGATTCTGTTGCACAGGCCAACATCGTACTCAATACAATCGTAGCTGAGGCATTTTCCGAGGCGTGTGATATTCTTGAGAAAGCCGATGATTTTGAGCTTGCTGTACATGATCTCATCAAGAAATATGCAGTTGAGCATCAGAGAATCGTCTTCAACGGAAACGGATATTCCGATGAGTGGGTTGAGGAAGCTGCTAAGCGTGGACTTCCAAACATCAAGTCTATGGTTGATGCAATTCCTGCTTATATTGCTCCGGAATCGGTTGCAGCATTTGAGAAGTTTGGCGTGTTCACAAAGCCTGAACTTGAGTCCCGTGTAGAGATCGAGTATGAGACATACGCTAAGACAATCAACATTGAAGCAAAGGCAATGATCGATATTGCAGGAAAGCAGATCATTCCGGCTGTTATCAAATATACAACTGAGCTTGGAACATCTCTTGGAACAGTTAAGGGCGCTTGCCCGGATGCAGATGTAAGTGTTCAGACAGAACTTCTTACAGAGACATCTGCACTTCTTTCTGAGACTAAGGTTGCACTCTCTAAGTTGCAGGAAGTAACGGAGCAGGGCGGCAAGATGGCTGAGGGAGCTGAGCAGGCTGCTTACTACAGAGATACTGTTAAGGCTACTATGGATGCACTTCGTGCTCCGGTTGATAAGCTTGAGATGATCGTTGACAAGGATTTATGGCCAATGCCATCTTACGGAGATCTGATCTTCGAAGTATAATTGGAAAAGTAATTATACATAAAAATAATAAGACACTTTTTTCGAGCCACAAAGCTGTGGAGTACGGGAGAAGTGTCTTTTTTATGCAAGTAGTCAAGGCGCGAAAGCAGATAGATAAGGGAAAAACCAGACGGAGATGTTTGGTTTGAAAACTAAGGAGGTAGAATTATGGAACAACAAGTTATGGATTTTATTAATGAAAACATATTCGGAATATGGTTTCTGATCGGAGCTGCATTGGTATTCTGGATGCAGGCCGGATTTGCAATGGTAGAGACCGGTTTTACAAGAGCGAAGAACGCAGGTAACATCATTATGAAGAACCTGATGGACTTCTGTATCGGTACTGTTGTATTTATTTTAATCGGTTTTTCTTTTTTACTCGGAGAAGATTTCCTGGGATTTATTGGAAAGCCTGGATTTGATATCTTTACCGCGTATTCAAATTTTGATTTTTCGAATTTCGTATTTAACTTAGTATTCTGTGCAACCACAGCAACCATCGTATCCGGTGCTATGGCTGAGAGAACGAAATTCTTATCTTATTGTATTTATTCCGCAGTTATTTCTGCACTTATCTACCCGATCGAGGCACACTGGATCTGGGGCGGCGGCTGGTTATCACAGCTTGGCTTCCATGATTTCGCAGGTTCCTGTGCAATTCATATGGTTGGTGGTATTTCAGCCCTCATCGGAGCTGCAATGCTTGGACCTCGTATCGGTAAATTTACAAGAGACAAAGCAGGAAAGATCACGAAAGTTAACGCCTTTCCTGGACATAACCTTCCAATCGGAGCACTTGGTGTATTTATCCTCTGGTTTGGATGGTATGGATTTAACGGTGCCGCATGTAAAACAGGACCGCAGCTTGCAAGCGTTTTCCTTACAACAACTGTAGCCCCTGCAGTAGCAACCGTAACCTGTATGATTTTTACATGGATCAAATATGGCAAGCCGGATGTATCGATGTGTCTGAATGCTTCCCTTGCCGGACTTGTAGCAATTACAGCTCCTTGTGACGTGACTGACTGTCTCGGAGCAATCATTATCGGACTTGTAGCAGGACTTCTCGTTGTATTTGGTGTATGGCTTCTTGATTATAAGCTTCATGTAGATGATCCGGTTGGTGCCGTAGCCGTACATATGATGAACGGTATCTGGGGAACCATCGCCGTTGGTTTATTCGCAACAACATCTGCACCTGGAAATGATTCTGTTGTAGGTCTTTTCTACGGTGGCGGATTCAAGCAGCTCGGTATCCAGTTACTCGGTTTTGTAACCGTAGCATCGTGGACAGCTGTAACCATTACAATCGCATTCCTTGTGATTAAAAAGACGATCGGTCTTCGTGTAACTGAGGAAGAAGAAATTGTAGGTCTTGATGCTAAGGAACATGGTCTTGCGTCTGCTTACTCAGGATTTGCAATCATGGATGTTTCAAATACAATGACCATGGATATCAACGAAAACACAGATCTTGGTACACCGGAATATGCAGACGCATCCCAGGTAAAGAAGGATGCAGCAGTCAAAGTTGTTTCTGCAATCCCGAAGGATGCAACCGGAATGTACAAAGTTGTTATTATCGCAAAGCTTTCTCGTTACGACCACTTAAAGAAGGCAATGAACGACCTCGGTGTAACCGGAATGACCTGTACACAGGTTATGGGTTGTGGTATTCAGAAGGGTTCCGGCGAGCGTTATCGTGGAGCTGAGGTTGATGCAACACTTCTTCCGAAGATCAAGGTTGAGGTTGTTGTAAGCAAGATTCCTGTAGACAGTGTCGTAGAGGCTGCCAAGAAAGCACTGTACACCGGACATATCGGAGATGGCAAGATCTTCGTATACGATGTTGCCAAGGTTGTTAAGATCCGTACCGGTGAAGAGGATACAGATGCATTACAGGATGTTGAGTAAATCGCACTAATCTAATGGCTAGATTAGTGAATCTAATCCCCTTAGTTTTAGTATACATCAACAGAGAGACCCCGGCAGTTGCCGGGGTCCTTTCTTGTCGAGAAATATTTCTTCCTATTACGATGATTCTTTGATATAATATAAAGGAATATTATCTTTTTTAGTTCGATGATAGGGGGCTAACTAATATGAATTACGGAAAAGCTGCGATGAAGCGCCGGTCCCATGAAATTGACAATAAACCGACGAAGATACGCAAGAAATGTGGTGTCATATTTTGGAAAATATTTGTTGTCTGCCTGATTGTTGTGGGCATTGTCGGTATCAGTACCGGTGTTGGAGCTGTCAAGGGAATTCTTGCATCGGCGCCGGATATATCAGAAATCGATGTTATTCCAACCGGCTATTCCACGACTGTTCTGGCAAGTGACGGAAGTGAGATTGCAACCCTTGTTGCGGAGGGCTCGAATCGTCAGTATGTAACGCTGAATGAGATTCCGAAGGATCTGCAGCACGCGGTTGTTGCGATTGAGGACGAGCGTTTCTATGAGCACAACGGAATTGATCTCAAGGGTATCGCGCGAGCATTAGTGACAGACATTAAAGCGATGGATTTCAGCCAGGGTGCAAGTACGATCACCCAGCAGCTCATCAAGAACAATGTCTTGACGGAGCAGTGGGCAAATGAGAATGAAGGCAAGATTTCCAAGCTTGAAAAGATGGAGCGTCAGGTACAGCGTAAGATTCAGGAGATGTATATCGCTGTGGAACTGGAGAAGAAGGTCGACAATAAGGAGTGGATTCTTGAAAATTATCTGAATTCTATCAACCTTGGAAGCAATACCCTCGGTGTACAAGCTGCTGCGCAGCGTTATTTCGGTAAGGATGTGTCGGAACTGACATTGTCCGAATGTGCAGTAATTGCTGGAATTACGAAGAATCCGGCTGGATATAATCCTATTTTGCATCCGGAGAATAATGCTTCAAGACGTGAAGATGTGTTGAATGCGATGAAACGTCAGGGATATATTACGCAGGATCAGTATGACGAGGCACTGGCGGACGATGTATACAGTCGTATTTCTGAGCACAATGATATTGTGGAAACCTCGATGAACACTTATTTTGTGGACTCTGTAATTGATGACGTCTTTAATGATCTGGTGAAGATCAAAGGGTATTCGGAGAGCGATGCCTATAAGGCAATCTATCAGGGTGGACTGACGATTAAGTCAACGCAGGATTTAAACATTCAGGAAATCTGTGATGAGGAAGCGCTAAACCCGGACAATTATGATGCCGGAACCAAGTATTCTTTCTTCCTCTCCTTTCAGGTAAAGAAAAAGGATGGTTCAACGAAGAATTACACGAACCAGACGATGCTTTCTTATTATAAGGATAAGAAAAAGAATCAGGATTTCTCGATCAATTATAATTCAGAAGAGGAGTGTCGCGATGCGATCGCCCAGTACGAGAAAGATGTTCTTGAAAAAGGCGATTCGATCGTGGAGAATTCCGAGTATATCTTTATTACCATGCAGCCGCAGATTGCGATGACGATCATGGATCAGAGTACCGGAGAGGTGAAGGCAATCGTTGGTGGACGAGGCGATAAGGCCGGTAACCGTACATGGAACCGTGCGACAAAGACAACGCGCCAGCCGGGATCTACGTTTAAGATTATCGCCTGCTACGCACCGGCGCTTGATGCAGGAGGAAAGACACTTGCGTCGACACAGGATGATGCACCTTTTACGGTAGGAACAAAGAAATATAATAATTATACGCATCGATACGAAGGATATACCAATCTTCGCAAGGCAATCACGAAATCCATGAATATCGTGACGGTTAAGACCTTGCAGGATATTGGCGTGGACTTAGGATATGAGTATGCACAGAATTTCGGATTTTCGACACTTGTAGATACTGACAAGAATCTTGGTCTCTCCCTTGGCGGATTGACGCAGGGAGTGACGAATCTGGAACTGACCGGTGCTTATGCGGCGATTGCAAATCAGGGAGAGTACATTGCACCAAGCTTTTACACACAGGTGCTCGACCATGACGGCAATGTCATCTTAGACAATACCAAGACGAAGGATCATCACAGAGTCGTTAAGGAAGATACCGCATGGCTTCTGACCGATGCGATGAAGGATGTTATGACAAGCGGAACCGGTGTCCGTGCCTACTTTGGAAACGGCATGGCACAGGCGGGAAAATCCGGTACAACAACAAGCAACCGTGATGCGCTTTTTGCAGGATTTACACCGTACTACACATGCGTGGTATGGGGCGGATACGATGATAACTCCAAGCAGTACAGCACCGGATATCCGAAGAATTTGTGGCGTTCTGTGATGAAGAGGATTCACGCGGATCTGGAAGCGAAGGATTTCAAGAAACCTTCCGATATCACGCAGGCAACAGTCTGCGCCAAGTCGGGACTTCTGCCGGAGCCGGATGTGTGCAGTAATGATCCAAGAGGATCCGGACAGTATACCGAATATTTTGCGGCAGGTACAGCGCCGACAGAGACGTGCGATAAACATGTAGCACTGTCGATCTGTAAAGAATCCGGAGAGATCGCAGGACCGTATTGTCCGGAAGAGGATGTTGAGACAAAAGTATTTATTCTCGGTGCAGATCCGGGATCGCCGGAATATGAATACTGTGCGACTGAGGAGTTTATGAACAAAGTCTGCAGCATTCATGATGAAAATTATGTTCCGGATGAGCCGGATGAACCAACACCGGGAGAGGATGACAGTCAGGATCCGTCGACGGATGAACCGACGGATACCAATGATCCATCGACGGACGAGCCGGGAGCGGATGATAATAATACTCCAACGGATGATATTACGGATCCATCACTTTCTTCGCTTGGAATATGGAAGTGGTTTATAACATGGAACCGGTTACATTGACTGGCAAGCCCGGATAAGAAGTTTAACCGGGACGTGATGTGTTTCGGGCAATTATTTTGAAGGAAGCAGATAGGGGAAAAGGAATGCAGACGACATCAGAAGGATATCGTGTTGTATATGAGGGTGGCGAAGGCGAGATAACCGAGAAAAAATCCCGGTTTATCGCCACAGTACGCCCGGTGGAATCAGAAGAGGAAGCAACAACATTTATTGCGGAGATGAAAAAGAAATACTGGGATGCAAGACATAACTGTTCTGCTTTTGTGATCGGAGAACGACAGGAACTGAATCGTTGTTCGGACGACGGAGAACCGGCACAGACAGCGGGACGTCCGATGCTCGACGTACTGCTGAGGGAAGGTGTCACGAATGTTGCTGTGGTTGTGACAAGATACTTTGGAGGTGTGCTCCTTGGAACCGGAGGACTGGTTCGGGCTTATCAGGCGGCCACGCAGGCGGGTCTTGCGGCGAGCCGTATCATCGAGAAACTTCCGGGACAGAAGCTTATGATTCATACGGATTATAACGGACTCGGTAAGCTGCAGTATCTGTTCGGGCAGCAGCAGACGGCAATCCTGTCGACGGAGTATGCGGCGGATGTTGCGCTCACGATTCTTGTGCCGATCGGTCAGAAGGAATCTCTTTACAAGAAAATTGTGGAGCAGACGAATGGCGCAGCAAAGTTAGAGTGGGGAGAAACCTGTGTTTATGCGGTAATTGACAAAGATGTTCAAATTTTTTAAAAAATTTAAATAAAAGTGTTGACACAAAGTGGGTATCCATGTATAATACCATTTGTTGAGACAACAATGGCCCATCGCCAAATGGTAAGGCAACGGACTCTGACTCCGTCATTTCAAGGTTCGAATCCTTGTGGGCCAGCTACTTAGGAACTTCTTTGAAGTTCCTTTTTTTTATCTCAAAGATAGGCGAACATTCGAAGCCTAGTGTTTAAGCCTGAACGGACAGAAAACATAGGAAACGGTCTGTAAATATTTCGCATGCGTCTGACAAAAAACTAGGCGATTAGAAGATGGCATGGTATGATATAGATATGTGCAGTGGATATGCGATGACCGGAAGAAGGAGTGCGGGACATATGGTATATGAATTTGACAGCAGAGTACGATACAGTGAAGTGGATTCGCAGGGAAAACTGACGTGGCTTGCTCTCATGGATTATTTTCAGGATTGCAGTGTGTTTCAGTCGGAATCGTTAGGAATTGGTGTCGATTATCTGGCGGAGAATCATCAGGCATGGGTTCTGACTTCGTGGCAGATCGTTTTAAATTCTATGCCTCAATTGGCGGAGCGTGTTACAACGCAGACTTGGGCATACGATATGAAAGGCTTTTACGGATACCGTAATTTCAGCATGAACAACGGGCAGGGAGAGCGGCTTGCGTATGCCAATTCGATCTGGGCGCTTATGGACACAAACAGTGGCAGACCGGTAAAAGTGTCGGAGGAGATGGCGGGACTCTATGGAATGGAGCCGCAGATCCCGATGGAATGTGACGGAAGAAAGATCGCTTTGCCAAAAGAATGCGACGCGAAGGAGGCATTTGTTGTACCGGCGTATTTTATGGATACAAATCACCACATGAACAACAGTCATTATGTGGAAGTTGCACTTGGGTTTGTACCGGATGATTTTGCAATCGGACAGATTCGCGTGGAGTATCGTAAGGCTGCCGTATGTGGAGATGTGATGATTCCGAAGGTGAGTAAAGACTGTGGAAAGATCACGGTAGTTCTGACCGATGATAAGGACAAGCCGTATGCAGTTGTAGAATTTGCAGAAGCCGTCTAAAAAGAAAATGATTTTGTACCGGGCATCTATGAAAGTGCCATCTTATGAAAAAGATAACGCGTAGTGTCAGATGAATAAAACAATGAGATGATGTTCAATTACATGGAGGAAAATATGAAATTAGGTGAGTATCAGGATCTGTATTATATAAAGAAAGTTGATTTCGGTGTGTATCTTGCAGAAGATTTAAAAAGTGAGACGCATGTACTGCTTCCTGCAAAACAGGTCCCGGAGGATGCCAGACAGGGAGAGAAAGTGCATGTCTTCTTGTACAAAGATTCTAAGGATCGACTGATCGCAACAACCAACACACCGAAATTGACACTTGGAAAATACGCGCCGCTTACTGTTAAGGAGGTTGGCAAGATTGGTGCGTTTCTTGACTGGGGCCTTGAGAAGGATCTCTTCCTTCCATATAAAGAGATGACCAGCCACGTGGAAGCGGGGGATGAGGTGCTTGTCACATTGTACATCGACAAGAGCAACCGCCTGTGCGCCAGCATGAAGGGAATCTATGATCTTCTGGAAAAAGATTCTCCTTATGAAAAAGGCGCCACAGTCAGTGGAAGAGTGTATGAGTTCTCGGATAATTTCGGAACTTTCGTTGCGGTAGATGACAAATATTCTGCAAAGATTCCTGTGTCGGAAGATGGAAGTTTTCTTAAGATCGGTGATGTGATCGAGGCTAAGGTTACCGCTGTAAAACCGGACGGAAAGCTGGATCTGACTCTTCGTGAGAAGGCTTATATCCAGATGGATGCAGATGCGGCGAAGATTATGGAACTACTTGACTCTTATGCGGGCGTTCTGCCATTTACTGAGAAAGCCAGTCCGGAAGTTATTAAGAGAGAGACCGGGCTTAGTAAGGCTGCATTCAAGCGTGCGATTGGAACATTATATAAGAATAGAAAAATTACACTTAATGATGGAAAAATCCGTAAGGCTTGATTATAATGGATACAGATGCAAATCAGGAAGGAGATAGAAAATGAAGAACGTAATCAGTACGGATAAGGCTCCGGCAGCAATCGGACCATATTCACAGGCAATCGAAGTAAACGGAATGGTCTATACTTCAGGAATCATCCCGGTAGTACCTGCAACCGGAGAGATCCCGGAGGGATCCGTAGCACAGGCAAAACAGGCTTTTGAGAACCTTTCCAATTTACTTGCAGCAGCAGGAACCTCTATGGATAAAGTTGTTAAGACAACCGTATTTATCAAAGAGATGAATGACTTTGGCGCAATCAACGAAGTGTACGCTGAGTTTTTCCCGGCACCGTTCCCATCAAGAAGCTGTGTGGAAGTAGCAAGACTGCCGAAGGATGTAATGCTTGAGATTGAAGCAATCGCAACCAAATAAATTAGGGTTTGCCGCGCTCAGATTTGAGTTCAAACGGACGATACCGGATATAAGATATTCTACGAAAATTAGCAGTAAGTTTGTCTATAAA
>UQRC01000009.1 GCA_900543445.1 uncultured Lachnobacterium sp. | reverse complement strand
TCGCTACGAATCTGCATAAAATGAGTCCTGTCAAGGTTGCGCAGCACCGAAGGCTACCTTGACAGGACTCATTATGCAGATTTTATATTTTAAGCGGAATAAGGATTAAGAGTTTAACTCTATAAAACTATGGGTTTCCACCTCTACTACTGCGCAAATTTTTGACGCGAATCAGATTCAGATTTATCCAATACACAGATACCGAATAGTAAGTAAAAAAGAAAATTAGCAGTAGTTTTACCCAGCCAACAGGACTTGGATGATTTCAATGACGAACACTTTCATGCTACAGGTATCGGAGCCATACTTATTTTTGAAGGACAAATTTGCAACTGCTTCACCGTTCCATTGTCTGTCGATAATAGCGCATATCTCAGCCAACTATTCAAAATCGTTGGTGAAGTTAACTTGCAAATTTTCCTGAACAAAATAAACGTATGGTTCGATACCGTAACTCCTGAAAAATCTTGTCATTGAAATCGTTCAAAGTCCGTCGTTTATAGACAAATTTACTGCTGATTTTCGTAGATTATATATAATCCGGTATCGTCCGCTTGAGATTAAATCTGAGCGAGGCAAACCCGAATTTGCCCAACTTTTAGCGGAGATGCGTGGTATATCCTTGCGCATCTAAAAGTTCCTTCGCTGTGGAGCGTGATCGTTCATCGGCAAAGGAGATGTGAAGAATACCTTCTTCGAATTCACGGTTATTTACGATGCCGATATTCTTGATGCTGATTCCGGCATCAGCAAGAATCCGGCTGACTTTGGCGATACCACCGGTTTCGTCCGGAAGATCAACAAAGAGCTCGTAATAGGTGGACTCTGTCTTGATACTTGGTAAGGACAGGGAGTCACGATAATCCTTGGCGGATTGGAAGAAGTCAAGGAGTGCCTGTTCGTCCGATGCTTCGATATAACTGCGAAGCCTGGAGAGTAGTGCGGTATATTTATCCATGAGAACAAGAATCTGCTCCCGGTTGGAGGCACAGATATTCTGCCACATGACAGGGGAGGAGGATGCGATTCTTGTGATATCCTTAAAACCTCCGGCTGCGATGGATTTCATGGTTTCGTTGTCGTCATCGATCTGCTGCACGAGATTGACGAGTGAGTAGGCAATCATATGTGGCAGATGACTGATCGCAGCGGTAGAATAATCGTGTGTCTTGTAATCGAGGATGAGTGGAATGGAACCGAGTGAACGGACAAATTCACGGAAATCCTCGACATCCGACTGCGGAGTTATTGCAGTTGGTGTGATGATATAGTATGCATTTTCCAGTAAAGTTTTATCGGCGGCAAGTATGCCGGTCTTCTCGGAACCGGTCATCGGATGTCCGCCGATAAAGTTGGCTTCCAAACCGAGGCGGATAACTTCCTCGTGAATTTCGGTCTTGGTGCTTCCGACATCTGTGATATAGCAGTCCTTTTGAATGATATCTTTTAATTCCGATAAATAATCGAGGTTGCGCTGTACCGGAGCACACAGGAAGATGATATCACAATCATGGAAGGCAGTAAGCGGAAGGAGCGTATCATTGTCAATCAGTCCCTCACGATAGGCTTCTTTGACGGTTTCTTCGTGGTGTGCGGTCGCATATATATGAATATCAGGATGATCTGCTTTCATTTTCTTGGCAATCGAACCGCCGATCAGGCCGAGTCCGATAAAGCCGACTTTGTTAAACTTCATGTTTAAAAATCCCTTCTGAAATAAATCTAATCTTATTTTACTATATTCTCGCGCTTCGTCAATGTAAATCTTTAAAGAAATGACGTGCATGAAAATCCTCGAACGTTTATTTCAATCAATGGCTGTTTCGCAATTAAATTTTTCGTTTTTCAAATTGAAAGATTTGTGTGGTATAATGAAGCCAGCTGATGGTGGCGTAGGTCATCATGCTAACGCATGGTGACATGGTATAATGTACGCGCAGGCAAAAGTGAGCATAAAATAAATCAGGACATACATGCTGGTATGTGATGGAATGATTTGTTTAAAGTTCGCATACAATATTAGATTAGGAGATTACGATATATGAATTTACTTACCGTGGATCATGTTACCAAGGTGTTTACACAGAGAAAAATATTTGAGGATGCTTCGTTTTATCTGCAGGAGCAGGAAAAGGTTGGGGTTATCGGAATTAACGGAACCGGTAAGTCAACACTTCTTAAAATGATTGCAGGAATAGAGGAACCGGACAGCGGCGAGGTCATTTATGCAAATCAGATTGTTGTACACTATCTGCCGCAGATGCCGGAATTTGATCCGGATGCGACAGTGTTAGAGAGCGTGTTGTCCTATGCAAGTGTTGGAAGTGTGCATAAAGAGTCCAATAAGGATGAGCATGAAATGTGGAATCTGGAGAGCTCGGCAAAGTCGATGATGACGAAGCTTGGCATCTATGATTTTGATGAGAAAACGGGGCATTTATCCGGAGGACAGAAGAAGAGACTTGCTTTGGTTGCGGTTCTTCTGACGCCGTGCGATGTTCTGCTTCTCGATGAGCCGACCAACCATCTGGACGCTGAGATGGCGGAGTGGCTTGAAAATTATTTGAAGAATTATCGTGGCGCGATGATCATGGTGACACATGACCGGTATTTCCTTGACAGCGTGTGCAACCGTATTGTGGAGATTGATCAGGGGAAAATCTACAGTTATGAGACAAACTATTCCGGATATCTTGAGGCACGTGCGCAAAGAATCGAGTCCATGGAAGTCTCGGAGCGTAAGCGCCAGGCTTTTTTGAAAAAAGAGATTGAGTGGATCAGGAGAGGCGCAAAGGCGCGAACAACAAAGCAGAAGGCTCGTATTGAACGATATGAAACACTTCGCGATCAGAAGGCGATGCAGGCGGATAAGCAGGTGGAGATGAGCTCGATTTCATCCCGAATGGGAAGAACGACGGTGGAACTGTCACATATCCATAAAGCGTACGAAGACAGAGTTCTCATTGATGATTTCTCTTATATTTTCCTAAAACAGGATCGCATCGGATTTGTGGGTTCAAATGGCTGCGGAAAAACCACGCTGATGAAGATTATTGATCAACGTATTGAGCCGGATTCCGGGGAAGTGATCATCGGACAGACAATCAAGATCGGATATTATACGCAGGAGATCGAGCAGGATCCGTCAGCGGGAATTGCTTATATGGATCCGAAAATTCGGGTGATCGATTATATTAAAAATACGGCAGAGTTTGTTCGGACACAGGATGGACTGATCTCTGCTTCTGCAATGTTAGATAAATTTTTGTTTCCACCGGAAGAACAGTATGGACTGATCGAAAAACTCTCTGGTGGGGAGAAGAGGAGACTGAATCTGCTTCGAGTTCTGATGGAGACACCAAATGTATTGATTCTTGATGAGCCGACGAATGATCTGGATATTACGACGCTTGCAATCCTTGAAGATTATCTGGATAATTATGAGGGAATTGTCATTACGGTTTCGCATGATCGGTATTTTCTGGATCGTGTGGTACGACGTATTTTTGCATTTGAGGAAGGCGGACAGTTGCGCCAGTATGAGGGCGGCTATACGGATTACCGTAATAAGGCAATCGCGGAAGGCAGACTGACCGGTTCTGTTGATAACACACAGACGAAGCCGGAAGTGCGGGAAGCGTCTGGCGAAAAAACGGACGCGAAATCTACCTGGACACATGAGAAAAAACTGAAATTTACATACAAAGAACAAAAAGAATACGAGACGATTGAAGATGACATCGCGGCAATGGAGGAGCGCATGGAGGCGATTGACGATGAAATGGTCAAAAATGCGCATGATTTTGTGAAACTGAATGAACTGACAAAGGAAAAAAGTGCTTTGGAAACTTCTATTGAGGAGAAGATGGAGCGATGGGCTTATCTGGAGGAACTGGCTGCGAAGATCGCGGCACAGTAATTTTGTGAATTTTCAGACATTTGTGAAGAGTACTTGCAGATTTTGCATAAAACTATTGTAAAACAAACAAAAAATTAGTACAATATAACTATATTTTTGTGGGTGTCAGAAATCCTATGGGGAAAACGACGGATTTCTGGAAAGGTAGTTTTGTGTTTTATGAAAATCAATATGCGATATATGGGAGATATATTGCAGGAATTAGGAGGGTTTTTCTATGAATGTTTTCACAACTGACAAGATTCGTAACGTTGTCCTCTTGGGACATGGTGGATGTGGTAAGACTTCTCTTGCTGAGGCGATGGCGTATCTGGCAGGTCTGACAAACCGGATGGGAACGGTTGATGACGGCAATACGATCAGTGACTACGACAAGGAGGAGACGAAGCGGCATTTCTCCATTCATACATCGTTAATCCCGATTCCATGGGGTGATGTGAAGATCAATCTCTTAGATACACCGGGATATTTTGATTTCGTGGGAGAAGTGGAGGAGGCTGTATCCGCAGCGGATGCGGCAATCATTGTTGTATCCGGTAAAGCCGGCATTGAGACCGGTACGAAACGTGCGTGGAATCTGTGTGAGAAGTATAAGCTTCCACGTATGATCTTCGTGACGGATATGGATATTGACAATGCAAGCTACCGTCAGGTCGTTGAAGATCTGCAGGCGCTGTACGGCAAGAAGATTGCTCCGTTCCATCTCCCGATTCGTGAGAATACACAGTTTGTAGGATATGTCAATGTTGTCCAGCAGAAGGCAAAACGCTGGAATGACAAGGGCAGTGTAGATAAATTTGAAGTCCCGGATTATTCTAAGGAGAATTTAGGTATCTGTAGAGAGGCGCTTCTTGAGGCGGTTGCGGAGACCAGTGAAGATTTTATGGAACGCTACTTTAACGGAGAGGAGTTCTCGGAGGATGAGATCCGCCAGGCTCTGCGTGTGAACGTGATTGACGGATCCATTGTACCGGTACTTATGGGATCGAATATTCTGGCACGCGGTATGTACACGCTGATGGCAGATATTGTAAAATATTTCCCAAGCCCGGATCGTAGAGAATGTGCAGGAATCAATACGAAGACAAATGAGGTATATCAGGCGGATTATGATTTCGCAAAGCCAAAGAGTGCGTATATTTTTAAGACGATCGTAGATCCTTATATCGGAAAGTATTCTCTGATCATAGTGAATTCCGGGGTGTTAAAGACGGATGATCTTCTGTATAATTATCACAGAGACTGTGATGAGAAGATCGGAAGACTCTATGTACTGCGTGGCAATAAAACGGAGGAAGTGAGTGAACTTCATGCCGGAGATATCGGAGCACTTGCGAAGCTTACGAAATCTCTGACAACCGATACGCTTTCTACCAGAAATAATCCGGTTGCCTACCTGCGAACCAATATCTCCAAGCCTTATGTATCGATGCGCTATAAGGCAAAGAACAAAGGGGATGAGGATAAGATTTCCCAGGCGCTGCAGAAACTCCTAGCCGAGGATCTGACCCTGCAGAGTGTGAATGATTCGGAAAATCATCAGACGCTTCTCTATGGAATGGGTGAACAGCATCTTGAGATTGTTGCAAGTATGTTACTTGAGAAGTACAAGGTCGCAATAGAACTGATGCGTCCGAAGGTTGCATTCCGTGAGACCATCCGTAAGAAATCTGATGTCGAATATAAATATAAGAAACAGTCTGGCGGACACGGACAGTATGGTCATGTAAAGATGACATTTGAACCGTCCGGTGATCTGGATCAGCCATATGAATTTGACCAATGTGTTGTCGGAGGCGCGGTTCCGAAGAACTTCTTCCCGGCAGTGGAAAAAGGCATTGCAGAAGCCGTTAAATCCGGTCCGCTTGCCGCTTATCCGGTTATTGGTGTGAAGGCTACCTTGTATGATGGATCCTATCATCCGGTTGATTCATCGGAGATGGCATTTAAGGTTGCTGCCGCACAGGCTTTTAAGAAGGGATTTATGGAGGCTTCTCCGGTACTCCTCGAGCCGATTGCAACTCTTACCGTTGTTGCACCGGACGAATACACCGGAGATATCATGGGCGATCTCAACAAGAGAAGAGGTCGTGTTATGAACATGAATGCAGAGAACGGATATCAGGAGATTACAGCCGATATCCCGTATCTGGAGCTGTATGGATACAATACGCAGCTTCGCTCGATTACGAGCGGCAGCGGAACATTCTCTTATGCATTTGCCCGTTATGAGCAGGCTCCGGACGATGTTGCCGCAAAACAGATCGAAGAGAGGGCAAGCAAGCTTGTTAACGTGGAAGAGTAATGTAAGGCTTTTGATTACATTATCAGTTTTGGCTTTTAATTTTATGATCTTATCCCGTGTGGATGCAAAGGGACTCGAAGGGGCACAGTTTGCCTCTTCGGGTTCTTATTATGCCACAAATGAATCGGATTCCGCGGAAGAAGATCGTATTCATGTATGTTTTGTTACCTTTGGCGGAATTCAAAATGAGCGGAATGCGGCAGAATATAAGACCGGTGATGTGGATATCACTTTGTATGCGCCTTATCGCTATGGATACCAGTTTGACGGATGGTATACGGACCGGGCGATGCGAAAGAAAGTGACACATCTGCCTGCATCAGAGAAAAAGGATTATGTTTTGTATGCCAAGTGGAATCTTGAGATTAACAATCGTGCAAATGTACAAAATTATGCATACCATTCGAAGGGACGGAGCAAGGATAAAAAGACAAAGCTTCTAAAGAGTCTGGATTACAGTTTCTATGATGCGATTGCAATCCCGGGAATGCCTTCTACGCGTGAAAATGATTTCCTGAATCAGTATATTTTCAGCGAATCCCAGGCCCCGCAGGGAATCTGTCTGACGGATGAGTTTGTATTGATCACTTCCTATTCCACAGAAGATGACTGTATGGGAGAACTGATGGTGATGGATAAAGAGAGTGGGGAATATATGATTACACTCGGCATGGATGAGAACAGTCATCTCGGTGGAATCGCTTTTGATGGAGAGAATGTCTGGGTGTGCAATTCACATGAAGGTACGATCGAGCGTATTTCCTATGATTTTATTCAGCAGATGGCATACCAGAATAAGGGGGAAGTAGTGGATGCAAGAGAGGTGGTTGACGAATACCCGGTTAAAAATACACCGTCCTGTATCACCTACTACGGAGGCCGGCTTTGGGTCGCAACGCATACGCTGGTAGTGACTTCCAAGATGTATGCTTACTATTTCGACCATTCGAGTGATAAACTGGTCGCACTCAGCAGCTATAAGATCCCGTCCAAGGTGCAGGGCGTTGCGTTTGATGCATCCGGTGGCGTGCATTTGAGCAGCTCATACGGTCGCAGCAATTCTTCTTATTTATATAATTATACATCAATCACTTCACTTGCAACGAGTCCGAACCGACCGACACTCAAAGTGGAGATGCCGCCTTGTTCCGAAGAAATTGACTGCTACAACGACACACTCTATGTAATGTTTGAGTCAGCAGGTGAGAAATATCTCGAAGGAACGGACGGGAAAGGCACGAGCCTTTCCCCGATAGATAAGATTTTAGAGATTCCGGTGGACGAACTGAATTAGCGCATTGCAAAAAGCGCCATAAGTTTCTGGACGCGTGCACGTTCGGCTTCCGGAAGATCTTTGGAGAGCATTTCACAGATTAACTGTACCTCCGGCTTGGTGAAATCAAGATTCTGCGCTTTTGCCTGCTTCATATTGGCAAGGAGAAAAGGCATGATATCTTTGCTGTTTGTCGGTTTGCTTTTGCCTGCGAAAGACAGTAAGAATTGCATTTTCTCCGGACTCATATTTGCAAATGCCGGATTCTGAAAGAGATTTGAATCCATAAGAACCTCCTATAGACTATTCAGCATATCATAGTTGTCCATAACGCAGAACAGGTTCATCAGTGTGTCGATGGTTTCCTGTTCCTTCGGCGTGCAATACTGGCGGATCGCCCCAAGGATTGCACTTCGTCTGTCAATGCCATCATCGAGAGAACACGCAGCAAGCGAATTGTCCGGCCTTGAGAAAGTGCGGTAGGCGTTCTGCATCTCCATGTACTGGATCAGCATCGCTGCCGGACGCTGGGATCTCACATCAAGAAACGGAACGATGGACTTTAGAATCTGTACATTTTTGGTCTGCACAACATCATCATATGTAACATTCGTTGTATCTTCCATATGCCAAATTTCATATTCTTTTTTTACATCCTATGAGAATCTATGCTTGCTTATGCATATATTAAAGCAAAAAGATTATGGGCAAATTGATTGTTGACGGAAAAAGTGTTTACGAAGTGGATGAAGCGTGCTTAAAAAAGCGAAAAGTGCCGCCGGAGTGTGAAATTGAAGCAATACTCCGTAAGGGAAAAAAGACGAAAGATAATTCTCTTGAGGCGAAAAGATAACGCTTTTTCAAAATATAAATGGGTGAGAATGAAGGATGCTAAGAGTATGAGGCGGGTGAAGCAGCTGGTACATGCACAGAAAGTGTATGAAAAGGGATACAGTGGACGCGGGGTATGTGCGGTTATTCTGGATACGGGAGCGTATCTGCACAAGGATCTGCGCAGGCAGATCAGGGGATTTAAGGATTTTACTTCAGAAAGGCAGGCATGTTATGACGATAACGGGCACGGCACGCATGTGGCTGGTATTTTTTGTGCTGGTGGCAGTCTGCAGGGAATGGCACCGGGAGCGCGTGCGATTATTTTAAAGGTTCTGGATCGACAAGGGAACGGAAACACAACGCGCGTGCTGGATGCGCTCGATTGGGTGGATAAAAATAAGGCAATCTATAATATCAGGATTCTGAATTTTTCGGTTGGATTTCTTCCAGGGGCGCAGGATGAGGACCAAAAGGGAATTGTCGAAAAACTGGAGCATTTATGGGATGAAAATGTGGTTGTAGTCGCAGCCGCCGGTAATAATGGACCGGCTGAGGGAAGCGTTACGGTTCCTGGAATATCAAGGAAGATCATAACGGTGGGGGCGAGCGATGATCACAGTCCGGGGCGGAATATGCCGCGCGGGTACAGCGGAATGGGACCGACTGGCTGCTGCATCGTAAAGCCGGAGATTGTTGCTCCTGGAACCAATATACTTAGCCTGGATTACCGGGGCAATTATTACGTGAAGAAAAGCGGTACTTCGATGGCAACTCCGGTTGTATGTGGTGCGTTGGCGCTTGCCTTGCAGAAAAAGCCTGCGCTCAGACCGGAGGAACTGAAACTTGGATTATATCTCTCCGCAAGACGGGATCCGCAGGCAAAAGCTGCATGGGGAATCCTGGATGTTGATAATCTTGTTGATTTGATATAAAATGAATACTATCTGTTTTGTGAAGGAGGAGTTGCATGAAACGGTTTGCCAGTAAATTATTTTCCAAATTAACCATCGGCGCAACCATTATCATCTTACAGTTTGGCTGGTTTGTATATCTGATCTACAGCGCAAAGCGGTCAAGCTCAGCGGCGAATATGGCGCTCGAGGTGTGTGCAGTTGCACTTGCGCTGTATATATCGAATAAAGACATGCGGACTTCATTTAAAATGTCCTGGATCTTTCTGGTTTTGTTCCTGCCTATGTTCGGTATTCCGGCATATTTCCTTTTCGGTCGATCCGAGATCACGAAGCGTACAAGACGTAAGATGGAAGCAGTTGCGGACAAAGTGATCCAATACCGCATTGAAGATAAGAATGTGATTGAAGAACTGAAAGAGAACGATTTCTATGCATACCAGCAATCACATTATATATCAGCGAAGGCGGGGTATCCGATCTATAAGGAAGAAGACTCTACTTATTATTCCTGTGGTGAGAAGTTATATCCACAGCTTTTGGAAGATTTAAAGAGTGCCAGACATTTTATTTTCCTGGAATACTTTATTATTGAACAGGGCAAAATGTTTGATCCGATCGTAGATATTTTGGAACAGAAGGCAAAGGAAGGCGTTCTGGTGCGCCTGATCTACGATGATGTCGGATGCATCCAGACACTGCCACCGAAGTTTTATCTTATGCTTCAGGCAAAAGGTATTCATTGTGCATGTTTTAATCCTTTCCGCCCATTCCTGTCTGTGATCATGAACAACAGGGATCACCGCAAGATTACGGTAATTGATGGACAGATCGCATACACCGGAGGTTTTAATCTTGCAGACGAATATATTAATGAAAAGATGAAATTCGGTTATTGGAAGGATGCGGGAATCCGTCTCACTGGAGACTGCGTGTGGAATTTTACAAGTATGTTTCTGGAAATGTGGGATTATATCACAAAGTCAGAAGATGATTATGTTTTTTATCGGAATGCATCGATTCCGCAGCTGGGAAATGCAACGAGAAACCAGTGGATCGCAACGGAAGGAAATACAGAGATGGAGGGGGAAAATCCTGCCGCTACGAAAAGAATGGCACAAAGGAGAGTGGAAGAACCGCATCTTACCGGAGCTGGATTTGTACAGCCTTACTGTGATTCCCCTCTGGATCATGAGGACGTGGGGGAGAATGTCTATCTGAATCTGATCGAGCATGCAAAGCGGTATGTATATATTTTTACGCCGTATCTGATCATTGGATCGGAGATGGCGACGGCTCTCATCAATGCGGCAAAATGCGGTGTCGACGTACGAATCGTTGTGCCGGGAGTACCGGACAAGAAACTGGTCTATCTCCTGACACAGGGAAATTTTGCACACCTGATCAAGGGTGGTGTCAAAATCTATAAATATACGCCGGGATTCATCCATTCCAAGTGCTTTGTAGTGGATGATGTCTACGCTGCGGTGGGAACCATCAATCTGGATTATCGCAGTCTGTATCTGCATTTTGAGTGCGGAACATTTATGTATCGGACTAAGGCGGTCATGCAGGTGAAGGAAGATGCACTTGCTACTATTGATCAGAGTCTTCTTGTAACATTGGCGGAATGCCAGAGTAAGAAGCTGATCGTGCGTATGTTTATGGGGGCATTGAAGCTTTTTGCACCACTTCTGTAGAAAGTTGTTTTGAAAACAGAATGTGTGTTCTAAATATAGTATGGCATATTTGATAAAATACTAAATATTGTAATTTGCTCTTGAAATTTACACAATATCAAGTTAGAATAGGTTGTGTTGATGAAAGGGTAAATTATGGATATGACTGTAAAATTACAGGTGTTTGAGGGACCTTTGGATCTGCTTTTACACCTGCTTGAGAAGAATAAAGTAAATATTTACGATATACCGATTGTTGAGATTACAGCGCAATATATGGAATATATCGCGGAAATGAAGCGTCAGGATCTTGATGTGCTCAGTGAGTTCCTTGTGATGGCGGCAACGCTGATCGATATTAAGTCGAGAATGCTGCTTCCGTCGGATCCGAATAGCGAGGAAGAAGAGGAAGACCCGCGTGCGGAACTGGTTCAGCAGTTGCTTGAGTACAAGATGTACAAATGTATGGCATATGAACTCAAGGATCGCCAGATGGATGCGCAGCGTGTCATGTTCAAGGAACCGACGATCCCGGATGAGGTACTTGCATATGAGGAACCTTTAGATATCGAGGAACTGGTATCGGATGTGACTCTTGCAAAACTTAACGATATCTTTAAGAATATTATGAAGAAGCAGAAGGATAAGATCGATCCGCTTCGTTCGAAATTCGGCAAGATTGAAAAAGAAGAGGTCTCACTTGAGGATAAGATGGCTTATCTGGAAGAGTATGCAAAGACACATGCGCATTTCAGCTTCCGTGGTCTTTTGGAGGCACAGTCGAGCAAAGTGGAGATCATTGTGACGTTTCTTGCAATCTTAGAGTTGATGAAGATGGGCACAATCTTTATTTCGCAGGAACATATCTTTGACGATATTAAGATTGATTCTAAGATCGCTGCATAACAATGTTTGAGGGATGTATGGACGATAAGAAATATAAAGCAATCATAGAGGCAATCCTTTTTACCATGGGAGAATCCGTGGAACTGGAAAAGATTGCGGATGCGATCGAACTGGATAAAAAGAAAACAAAGAAACTGATCAATGAGATGATGCAGGAGTGGAATGATGAGGGGCGCGGCGTTGCAATCATGGAGCTTGACGGGGCGTATCAGATGTGTACGAGAACCGAGATGTATGAATACCTGATCCGTATCGCCAAGCAGCCGAAACGGAGAGTGCTTACGGATGTCCTTCTTGAGACGCTTTCCATTATCGCATACAAGCAGCCGGTCACCAAGATGGAGATTGAGAAGATCCGTGGCGTTTCCTCGGATCATGCAGTAAGCAAGCTGGTGGAATACAATCTGGTCTGTGAGCTTGGAAGACTTGATGCACCGGGAAGACCGCTTCTGTTCGGAACGACAGAAGATTTTCTTCGAAGCTTCGGTGTGCATTCCATTGAAGAACTGCCGGTGCTCAGCCCGGTACAGGTGGAAGAATTCAAGCAGGAAGCCGAAGAAGAAATGAATGTTCAACTGGATATTTAAAATGAGATAATCATATACATTATGTAACGATAGTGTATATGGTTATTTTTTATGTGGAAAAAAGCAGTTTTTATTTTGTTGGCATTGCTTATGTTTGCTCAGTTGTTCAGTTTTTGTATGGTAAATGCGTATGCCGAAGAAAAAGAGGAGTTAAAAGATAATGCACTTTATTCGAAATCCTGTGCGCTTACGGACGGGGAGAGTGACCGGATCCTGTACGGAAAAGAAGAGTCACTGCCGCTTGCAAACGCGAGCACCACGAAGATTATGACATGCATTCTTGCTTTGGAAAACGCTGATCCGGATGACGTTGTGACGGTAAGCGCAGCGGCTGCGGGACAGCCCAAGGTACATCTTGGAATGCAGGAAAACGAACAGTTTTATCTGCGGGATCTGCTGTATGGGTTGATGCTGGAATCGTACAATGATTGTGCTTACGCGATTGCGGAGCATCTGGACGGGTCGGTGGAGGCTTTTGCAATGCGTATGAATGAGAAAGCGAAGGAACTCGGCTGCATAGATACGCATTTTGTGACACCCAACGGACTGGATATGGAGGATGAGAATGGAAGCCATCACACTACTGCGGCGGATCTGTGCAGAATCATGAGCTACTGCACCTGGAAATCGCCCAAAAGTGAGGAATTTGTAGCATTGACAAGAACAAGAGAGCATGCATTTACCGATCTGGAAGGCAAAAGCTTTGCGGTAGCAAATAAGAATGCGTTTTTGGACATGATGGAATGTGCAGTCACTGGAAAAACCGGATTTACAGGGAAGGCGGGATACTGTTATGTGGCAGCGGCAGAGGAAGGTGGCCGAAAGTTTTGTATTGCCCTGCTCGCGTGCGGCTGGCCGAACAACAAGAACTATAAATGGGCGGATGCGAAGACGTTGTTTGGATACGGACTCGATCATTATCAACTGTACAGAGGCACAGAAGAAAAAACAAAGATTCCGGCGGTGGAGATTGCCGGTGCATACCATGATGTTTCACTTGCGGAGTGGGGAAAAAGAATAAAAGTACCTTTATATGTGAAGGGGCAGAGTGAAAATATGACGTTTCTGAAGGCGGACTGGGAGGAAGCGACAGTTGTCCGCTTACTTGATGAGACCATCTGTGCACCTGTGAAAAAAGGCGATAAATGCGGTACAGTGTCATATTGCATCGGTGGACAGGAGCGGTATCAATATGATATCTGCGCAAAGGAAAGTGTGGAACGGTGGAATTTTACAGCGTTTTTACGTGCATTATGGAAGGAGATTACATGATTGTTGCAATGCAAAAAAAGTACAATTTAATTAGTGAAAAATTTAACAATTACTGTTGAAATGAGTTGGGAAATGTTATACAATCACACTAGCGGAATTTTTTATTTTTTATAGATGGAGGGCATAAGATGAGTAGTAACAATGAAAACTTGGCAATGCAGCGTATTGCTAAGTTGGTCGATGAGAACAGCTTTATGGAAATTGGTTCTCTCGTAACAGCACGTAGCACAGACTTTAACCTGACAGCTGCGAAGGCTCCTTCCGATGGTGTTATCATTGGTCATGGACTGATCGATGGTAATCTGGTATTTATTTACAGCCAGGATGCTTCCGTATTAAACGGAACAATCGGAGAGATGCACGCAAAGAAGATCGCTTCTGTGTATGATATGGCAATGAAGATGGGAGCGCCTGTAATCGGTTTTATCGATTGCGGAGGAATCAGACTTCAGGAGTCTGTTGATGCATTAGATGGTTTCGGAACAATTTATGCGAAGGAAGTTGCCGCTTCCGGCGTGATTCCACAGATCTGCGGAGTATTCGGCAATTGTGGTGGTGGACTTTCCGTTGTCCCTGCACTTTGCGATTTTACTTTCGTGGAAGAGACCAAGGGTCGTATGTTCGTAAATTCTCCGGATGCGATTGAGGGCAATCGCAGCGAGAAGTGTGATACAGCAAGTGCAGCATTCCAGAGTGAAAACAGTGGATGTGTTGATTTCGTTGGATCCGAGGATGAGATCATGGCTCAGATCCGTCAGCTGGTATGCATGCTTCCTGGCAACAATGATGGAGACGTATACACAGATGCATGTGAGGATGATCTGAACCGTGCATGTGAGAGCATGGAGGCTATGAAGGGTGATCCAAGATATCTCTTATCTGAGATTTCTGATGATCATGTATTCTTCGAGACAAAAGCTGACTATGCGAAGAATATGGTAACCGGATTGTTCAAGCTGAATGGTATGACTGTCGGTGCGGTTGCTAACTGCAGCGAAGTATACGATGAGGAAGGCAAGAAGACTGAAGAATTCGAACTTTCCCTGACTGCTAAGGGATGCAATAAAGCAGCTGAATTCGTTCAGTTCTGTGATGCGTTCTCAATCCCGGTTCTTTCCATTACCAATGTGAATGGATTCAAGAACTGCATGTGTTCCGAGAAGAACCTTGCAAGAGCACTTGCAAGAATGACATATGCATTTGCCAATGCAACATGCGCAAAGGTAAATATGATTACCGGTGAGGCTTACGGAAGCCCATATGTACTTATGAATTCTAAGTCAATCGGTGCAGATTTAGTATATGCATGGACCGATGCCAAGGTTGGTGCGATGGATTCTTCACTGGCTGCCAAGATCCTTTATCCGGAAGCCGGAGCAGAGGAGCTTAAGCAGAAAGCAGACGATTATGAGAAGCTTCAGTCTTCGGTTGCAGCTGCTGCAGCAAGAGGATATGTTGATCGCATTATCGATCCGGCAGATTCAAGAAAGTATCTTGTGGCTGCATTTGAGATGCTCTACACAAAATACGTAAATGAGCCGGAAAAGAAACACGGTACAAAGTAGAAAGGTGAAGTTTTATGAAGAAGAGAATTGCTTTGGCACTCAGCATGATCCTTATGATCCTTATGCTTGGTGCCTGCGGAACAGATCCGACTACCGTGGATTACAACGGAAGTTCTTATGAAGATCTTCAGAATGACAGTAACACCAATATTACAATGGTACAGCAGCTTGCTTCTTTGTTCAGCCAGAATGACCTGACGGTTGATACTTTGGACAAAGATATTGCTGATTCGTTAAAGACGAATTACGGCGTTACCGAGGCGCAGCTTGAGGCATCCGAAAAGTGGATGGACGTAGAGGATGAGTTCGGAAGTTATGTAGAGACAGAAGCGGATACCTTTTCTGTTGCAAAGTCCGGAAAGACTCTTACAAGTGATGTTACACTGAAGTTCGAAAAGAAAGATGTCGATTTCCAGGTAGTTTACGATTATTACTCAATGGAGATTACGGGCCTGACAGTAGAGCCAATCTACTCATTAGGTCATAAGTTACAGAATGCAGCGTTAAATACACTTATTTCTATGAGCGTTGTATTTGCAGTATTGATTCTGATCAGCCTACTGATCACATGCTTTAAGATCTTCCCGTATCTTGAGAAGAAGAAAGCACAGAAGGCTGCTGCAGAAGCTGCGGGACAGACCGAGACACAGGATCAGGTTGTATCCCAGATTTCACAGAGAGAAGAACAGCAGCTTACGGATGATACGGAACTTGTTGCTGTCATTGCGGCTGCGATTGCTGCGAGCACCGGAACTTCTACAAGTGATTTTGTAGTACGTTCTATTAATAGAAGATAATTTAGGAGGACTGAATTCATGAAGAATTATACAATTACGGTTAATGGTAACGTATACGACGTTACAGTAGAAGAGACTGGAAGCACACCTAGCGTTGCAGCACCGAAGCGTGCAGCATCCGCAGCACCGGCACCAGCTGCTAAGTCAGCTGCAGCTGCAGGCGCAGGAAGCATCAAGGTTGAGGCAGGAGCTGCCGGAAAAGTATTTAAGGTAAGCAAGAATGTCGGCGATGCTGTAAAGAAGGGTGACGAGATCCTTGTTCTTGAGATTATGAAGATGGAGACACCTGTTGTTGCTCCTGAAGACGGAACAGTTGCCAGCATTAACGTAGCAGTTGGCGATGCTGTTGAAGCAGGCGCTTTACTTGCAACTTTAAACTAGTCTAAGGAGGAATTCACTGTGAGTTATGTAGGCGAAACATTAATGAACCTCCTACATCAGACAGCCTTTTTCAACCTGACATGGGGCAATTATGTCATGATCGCTGTGGCTTTATTGTTCCTGTATCTTGCAATTAAGAAAGGCTTTGAGCCGTTACTGTTAGTACCGATCGCGTTTGGTATGCTCCTGGTAAATATTTACCCGGATATTATCGCAAGCCCGGAACAGACAAGCAATGGCGTGGGCGGTTTACTTTATTACTTTTATACATTGGATGAGTGGTCAATCCTTCCATCCCTGATCTTCATGGGTGTTGGTGCGATGACGGATTTCGGTCCGCTGATCGCAAACCCGATCAGTTTCCTGATGGGAGCTGCTGCACAGTTCGGTATCTTTAGTGCGTACTTCCTTGCAATCCTTCTTGGATTCAACGACAAGGCTGCCGCTGCAGTATCCATCATCGGTGGTGCGGATGGTCCGACTTCAATCTTCCTTGCAGGAAAGCTTGGACAGACTGGTCTGATGGGACCGATCGCCGTGGCTGCTTATTCCTATATGGCTTTGGTGCCGATTATCCAGCCACCAATTATGAAACTTTTCACAACGAAGAAGGAACGTGCGATCAAGATGCAGAACCTTCGTCCGGTCAGCAAGCTGGAGAAGATCTTATTCCCGATCGTCGTTACTGTTGTTGTCTGCGTACTTCTTCCAACAACAGCACCTCTTGTTGGTATGCTGATGCTTGGTAACCTCTTCCGTGAGTCCGGCGTTGTACGTCAGTTACAGGAGACTGCAAGTAACGCACTTATGTACATTGTAGTTATCTTACTTGGTACTTCTGTTGGTGCGACAACAAGTGCTGAGGCATTCTTGAATGTCAGCACAATCAAGATCGTTATCTTAGGTCTTGTAGCATTCATGGTTGGTACTGCTGCCGGAGTTCTCTTCGGAAAGTTACTTTGCTGGATTACCAGGGGCAAGATCAATCCTCTGATCGGTTCCGCCGGTGTATCTGCGGTTCCTATGGCTGCCCGTGTATCCCAGAAGGTTGGTGCAGAGGAAGATCCTACCAACTTCTTACTTATGCATGCAATGGGTCCGAACGTTGCCGGAGTTATCGGTACTGCAGTCGCTGCAGGATGCTTTATGGCAATCTTTGGAATTTAGTTTGAATTAATTTAGGAGGATTATCATGTCAGAAATAAAGGCAAAGCCGGTAAAGATTACCGAGACAATCTTACGTGATGCGCATCAGTCTATGATCGCAACCCGTATGACGACGGAGCAGATGCTTCCGATCGTTGACAAGATGGATAAGGTTGGCTACCACGCAGTTGAGTGCTGGGGAGGAGCTACCTTCGATGCATCTCTTCGTTTCCTGAAAGAAGATCCATGGGATCGTCTTCGTAAATTAAGAGATGGATTCAAGAACACAAAGCTTCAGATGTTATTCCGTGGACAGAATATCTTAGGATATCGTCCATATGCGGATGATGTTGTAGAGTATTTCGTTCAGAAGTCAATCGCTAACGGAATTGATATTATCCGTATTTTTGACTGCCTGAATGATCTTCGTAACCTTCAGACTGCAGTTACTGCTGCAAACAAAGAGAAGGGACATGCTCAGGTTGCATTATCTTATACATTAGGTGATGCTTATACCTTAGAGTACTGGACCGATATGGCTAAGAAGGTTGAAGACATGGGTGCAAACTCATTATGTATCAAGGATATGGCCGGACTCTTGGTTCCGTACAAGGCGGATGAACTTGTTAAGGCATTAAAGGAAGTTGTTGATATTCCAATCGAACTTCATACACATTATACTTCCGGTGTTGCTTCCATGACTTACCTTAAGGGTGTTGAGGCAGGATGTGATATCATCGATACTGCAATGTCTCCATTCGCACTTGGTACCAGCCAGCCTGCAACAGAAGTTATGGTTGAGACCTTTAAGGGAACTCCATATGATACAGGACTTGATCAGAATCTCCTCTCTGAGATTGCTGATTACTTCCGTCCGATGCGTGATGAGGCTCTTGAGAGCGGACTTCTTAATCCGAAGGTTCTTGGTGTTAATATCAACACATTACGTTATCAGGTACCGGGTGGTATGTTATCCAACATGATCTCCCAGCTCAAGGAGCAGGGCGCTGAAGATAAGTATGAGGAAGTTCTTAAGGAAGTTCCAAGAGTACGTAAAGATCTTGGTGAGCCACCGCTTGTTACACCGTCATCACAGATCGTTGGTACACAGGCTGTATTTAACGTATTAATGGGTGAGAGATATAAAGTTGCTACACAGGAAACCAAGGGAATCCTCGAAGGAAAGTATGGTCAGACAGTTAAGCCGTTTAACCAGGAGGTTGTAGATAAGGTTCTTACTGCGGATGAGAAAGCTTCTGCAATTACCTGCCGTCCGGCGGATCTGATCGAGCCAGAACTTGGAAAAATCGAGGAGGAGATGAAGCAGTACAAGCAACAGGATGAAGATGTATTAACCTATGCATTATTCCCACAGGTTGCAACTGATTTCTTTAAGTACCGTGAGGCTCAGCAGACCGGCGTTGATGCGAAGGTTGCTGATACCAAGAACGGAGCTTATCCTGTTTAGGATTCCTTGTAAAAAGTTCGCTGTCATTTGACAGCGGACTTTTTTTGTTGTACAAGTGTACACTTTTATTACTTGCATTTATCTGCCAAAGTGTTACAATCAAATGCAGTGACGTTTGTCAAAAACATGTTAGGAGAGGGTTTGGTTATGTCAAATACCAATGATCTGTTAAACCGGATCAATAATCATTACAGTTCTATGAGTAAGGGGCAGAAATTACTTGCTACTTATATTACGGATAACTATGATAAGGCGGTTTTCCTTACGGCAGCCAAGATGGGAGAGACGGTTGGCGTCAGTGAATCCACAGTTGTTCGTTTTGCCACATTTCTCGGATATAAGGGATATCCGGAATTCCAGAAAGCCTTAGAAGAACTGGTGCGAAACAAACTGAATTCCATTCAGCGAATGGAAGTTACCTATGGAAGAATCAGCCAGTCGAAGATCTTAGAGACGGTTCTGCAGTCCGATGCAGACAAGATTAAGACGACACTTGAGAAAATCGATCATAATGCTTTTGAACTTGCGGTATCAACCATACTGGAGGCTAAGAATATATATATTGTCGGAATCCGAAGCTGTGCGCCACTTGCAAGCTTTCTGGCTTTTTATCTGACGCTTATGTTTGACAATGTACATCTGCTTACAACGAACAGTTCCAGCGAATTGTTTGAGCAGATGGTGCGAATCGGACAGGAGGATGTCATTGTCGGAATCAGTTTTCCACGATATTCTATGCGTACACTGAAAGCTTTGGAGTTTGCAAATAATCGAAGCGCTAAGGTGATCACAATTACAGACAGCGTGCATTCTCCGATGAATCTGTATTCATCCTGCAATCTGATTGCAGACAGCGATATGGCATCAATCGTGGACTCATTGGTTGCACCCCTCAGTGTCATCAATGCACTTGTTGTGGCATTGTGTATGAAGAAACAGAAGGAAGTTGCAGGAACGCTGACAATGCTTGAGGATATCTGGAATGAGTATCAGGTATACGAGAACGATGAGATTAATTATATTGACGATTCCATCAAGGTACATTATGCAAAATTAGAGGATGTTGATGAATGAGTAAAGTGATTGTAATCGGAGGCGGACCGGCGGGAATGATGGCTGCGTATGCAGCTGCGTGTCAGGGGCATCATGTGACACTGCTGGAGCAGAATGAGAAGCTTGGCAAGAAGCTTTTTATTACCGGAAAGGGGCGTTGCAACATTACGAATGCGTCAGATATGGATCATCTGTTCGCAAATGTTATGAGTAACCGGAAGTTTTTGTATAGTGCATTCTACACGTTTGACAATGAACAGGTGATCGCTTTCTTTGAGGAGCAGGGGCTGCGTACGAAAGTGGAGAGGGGAAACCGTGTTTTCCCGGTATCGGATCATTCTTCAGATGTCATTGCAGCACTCAGCCGGGCACTTAGGGCAAAGCATGTTGAAATCCTGTTACATACAAGAGTGGAAAAGCTGCTTGTTCAGGATGCGTGCGCCTATGGTGTAATACTTTCTGGCGGAAAAAGAATCGAAGCGGATGCTGTCATTGTGGCGACAGGTGGTATTTCTTATCCTTCGACAGGTGCGACAGGAGATGGATACCGTATGGCGCTTGAGAGTGGACATCATCTGGTGGAAAGCACACCGTCACTGGTTCCTTTTGAGACGAAGGAAGCGTGGGTGAAGGAGTTACAGGGATTATCGCTTCGCAACGTGACAGTTTCTATATATAACGGAAAAAAGAAGCTGTATGAGGATTTCGGTGAGATGCTTTTTACACATTTTGGCGTAAGCGGACCTTTGATTTTGTCTGCAAGCGGAATGATCAAGGCTTCTTTGTTTTCACAGGAACTGAGTCTGTACATCGACCTGAAACCTGCTCTTGACAAGGAACAGCTTGACAAGCGGATCCTGCGTGAATTTGATGCTGCGATGAACAAGCAGTTCAAGAATGTGATCGGCGCACTTCTTCCAACGAAGATGATTCCGGTAGTGATTGAACTGTCCGGCATTGATCCGGATAAGAAAGTGAATGAAGTATCCCGCGAGGAACGTCAGCATCTGGTACAATTGTTAAAGCAACTTCCTTTGACGGTTACTGGGCTGCGTGGCTGGAATGAGGCAATCATTACGAAGGGCGGTGTCTCGGTGAAGGATGTGAACCCATCGACGATGGAATCAAAACTGGTATCGCATCTGTATTTCTGCGGAGAAGTATTGGATCTTGACGCTTTGACCGGAGGCTATAACTTACAGATTGCATGGTCGACCGGATATCTTGCAGGAATGTCGGTAGAGACATGTGATTAAAATTACTGGAAAAGGATGCATGATGAACGTGGATTCCATGAATCCAATATAGGCAGAATCAATTTGAAATCAGAATCATAATGAAGGAGAGAATTATGGCTTACAATATTGCAATTGACGGGCCGGCTGGTGCCGGCAAAAGCACGATCGCCAAGAAACTGGCGGCAGATCTTGGATATGTATATGTGGATACCGGTGCGATGTACCGTGCGATGGCATATTATTTTTTGCAGAATGGAATTGATGCAAAGGACGAGAAAGCGATTGCGGATGCATGTCCGAATGTTGACGTGACGATCCAGTATGTAAACGGAGAGCAACAGGTGATTTTGAACGGAGAGAATGTCAATGGTGTGATCCGCAAGGAAGAGGTCGGTAATATGGCAAGCGCTACGAGCGTGTATCCGGTTGTCCGCACGAAGCTGGTTGAATTGCAGAGACAGCTTGCATCTAAGGAAAATGTCATCATGGACGGAAGAGACATCGGAACGGTCGTACTTCCAAATGCAAATGTTAAGATTTATCTGACAGCAAGTTCTGCTGTGCGTGCGAAGAGACGTTTTGACGAACTTACTGCAAAAGGCGTAGAATGCGATATCAATGCAATCGAGAAGGATATCATTGATCGTGATTACCGCGACATGCACCGTGAGACATCGCCGCTTCGTCAGGCTGAGGATGCGGTACTTCTGGATTCTTCCAATCTGGATATTGACGGTGTGGTTGCAGAAATGAAGAAGATTATTGAGGGCGCACAGAGATAGATAGTTTGAACGAGGCCAGACAAGGCGGAACGGAGGAACATGAAAAACGTTACGGTTGCTGAGACGGCAGGATTCTGTTTTGGCGTAAAGCGCGCAGTCAATATGGTATATGGGGAAGCGGAATCTTCCGATGTGCCGGTGTACACATACGGACCGATCATTCATAATGAGGAAGTTGTGCATGATCTTGAAGATAAGGGAGTAAGGGTTATCCGTTCTCTGGACGAACTGAATCAGCTGCCAAAGGGAAAGATTATTATCCGTTCTCATGGAATCAGTAAGGCAGAGCATGATAAAATGCAGGCATCTGGATTTGAAATATTGGATGCAACCTGTCCGTTCGTGCTTAAAATCCACCGGCTTGTCGGGGAATACAGCCGCAAGGGGTATACGATCGTGATTGCAGGAAACCATGAGCACCCGGAAGTGGAAGGCATCATGGGATGGGTGGAAGGCCAGTCTGTTTATACGGTTCAAAATGTCTGTGATATGGAAAAATTACCGCTTTCGCCGGATGAAAAAGTATGTTTTGTGGCACAGACGACATTTAACTACAATAAATTTCAAGAATTAGTTGAAATTATAACGAAAAAAGGTTATGATATAATTGTTTTAGATACAATTTGCAATGCGACGGAAGAAAGACAGGCAGAAGCACGAATGATTGCCGGTCGATCGGAAGCGATGATCGTGATTGGGGACAAGCATAGCTCCAATACACAGAAGCTATATGAGATATCTAAAAAAGAATGTGCAAATACTTACTATATACAAACGAGTAAAGATATGGATTATCGTCAGATACAATCCATCAATAACGTAGGTATTACCGCAGGGGCTTCAACCCCAAACTATATCATCGAGGAGGTTTCAAAGAATGTCAGAAATGAGCTTTGAACAAATGTTGGAAGAATCTTTAAAAACAATAAGAAATGGAGAAGTGGTAGAGGGTACCGTTATTGATGTAAAGCCTGATGAGATCATCTTAAATATCGGCTATAAGTCAGATGGAATCATTACACGTAATGAATATACAAATGAGCCAAATGTTGACCTTACTACAGTTGTCAAAGTTGGCGATACTTTAGAAGCCAAAGTTGTTAAGGTAAACGATGGTGAAGGACAGGTTCTCCTTTCTTACAAGCGTCTTGCTGCTGAGAAGGGAAGCAAGAGATTAGAGGAAGCTTTCGAGAATCAGGAGATTCTTAAGGCTAAGGTAAGCCAGGTGCTTGCTGGTGGTGTATGTGTGATCGTAGACGAGACAAGAGTATTTATTCCTGCAAGTCTTGTATCTGACACATATGAGAAGGATCTTACAAAGTTTAAGGATCAGGAGATCGAGTTTATCATCACTGAGTTTGATCCAAGAAAGAGAAGAATTATCGGTAACCGTAAGACTCTTCTTGTTGCTAAGAAGGCTGAGTTACAGAAAGAATTATTCGCTAAGATCAAAGTTGGCGATGTAATCGAAGGAACTGTTAAGAATGTTACAGATTTCGGTGCATTCATCGATTTAGGTGGTGTAGACGGATTACTTCATATTTCAGAGATGTCATGGGGCAGAGTTGAGAACCCTAAGAAAGTATTTACTGTTGGACAGCAGGTACGTGTATTTATCAAGAGCATCAATGATACCAAGATCGCACTCAGCATGAAGTTTGATGATGAGAATCCTTGGAATGGTGCAGCTGAGAAGTACGCAGTTGGTAACGTAGTTAAGGGTAAGGTTGCTCGTATGACAGATTTCGGAGCATTCGTTGAGCTTGCTCCTGGTGTTGACGCACTTCTTCATGTTTCACAGATTTCTCACGAGCATGTTGAGAAGCCAGCCGATGTACTTAAGATCGGTCAGGAAGTAGAAGCTAAGATCGTTGACTTCAATGAAGATGACAAGAAGATCAGCTTAAGCATTAAAGCTTTAACTGCTCCTGCAGAGGATGCAGCTGAGGACGCTTCTGAGTCAGAAGAGTAATTGATTGCATGATAGGAAAGAAGTTGTCAGTTTTTGGCAACTTCTTTTTTTACGCGAGCGATGAGTTGAAATCTGTGCCCGGGAGAAGCGAGGAGAGGGATTATGTTTGAGGATTATGAACGTTTTAAAAAGGATGTCTATCTCCTTACCAAGATAGACTTGAATTATTATAAAGAGAAGCAGATGCGCCGTCGTATCAATGCGATTGCGACCAAGAACGGATGCGATGATTATCCGGAGTATACGCGTATGTTAAAAAGCGATCCGGAGAAGTTTGAACAGTTTGTCAATTTCCTTACGATCAATGTATCAGAGTTTTACCGCAATACGGATCAATGGGATCTTCTTGACAAAACAGTGATTCCCAAACTCTTAAAGGAGCAGGGAAGAACTCTGAAAATCTGGAGTGCGGCATGTTCAACCGGGGATGAACCATATTCCCTTGCGATGGCTTTCTCAAAACACATTCCGTTGTCGAATATCCATATTACAGCTACAGATATTGACAAACAGGTGATCGCAAAGGCACAGGTTGGTTTATATAATGAGAAGAGTATTTCTGGCGTCCCGGAAGATTTGAAACGCAAGTATTTTACCAAGGTTGGAAATTCTTATCAGATTTCCGATGAGATCAAGAAATGTGTCACTTTTAAGGAGCATAATCTGCTGAAAGACCCGTATCCACATGGGTTTGACCTTATTCTGTGCCGCAATGTGGTTATTTATTTTACAGAAGAAGCCAAGAATATGATCTATGAGAACTTCCAGAAAGCCTTAAAGCCGCATGGCGTTCTCTTTATCGGTAGTACGGAACAGATTACGAATTACAGAGAATTTGGATTTGAACGTCTGAGCAGTTTTTATTTTGAGAAGAAGCCATAATTTGCTTTGATGGATGAATTGAATACGACATCTTTTCGGATGTAATGAAGCCCAGGACTTTCCTTTATTGAACGATTTCAATGAGGGAGAGTCTTTTCTTTTGCAACAAAATCACATGATGAGTTTTTTATTATGCATGAGTAAAATTAAACAAAAATCGGAAACTAAAATTAGTAAAATAGTTTCTTGAACAAAAATTGTAATCTGTTACAATAACAATAAGGAAACTGAAAATAATAAAATAGTTTCCACGTAAGAGGAGGAGCGGTTGTGAAAAGCGAGAACAGTGATAAAATCCTGGAAGCCACGATCAAAGTGTTTAACCAAAAGGGCTTGAAATTCACGATGGACGATATTGCAGCGGAACTCGGAATGAGTAAGAAGACCATCTATGCAACGTTTCGGGATAAGGAATCGATGTTCCTTGGAATGGTTGATTATTGCTTTGACAGGATTAAGATACAGAAACAATTGGTATTGGAAGACGAAACGCTTTCGACGGTGGAGAAGATCCGTAAAGTGCTTGGTGTTATGCCGGAGGGATATAAAGAAATCGATTTTGGAAAACTATATGTGCTTAAGGACAAGTATCCGAAGATCTATCTTCAGGTGGAGGAACGATTAGAGACCGGCTGGGAAGGTGTTATGAGTCTGATTGAGCAGGGGACCAGAAAGAGGAGAGTCTAGTAAAGACAGGCACAATACCGGTCAATACCTGTATTCTTAAGACGATGATGGAAGCGACGTTGGAACAGTTTTTCCAGAGAGATGTACTAGTGATGAATCAAATCAGTTATCATGACGCATTGCAGCAAGTAGTGGATATCCTGGTAGATGGGATTATTGCATAACGCAGAGAGGGCAGAATAATGAATGCTTATGGAGACGCCGCAGGTATCAAAGCTGATACATAGAAAAAGATAAAAATGGAGGTAGAAAATAAGATGGAACGCTCAAAAGAAATATTCGGCAATAAAATGAGTGATTCGGTGTACCGCAAGGCGGTAAAATCCAAGAATCGTTATTACAAAAAGTTTGGTGATGATCACGATACGGATTACCCGGTGAAGATTACAAAGAATGCTTATATCGGGGTTTCCCTTGGTGTTAACAATATTCTGGTCGGTGATCTGAAACAGAATGCACATTATGAGGAAGAACGTGATAAAGAGTTCCTCTCGTTTGACCAGGAAAACGGAATTATTGTCGGAAATATCCGTATGGGATTTGGTCATTATCGCATCTCGATGGCGATGGCATCAGCGGCACATGCGATGGGACTTACGCCGTATTGGATGGATTTGAATTCTTATGGACAGACAAGCTGTACCAAGGTAATTGATGCACAGAATCAACTCTATTCCCTGGGTTCCCGCATGTCGAAAAATCCTCTTTTTAACAAGCTGGTATGGGAACCGATGAATTATGAGGGCTTCCGCAGCTTATCCTATAATGCTTCGGATCAGAAGAATGCGGAGATTATGGCGACCGTATTTAAAAATATTCCAAAGGATATTCCGGTAATTGGAACGCATGTGTGGCCGGCGCAGGCGGCAGTCCATGCAGGCATGAAATATGTTGTCAATGCGATTCCGGACAACTGGCCGATGGCACTTCATCTCGCAGAGGGAAGTATTCACACGATACAGTGTCACAATTCGTATATGGGATACCGCATCTTAAACGGAATGAATAAAAAGAAAGTGAATCAGCCGATGCCGGCGGGCAAGCTGCTTTATACGGGACATTACATTGACCATGAACTGGTTTCCAATATTGAGGCGGATTGTAATGCGAGAATCGAGCGCAAAAAGCAGAACAAACCGATTCGTTTTCTGCTTACAATCGGAGGCGCGGGAGCGCAGAAGGAGATCTTTGCAGCGATCATAAAGTACCTGCTTCCATATATCCGCAAGGGGAAAGCAGTATTGTATGTAAATGTAGGAGATTACCGCAATGTATGGGATGCATTGCTCGAAGAAATTCCACAGATGAAGGAAGTAAGTAACGAGCATTTTGATAACTGGAAGGATACGGAAAGCTTTGCCAAGAACGCTTTGAACGATTCTTATGAGGTTGCCGGTATTCATGGATTCTGGCATAAAAATATCTTTGAAGCTGTCTATTGTACCAATCTTTTGATGCGAAGCTGCGATGTGCTTGTTACAAAGCCGAGTGAGCTGGCGTTCTATCCGGTTCCGAAGCTTTTTATCAGGAGAGTCGGAAAGCATGAGATGTGGGGAGCTATCCATTCGGCGGAAGTGGGAGATGGAACGCTGGAATGCAGAGATATTCCACATACCCTGCAGATGATCGATCTGTTTATGAAAGAGGATGACCTGCTTGTCTCTATGTGTGAGAATATTATGAAAAACAAACAGATTGGTCTGTATGACGGCGCCTATAAAGTGGTGGAAGCCGCTATGAACCAGAAGAAACAGGATCAATAATTACAGGCTTAGACGAAGGCAAAAGAGGAGGGTTATATTATGAAACTAAAAACAGGACAGAAGGCAGCTTTTGGGTTCGGTGCATTCGGAAAAGACGTTGTGTATATGCTGATCTCATCCTATCTGCTGTATTATTACAACGTAGTGCTTGGCATAAGCAGTGTTTTTATCGGTACGGTAATGATGGCGGCACGTGTGTTTGACGCCTTTAATGATCCGATCATGGGAATTATTGTTGCCAAAACGAAGACGAGATGGGGACGATTCCGTCCGTGGATTCTTGCTGGAACAGTGCTGAATGCAGTAACAATCTATGCTTTATATGCGACACCGGAATCGATGGGCGATTCTGCACAGAGAATCTGGCTGATTGTCTTTTACTTCGCATGGGGCATTACTTATACACTCATGGATATTCCATTCTGGTCCATGATTCCGGCAATCACAGAGCCGGGAGAGGATCGTGAGGCTTTGACTTCACTTGCAAGAACGTGTTCCGGAATCGGTGATGCAATCCCGACAGTTCTTACAATGACAATTGTTCCAATCCTAAGTGCAAGTTCAGCGATTGCGGATTATCGGATCGGATTCCGCTGGTGGGCATTGATCGTAGCGGTTGTCTTTGTTATCTCGGAACTGATCTGTGTATTAAAAGTTCCGGAGAAGCCAATTGAGACGACGGCACCGACATCAAGTGTCGGACAGATGTTTCGTACGCTTTTTGCCAATGATCAGGCAATGACGGTTGTTGTATCGATTATTCTTGTGTATACTTCAGTGAATATCTGCGGAAATCTGGTGCTTTATTTCTTCCAGTTTGATGTCGGAAATGAGGGCGCATATTCAATTTTTGCCGCAGTTGCGTTCGCTGCACAGGTGCTTGTCATGATGATCGTGCCGGCGCTCCGTAAGAAATTTACCAAGGCGCAGCTGTTCGTGTTTGGATTCCTGATTCAGATTGCTGGTTTTCTTGTGATCCTTGCGATGGCATTCGGCGGCGTATACACACCGGAGAACTGGTACATCTTATGTATCCCGGGAATTATGATCTATCTGGGATACGGAATGTTAAATGTGATTATGACGATCTTCTTATCGGATTCGGTGGATTACGGCGAAGTGAAGAATCACACGAGAGAGGAATCTGTTATCTTTTCGATGCAGACCTTTACGGTTAAGCTTGCATCAGGACTTGCAGTATTTCTTGCCGGTATCGTGGTTGATCTGATCCATCTTGAGACGGATGCTGCCGTACAGTCTGCCGGCACTCTGACGCAGCTTCGTATGTGGATGACGATTCCGTCGGTTCTGCTTCTGGTCGTTGGTATCATTGTGTTCAAGAAATGCTATAAGCTTGATGATGCGAAGATGGATGAAATTAAGAAAACACTTGAGGAGAGAAAATGATTCAGGTTTGGAATAAAACATTCGTATTCGATACAAAGAATACAACCTATTGCTTCCGCGTTCTTGAAACGGGACAGCTGGAGCATCTGTATTACGGCAGAAAGCTTGTAATCACAGAGGAGGAGGATACGGCATCCCTTGCCGAGAAACATGCGTTTGCACCGGGAAATACAGTCCTTTATGATAACGAACATACACAGTATTCTCTGGAGGACATGCGCCTTGAGATGTCTTCTCTTGGAAAAGGCGATATCAGAGAACCATTTGTAGAAATTGTGTATCATGATGGCGGCCGCACAAGCGATTTTGTCTATGAATCTTATGAGATTTTAGACAACAGGAAGCCGCTTGAAACGCTGCCGGATGCATACGAAGAGACGTTACCGGTTCCGGAACTGATCGTGAAAATGCGTGACCGCAATTACGGTCTGACGCTTGAACTGCATTATTGTGTGTTTGAGGAAAGAGACGTGATTACACGATATGCAAAGCTTATCAATACCAGTGAGCAACCGGTAGAACTGAAGTGCCTGATGAGCATGCAGCTTGATGAGATTGCAGAAGATTATGTATTCACGACCTTTAACGGAAATTGGGCAAATGAGATGAATCGCAATGATCATAATGTGGTCTGCGGAAAGATTGTCAATGCATCGGTTACCGGAACTTCGTCGAACCGTGCGAATCCTTTTGTGATGCTGGCACCGGCTGCGACAACCGAGGATGCGGGGGAGTGTTTCGGTTTTAATCTGATCTATAGTGGAAATCATTATGAAGCCTGTGAATACAATGTGTTTGGAAAACTGCGTCTGGTGAGTGGAATCAATCCGATGGGATTCTCTTATCAGATTGGCGTGGGTGAGAGCTTTGAGAGTCCGGAAGCGGTCATGACTTATTCACCGGATGGCTATAACGGAATGAGTCAGAACATGCATGCATTTGTCAGGGAATGTATTGTAAGAGGTACATGGAAGAAAAAAGAACGTCCGGTACTTCTCAACAGTTGGGAAGCTGCGTATTTTGACATCAACGAAAGAAAACTGTTAAAGCTTGCCAAAGCCGCAAGAGATGTCGGCATCGAATTGTTTGTGATGGATGACGGCTGGTTTGGAGAGAGAAATGATGATAAGACATCCCTTGGAGACTGGTATGTCAATCCGAAAAAACTTCCGGACGGTGTGAGTGGATTGTGCAAAAAGATCAATGATCTTGGACTTTCGTTTGGAATCTGGGTTGAGCCGGAGATGATTAATGTGGAGAGCAATCTTTATAAAGAACATCCGGACTGGACGATGGACATTCCGGGTAAGAATCATGCAGAAGGCAGAAATCAGAGAATGCTTGATCTTGCAAATCCCGAAGTTGTGGACTACATGATTGCATCGATGAGCAATCTTTTTGCAAGTGCAAATATTGCTTATGTAAAGTGGGATATGAACCGCATTGTTTCGGATTGCTATTCTAAGTATCTGCCTGCGAAGAGACAGGGGGAGACCATGCATCGGTATGTGCTTGGACTGTACCGGATGATGGATGAACTGACGAAACGCTTTCCGGAAATCCTTTTTGAAGGATGTGCATCCGGTGGAAATCGTTTTGATCTTGGAATCCTATGCTTTTTCCCGCAGATCTGGGCGAGTGATAATACGGATGCCGTATATCGTGTGAATGGAATGAACGGTTACAGTTACGGCTATCCAATGTCCGTTATGGGTGCACATGTCTCCTCGTGTCCAAACCATCAGACACTTCGCACCACGCCTCTGGAGACAAGATTTGCAGTTGCCGCGTTTGGAGTGCTTGGATATGAATGTAACCTCTGTGATATGAAGAAGGAAGATTTAGAGGAAATTCGTAAGCAGATTGCGTTATACAAAGAATGGCGAAACGTACTTCAATATGGAACATTTTATCGTGGCAGAAATGCAAAAATACATGAGTGGACCTGTGTCAGTGAGGACAAGCGTCAGGCTGTCGGTATGATCATGCAGGAACTCACACAGCCGAATCATCCGACCGGGCAGTACTTCCCGAAGGGACTTGATGCGTCGGCGCGTTACGAATTTACGAACCGCAGCATGCGCTACAATATTCTTGGTTTCGGGGATCTGGTCAATACCGTATCGCCGGTTCATATCAAGCAGGATTCCCTTGTACATCAGGTACTTGCCAAATGCGTTACCATGCCGGGCGAGACCGAAAGATACCGTGCATCCGGTTCGGTTCTTATGGCAGGCGTAAAGCTTGCGCAGGGATTTGCTGCTACCGGCTACAGTGAAGAGACGCGGTACTTCCCTGATTTCGCCTCTCGGATGTACTTTATGCAACAAATTTAGAGTATTTTTTTATATTCAACGGATTTGGAACGATACCGACCAAATCCTGTTGGTTGAGAAATAAGGTCTACTTCTTGGTTGTAACCATATATTTGAGAATATGGTCCACATATCTGCGCAACATCACATCCGAAGCGCAGAAATCATCCGTCAATTCAAAATAACTGATCTTATCTTTGTATTCTTTGCGGAATTCCGGCTGCATAACACTTTCGCTCTGCGGAAGAAAAGCGCCGGATTTTCTGCTGTAACAGTTGGATGCGCGTGCATTCTCCCGGAAATCCTTATCGACATAAGATGCAACACTCTTGTGGATTGCCATATCCTCCTGCGGAAGGTAGTAGTAATCCTTATAATTTGGATAGAAGTAATGCAGTTCACCTTCGTAGATCGGAACACGGATCGAAGTGCGCGTCTTGGAAATCATAAGGTAGAAATTGGCAAGCTTATGTGAAATCCGCTTCGGAACCGGATAATCGTTCTGCATCGTAATGATCAGTTCCTGACCGCTTGTGCCGTCAAACGCATGATAGGTATCGATACGTGTGGAAAGAAGCGTATACTGTCCGTTGAAAATCTCAAGATATGAGAGTACCGGAAGAAGATCGATCATTCCGATGACATCTTCATAATTGTGGAGATGCAACAGATGATAAGCTTCCTCACTCGGATGCTTTACATAATCATGATATACGTTGATTAATTCGCCGCCGGTCTGCTTGTCGTCCCGGGCAAGACCGAGAAATGTCTCGATCGTTTTCTGTTTATAGTTTGGTAACTTGAGCAGGAATTTAAGTTCTGATACGGACTTGAAGATATCCAGATAGTTGAACTCCTTAAAATGCTCCGGAATGTCGTACCGGTCGCATTTTGCCTTGAGGAAAGGCACATCAAATCCGATACCGTTAAAGGAGATGATCGTATCATACTGGTTTAAAATTTCAAGGAACGCATTTAAAACCAGACATTCTTCTTCTGGTTTTTCCGCAAAAAACTGATCGATACAGATGTACTTTCCGTTTTTCCTGGCGCAGCCGATCATGTAGAGCGTCGAAGAGGCAGGAGAAAAGCCGGTCGTCTCGATATCAAAGAAGATCGAATGATCGTCAAAAATGAGATCCGTAAGTGGATCCTGCTTAATATAAAGTTCTTCTTTATGCGTACTTTTCATAGAGATCTCCTTTGCATTTTCTAGTTATTATTCTAACATATTTCCTGTTTTTCGTCATCTTTTCTTGTATTAAAAAGAATACACAATATTGAGAAAAAATAGTAAATTTACGTTTCAAATTAGTGAGAAAGTGCTATAATCTATTTGTTAATGTGTCAGAAACTATAACGTTTCGACAAATAATTATAGGAAAGAGGGCACAAAGATGGGTTTGAAAACATTTAAAGGCGGCGTTCATCCGTATGAAGGCAAAGAACTTGCCAAGGATGCGCCAATCAAAGAAGTTCTACCCAAGGGAGAATTGGTATTCCCGTTGTCTCAGCACATCGGAGCACCAGCTACCCCGGTTGTCGCTGTAGGTGATACAGTGCTTAAGGGTCAGAAGATTGCAGAAGCGGGCGGCTTCGTATCTTCTCCGATCTATTCATCTGTATCCGGTACAGTTACAAAAATTGAGCCGCGGCGTGTTGCTGTGGGCGATATGGTCAATTCTATTGTCATTGAGAGTGATGATGAATTTAAGGAAGTTGACTATCAGGCAGTGGATGATGTGACGGCATTATCGAAGGAAGAGGTTATTAACAGAGTCAAAGAAGCCGGAGTTGTCGGAATGGGCGGCGCAGGTTTCCCTACACATGTTAAGCTTTCTCCGAAGGAGCCGGAAAAAATTGAGTACATTATTGCCAACTGCGCGGAGTGTGAGCCATATCTGACCGCAGATTACCGCAGAATGATGGAGAATCCAGAAGAACTGGTTGCCGGAATGAAGATCATTCTTCAGTTATTCGACAACGCAAAGGGAGTATTCGGCGTAGAGAACAATAAGCCGGATTGTATTGCCAAGTTAAAAGAGTTGGTAAAAGACGAGCCACGTATGGAAGTATGTGAGCTTATGACAAAGTATCCACAGGGTGGTGAGCGTCAGCTCATCTACGCAGTTACCGGTAGAGCCATCAATTCCAAGATGCTTCCGGCTGATGCGGGATGTATTGTGGACAACGTAGAAACAATGATTGCAGTCTATAATGCAGTCAAAAACGGAATTCCTGTGATGAAGCGTGTTGCAACCATTACCGGTGATGCAATCACGAATCCATCCAATTTCCTTTACAGTATGGGAACACCTTATGCGCAGCTTGTGGAAGCAGCCGGCGGATTTAAGGTACAGCCGGAGAAGATCATATCCGGTGGTCCGATGATGGGATTTGCCATGTTTGGACTTGATGTTCCTACAACAAAGACTTCTTCTTCACTTCTTTGTCTCGGCAAAGATGCAGTTGCAGAGAATGAGCCTCTTGCATGCATTAATTGTGGACGTTGTGTAGAAGCTTGTCCGGAGAATCTGATTCCTTCACGCCTCGCTAAGTTTGGCAACAACGGACAGATGGCAGAATTTGAGAAGTGGCACGGACTTGAGTGTATCGAGTGCGGAAGCTGTACTTATGTATGCCCATCCAGAAGACAGGTTGCACAGTCTGTTAAGACTATGAAGAAGTTAGTACTGGCAGAGAAGAGAAAGAAAAAGTAAGAAAGAGGTGGATTGTTGTGAGTGAAAAATATCAGGTTTCATCTGCACCACATGTCCGTGCCAAGGATTCCACAAGCAGAGTGATGCTGTATGTGATTATTGCATTGCTTCCGGCCAGCCTGTTTGGTATCTGGAATTTTGGTTATAAGGCATTGGTTTTAATTTTAGTAACTATCGCAAGCTGTCTTGCGTCAGAATGGATCTTTGACAAGATCGTACATAAGAAGAATAGTTTGCCGGACCTTAGTGCTGTTGTAACAGGACTTCTTCTTGCATTAAACCTTCCGGCAGGTCTTCCTTGGTGGGAGGCAGTGATCGGATCTGTATTTGCAATCGTTATCGTTAAGATGCTTTTCGGAGGACTTGGACAGAACTTCATGAATCCGGCACTTGGCGGACGTTGCTTCCTTCTGATCGCTTTTGCTGCAGATATGACCAATTTCAGCAGCGCAAAATTTGAGGCATATTCCGGAGCTACGCCTCTTGGAATGATCCGTAATCAGGGACTTGATTCCGTGAATATTATGGATATGCTGACAGGTAAGATTCCTGGAACCATCGGTGAGACATCTGTGATCGCCATCCTGATCGGAGCAATTTTCCTGATACTGATGGGTGTCATTGATCTTAAGATTCCGGCATCTTATATTGTTACATTTGCAATCTTTATGTTTATCTTCGGTGCGCAGCGCTTTGACATGAATTATGTTGTTGCAGAACTCTGCGGAGGCGGACTGATGCTGGGTGCTTTCTTTATGGCAACCGACTATGTAACTTCGCCGATTACGCCGATGGGACAGATTTTGTTTGGTATCTGCTGCGGTCTTCTGACCGGTATCTTCCGTTGCTTCGGTGCGAATGCAGAGGGCGTATCTTTTGCAATCATCTTAAGCAATCTTCTTGTTCCACTGATTGAGAAGATTACAGTGCCGAACGCATTTGGTGTTGTAAAGGAGGCAAAGAAGAATGAATAAACAGATCGTACATGACGCTTTGGTTTTGACTGCCTTTACACTTGTGATCGGTGTGATCCTTGGTGCTGTATACGGTATTACGAAGGCTCCGATCGACAAAGCCAATGAGGAAGCCAAGAAAGAAGCTTATCAGGCTGTATTTGCAGATGCAGATGCATTTAACCAGAAGGATTACGATGCAGACGAGGCCAACAAGATGGTTTCTGATGCAGGATATGATGACACAATCAATGATGTTGAGGAAGCAGTTGATGCATCCGGTAACGTACTTGGATATGTCATCACAGTTACCGCCAAAGACGGAAGCCAGGGAAGCATCACATTCTCTGTTGGTATCCAGAATGACGGTACGGTAAACGGATATTCCATTACCGATATCTCTGAGACTCCGGGTCTTGGTATGAAGGCACAGGAAGAGGAGTTCTACGGACAGTTTGAGAATAAGAAAGTAGATTCCTTTACGGTTGTAAAACAGACACCTTCTTCGGATGATCAGATTGAGGCAATCACCGGATCCACCATTACTTCAAAAGCAATGGCAAACGGTTGTAACGCTGCAATTCTTTACTTCCAGAATGCGTTAGGAGGTGCTCAGTAATGAACAAATATGTTGAACGTTTATACAATGGTGTGATCAAGGAGAACCCGACCTTCGTCCTGATGCTTGGTATGTGTCCGACACTTGCGGTAACATCTTCTGCAGTCAACGGTCTTGGTATGGGTCTTTCCACATTGGTTGTACTCGTATTTTCAAACCTTTTGATCTCTTTATTCCGTAAGGCGATTCCAAACGGAGTGCGTATGCCGGCTTATATCGTGATCGTTGCATCACTCGTAACCGTAGTACAGTTTCTGATGCAGGCTTATTTACCGAGTCTGTCAAACGCATTGGGTGTATACATTCCTCTGATCGTTGTAAACTGTATTATTCTTGGCCGTGCAGAAAGTTATGCATCGAAGAATGGTCCGATCGAGTCAATCTTCGATGGAATCGGTATGGGACTTGGATTTACTATGGGACTTACGATTATTGGTCTTATCCGTGAGATCCTTGGAGCCGGAACATTCTTCGGACTTCCGTTCCTTTCCGCAATCAAGGGCTTTACACCAATCACCATCTTTATTATGGCACCTGGTGCATTCCTTGTACTTGCATTCCTTGTAGCCGGAATGAATATCATTCGTAAGAAGATGGAAGCAAAAGGCAAGCCGCTTGCAGAGCCTTCCGGATGTCTGTCAGGCGACTGTGCACATTGTGGTCAGTCTGCATTGTGCACCGGCAAGAGTGCTGCTTCCTCAGACAATAAAGAGGCATAGGGAGGGAGAAGACGATGAGTACATTAGCTGAATTAGTTTTGATCGCAGTTGGTTCTGCAATCGTAAACAACGTAGTATTGAGTCAGTTCCTCGGTATCTGTCCGTTCCTTGGTGTATCCAAGAAGACAGAGACTGCTGCCGGTATGGGTGGAGCCGTAATCTTCGTTATTACAATTTCCTCCTTTATCACAGGACTGATCTATAAATTTATTCTGGCCAATCCGTTCCTCGTATCAAAAGGAATCGATCTGACCTACTTAAAGACAATCGTATTTATTCTTGTTATCGCGGCATTGGTACAGTTCGTAGAGATGTTCTTAAAGAAGAGCATACCTTCACTGTATCAGTCCCTTGGTGTGTATCTTCCACTGATCACAACAAACTGTGCGGTACTTGGTGTTGCACTCAACTGTGTAACTTATGAATACAATCTGTTAGAGTCTGTTGTATACGGATTCTCAACAGCAGTCGGATTCTTTATCGCAATCGTACTGATGGCAGGAATCCGTGAGAAAATTGAATATAATGACATCCCTAAGACATTCAGAGGTACAGCAATCGTATTGATTACCGCATGTCTGATGTCAATCGCATTTATGGGATTCTCAGGAATGATTTAGGAGGAAAAGAATATGCTTACTGGAATTATTGTCGCAGCCATCGTAGTTGGCTGTGTTGGAATTATTCTTGGATTTTTCCTCGGAATCTCCGGAGAAAAATTCAAGGTTGAAGTAGACCCGAGAGAGGAAGCAATCCTTGAGGTTCTTCCTGGTAACAACTGTGGTGGCTGCGGTTACGCAGGCTGTTCCGGTCTTGCCGCTGCAATCGCCAAGGGTGAGGCTCCGGTCGGACAGTGTCCGGTCGGTGGTGATCCGGTTGCTGCGAAAGTCGGCGAGATCATGGGTGTATCTGCAGGTGCTTCGGTAAAGAAGGTTGCATTTGTGAAATGTGCAGGAACCTGCGAGAAAGCAAAACAGGATTACGATTACACCGGAATCGAAGATTGTGCTGCTATGTCATTTGTTCCAAACGGTGGACCTAAGACTTGTAACTATGGATGTCTTGGATTCGGAAGCTGTGTAAAGGCTTGTCCGTTTGATGCAATTCATGTTGTTGACGGTATTGCAAAGGTTGATGAGAAGGTATGTAAGGCCTGCGGTAAATGTGTTGCTGCATGTCCAAAGCATCTGATCGAACTTGTTCCTTATGAGGCAATGCACCTTGTACAGTGCAGTTCCAAGGATAAGGGTAAAGATGTAATGAATGCCTGCTCCGTAGGATGTATTGGATGTCATCTCTGTGAGAAGAATTGTCCTTCTGATGCAATCCATGTGGTTGACAATATCGCATACATTGATCAGGAGAAATGTACAGGCTGCGGAATCTGTGCAGAGAAGTGCCCGAAGAAGATCATCTTATAGTATGCAAGTGATTGTTTTGTAAGAATACGGACTTTTGTCAGAATTTTATTTTTACAAAAGCAGAGAAAAATATAACGAAACCCGTTCGGAAATGAATCTGAGCGGGTTTCGTTTTGTCTATAAAATGGAATAAGATATATTGTTGGTTTGTTGTAAAATTTTAATTCTCTTCAAAGATTACTGTGTTTCCGATTCCGGAACTGCAATGGGGTTTGCCATCATTTGTGACGAAGATGGCTTCCGTATCTTTTGTATTTTCAATCAGATTCATTCCCTCTTCAAGTCCAAGTGCAAAGCAGGTGGTGCTTAAAGCATCACCGTCCATCGAACTTTTGCTGATGATCGTGACCTGGTAGAGATCGTTCTCAATCGGATATCCGGTTGTAGTATCTAGTATATGATGATAGATTTTATCACCGATACGATAGTAGCGCTCGTAGATGCCGGAGGATACAACAGATGCATCCTTTACTTTGATGACTCCGAGACTGGTTCCACTTGCTGCAAAAGGTTTCTGGATACCGATGGCATAGTTGTCGCCGCTTGCTTTCTCGCCGAGTGTCAGCACGTTGCCACCGAGACTGATCACACCTTCTGTGATTCCTTGATCGCGTAGATAGGAGCGCATCTGATCTGCAATGTAGCCTTTGGCAATGCCACCGAGATCAAGTTTTGCATCGGGATCGCTCAGGCGAACCTGATTACCTTTGATCTCAATCGAACGATAGTCTATGTGTGCTAAAGCATTCCTGATATCGTCATTGGACGGGAGAACAGAAGTATCCACTTCGTTGTTGGAAGAGTCTGCATTTTCTGCAATCTCGGAGATGTTCCATAGATCGGAGAGAGCACCGATTGCTATATCAAATTTTCCGTCACTTCCTTTTCCATAGTTTATTCCGTCTTGTATCAGTTCTAATGTGTCATCACTTACTGTGACATACTTTCCATCTGCATCGTTAATCTGCGAAATCTCGCTGCCTGCGATGGTGTTGGAAAACTTGTTTTCATATTCTTTCGCAAGGGAGAAACAGTCATTGATGTATTTCTCGTCATCGGTTCCATATAGTGTAATGGTAATGATCGTATCAAAATAAAATCCTTCCTTAGAGACTTTTTTGGTCTCAGAGGAGCAGCCAGACAATAGACTACAAAGAAGTGCGATGAGCAGGACTATTCCAATCATACGGTTCGTGAAGTTGTTTCTATGTTTCTTTATTTTAAATCTTAATGGTTCCATTTGTTTATCCTTTACTATCTTAATATTGTGTTCGTATATTGGCAGAATCTATGGATGCATTTATGATTGCATATAACATAGAATCTGAAATTTACTATAACGCAAATTTCATTATGCGACAAGACTTGCTTTTTCTTGTACCGATAGGCTTTTTCATTAAGAATATCGTGCAAAACCTATTGATTTATATTATAATCATAGAAGAGTGCTTGTATGATCAAGAATGAATGGATGCCATACAAGTGAAATACACAAAGGATTGAAGAAATGAGTAAACTTTATTTTATCGTCAATACGAACGCAAGAACCGGTAAGGCAGGATTTGTGTGGCACAGAATCTGTAACATGCTTGAGGAGCGGAAGATCGCGTATGAAGCATATGAGACAAAATACGAGGGACATGCAACGGAACTTGCGCGGGAAATCTCACAGAAGGATAAGGATAAAATTTATTTGATCGTAGTCGGTGGAGACGGCACAATGAATGAAGTGTTAAATGGTATTACCGATTTCGACAAGGTGCGGTTCGGCATGATCCCAAGCGGATCCGGAAATGATTTCGCGAGAGGACTTATGATTGACAAGAATCCAAATATCGCGCTGCATCAGATCTTAAAGGCAATCGCGAGGGAAAAGAATGGAATTCCGGTGTCGAGAGTGGACATAGGACAGGTTCGCTGGGGCGAGACGGAGGAAGAAAGCCGGATTTTCGGAATCAGTTCCGGGATCGGTCTGGATGCGATCGTCTGTAAGAAGGCGTTACATTCGAAATTAAAGAAAGTTTTGAACAAAATCCATCTTGGAAAACTCACGTATCTTTTACTTACGGTTTCTTCGCTTTTTTCAATGAAGACGGCGGAAGTGACACTTGAATGTGGAGATAACCATTGTGTACATAAAATGAATAAGATGATTTTTGCAGCGGCGATGAATCTGCGTGCGGAAGGCGGCGGTGTGCCGATGGCACCGAAAGCATCTCCGACAGACGGAATGTTATCATTGAGTATGGCACACGGCATTCCGAAGCTGCTCACATTCTTCTGTCTGCCACTTTTGGTTGCGGCGAAGCATGAGAGAATCCGTGGATTTACTGTGATTGATGCACCGGTACTCAGGCTGCACGCGGATCAGCCACTCGTGCTGCACGCGGACGGAGAATACTGTGGCGATGTGACAGATGTGGAGTTCGTCTGTCTTACTGGTAAATTGAAGCTTTTGCGGTAAAGTCTTGATGATGTCGGGCACTCGTTTGGATAAGAAGATGAGAGGTATGGATTACCAGACGAATGGTTTTGTATTTTTGCGGAAGATATGATAGAGTATAATGTAATCACTTCTTGGGAAGTGATTATGCAGCGTCCGGCCTTCACCGAAGGTGAATTCTCATGGCCGGATGTTCAATGCGAGGCAATAAGAATCGAGGATAAGTTTAGAATGAAAAGTGAAACAGGATACAAGCGTGTCGTAGTGAAAATTGGTTCCTCATCCCTGACGCATGAGGAGACCGGTAAATTAGATCTTGGCAAGATGGAGCAGCTGGTGCGTCAGCTCAGCGATCTACGTAATCGTGGAATGGATGTGTGTCTGGTCAGCTCTGGTGCAATCGCTGTCGGGCGATCGGCGATGGGCATTCATGAGAGACCGACGGATATCTCGATGAAGCAGGCATGTGCGGCGGTCGGTCAGGCAAAGCTGATGATGGTCTATCAGAAGCTTTTTGCAGAGTATAATGAGACAGCAGGACAGGTGCTTCTGACGAAAAACACGATGATCAATCCGGTATCGAGAGAAAATGCGAAAAATACGTTTGAGGAATTGTTTCAGCTTGGTGTAATTCCGATTGTAAATGAGAATGATACAACGAGTACTTATGAGATGCAGTTCGGTGACAATGATACACTGTCTGCTTTGGTTTCTTCGATGGTCGGGGCGGATCTGTTGATCCTTCTGTCGGACATCGATGGACTGTATACCGATGATCCGCATACGAATCCGGATGCGAAGCTGGTTCAGGTAGTGGAGAATCTGGACGAAGAGATTCTTGGTATGGCAAAGGGAACGACCGGCAGCAATGTCGGAACCGGTGGTATGACAACGAAACTTACCGCCGCAAGGATTGCAACATTGTCCGGCACCGATATGATTATTGCAAACGGCGCCGATGTGAAGATTCTTGCGCAGATTTTTGAGGATGCATATACCGGAACGCTTTTTAAGTCCAATAAGAATGCAAACTTTAATCTGGCAACATATGTTATGGAGACGATAGGATAATGACACAGGAAAAAATTGATCGTATTAATGCGTTATATCGCAAATCACAGGCGGAAGGTCTGACGGAAGAGGAGAAGAAGGAGCAGGCTTTGCTTCGCAAAGAATTTGTAGCTTCCGTCAAAAGCAATCTGCGCAGCCAGCTTAACAATATTGACATGGTCAATGAAGATGGCAGTGTAGAAAATCTTGGTGAAAAATATGGAAAGCAAAGCCCAACTTCGTAAGCGGATCAAAGGGATAAGAAATTCACTCACAGAAAACGAACGTATTACTTACAGTCGTCAGATTTTGGAGCAATTGCTAAGACAGCCCTGGTATGAAAGCAGCGAAGAGATTCTCGTTTATTCCGCGATACAAAGTGAGGTGGATCTGTCTGTATTCTGTAAACAGGCGTGGCTTGATGGCAAAATGCTTTATTTTCCAAAGGTGTTTGGAGATCATATGGTGTTTTTTCTCGTCAGGGATGAACAACAATTATGTTCGGGGGCATTTGGCGTGATGGAGCCGGATGTAGAGCACGTTTCACTGCCACTGTATCTGCCGTCCGGGAATGTTGTGCCGATGCTTGTGCCGGGAGTCGCTTTTTCGAAGAAAGGCGATCGGATCGGATATGGCAAGGGTTATTATGATCGCTATATGGTAAGGCACCCGGAGGTGAATACGGTGGGTATTTGTTTTACGTGTCAGCTTTTGGATGATATTCCAGCGGAATCGCAGGACATTGCTATGCATCAGATTGTAACAGAGGAACAGATATATTCGCTTTAGAAAAACGTAACCGATACATGGGCTAAAATATGAGAAACCAGTCAGGAGGATCTTGGAATGGATTTGGAAGAATTATGTAAGAGAGCGCATGATGTCCGGATTAAGGCAGGCATGCTTGATACAAAGGTGAAAAATGAAACCTTAAATAAGGCTGCAGATGCACTTCTTGCGCATGAGACAGACATCCTTGCGGCAAATGCGATCGATGTAAAAAACGGACAGGAACGCAATATGCCGGCAGGTCTTCTTGATCGTCTGACATTAAATCATGATCGTATTGCCGGTATGGCAGATGGACTCAGACAGATTGCAAAGCTGGATGATCCGATCGGGGAAGTGTTATCCATGAAGAAGCGGCCGAATGGATTGATGATCGGCAAGAAACGTGTGCCGATCGGTGTTATCGGTATCATTTTTGAAGCCCGTCCGAATGTGACTTCCGATGCGTTCGGTCTGTGCTTTAAATCCGGAAACTGTGCGATTCTTAAGGGCGGAAGTGATGCGATTCATTCGAACATTGCAATTGTTTCAGCAATGCAGGAGGCCTTACGAGAGATGAATATTCCGGATGGTGTGCTCAGCCTGATTGAAGCGACGGATCATGAGACAACGAACTGCTTTATGAAGATGAAGCAGTATGTGGATCTTCTGATTCCAAGAGGTGGAAGAGGTCTGATCCAGACCGTTGTCAATGAGGCGACAATCCCGGTTATTGAGACCGGAACCGGAAACTGCCACGTATATGTGGATGATTCTGCTGATTTTGACATGGCAGTCAACATTATAAGAAATGCAAAGACACAGCGCATCGGTGTCTGCAATGCCTGCGAGTCGATTGTTGTGAATCGTGCGATCGCGAAGGAATTTCTTCCTAGATTGTATGCTTCTCTCAAAGAGTATGACGTGCAGATGCGCGGAGACGATACGGCAGTCGAATGTTTAGGTGCAGATCAGCCACTCGTCATTCCTGCAACGGAAGAGGATTGGGGAACGGAGTATTTAGACTATATTATGTCTGTTAAAGTGGTCGATACGATTGATGAGGCGATTGAACATATTAACCGCTATAATACGTCTCATTCTGAGACGATTGTTACGCAAAATTATGATCATGCGCAACAATTCTTAAATGAGATTGATTCTGCCTGCGTTTACGTCAATGCATCAACACGTTTTTCAGATGGAAATGAATTTGGATTTGGCGCAGAGATCGGAATCAGTACACAAAAGCTGCATGCGCGTGGACCGATGGGATTAGAAGCGCTTACCAGCTACAAATATATTATTTACGGTAATGGACAGATCCGTCCGTAAATTGGATTTTTATAGAAATAATAACGATTACAAGAGGTAAATATGAGAGACTTAGAAGCAAATGTGCTGACCGGAGCGGAAGAGACAAAGCTCCAGTATGATTATATAGAGAAGGCGAAGACTTACGTACAGGAGAAGGAAGCAGAACTTGGCCGCAAGCTGACATGCTGTGTTAAGACCTTCGGATGTCAGATGAATGCCAGAGATTCTGAGAAGCTTGTCGGAATTCTGACGGATATTGGATATATCGAGACGGAAGACGAGCATGCGGATTTCGTGATCTATAATACCTGTACCGTTCGTGAGAATGCGAACAATAAGGTATATGGACGATTGGGGTATTTGTCCAATTATAAGAAGAAAAATCCGCATATGATGATCGCTTTGTGCGGTTGCATGATGCAGGAGCCGACCGTTGTGGAGAAGATCCGCAAGTCGTATCGTTTTGTCAATCTGATTTTTGGAACGCATAATATCTATAAATTTGCAGAACTTTTATGTCGCAGCATGGAGTCGGATTCTATGATCGTTGATATCTGGAAAGATACGGACAAGATTGTAGAAGATCTTCCGATTAAGCGTAAATTCTCCTTTAAGTCGGGCGTTAACATTATGTTCGGCTGTAATAATTTCTGCAGCTACTGTATTGTACCGTATGTAAGAGGCCGCGAGAGAAGCCGTGAGCCGAAGGATATCATCCGTGAGATCGAGGGACTGGTTGCTGATGGTGTGTGTGAAGTTATGCTGCTTGGTCAGAATGTCAATTCTTACGGAAAGAACCTGGAGAATCCGGTCACGTTTGCGGAACTGCTGCGTGAAGTCAATAAGATTGAGGGACTTAAGAGAATCCGTTTTATGACATCCCATCCGAAGGATCTGTCAGATGATCTGATCCTTGCGATGAAGGAATGTGACAAGGTATGTAAGCATATGCATCTTCCGCTGCAGTCCGGAAGTTCAAGAATCTTGAAGATCATGAATCGTCATTACGACAAGGAACAGTATCTTGAGATTGTTAGAAAGCTTCGTGAGGCGATTCCGGATATCGCTTTGACTACGGATATTATTGTGGGATTCCCGGGGGAGACAGAAGAAGATTTTATGGAGACAATGGATGTAGTGAAGCAGGTGGAGTATGACAGTGCTTTCACATTTATCTATTCCAAAAGAACCGGTACACCGGCGGCTTCCATGGAGAATCAGTGTGATCCGGATGAGGTAAAGCGGCATTTTGATATGCTTTTGAAGGAAGTACAGCAGATCAGTACAAGGAAAGCAATGGAGCTTGAGGGTAAGGTGATGGAAGTGCTTGCGGAGGAACCGAATGAGCAGGATGCTTCCCTGATTACAGGTCGTCTTGCCAACAATGCGGTTGTACATTTCCCGGGAGATGCAGGTATGATCGGAAAGCTTTATCAGGTGAAGCTGACAGAATGTAAGGGCTTTTATTATCTTGGAGAAGTTGTAGCAAATGAATAAACGAATCGGAAAAAATGATTTGCTTTTATTAGGAGTACTGCTTTGCGTTTGCATTTCAGTGCTCTTAGTCTTTTCTTTTGATAAAGGAAAAGCCGGGGCAACTGTGGTTGTCACGGTTGATGGAAAAGAATATGGAAGATATGATCTTGCGAAGGAACAGAAAGTCCCGATCTATAATGATCAGGGAGAAGTGACGAATACGCTTCTGATCAGGGATCACAAGGCGGATATGATCGATGCAGACTGCAGGGATCTATTGTGCGTAAAACAGAAAGCAATTGATCGAAGCGGTGAGACGATCGTGTGTCTTCCGAACCGTGTGGTGGTGTCGGTGGAGAATGCCGGTCAGGATGCTTTGGATGGATTTGCACAGTAGTTTAAGAAACTATGCAGGATGAAGGTGACAGAAGTGAAGGATAATTATGTGAAAAGAATTGCATATCTGGGGGTGTGTATTGCGGTAGCGATGATCTGCAGTTATATCGAAACACTCATTCCGTTTTTCTTTGGAGTCCCAGGCATGAAGTTAGGCTTAACCAATTTTGTGATTCTTTTTGTCTTGTACACGGTCGGAATGCGGGATGCTTTTTTGGTTTCCGTTATCCGTGTTTTTCTGGTCGGTGTATTGTTTGGAAATGCATTCAGTATTCTCTACTCCCTGGTCGGCGGAATACTTAGTCTGCTTGTTATGTGGATACTTAAGAGACTTGGAAGGTTTAAGATGATTTCCGTGAGTGCGGCAGGAGGAATCGCACATAATCTCGGTCAGATTATTGTTGCGGCGATCATCGTGAAAAATTATAATGTGATGTACTATTTTCCGTTTCTGATGATATGTGGATTACTTACCGGTGTGCTGATCGGTGTGATTGCGCAGGAGATGGTCATTCGTATTCCGGAATCCTTATGGAAAAGCAGATAATACTTGAAACAAGAACAAATGTTTGGTACAATCGTAGATATTGATAGAAGAACAGGAGTTATGAAGGAACGTGTACGCATATATTAAGGGTGAATTGACAGAGATTGATATCGATTATATCGTGATAGAGACCGGGGGAATCGGATACCGGATTTTTATTCCGGCGAAGACGTTTGAATATCTTCCGCCTGTCGGGGAGGAACTTAAGGTGTATACTTATCTGCATCTGCGTGAGGATGTGATGGTGCTTTACGGTTTCCTGACGAAGGATGATCTGGAATTGTTTAAGCAATTGATCACGGTAAGCGGAATTGGACCGAAGGGAGGGCTTGCTATCCTCTCGACACTGGATGCGGACGATCTGCGTTTTGCCGTATTATCCGGCGATGCGAAGGCAATCTCCAAGGCTCCGGGAATTGGTGCGAAGACGGCACAGAGAGTGATTTTAGAACTCAAGGATAAGATGTCACTGGAAGACGCCTTTGAGAAGAAGACGATGCATGTGGAAGAGAGAGCACAGTCTGCGGGTGGCGCTTCTGTCAAGAATGATGCCGTTATGGCACTGTCTGCACTTGGATATTCCAGCACGGAGAGTCTGAAGGCAGTTTCCAAAGTTACCATTACCGAAGACATGGATGTTGAAGATGTGCTGAAAGCAGCACTTAAATTTCTGCTGTAATTAAGTTTGGACGATCGCGACTCTTTTATTGTGGTAATCGTCGATGGAATTTAGATCAATACAAGGAGAATCCACAGATGGAAAAGCGTGTAATTTCTACGCAGCTGCAGGAGGAGGATTACAAGATTGAATCGAGTCTGCGTCCGCAGCGCCTGGAGGATTATATCGGACAGGAAAAGATTAAAGATAATATGAAAGTCTATATCGAGGCGGCGAAGGAGCGAGGAGAGGCACTTGATCATGTTCTCTTTTACGGACCGCCCGGACTTGGTAAGACGACACTGGCCGGGATTATTGCCAATGAGATGGGTACGCACCTTAAGGTGACTTCAGGACCTGCGATTGCAAAGCCGGGAGAGATGGCTGCAATTCTCAATAATCTCGCGGAGGGAGATATCCTCTTTGTCGATGAAATCCACCGATTGAATCGACAGGTAGAGGAGGTTTTATATCCGGCGATGGAGGACTATGCAATCGATGTGATGATTGGCAAAGGAGAATCGGCAAGATCGATTCGCCTGAATCTCCCTAAATTTACACTGGTCGGTGCAACAACGCGAGCCGGAATGCTTTCTGCGCCGCTGCGTGACCGTTTTGGTGTGGTCAGTCATATGGAATATTATACGGTGGATGAACTGAAGTCGATCATTTTGCAGTCTGCTCATGTGCTTGATGTGGCGATTGATGACAAGGGAGCATTTGAACTTGCGCGCCGTTCGAGAGGAACGCCTAGACTTGCCAATCGTCTGCTCAAGCGAGTAAGAGATTTTGCACAGGTGAAATATGACGGCAGGATTACGTATGAAGTTGCTGCATTTGCGCTTGATCTTCTTGAAGTGGATAAGATGGGACTGGATCAGAACGACCGCAATATCATTCTGACGATTATTGATAAATTCGCTGGTGGTCCGGTCGGTCTTGATACGCTTGCAGCCGCAATTGGTGAGGATTCCGGAACGATTGAGGATGTCTATGAACCTTATCTTGTGAAGAATGGATTTATCAATCGTACACCGAAGGGGCGTGTGGCAACGGATTTCGCTTATGAGCATTTTGAGAGGGAACGTGTATAACTTTTATGCCGTATTGCTTCGATGATGGAATTTCCTATCCAAAGGATCAATTATTTCGTAAGTAGCAGTTGCTTTTGCGCCTCATTGCGATTATAATACAAGATATAGTGCGTAAGAGAACTGGAGGATACGATATGTCAGCCAAAACAAGTGCCGAAGTGGTAATTGATGGAAAAGTATATACATTGAGCGGTTATGAGGGAGAGGAATATCTTCAGAAGGTTGCTGCTTATATCAATAATAAGATCAACGAATTCGAAGCAATTGAGGATTATCGTCATATTCCTCTTAATATGAAGAATACATTGATTCAGCTTAATATTGCAGATGATTATTTTAAAGCGAAGGCGCAGGTTGAAAAGCTTGAGCGGGATATCGAGAATAAGGACAAGGAACTCTATGATCTGAAACATGATCTGATTTCGAACCAGATTAAGACAGAGAGCGCGGAGTCTTCCTTGAAGGAACTTGAGCAGGAGAATAAGGAATTGCTTTTGAATAAGGCACGACTGGAAGCTGCACTTGAGGATAAGCTTCTTGATGGTAAGCCTGTTTCATCTGCTTCCAATACAAATACGAAGAAAAAATAATCAGGATGCTGTCGCATTAAGCGGCAGCATTTTTATCATAGGAATTTGATCGGAGAAACATGAATATAGAGATGACAAGAGACGTAATTACAAAGAAACAGAATACGAGAGAGCGCGGATTTGAACTATTGGCACCGGCAGGTTCCTTTGAAATCTTTAAGGCGGTGATTGCTGCCGGAGCGGATGCAGTCTATGTTGGAGGAGATTTGTTTGGAGCCCGTGCGTATGCCAATAATTTTTCGACGGAGGAACTTCTTGCGGCGATTGATTATGCACATCTTCATGGAGCGAAGGTTTATCTGACGGTCAATACGCTTCTTAAGAATACGGAATTGACGCGCAAACTTTATGACTATCTTCTTCCTTTCTATGAGCAGGGGCTGGATGCAGTGCTGGTGCAGGATATGGGAGTTTTTTCGTTTGTTCGGAGGCATTTTCCGGATCTCCCAATTCATACCAGTACGCAGATGACGGTGACAGGCGTTGAGGGCGCAAAAATGATGCAGAGACTCGGCGCAGAGCGTGTCGTGATGGCAAGGGAGGTTTCGCTGGCCGAGATGAAACAGATCTATGATGAGACCGGTGTAGAATTGGAAGCATTTGTGCACGGTGCACTGTGTTATTGCTATTCCGGACAATGTCTGCTCAGCAGCATGCTCGGCGGTCGAAGCGGTAATAGAGGACGTTGCGCGCAGCCTTGCCGTCTTGCGTATTCCGTACTTGATGAGAATCACAAAACTTATGAGAAAGACAGTTATGTATTGAGTCTTAAGGATATGTGTGGGATTGAGGATCTGGAGCAGCTTTACGAGGCAGGTGTCTATTCCCTCAAGATTGAGGGAAGAATGAAGCAGGCGCCGTATGCTGCCGGTGTGGTTTCTTATTACCGGAAATACATTGATCAGTTTCTCGAACATAAGAAGCAGAAAAATCTCAGCAAATCCGATATGCAGGATATCTTAGATCTTGGTAACCGCTGTGGATTTACAGACGGATATTATCATAAGCAAAACGGTGCGGATATGGTGACGTTTGTGAAGCCAAGTTATGCGAAAACAAATGAGGCTTTGCAGAATGCGATAATCGATCGTTATGTGAATCATGAGAGGAAGATTCCGGCAAGAGGACATTTAACATTGCATCTTGGACAGACTGCAACCTATGAAATTACCGCAGAAAATCATACGATCTGTGTGGGTGGAATGGAAGTTATGTCTGCACAAAAGAAGCCGTTAAGCGTTGAGGATCTGAAAACCCGTATGACAAAGACCGGTGACACTCCATTTGAGATGGAAACGATCACAGTTGATATGGATGAGAATATTTTCCTTCCGGTTGGTGCCCTGAATCAGCTTCGTCGAGAGGCTGTAGATCAGCTTATAGAATCGATTCTTGCATCTTATCGCAGAAGCAGGAATTCTTTCGCTTTACAGAATGAAGTCGCAGAAAATTACGAAGCGAAACAAGATAAAAACGGATTGCAGGGTTCCTTAGATTGTGAGTCTGATTCTCATGTATCAGATGCAAAGGCGGCAGTCAAGGAACCTCGTTGCAGTTGTCTGATTGAGAACAGAGATGTCTTGTCTGAAATCCTGAAAAAAGAATGGATCAGGCGTATCTATCTTGATTTTAGTGCTTATCGTTGGAATACTTTTCCGAAAGAGCTTAGGGAAGATATTCTTTGCATAAAAGAGAAGCAAAAGGAAGTATATTTTGCATTGCCACGCATTTTCAGGGCACGGATGTCGGATCTGTTCTTTGAATATCAGGATGAATTGCAGGCATTATCGTTGGATGGCATTATGGTAAGAAATTATGAGGAACTGGCTTTGGCAGAAGAATTATTCCATATGGATCAGGTTGTGATTGATCATAATCTTTATACCTATAATGACCGCGCAATACAGATGTTTCATTCGCTTACGGTCTGTGAAAATACGGTTCCGCTCGAGTTGAATCGCAAAGAAATTTTACATCGGGACAATACAAATAGTGCGATGGTCGTCTATGGTTATTATCCGCTTATGACAACAGCTCCATGTGTGCATGCAAACACTTGCGGATGTGATAAGAAACCGGGACTTTGTTATCTGAAGGATCGTTACCGCAAAGAATTTCCGGTTAAGAATTATTGCGATGCCTGTTACAATGTTGTGTATAATTCGCTTCCGGTTATGCTTTTTGCCAATATGAAGGAACTGAAAAAAAGCGGAATGCAGGAGTTTCGTGTTGACTTCACAGTGGAAACAGGGAGTGAGACAAAAGCGGTTCTTGATCTGATGGAAGAGTTTGTGACAGGACGGAGAGAGGGATATCCGTCTGAGTGGAAGGATCGTTACACGAACGGTCATTATAAAAGAGGAGTCGAATAAATTATGGTGCATCTTATTGTACAGGCATCGAAATATTTGATGATCATTTTATTTATGATCTACACCTTTGAGTGTTTTCATGTGTTCAAATATGAGGGGGATGTCGAAGAACAAAAGCATATTTATGGAGTGCAGAGAGGAATATTGTTTGTCATCCATTTTGATGCATTTCTTGTGTTGTATTTAACGACCGGAAATGTGCAGATGATCGGCTTTTATCTGATGCAGCTGGTGCTTCTTGTTATGATGATCGGCTCTTATCATCTGTTGTATAAGCAGGCCTCCGAGCTTGTCCTTAACAATATGTGTATGCTGCTTGCCATCGGATTTATCATTTTGACCCGGTTGTCTTTTGAGAAAGCATTTCGCCAGTTTATTTTCGTATGTGCCGGAATGTTTATCGGACTGTTGATTCCGTTAGTGCTTCGCAATATGTCACTTTTTCGCAAACTGACATGGATCTATGCAATACTTGGAATCGGCGCGCTCGCGGTCGTAGCGGTAGCGGGACAGACGAGTTATGGTGCAAAATTGTCAATCTCTATCGGGGGAATTTCGATTCAGCCGTCTGAGTTTGTGAAAATCATATTTGTCATGTTTATCGCTTCGATGCTTTATCGCAGGCAGGATTTTCATCAGCTTGTCGTGACAAGTGTTGTATCTGCAGTATTTGTGCTTGCACTGGTGGCTTCGAAGGACTTAGGTGGTGCTTTACTATATTTCTTTACCTATCTGGTTATGATCTATGTGGCAACAAGAAAGTTTGCGTATTTTGGAGCGGGACTTGGACTTATGACGGTGGCTGCACTTGTCGGATATAAGATTTTCTCGCATGTGCAGACGCGAGTGCTTGCATGGTCGGATCCGCTTGCGGTCATTGACAATGCGGGCTATCAGATCTGCCAGTCGCTTTTTGCGATCGGAACCGGCGGATGGTTTGGACTTGGACTGAATCAGGGAATGCCGAACAAGATTCCGGTTGTATCGAAGGATTTTGTCTTTGCGGCAATCTCGGAGGAGATGGGCGGTGTGTTTGCACTCTGTCTGATCATGGTGTGCGTAAGCTGTTTCTTTATGATCATGAATGTAGCAATGCTGCTTAAGGATAATTTTTACCGCCTGACTGCGGTGGGACTCGGAACGCTCTATGCATTGCAGGTGTTTCTCACAATCGGAGGAGTGATCAAATTCATTCCATCCACCGGTGTGACACTGCCACTGGTAAGTTACGGTGGAAGTTCGCTTCTCTCTACGATGATCGTCTTTGGAATGATTCAGGGACTTTATATTGCGAATGCAACAAAGGAAACAGAGAATATTGGAAATCGTAAGAAACGAAAACAAAAAGGCAACAATACAGGGAGAAAACGGACATGAAATTGAGTGACGGATGTTGGTTATGGAAAGAGGGCGTATCCTAACAAACACAAGTGTAAGTTATGTGGAGGCGAATCACGTGGTTAGAAATAAAAAGAAAAACAAAAGTAGACCCAAAGTAGCGAGAAACAAAGAATTTCTTGTGATCATGTATCTGTTTTTGGCGCTTTTTCTCGGTCTTATGGCGTATTTTGTATATTTTCAGGTATATAAAAGTGAGGCTTTTATCAATAGTCCGTACAATTCGCTGCAGGATCTCTTCTCGGAGCGGGTGATCCGTGGAGATATTCTTTCTTCGGACGGACAGGTACTTGCTACAACGAAGGTGAGTAAAGATAAGTCGGAGACCAGAGAATATCCGTATGGCCGGATGTTCGCGCATGCAATCGGATATTCTGTGAATGGCAAAGCAGGGATCGAGAATCAGGAGAACTTTGAACTGCTCCGCTCGCATGAATTCTTTTTAAAACAGATGGGAGCGGATCTTGCTGGCAACAAGACACAGGGAGATACCGTTGTCACAACCTTTGATGCGGATGTACAGAAGGCGGCTTATGAGGCACTTGGCAGCTTTGACGGTGCAGTGATCGCGATGGAACCGGAGACGGGGAAGATCATTACCATGGTCTCAAAACCGGACTTTGATCCGAACACGATCAAAAGAGACTGGGAGACGGTAAACAGTGATTCCAGTACGGCACTCTATAACCGTGCAACGCAGGGAAAATATGCGCCAGGATCCGTGTTTAAGATTTTTACAGCGCTTGAATATTATAGAGAGAATACAAAAGGATACGAGGATTACCGTTATGACTGTAACGGTTCTATCACAGTGGACGGCAAGACGATTCACTGTGCCGGTAATCATCGACACGGAACACAGGATCTGGAAGCTTCCTTTGCCAATTCCTGCAATTCCTCGTTTGCAAACATTGCATTGACTTTAAATAGAAATAAATTCAAGGAATTATGTGATTCTATGCTTTTTAACAAGAGTCTTCCAATCGCATTTGACTCTTCCAAAAGCAGTTTTTCATTGTCGAAATCCGATACAACAGGAATGGTGATGGAGACCGGAATCGGTCAGGGAAAGACCCTTGTGTCTCCGCTTCATATGATGCTTGTTGCCAGTGCAATTGATAATGACGGAACACTCATGACGCCTTATATGGTGGATCATACCCAGAATGCCGCCGGCGTTACCGTGAAGACGAATGAGGCGAAGGAATATGGATCTCTCATGACGGAAAAGGAAGCGCGGCTTCTGCAGAAATATATGCGTTCTGTTGTGACTTCCGGTACAGGAAGTAAGCTTGCCGGACAGTCATATGAAGCAAGCGGTAAGACAGGAACGGCGCAGGTGTCGGATTCTTCGGATCAGACGAATGCATGGTTTGTAGGCTTTGCAAAGAAGGAAGGTTATAAGGATCTTGCAATTGCAGTTGTTGTAGAGAACAGTGGAGCGGGGGGCACTTATGCGGTGCCAATCGCCAAGAAGGTATTTGACGTATATTTTAACAAATGATATACTTTTGACAGAAGTTTTTGTAACACGGCACAGGAGGTTTAGCAATGATCGAAGCGACGAGCTGTGGCGGTGTGGTAATTTTTCGTGGAAAGATTTTACTTCTGTACAAGAATTACAGAAATAAATATGAAGGCTGGGTTCTCCCCAAGGGCACTGTAGAAAAGGGAGAAGAATACAAGGATACTGCAATCCGTGAGGTAAAAGAAGAGACCGGAGCTGCAGCGACCATTATTCAGTATGTTGGCAAGAGTCATTATACATTTTCAGTTCCGGAGGATACCGTAGAGAAGGATGTGCACTGGTATCTGATGATGGGCGAAAGTTATTATAGTAAGCCACAAAAGGAAGAATATTTCGTGGATTCCGGATATTATAAGTATCATGAGGCGTATCATCTGCTCAAGTTTGCAAATGAAAAGCAGATTCTTGAGAAAGCGTACAATGAGTATCTGGATTTAAAGAAGAGTAATCTGTGGGGAACCCACAAGTATTATTGAGTATCACAAGACCAAAGGAGTTTGCGGATGAAGTGGTATCGTAAGCTTTACGTCAGCGAATCGATCGGGGATAAAGTCGGTCGCATCAAATGGAAAATCAACCATAATGCAGGCACGGTATCTGTGTATGTGATCGCTTTTGCAAGCAATCCGGACAACCTGTTAGATATTATTCCAGCGTGGCAGCTTATGCAGAAAAGTTATCCGAAGAAGAATCTGAAGATCATCGGTCTGGCGAAGGGATACGATGCTGCGATCGAACTTACGCAGCAGATTATTGAAGAGACTTATCAGCATACCGGTGATGTTGATGTATGGTCGTATCTGAAAGAGGAGCGGAGGAGACGTGCATGAGTGTTTTGCTTTTGATACTTAAGATCATTGGCATCGTTCTGCTTGTTGTGCTTGCTCTGCTGGTGCTTATCATTATCGCTTTATTGTTTGTTCCGTTTGCGTATCGCGTGAAGGGCAGTTATCACGGAAAAACGGATCTTACAGCAAGTATCTATGGACTTTGTTATCTGGCTGGCGGCGGAATCATGGTTTCCGATTCCGGAAAGAAGATTTATCTTCGTATTTTTGGAATCCGTAAATTCTTATCAAGCGGTAATAAACCGGACAAATCCGGTAATACTGACCAATATGATGAAACTATGCAGGATTGTGAAAAGACGGACGATTCCAATGAGCAGATTCCAGCGAAGAAAGCCCTGGATGAGAGCAAAAATGTGATGGACATTCAGGCGGATCCGAATGATAGTGAAGAGACGCAGAGTGTTGGATACGAGCAGGATGCTTTACCTGAGGTTACTGTGCAGGAGGATACAGATGAAAACGTGGGAGAGAAGAAACGCTTCCGCGGAGTGCGTGCTATAAAAGGCAAATTCAGATGTTGTATCCATGCAGTGCGTGGCTGGATCATCAAAGTGAAAGAAGTGTGGAGGACGTTTGTGCAGGCGGCTTTAAACATCGGGCAGACGATGCGGCGTTTGCAGCGCCTTATGCAAAGCGAGCGGACGAAGAGAGCGCTCACAAAGCTTAAGGCATCCTTGTGGAAATTACTTCATATTCTGATGCCGCGTCGACTAAAGCTGGATCTGGAATTTTCAACCGGTTCACCGGATACGACAGCGCAGCTTCTTGGAATCCTGGCCATGTTTCCGGTCGGCTATCAGAACCGGTGGAATGTTCATCCGGATTTTACGGCAGATAATGCGTATGCAGATGCGGAATTTGATGTGAAGGGACGGATACTCGGCTTTTCGCTTTTGAAATTGATTTTGGGATTGGTTCTTGATAAGGACTGCCAAAAATTATATAATTACTTTAGAAATATGAAGGCGTAGATTGGGACAGGAGGATTACAAGATGGCAGATAACAGCTTTAATAATACAGTGGAATCTTTGTTTAAGGGAATGGACAGTTTTATCACAACGAAGACGGTAGTCGGGGATGCGGTGCATATTGGTGATACGATCATTCTTCCGCTTGTGGATGTGTCGTTCGGTGTCGCAGCCGGCGCATTTTCGCAGGAGAAGAAGAATAACGGAGCCGGCGGTATGGGGGGAAAGATCAATCCGAGCGCTGTCCTTGTGATCCAAAACGGTGTGACCAAGCTTGTTAATATTAAGAATCAGGACAGTATGACCAAGATTCTTGATATGGTGCCGGATTTCGTCAACAAGTTTACATCCGGCAAAGGCAAGGATGATGAAGAGCTTACATTTGAAGATGTTGATTTTGAGAAAGCGGATGATGATTCCAATAAGGAAGCCTAAACAGATAATAATTGGATAGTTTTATGACGGAAAGCATATATTAGTAACATAATATATGCTTTTTTGGTGGGAAAATGCGTAGAATCTGGGGATATACATTATTCTGGTTTGCGATGGGGATGCTCCTTATGTATATCGTGGGTGGGGGAGTGATTGGAATCCTGTTGATACTTGGCGCGCTTTTGGTGTCTTATCTGTTGTATTCGTGTAGGTAAAAAAAGAACCATCGCATTGCGATGGTTCTTAAAATACTATGCTCTCTCAACTTTTCCAGATCTAAGGCAGGAAGCACAAACATATAATTTCTGTGGTACTCCGTTTACTTTACAGCTCACACGTTTGATGTTTGATTTCCATACACGATTGGATCTTCTATGAGAATGGCTGACATTATTTCCATAATGTACACCTTTTTCACAAATTGCACACTTTGCCATGATTTTGCACCTCCTTGCATTTCACTAAGTTTGCCTTATATACAAACTCACAACAAATGTATTCTATCAGATTCATTTTTCAATTGCAAGGAAAAATTATAAAAAATTGAAATATATTTACAAGTTTAAGAAAAATGGTTATAATACGAATAGTTATAGAATGAGTGTAAGTATGTCAACTCGCTTATTGAACAGATAAAATTGGAGGTCTGAGTATGAAGGGACAGATGGATACCCAGTATGGTAAGATTTTAATCGATGAAGATGTCATCGCTACTTATGCCGGATCGGTTGCAGTAGAGTGCTTCGGAATCGTCGGTATGGCCGCCGTTAATATGAAAGATGGTCTTGTTAAACTTTTAAAGAAAGATTATCTGACACACGGAATCAGTGTTGTTGTTGAAGAAGATAATCAGATTACAATCGATTTTCATGTCATTATTGCTTATGGTGTGAGCATTACTACGGTTTCTGATAACCTGATCGAAACAGTAAAATATAAGGTAGAGTCATTTACCGGCATGAAGATCAACAAAATTAACATCTACGTCGAAGGCGTACGTGTCATTGACTAGGGAGGATTAAGAAATTGGAAATCACAAGTATTAATACAGAGGTACTGTCTAAGATGTTCCTCGCCGGTGCGAAGAATCTGGACGCGAAAAAAGAGTGGATTAATGAACTGAACGTATTTCCGGTTCCTGATGGAGATACCGGTACAAATATGTCGATGACAATCATGTCAGCGGCAAGAGAGGTATCTGCGCTCGAGAATCCAACGATGGCTCAGCTTTCCAAGGCAATCTCATCCGGTTCTCTGCGTGGCGCGCGCGGTAATTCCGGCGTTATTTTGTCGCAGTTGTTCCGTGGATTCTGTAAAGTGATCGCTTCTTATGATGAAGTGACTGTTTCGGTACTTTCCGATGCATTCCAGAAGGCCGTTGAGACCGCTTATAAGGCAGTTATGAAACCAAAGGAGGGAACTATTCTTACGGTTGCCAAGGGCGCGGCAGATAAAGCATTAGAGATGGTCGATGAGACCGAAGATCTTGTTGTATTCTGTGACGAAGTAATCAAGCATGCAGATTATGTATTAAGTCAGACACCGGAGATGCTTCCTGTATTAAAACAGGCGGGTGTGGTAGATTCCGGCGGACAGGGACTTATGCAGGTGTTAAAAGGCGCTTATGACAGCCTTCTTGGTAAAGAAATCGACTATGAGATTGAGGATGCTTCCAAAGGATCCGGCGTTGTCAAGATTTCAGCAGAGACAGAGAAAGAGATCAAATTCGGTTACTGTACCGAGTTTATCATTGTTTTGAACAAACCTCTCACAGAGGCAGAGGAGCATGAATACAAAGCATTCCTTGAATCCATCGGAGATTCGATCGTTGTGGTAGCGGACGATGAGATCGTTAAGACTCACGTACATACCAATGATCCGGGTCTTGCTATTCAGAAAGCCTTAACACATGGTTCATTAAGCAAGATCAAGATCGACAATATGCGTGAGGAGCATCAGGAGAAACTGATCAAGGATGCAGAAAAGCTTGCTGCCCAGCAGAAGGCCGAGGAAGAGGAAGCTAAGGCTAACGAGCCGAGAAAAGATATGGGATTTATCTCTGTATCGATCGGTGAGGGAATGAATGAGATCTTCAAGGGACTTGGCGTTGACTACATTATCGAGGGTGGTCAAACGATGAATCCTAGCACGGAAGACATGCTTTCTGCAATTGATCATGTGAATGCGGATCATATTTTTATTCTTCCAAACAATAAGAATATTATTATGGCTGCCAACCAGGCGGCAACACTGGTAGAGGACAAAGATATCATCGTTCTTCCTACCAAGACGATCCCGCAGGGTATTGTTGCAATGGTCAATTATATTCCGGATTATTCACCGGAAGAGAATAAGGAGACAATGCTTGCAGAAATCGGCAATGTAAAGACCGGACAGGTGACTTATGCAGTCCGCGATACGGAGATTGATGGCAAGACGATCAAGCAGGATGATTATATGGGAATCGGAGATTCCTCTATTCTTTCTGTCGGACAGGATCTGAAAGCAACGACGCTTGAGATGGTAGATGCAATGGTAGATGAGGATTCTGCAATCGTAAGCATTTATTATGGAACGGATGCAACCGAAGAAGCTGCAGAGGAGATTGGAGCAGTCATTGAGGAGAAGTATCCGGATGTAGAGGTTGAGATCAATGCTGGCGGACAGCCAATCTATTACTACGTAATTTCCGTAGAATAGGCGCACCTTCTGCTATTCAGTCACAAGCAAAACAGGAAATAGATTATGAATGAGACATCTTCAATTACGAGTTTAAAAGGAATTGGGGAGAAAACAAAAGAATTGTTTGCAAAAATGGGAGTATACACCGTTGGTGATATACTCCTTCATTTTCCCCGGACATATATCAGGTATCCGAAGATGGAACTGATCGATGAGATTTCTTCCCTCACGGAAGAAAATCATGCGATTGTAGCACAGGTGAGAACATCTCCGGTTGTCAAAAGTACGAGGCGTATGCAGTTGACACTGCTTACCATTGGTTCTGTCGGACATAAGATGCAGCTGATCTGGTATCGGCAGCCATATATCAGAAATAATCTGAAAGCCAATCAGTATTATGTCTTCTATGGAAAAGTCACGATCAAAGAAGGTAAATATGTGATGGAACAACCGGTCATCTATGAGCCGCAGGCTTATACACAGATGGAAGATATGCTTTTCCCTGTGTATTCTCTGACCGGAGGCGTATCGAACAATCTTATGATCAAGACGATACGTCAAGCGCTTGCGGAAAAAGATATGCTTTACGATTATCTGCCGACGGATGTGCGAGAGAAGTATGTACTTTGTGAATATAATTATGCAATCAAACAGATTCATTTTCCAGATTCCTTTGATACACTGATCGAGGCGCGCAAACGTCTTGTTTTTGATGAATTCTTTTTGTTTATTCTTGGAATGCAGTACCAGAAGGAACAAAAGAAGCGGGAAAGTAACGCATTTTCGTTTCGAGAACCGGAGATAATAGAGGAGTGTATCGAAAAACTTCCGTATGAATTAACTGGTGCACAGAAGCGAGCACTTGACGATGTAATACGTGATATGCAAAGTCCATATGTGATGCAACGGCTGATACAGGGAGATGTTGGATCAGGAAAGACGATCGTGGCATTCCTTGCGATGGCGTGGACGGCGGCAAGCGGCTATCAGTCTGCCATTATGGCTCCGACGGAAGTACTTGCAAGGCAGCATTATGAATCATACTGCCAGATGAGTGAACAGTTTGGTCTGCATTTTCCGATTGTACTTTTGACGGGCTCCATGACAGCGAAAGAAAAGAGACTTGCCTACCAGACTCTGGAAGCAGAAAAAAATGCGCTGGTGATCGGTACGCATGCCTTGATCCAGGAGAAAGCGATCTATTCGAATCTTGCGCTGGTGATCACGGATGAGCAGCACCGGTTCGGTGTCCGTCAGAGAGAAACTTTTGCGGAAAAAGGCAGACGACCACACATTCTTGTTATGAGTGCGACTCCGATTCCAAGAACACTTGCAATCATTCTTTACGGAGATCTGGATATCTCGGTAATCGATGAAGTTCCTGCAAGGCGGCTTCCGATTAAAAACTGTGTTGTAAATACCGGATACCGGCCGAAAGCATATGCTTTCATTGAGGAACAGGTGAGAGCCGGTCATCAGGCCTATATTATCTGTCCTCTGGTAGAAGGCAGCGAGAATATGGAAGGTGAAAATGTGACGGACTATGCCGGAAAAGTGAAATCCGAACTGCCTTCTGATATCGAAGTCGGTGTTTTGCACGGCAAGATGAAAAACGATAAGAAAAATGAGATTATGAATCTGTTTGCGCAAAATAAAGTGCAGGTGCTTGTATCAACCACTGTCGTAGAAGTTGGTGTCAATGTACCGAATGCGACGGTTATGATGATCGAGAATGCTGACCGTTTCGGTCTTGCGCAGCTGCATCAGCTCAGAGGGCGTGTCGGACGAGGGGACGCACAGTCGTACTGTATCATGATCAACACTTCACAGTCGAAAAATGCGAAAAAACGTCTTGAAATTTTAAATCAGTCAAATGATGGATTTAAGATTGCGAGTGAAGATCTGCGTCTGCGTGGTCCGGGAGATTTCTTTGGCATCAGACAAAGTGGTGATCTTGCTTTCCAGCTTGCGGATATCTATCAGGATGCACCGGTGCTTCAGCAGGCATCCGAAGCGGTCGCTTTGATTCTTAACGAAGATCCGGATCTTGCGATGGAGTCGCATACGATATTGCAGCGCAAGATGGATCAGTTCCTGGAGGATAAAATTGATCGTATGAATTTGTAATGATACAAGGGGCAAAAGATTATAACTCGTTCCTGCTTGCAGGATAAGAGTTATATCTTATTGCCCCGCAACACACATGAGGAAGTAGTGTTTTGGTCAAAAACAACGGATTCCGAATGTGTGTCGAATTGCGGAAGTTGTATAGCAACGGAGCAATTCGTGTATCATACAAATATTTGCCAGCATATGAGTTCCCTCACTGCATATACTATGATTGTACCAAAAGTACACACCGCAAAGGAGGAAAGCATCATGGCAAACAGAAATACGAAGAAATCATTAGAGCGTTTCAAGTATGAGGTCGCAGACGAGCTTGGTGTTCCGCTCGGCGACGGATACAATGGTAATCTTACCGCGAAGCAGAATGGATCTGTCGGCGGCTATATGGTCAAGAAGATGATCGAGGCACAGGAGAAGCAGATGGCAGGACGTTCCGCCGATATGCAGTAGCGTACAAAAGAAAATTCTATAGTGATTCCTAAAGATGAAGGCAGGTTCTCGATTTGAGAACCTGCCTGAAATCGTTGGCGAAGTTAACGTGTCAATTTTTCTGAAAAAAGATAGTATGCTTCCACAATCGTCCCTTAGGCACAAATTTAATCAATGAGTTTCAAATTTGAGATATCCGGATGTATTGTCATAGAGAAATTTGTGTAGTAAACGACAAATCCCGGAGCACTGCCGGCCGGTTTCTTGACATTCTTCTTCTGGAGATAGTCGATCTCGATCTTGTCGGATTCGCGACCCTTGGAGTAGTAGCCTGCGAGCATCGCAGCCTCCTCATATACACGATCCGGCATTTCTTCCCCCTTATTCTTTACAACAACGTGCGATCCTGGCATGCCTTTTGCGTGAAACCACCAGTCGTTTCCGGTTGCAAATTTGAAGGTAAGTTCATCGTTCTGGTAGTTGTTTTTGCCGACATACATATCGTAACCATCGGAAGAAATATAGTGGAACGGTTTGCTTTTCACTTTTTCCTTCTTGCTGCTTCTATGTTTCTTGATAAACCCGTATTCTATCAATTCCTGTTTGATCTGGACAAGATCATCGGCGGAGAGCGCGATATCTAAAGAATTCTGGATGGATTCAAGATGATCGATCTCAGCTTTTGTTTCTGCGAGGAGCGTGTCGAGCGCCTCTGCGGTACGCTTTAATTTGCCGTAGCGGTCAAAGTATTTCTGTGAATTCTCTCTTGCAGTCTTAGTAGGATCGAGAGGAATCTTGATTTCCTTGTTATCATCATAGAAATTTGGCGCGATCAGTTCCTTTGCACCTTCCTCAAGATTGTATCCGTATACATTGATCAGTTCGCCGTAAAGCTTGTATTTTTCGCGCTTTTCAGCATCTTTCTGCTGCTTGAGCTGAATCTGGTACTTTTTCTGGTTACGCTCTAATGCAGTGTTGACAATGCGGCGCAGATCTGCCGATTTCTGGTGGATGCGGCTATATACATTCTTCTCTGCATAGTAGACTTCAAGTACCTGTGAGATACTGTCGTAGGATTCCACTTCATAATCATGGTACATGGTCAGATCCACAGCAGAAAATTCCAGCGGTTGTCTGCCTTTTCTTACAATTACCGGATGGTACTTATCAGCACGGATATCATCAAAAAACCATGCTATGTGGTTGCTAAGGTGCAAAAGCTGTTCCTTGGAGTAAGATGCCAGTGGCTGATCTCCGTCAAGTCCGGCACGATATGCAATCTCCGATGCGATCAACGGACTGACACCGGTGAAAGTTGTATAGATCGCCTTTGCAACGGTCAGCGGCTTACTTGCGATGATTTCATGGATCTGATCCGCCGGGGTTGTAAGAGGGTTGTACTTATCCTCCTGTGTCGCAGGAATGAAATAGTCTTTACCGGGAAGAACCTCACGCAGGGAACTTACTGCGGAAGATACATGCTTGATACTGTCGATGATCATGCCTTTGTCATCGCAGAAGATGATGTTGGAATGTTTGCCCATCAGCTCGATGATCAGTGTTTTATGACAAAGATCACCCATTTCGTTCAGGTGCTCGATCTCCATATTGATGATTCGCTCCATATGCGGCTGGTAAATGCGTGTGATGCGTCCGTTTGCAATATGCTTGCGCAGCACCATACAGAAAGTCGGAGCGGTCAGTGGACTCGGTTTATTCTCGTCTGTCAGATATAAAAATGGAAGAGAAGCGCTTGCAGAGATCGCCACACGAAATTGTCCGTTGCTTCCCTTACATGTAAGCAGGAGCTCATCGTTCTCCGGCTGTGCGATCTTACTAATTTTACTATTTAAAACAGTCTGGTTTAATTCGTGGACCAGACTTGCGATTACGATTCCGTCAAAAGCCATAGCTGCCTCCTAAATTGTCTCAATAATTTATTATTATAATATGGATTGCCTGAAAATCCAAGAACGGATATCGTAATTCATATTGAAATAAAATCAGGCAAAATGCTATAATTGTTTCAAAGAAGGGGAGGCATTTCGCAAACAACTAGTTAAAGAAGGAAAAAGAAGGGAAAGATGGTTATGAAAAAGAAATTGCGCGCATTTGCGGTATTATTAACTTTTATGATGCTGGTATCTGGTGTTCCCACAGATACGCAGGCGAAAACAAATCAAAAAGAAATTGAAAAATCTGACACTCATACGGAATGTGCATATAAAAATAAGGAGAAGATTTATCTGGATAAAAAGTGGAAATATGCGGATCATGCGAAGATTACTTCCGGTTATGCCGTCTTTTACAAGGCAAAAAAGAATCGCAAAGGCATCATCGTTGGAATCAATGCCGGACACGGAACCGGAAATGTAAGATCAACAAAAACGCTCTGTCATCCGGATGGTTCTCCAAAAGTGACCGGCGGAACAACCCGTGCAGGCTCGACAAGTGCAATCGCAGTCTCCGGAGGAATGACGTTTCGCGACGGAACAAAGGAGAGTACCGTCACGCTCAAGATGGCGAAAATTCTCAGGAAAAAGCTGCTTGCAGAAGGATATGATGTGCTGATGATCAGAACTGGAAAAGATGTTCAGCTGGATAACGTGGCGCGAACGGTTATCTGTAACAATGTGGCAGATATACATATTGCCCTGCATTGGGATGGAGACGGCCTTAAGTACGACAAAGGCTGCTTTTATATCGGCGTTCCTGACAAATTAAAAACGATGAAGCCGGTCAAAAATCACTGGGAACAGCATGAAGCGCTTGGAAATGCATTGATCAAAGGTTTAAAGAAGCATAAAGTTAAGATCAATGGCAAGGGGCGTATGGCAATCGACCTCACGCAGACATCCTACAGCACCATTCCGTCCGTTGACATGGAACTTGGCAACCAGGCATCGGATCACAGTGATGAGGCTTTGGAAAAACTTGCCGATGGATTGACTGCAGGAGTGAAAAAATTCGCCAAAAAGTATTTGTAAACCATGCATTTTTTGCAAAGCAACATTTGACGAATTCATCAAATAGCATTATAATACATCTATCTATGCATAGACTATGCATTTTGACAGGAGACAAGTGGCATGATTAAAAGTATGACAGGATTCGGACGGTGTGAGGTCGCGGATGAGAAGCGCAAATTTACCGTCGAACTTAAGTCTGTAAATCATCGTTATCTGGATGTCAACATTAAGATGCCGAAGAAACTGAATTTCTTTGAGAGTGCGATCCGCAATCTTCTTAAGGAATACATTGAGCGTGGTAAAGTTGATGTCTATATCACATACGAAGATTATACGGAAGATAATTACTCGCTTCGATATAATGCAGCATTGGCCGGTGAGTATTTGGGATATCTGAATGCTATGGCAGAAGAGTTCCATCTCGAGAATGATATCCGTGTCAGCACACTTTCCCGTTATCCGGACGTATTCGTGATGGAAGAACAGGATATTGATGAGAAGGAGTTGTGGAGCGGACTGGAGAAAGCTTTGCGCGGTGCATGTGAGCAGTTTGTTGACAGCCGTGTCAAGGAAGGCGAAGCGTTAAAGGCAGATCTGTTAGATAAGCTGGATGCGATGCTTTCTGATGTTGATTTTATTGAGGAACGCTCTCCACAGATTATGAAGGAATACAGAACCCGTCTTGAGGAGAAGATACAGGAAATCTTAGGCGACAGACAGATTGATGACGCACGTATCGCAACGGAGGTTACGATCTATGCGGATAAGGTCTGTGTTGACGAGGAGACGGTGCGACTGAGAAGTCATATTATGACAACAAAGGATACACTTCTTGCCGGTGGTTCAATCGGACGTAAGCTTGATTTTATCGCGCAGGAGATGAATCGTGAAGCGAATACGATTCTTTCGAAGGCGAATAATATTGAAATCTCGGATATCGGAATTGATCTTAAGACCGGTATTGAGAAGGTTCGCGAACAGATTCAAAACATTGAGTAAGAGGAATTGATACAATGAGTGAGAAAGGCAGACTTGTAGTGGTTTCCGGTTTCTCGGGAGCCGGTAAAGGAACTTTGATGAAGGCTTTGATGGAGCAGTACGGCAATGATTATGCATTGTCGGTATCTGCAACAACGAGGAATCCAAGACCCGGAGAGCGGGACGGAATTGATTATTTCTTCGTTACGACAGAAAAGTTCGAACAGATGATAGATGCGGACGAACTGATCGAATATGCGCAGTACGTAAATAATTATTACGGAACACCGAAAGCATATGTACAGCAGCAGCTTGATCTTGGCAAGAATGTGATTCTTGAGATTGAGATACAGGGTGCACTTAAGATCAAGGAACAATTCCCGGATACGATCCTTATGTTTGTTACGGCTCCGGATGCGTGCACGCTCCGCGATCGTCTTGTCGGACGAGGAACCGAGACGAAGGACGTGATCCATGCAAGGCTTGCGCGCGCCTGTGAAGAGTCACAGGGAATTGAAAACTATGATTATATAGTGGTAAACGATACGGTAGAACACGGTGTGGAAGTGATCCATCAGCTGATCAATGATGAGAGAAACGGACAACCGGAACAGAATGCATCGTATCGCGTATCAGCTAATATAGATTTTATCAATAAAACAAGAGAAGAGCTTACAGGCTTTTCGAAAGGAGAATAATACTATGATACATCCATCCTATGTAGAATTAATGAAAGTTGTTAATGACGGTGTTGAGTTCGGTGAGGAACCGGTTGTAAACAGCCGTTATTCCATCGTACTTGCTACCGCTAAGCGTGCAAGACAGATTATCGCCGGTGCAGAACCGATGATCGAGAATCCGAAATGCAACAAGCCTCTTTCCATCGCTGTTGAAGAGTTATACCGTGGCGATGTCAAGATTGTTTCGGATGAGGAAGATAATAATTAATAACAGAAGGAGGAGTGACGTCTGTCATTCCTTTTTTTGAGTGAGAGGAATTATGAAATTACTATTTATTTCACTGGGCTGCGATAAGAATCTTGTCGATTCGGAATATATGATTGGCATGCTGACCAGCCACGGAATTACACTTACCGATGATGAAACCGAAGCCGATATCATCATCGTCAACAGTTGCTGTTTTATCGGAGATGCGAAGGAAGAAAGTATCAATACGATCCTTGAGATGGCGGAGCAGAAGAAGACAGGTGTATGCAAGTCGCTGATCGTAACCGGTTGTCTGACGCAGCGTTATCAGGATGAAGTGAAGAAAGAGATCCCGGAAGTGGATGCGATTCTTGGAACCAATTCCTATGATGCAATCTGGGAAGCGGTACAAAGTACACTGGATCATAAATTTTATGAGAACTTCCATACACTGACCGGACTTCCGACACATACGACAAAGCGTACAGTTACAACAGGCGGACATTTTGCTTATCTGAAGATTGCAGAAGGATGTAATAAGAACTGCACATATTGTGTGATCCCATCTGTCCGAGGAAGATACCGGAGCGTTCCGATGGAAGAACTGGTTGCTTCCGCAAGGGAACTGGTTGCAGGCGGCGTGAAGGAACTGATCCTTGTTGCGCAGGAGACAACGCTTTATGGTGTTGATCTGTATGGAGAGAAAAGTCTTCACAAGCTTCTTGATGCATTAAACGAGATTTCTGGTCTGTTCTGGATTCGTATTATGTATTGCTATCCGGAAGAGATTTATGAGGAACTGATCGATGCGATGATCCGGGATAAAAAGGTATGCCATTATCTGGATATGCCGATCCAGCACTGCAATGATGAAATCTTACGACGCATGGGTCGTAAGACAAATAAGGCGGAACTGATCGAGAGGATTGCGCATCTGCGCAAGCGGGTTCCTGATATTACACTTCGAACGACACTGATCTGTGGTTTCCCGGGTGAGACACAGGAGATGCACGAAGAATTAATGCAGTTTGTCAACGACATGGAATTTGACCGCCTCGGCGCATTTACGTATTCAGCAGAGGAGGGAACGCCTGCCGCTGAGATGCCGGATCAGATTGATGAGGAAGTCAAGAAAGACTGGCAGGCCGATGTTATGGAACTACAGGAAGAAGTAATCTTCGATAAGAATGATTCCATGAAAGGCACAGAATTATATGCATTTATCGAAGGCAAAGTCGCAGATGAGAATGCTTATGTCGGTAGAACTTACCGGGATGCTCCGAATGTGGATGGCTATATTTTTGTTAATACTGAAGAAGAACTGATGACTGGCGATATTGCAAAAGTAAAGGTTACCGGTGCTTATGAATATGATCTGATAGGAGAATTACTATGAATTTACCAAACAAATTAACACTTTTTCGCGTGATTTTAATTCCTTTTTTTGTTTTCTTTTTACTCGCTCCGTATTTTGAAGGATACGGCAATTACATTGCAGTCGCAATCTTTATTGTTGCAAGTATCACTGATTTCCTTGATGGAAAGATTGCAAGGAAATATCATCTTGTAACAAATTTCGGAAAATTTATGGATCCGCTTGCGGATAAGCTGCTTGTCAGCTCAGCATTGATCTGCCTGGTTGCTTTAAACAAGATTCCAGCCTGGATTGTGATTGTGATTATTGCACGTGAATTCATTATCAGTGGGTTCCGCCTTGTTGCAGCGGATAATGGAGTGGTGATTGCAGCAAGCTATTGGGGAAAGTTTAAGACTGCATTCCAGATGGTTACGGTAATTGTTCTGATCTTAAACATTCCAGGTGAAGTGTTTGCCGTCATTGGCACCGTATTGATCTATATTTCCCTTGTGCTTACAGTAATCTCATTAATTGATTACATTGCAAAGAATAAGGACGTTTTAAAGGATCAGAAATAATCACCCTCACGGAGGTAATGAAATGAGAATTATAGCAGGAACTGCGCGCAGCCTTCCGCTGAAGACGATTGATGGAATGGACACGCGTCCGACAACGGACAAGACCAAGGAAACGCTTTTTAACGTGTTACAGATGGATGTGCCGGGAGCGTATTTTTTAGATCTTTTTGCAGGAAGCGGACAGATTGGCTTAGAAGCTTTAAGCAGAGGTGGTGCATATGCGGTATTTATTGAAAATAATCGTAAAGCTGCCAAGTGCATTGAGGAGAATATTGCTTTTACTAGGTTTGATAAACAGTCCATGCTTCTTACGATGGATGTGATCAGTGGACTTCATTCACTGGAAGGAAAGTATACGTTCGATCTGATCTTTATGGATCCGCCTTACCGGCATGGATTGGAGGAAGAAGTGCTTCGTTTTCTGTCACATTCTTCCATTTTGAAACCGGATACCAGAATTGTAGTTGAGGCTTCGCTTGACACAGATTTTGATTATCTGGACGAACTTGGATTTGAGATTGACAAATTCAAGAAGTACAAAACGAACATGCATGTATTTATACGAAAGAAATAGGAGATAGATAAATTATGAAGAGGGCAATCTATCCGGGAAGCTTTGATCCGGTTACTTTCGGACACATGGATATTATTACCAGATCCGCACAGATTGTAGATGAACTTGTTGTCGGAGTGCTCAATAACAGCGCAAAAAACTCGTTGTTTTCTTTAGAAGAACGTGTTAGTATGATTAAAGAGATGACGAAGGATATGCCGAATGTTTCGGTCGCATCTTTTGATGGTTTACTTGTTGATTTCATGAATGAAATTGATGCAACAATCATCGTGCGTGGACTTCGCGCAGTGACGGATTTTGAGTACGAACTTCAGATTGCGCAGGCGAATCATGTACAGGATTCGAAGATAGAGACGATTTTTCTGACGACTGATCTTAAATATTCTTATTTGAGTTCGACGATCGTTAAGGAATTTGCCTCCTATGGAGGAGATATCTCTAATTTTGTGCCGGAATGTTTTATTGATCAAATTTATGCGAAATACCAGAAATAAAGATCTGACAGGTAAGGAGAATCGAAGATTATGAGCAGTAAGATGGAACAGATTATTGAAGAAATTGAAGAATATATTGAAGGCTGTAAATATCAGCCGCTTTCAAACACCAAGATTATTGTTAATAAGGAAGAATTAGAAGAGTTGATCGCTGAGCTTCGTTCCAAAACTCCGGAGGAGATCAAGCGTTATCAGAAGATTATCAGTAATAAAGAAGCAATCTTGGCGGATGCACAGGCGAAGGCAGATCAGATCATCGCCCAGGCACAGGTTCAGACGACGGAGCTTGTCAGTGAACATCAGATCATGCAACAGGCTTATGCGCAGGCAAATGAGGTTGTTATGATTGCAACCAAGCAGGCGCAGGAGATTTTGGATAATGCGACAAGTGAAGCCAACAGTATCCGTATGGGGGCAGTCGGTTATGTGGATGACCAGCTTCGTGGTATTGAGGATATTCTTTCCAATTCGATTGAGACTTCCCGCGCGAGATCCGAAAGTCTTGTTCAGTCTTTGCAGGGATTCTTAGATGTTGTTTCTGCAAACCGTGCGCAGCTTTTTCCTGCTGAGCCGGAGGAAGAGACTGTTCCAGCTCAGGAAAAGGAACAAGTTGAAAATAATCAGCCGGAGGTTACTAATATTTCGGTTTCAACAGAGTTTTCGGAAGAATAATAAACCTATACCACCGGTCAGCACAAGCAGAACGATGATCAGTTTGTGCTTACAGTAGCTTCTCATGGAGAGGTTGGTTTGACTTAAGATGGAAGCGGTCTGACAGAGTCCACTGATTCCGTTAAATGACAGCATAAAGAGGGCAAGTATGTATTTGCAACTGCCGGTAATGTCGGATTGTCCCAGTGTTGCAACGCCTGTTGTAACTTCAAGACAGCCACTGAGCAACACAGGCATGATTGTATGATTCCATGGAACAGACAAAAGCATTTGTGTGAGAATCGAGAACATCATAATATAACCACATATTTTTATTAATGTTTCGAATCCGTTTATAATACCGGCATCAACGATTTGCATAGTTATTTGGAATCTTGATGCCGTATTTTTTTGTTTATTGGTGTTCCTCGATGAATTGCACAGAAGCAAAATGATTCCATAGAGGAACGGAGTCCCGTACAAAAGCAGATAAAACGGAAGATCCGGTTTTATAGAGATTATTTCCTGCATGGCAGCGGTTACAAAGACAGGACTGAGATTGTTTGTAAATACGCAAAGAATTTGTGCTCTGTCATAAGAAATCCGCTTTTCCCGGTATAAATCCGCAGTCAGTTTGCTTCCGATTGGAAAACCAAACAGAAATCCGCAGAGAATTACATACCATTCTTCTGTAGAAATTCTGCTTTGTCTACTAGAACCTAGTATTGAGAAAAGATTAGAGCGCAGGACTACATATGAGAGTATGGAGAACGGAAGCAGAGCCGGCAAAATCTGCCTGTACCACAGAAGTAGTCCCTGTCTGGATGCATTCAGTACATTCTGGGGAAAACAAATAAAATATATAAGTAAGAAAACAATAATTAGAAAATAAACGATTTTTTTCATATCATAATTTATGTGAACAAGGAGGAAACTATGATAACAAATCATTTATACCCACAGAGAGTATTCTATTATTTTGAACAGATTGCAGCGATTCCTCACGGATCCAGAAATACGAAGGCAATCAGTGATTATCTTGTCGATTTTGCAAAGGAGCATCAGCTTGTCTGGTATCAGGATGAAAGCAACAATGTTGTGATCGTCAAGGAGGCAACAAAGGGATACGAATCTGCAGAACCGATTATTATTCAGGGACATATGGATATGGTCTGTGAGAAAGAGAAAGGCGTTACCATCGATTTTGAGAAGGATGGATTAAAACTGTATGTCGATGGAGACTTCTTGAAAGCGGAGGGAACAACACTTGGCGGCGATGATGGTATTGCGGTTGCATATGCACTTGCACTGCTTGAATCGTCAGAGATTGCACATCCGAAGCTTGAAGTTGTGATCACCGTCGATGAGGAGATTGGAATGCTTGGAGCGGATGCCATCGATTTATCGATGCTGACCGGACATACAATGCTCAACATTGACAGTGATGTAGAGGGAAGTTTCCTGACCGGATGTGCCGGTGGTATGGCGGTCAATGTTACGCTTCCGGTGAAACGAGTAACCCAACACGGACAGAAATTGTCACTTACGGTGACCGGCCTTGAAGGAGGTCATTCCGGAAGTGAGATTGATAAGGAGCATGGTAACGCCAATATCCTGATGGGACGTGTGCTTCGCAATTTGTTTGACGAGACTCCGTTTGGAATCATTTCTCTTGCAGGTGGACTCAAAGACAATGCGATTCCTAGAGAATGCGTGGCAGAAATTCTTCTTCCGGAAGAGAATGTTAACCTTGTAAAAGAAATTGCTGACAATTTAAGTGACGAATTTAAGAAAGAATTTAGTGTGTCTGATCCTGACGTTGGTGTGGAAGTTCATGATCTTGGTGCATCGGAAGCAGATATTCTGGATTTTGGCTCGGTCAGCCGCGTGATTTTTTATCTCAGAAGCGTACCAAATGGTGTGCAGAATATGAGTCAGGTAAACCGGGGATTAGTAGAGACATCCTTAAACCTTGGAATCATGGAATTGCAAGAGGATGCTTTATATACGGTAACTTCTATCCGAAGCAGTGTTGGAACCAGGAAGGCAGATCTGTTAGATCGTGTGACAGCAATCGTTGAACTGCTCGGCGGTGAAGCCGAGGTGGAGGGCGATTATCCTGCATGGGAATATAAGCAGGATTCTCTGCTTCGTCCACAGGTTGCGAAAGTCTACGAGAAACTTTACGGTAAAGAGCCGGTATTTGAGACGATTCATGCAGGCCTGGAATGTGGTCTGCTGTCGGAGAAGATTAAGGATCTTGACTGCGTATCGTTTGGTCCGGATAATTTTGATATACACACGCCGAAGGAACGTCTCAGCATTTCATCGACCGGTCGCGTATGGGATTTTATTGTAGAGTTTTTAAAACAG
>UQRC01000008.1 GCA_900543445.1 uncultured Lachnobacterium sp. | reverse complement strand
TCGGAGCCATACTTATTTTTGAAGGACAAATTTGCAACTGCTTCACCGTTCCATTATCTATCGATAATAGCGCATATCTCAGCCAACTATCCAAAATCGTTGGTGAAGTTAACTTGCAAATTTTCCTGAACAAAATAATTGTATGGTTCGATACCGTAACTCCTGAAAAATCTTGTCATTGAAATCATTCAAAGTCCGTCGTTTATAAACAAACTTATTGCTAATTTTCGTAGATTATATATAATCCGGTATCGTCCGTTTGAGATTAAATCTGAGCGCGGCAAACCCGAATTTAAGCTTTAATTGAAGCCGACTACTTTCTGTGAAAGTCGGTATGCCGCAACCGAAATCTTGCGACCACCCTTACCCGGCAGGTTCATTGCCTGTCCCATAATACCTCTGCGGAGCTTATGGAAGATCGTGATATCCTTTTCCTTGATATAACGCCAGAGTTCACGCTTCTTCTCAAGGTTTTCTTCTGTGCCTGAGCGGATCAGCATGATGGTTGTGACAACCGTGATGATTTCAAGGTAATTGAGCATGTACTTGCGGCACTTTAAGTTCATAACCTTGTGCAGATCCACATCATCTAACATGATCTTGTTCACACGGATCTGCTGGTCAATACGGCTGATCATAACCTTCTCATTGACTGACTGGTCATCACGTCCGATAAAGTAACGGTAGAAATCCACATCCATATAATACATCTTGCGTACATGCGGAAGCGGCTTATAGACATAAATGTTGTCCACATAAAAAGTATGCTTTGGCAGCTCCAATCCACACTCGCGAAGCAGCTTGGTACGATAGATTACCGAATGCATCAGGATATAATGTCCCTTATAGAAATGGCGAATATCGCTCCATGTAAACACCTGATCCTGAGGGAAACCAGTCTGGCGCATTACCTTCTTGTGCTTTGCGCCTTCCTTCTCATAGACATAGTTTGCAAGCAGCATATCGATGGTTGTCGGACCGCCTGCAAACTCTCTAAGCTTCTCCAGAATTTTCTTATATGCATCCGCATCAACCCAGTCATCACTGTCTACAACCTTAAAATACAATCCGGTCGCGTTGCGGATTCCGGCATTGACTGCCTCTCCATGTCCACCGTTCTCCTGATGGATGGCGCGCACAATGCCCGGATATCTTCGTTCATAATCATCCGCAATCTCCGCTGTACGATCTTTCGAGCCGTCATCAATGATCAGAATCTCGATGTCCTCTCCTCCCGGCAGAATGGAATCGATACAATGCTCCATGTAATCTTGTGAATTATAGCAAGGTATTGCAAAAGTCAGTAATTTCATCCTATTTCCTCCGCGAGTTCCATCGCCTTACGGCACATGGCGTCAATATTGTAGTATTTATATTCCGCAAGTCTTCCAAGCAAATGAAACTTATCAAAATCTTCGGTCAAAAGGCGATATTTCTCATATAAAGCCTCATTCTCTGCATTCAGGATCGCATAATAAGGGATTTCTCCCTCCGCACCGGTGTATGCAAACGGATACTCCCGCACGATCGTCGTGCCATCGGTATCTTTTTGTCCGGTCAGGAACTTAAATTCCGTAATTCTGGTAAAATCTTCACTGACCGTGTAATTGACCACACTGTGATCCTGGAATGAATCCTGATCCAAATGCTCAAATTGAAAGTTCAATGAACGGTAAGGAAGTCTGCCGAATTTGCAGTCAAACAGTTCATCAAGTGCTCCGGTGTAAACCAGATCACCGGTAAACTCTGCCTTTTCAAAATATATCTTACCATCCTCAAAATCTAATACATCGCTGCAGTCAACGCCTGTGCGCACCTCGATATTCGGATGATCCAGCATTGCTGCAAACATCGGTGTAAATCCATCAACCGGAACACTCTGGTACTTGTCCTTAAAGTAACGGTTGTCATAAGAAATCACAACCGGAACACGTCCCGTCACTTCCGGGCTGATCTCCTCCGGTGTCTGTCCCCACTGCTTCATTGTGTAATATAAGAATACATTCTTGTACACATAATCTGCAATCTCGCGCACATCCGCATCCGTGCTCTCACGCAGCTTCATGATCGGGACGCGGCTATCCAGCCCGTACTCCTCGATCAACTTCTTCTCGAGGCGTTCTGCCTTCTCCTTGTCATATACCATGTGCAGTGTATTCAGATTAAACGGAACCGGGATCAGCTGGTCTCCCACCTTCGCCACAACTTCGTGTCCAAAATCATACCACTTAGTAAAACGCGACAGGAATTCTCTGACGCCCTCATCTCCCGTATGGAAGATATGTGGACCGTATTCGTGGATCAGGATACCGTGATCATCCGGTTTATCGTAACAATTACCTCCAATATGGTTTCTACGTTCCAGAACCAAAACCTTCTTATTACTCTCCTCTGCCAGTTTGCGGGCAACGGTTGCCCCTGCAATTCCGGCACCTACAATAATGCAATCATACATATGTATTTTCCCCTTTGCATAGTATTCTGAAGTTCTATCTCATTATACACTTTTTCATCCTGGAGTCGAACTATTTTTGATTAATATTATCTTAACATTCTCTTGCAGATTCATTTTATGTTCACATTTTATTTACAAACTTCTCATAATCTCCACATACCATTTTCACATTTAGCAGATATACTAGCATCATAGATAAGAAATAAACTTTTTCTTTTTCATATTTCCCTCGCACCCTTACAAGGCGCGAGGTCCTCCCTTTAAAGATAGAAGATTTTTCTTTCTCATACTAATCTTTTTCAAAAAAACCGGTGTCTGTTGGCACCGGTTTTTAAATGCAAAATTAACTTTACGTCAAATATTTTTTTCAGATATTTTTCTTTCAATCATAAAGTAATTGCAATCACAGGGAATTATCAACGATTGCCTTCCAATAAGCAGAAAATGCACTAGGCACCGCATACCGTTCCTTCGCATCCGCCGCCTCCACAAACAATAATTTGTTTGCTTTCTGCCTGTGACTTCTCGCTGCAGCATTCTCCGCAGTAAGCTCTCTTCCCGGTTCCTCGATCAAGACCGCATATCCTCTCATATGCCACTCGACATGGGAGAAAATGTGCTTAGCCTCCGCAAGCGGCACAATACGGATTGGTCGATATCCGAGATTCTCAATATATTGCAATGCTTCTTCCCGGTTCAATTTCTGTTCACAATTAGGGAGTTCATAAAGTCCTGCAAGAAGCCCCTTCGCCGGGCGCTTATGAAGCGCAACCTTTTCTCCGTCTCTAAGAACAAATACCGTCTTCTCCTCAATTCGTCGCGCGGCTTTCTTCGTCTTGACCGGGAGTTCCCCGATACGTTCCTGCAATCTTGCCTCACAGAAATCATGCCATGGACATTCCAAGCAATGTGGCGCACCGTTCGGCACACATACCATTGCGCCCAGTTCCATTAAAGCCTGATTAAATTTTCTCGGAATGAGTGTATCTTGCTGGATTTCCATCAATTGTTGTAAGTTTTCCTGCATATGATTGCGAACGGATTGTTTCATAATATCCGAATCATCCGCACAGACACGGGAAATCACACGAAGCACATTTCCGTCCACTGCCGGAACCGGCTTATTATATGCGATCGATGCGATTGCTCCTGCGGTATAGGCTCCGATTCCCTTTAGATTTAATAATTCTTCATAAGAATCCGGCAGCACTCCTCCATAGTCCTCCATAATCTGCTGCGCAGCCGCATGCAGATTACGGACACGGTTATAATAGCCGAGTCCTTCCCAAAGTTTCAGATACTTATCCTCCGTACATTCGGCAAGCGCCTGTACATCCGGCAGTTCCCGAATAAACCGTTCAAAATAAGGCTTTACCGCTTCCACACGTGTCTGCTGCAGCATAATCTCAGAGATCCACACATAGTAAGCACTTGGCTGGTCACGCCACGGAAGCACACGCGCATGTGTATCGAACCAGTTCTGAAGTGGTTCTGTAATTTGTGTCAAATCAAAATTATCGATCATCCCTATCGTTCCTATCTGTCCACTGTTTTCCAAATAATAGCGAAAAATATTGCGGCACATCGCAGATGCACCGCAACCATCCTATTTTCAACACTTTATTTATGCCTTAAGAAAGAGAGCCGTATATGCAGGAATATTTAAGCCTCCATTTAATTCTACAGTATTTCCACTGATCAGATCCGTCGCCTGTGAAGTTCCAGCATCAAATCCTGCCCAGAAATCCTGATCCGTCGCATTGACTGCTACGTAGACACGCTCACCTTCCCACTCCCGCTTAAACACACACTGTCCATTTGTTAAAACGGTAGAAGTAAAATCACCGTACTGTAATGCTTTGGACTCCTTCTTCGCCTTGGCAAGTTTCGCGATAAAATCCGTGAGATCATTCCATTGCGGCTCCTCAAACGAGATGCGAAGTGCCGGATCACCATCCTCCTTGCGTCCCTCCGCGCCCCACTCGCTTCCATAGTATACACAAGGAATACCCGGCATACCAAACGCCAGCGCATAAATAAGCGGCAGGTGCTTCTTATTATTCAGAATCGAAGCAACTCTTGTCACATCATGATTATCCACGAAAGACAGAAGATGCTTACCTTTGTACAATGTCCAATTCTCAGGTCCGAACTGTCTGAGCAGAGAATGATTGATCTCAAACATGTTCATACTGTTGAAGCTGGAATGCAGTCCCTTGTAGCACTCATAATTTGTTACGGAATGTAGCATTTCATCATTCATGATCTGATTGTAATCACCGTGCAATGTCTCACCCAATAAAAAGAAATCCGGCTTTAATTCATCACAGAAGTGGCGAAGTCTTCGGATAAAATCATGATCCAGACAGTAAGCCACATCCAGACGCAGACCATCAATATCAAACTCTTTTACCCAACCCCGGATGGCATCAAAAATATGCTGGATTACCTCCTCATTGCACAGATTCAGCTTTACAAGATCATAATTGCCTTCCCAGCCCTCATACCACAAACCATCATTGTAGTTGGAGTTGCCGTCAAAGGCGATACGTCCGAACCAGTTCACATACGGTGACTGCTCACGGTTTTTCAGTACATCCTGAAAAGCCCAGAAGCCTCTTCCAACATGATTGAACACACCATCCAGAACAACCTTAATACCTTCTTTGTGAAGATTATCACACACCTCGGCAAAGTCCCCATTCGTTCCGAGTCTTGTGTCAATCTTTGTGTAATCTCTTGTATTATATCCATGTGTATCGGATTCAAACACCGGGGAAAAATAGATTGCATTCGCTCCCACTTTCTTGATGTGCGGAATCCAGTCATTCACTTTCTTTATTCTATGCTCTAACACCCCATCATTCTCAAACGGCGCTCCGCAGAATCCAAGCGGATAAATCTGATAAAATACACTCTCATATGCCCACATATTCTAAAACTTCCTTTCTTTTCTTACCTTGCACGCTTCATTTTACCACATTTTGATTTACCGCTCTACCCTTAATCTGCTCTTATTATCATCGCCCGTAACAGTTGTTATGCATCAATTTCCCGCAGCAGATTCACCATCTCGATCGCGCCAAGCGCACAATCATATCCTTTATTACCGGCCTTACTTCCCGCACGCTCAATCGCCTGTTCAATATTATCCGTTGTCAGCACGCCGAACATAACCGGAATATCATTTTCCAGCGAAATTGAAGCAACACCCTTTGACACCTCATTACAAACATAATCATAATGGCTTGTTGCTCCACGAATGACCGCTCCCAGACAAATAACAGCATCGTATTTTCCGCTTTTTGCCATCTTAGAAGCAACCAGTGGAATTTCAAATGCACCCGGCACCCAGGCAACATGAATATCGTCTTCTGCCACATTATGACGCAGCAATCCATCCATTGCACCCCCAAGCAGCTTCGATGTGATAAACTCATTAAAACGTGCGACAACAATTCCTACTCTGATTTCCTTTGATACTAAATTTCCCTCTAATGTTTTCATTATATTTTCCTCACTTTCTTTCATCTACATTTAATAATTTAAAAAATGTCCCATTCTATTCTGTTTTGTCTTCAAGTAAAACAAATCATGTGCAGTGGCTGTCATCTGGATCGGAACACGCTCCGATATATTGATGCCAAACTCTGAAAGCTGATACACTTTATCCGGATTATTGGTCAGCAGGCGCAGACTTTTTACTCCAAGCTCCCGCAGGATCTGCGCCCCGATATAATACTCACGCTCATCTTCATGAAAGCCCAACGCCAGATTCGCCTCAAGTGTATCCATCCCCTGCTCCTGTAATTCATAGGCACGAAGCTTATTGATGAGGCCGATCCCACGTCCTTCCTGCCGCATATATAATAGGATTCCGCGTCCCTCTGCCTCGATCTGAGACATCGCTGCTGCAAGCTGCTGTCCACAATCGCACCGCAAGGAGCCAAAGGTATCTCCCGTAAGACATTCTGAGTGTACACGGCACAATACTTCTTTACCGTCACCCAGTTCACCCTTTACCAAAGCCACATGGTGCTCCCCATTCAGCCGGTTCACAAATCCGTATGCAGTAAACGTTCCATATTTTGTCGGCATCTTTACCTTAGCTTCACAATCTACCAGTGTTTCGTGACATTTTCGATAATTCTGAAGATCCTGAATCGTAATAAATTTCAAATGATAACGCTTCGCCAATTCAAAAAGCTCCGACGTTCTCATCATGGTTCCATCTTCACGCATGATTTCACAGCACAGACCACATTCCTTCAAGCCCGCCAGACGGCACAGATCGACCGTTGCCTCCGTATGCCCGTTTCTCTCCAGTACACCATTTTTCTTTGCAAGTAACGGAAACATATGACCCGGTCTGCGGAAATCCTCAGCCCTTGCATCCTCCGAAACGCAGGCTTGTGCGGTTATTGCCCGTTCCTCTGCCGATATCCCGGTCGTTGTTGATTTATGATCGATCGACACGGTAAATGCAGTCTCATGATTGTCCGTATTATTTTCCACCATCTGCGGAAAACGAAGCCTTTTTACATACTTTTCTGACATCGGCATACAGATCAGGCCTTTGCCGACACTAGCCATAAAATTAACATTTTCAGTTGTTGCAAACTCTGCCGCGCAGATAAAATCGCCCTCATTCTCCCGATCCTGATCATCTGTCACAAGAATGATCTTGCCTCGCCGTAAATCTTCAAGTGCTTCCTCAACGGTATTAAACTCTATCATCTTTCCAACCTCCTAAAACCCATATTTTGTCAAAAAATCCATTGTTATACTGCTTTTATGTTCATCCTTCTCTGCTTTTTGCATCAGTCTTTCCACATATTTTCCAATGACATCACACTCCAGATTTACGCTATCGCCCAGCTTTTTATCCTGCAATATCGTATTCCTTACGGTGTGTGGAATGGTCGACACCAAAAAAGAATCATCCCTCATTTTTGCCACCGTAAGACTGATCCCGTCCACAGCGATCGATCCTTTTTCCACTACATAACGCAGAATCTCATCTTCCGCCCTGATCATATACCACACTGCCACATCATCCTGCCGGATATCGGCAATCTGCCCCATTCCATCAACATGTCCCGACACGATATGCCCACCAAAGCGGCCATCTGCCGGCATTGCCCGCTCAAGATTTACCCTCTGCCCTGCAACAAGACTTGCAAGCGAAGACCTGTTCATTGTTTCATGCATAACATCTGCCGAAAAACTGTCCGTCTGCATGTCCGTGACGGTCAGACAGATACCATTTACTGCAATGCTGTCACCGATGCGGGTTCCCTCCACAATATGCGGTGCACCGATTGTCAATGCCACTGAATTCCGTCCTCTACGGATATTCCTGACAGTTCCGATTTCCTCAATGATCCCTGTAAACATTCCTGCTCACCTCGCTTTCGATTAAAAAATCCTCCCCCAACCGGCTTATGCGACTATCCGCAAGCATGAATGCCTCATCCGGCAAAGCCACGCCATCTCCGCCAACCGGACTCTTTGCCTCCACACCTCCAAACAATTTAGGTGCCACATACGCCTGCAGCTTTTGCACAATTCCGCTTTTGAGTGCTGCCCAGTTAAGCCGGCTGCCACCTTCCAATAGAATACTGTCTATCGACTCTGCCCCAAGAATCTCCATAAGATTACGCAGATCCACATGTCCATCTTTTTTATTCACACACACGATCCTGCAGCCCGCCGCCTCGTACTTCCTGTGCCTTTCCTCATCCCTGCAGCATGTAGCAAGAATCGTCGCAGCTTCTCCCGCGGTCTTAACCACCTTCGCACTGATCGGTGTACGCAGCTGTGTATCACATATGATACGGATCGGATTCCGCCCCTGTGGTATACGGCATGTCAAAAGCGGATCATCCGCGAGTATTGTTCCTACACCAACCATAATCCCGCTCAAACGATGCCTCAGCTGCTGCACATGATATCTCGCCTCTTCACCTGTGATCCATTGGGACGCGCCGGTGGTTGTAGCGATTTTTCCATCCATGGTCATCGCATATTTCATGACTACATATGGTCTTCCTGTTCTAATAAAATGCATAAACACTTCATTTAACCGATCACACTCATCCTCCAGAACATGCTCGATCACTTCAATACCATGCCTGCGCAAATAAGCTATGCCTTTGCCCCCGACAAGCGGATTAGGATCAGACGATCCGACATACACTCTCCTGATGCCCGCTGAAACAATCGCCTCCACACACGGCGGCTGCTTACCGTGATGACAGCATGGTTCCAGCGTCACATACATATCCGCCCCCTTCGGATCTTCTATACAAGCCGCCAGCGCATTGCGCTCCGCATGCGGCTGTCCGAAACGTTCATGCCAGCCCTGTCCAATGATCCTATCTTCCTTGATAACGACTGCACCCACAAGTGGATTCGGTGCAACATAACCATATCCCTTTTGTGCCAGTTCCAGCGCCAGTCTCATATATTCGCTGTCTTTGTCTTTCATTCGAACTCTCCTTCTTCTCCAATAACCTTTTTATGTAACTGTTCAGAACCTTTTTATATAAAAAGCCCCAAACCGGACCGGTTCAGGGCATATTAATATAAGCATTTACACAGACCACAATATTGGCATAAAAAAACTCCGGAATGTATAAAACAATCCAGAGCAACGAAAATCTACACGTCATCCAATATGCGCAGTCTATATTCATCTTCTTTCATCCAGACTATACTGTCGGCTTCGGAATCTCACCGAATCATGCCTAACGGCTCGTGGGCTATACCACCGGTAGGGAATCTCACCCTGCCCTGAAGATTTCTATTCACTTTTCTTAAGTAACTGTATTGTAACACAAGCATTCATGTAATGCAACGTAAACGCAAAATAATTCAACGAGTGGTACGGAAGGCATCCAAAAATCTGGTCTTGTAATTTTTATTAAATTTGGTTCTTTTCTAGAGTCCAAGCATGCGCTATATTGATAAAAAAACAGAAAAGAGGATTTGTTATGACAAACGAAAAATTAAAAAAATTGATTTTAACCGCTTTATTTGCAGCTTTGGCATGCATTGCCACAATGATCATGAAAATTCCAACCCCTGGCACAGGCGGATACATCCATGTCGGAGATGCCATTGTCATCCTTTCCGGAGTAGTCTTAGGACCATGGTACGGATTTGCTGCAGCCGGCCTTGGTTCCTGTATGGCAGACCTGATCGGCGGATATTTTATTTATGTTCCGATCACTTTCGTTATCAAAGGACTGATTGCACTGGCAACCGGACTTGTTTACCGTGCAATCGGTAAATCCAACAAAATGCGTTACGCTGGTGTCCTTCTCGGCGGTGTGATTGATATCGTTTTTGTTGCAGGCGGCTACTTCATATGCGAATTCTTCATCTATGGAGCCGGAGCTTTCGAAAGCATTCCTGCCAACATCATTCAGGGTGTCGGCGGACTGATCATCTCCGCAGTGCTTTATCCGGCACTGATCGCAGTACCGTATATTCGCCAGCAGGCATTCGGCATTACAGATAAGCAGTAATTTCCATTTTTCATATGCTTAAAAGAAGGAGTTTCCGCTAAGCGGAGGCTCCTTCTTTTTAAGTAGCTATTCCTATCCGGTTATTGACAAAAAGACCGATGCGAATACTCGCATCGGCCTTGACTCTGCATTGTATGTATTTTAAAAATCAGTTAATGTAGCAGCTCTCTTCTCTAAGAAAGCACCCATTCCTTCCTTCTTGTCATGTGTATCATTTACAACACCGAACAGGTTTGCTTCCATCTCAACAGCGTTCTTGATATCCATGTCATATCCGTTGTTGATTGCAGCCTTAGCAACCGATACTGCGTAGCTTCCCTTAGAGATGATCTTAGCTGCCATAGCCTTAGCGGTTGGCATAAGCTCTTCCTTCGCTACAACTTTGTTTACAAGACCGATACGGTATGCTTCGTTTGCATCGATGTTATCGCATGTGAAGATCATTTCCTTCGCACGTCCCATACCTACAAGACGGGCAAGCTTCTGTGTTCCACCGAATCCCGGGATAATTCCAAGACCACACTCAGGCTGTCCGAAGATTGCGTTCTCGCTTGCGATACGGATATCACAGCTCATAGAGATCTCGCATCCGCCGCCAAGTGCAAAACCGTTGACAGCAGCGATTGTAACCTGACGCATATTCTGTAACTTAAAGAATGGCTCTGATGCTCTGATACCGAATGCACGTGCTTCCGGAGCTGTAAAATTCACCATCTCAGCGATGTCAGCGCCTGCAACGAATGACTTGAACTCGTTACCCTTCTTATCCGGACCACCGGTTAAGATAACAACCTTGATATCATCGTTCTTCTCGATTTCTCCAAGGCATACGTTTAACTCGTCAAGAGTCTCACTGTTTAATGCATTTAATGCAGCCGGTCTTGAGATTGCAAGTACGGCGATGCCATCAGCAACATCAAGTGTCAAATTCTTAAATTCGCTCATTGTATAAATCCTCCTATGATTGTATGCAATACCTCCCAATGAAGTATTCACTCTGATATTCCAATCGTAACACTTTGACAAAATTTTGTCAATCTATAGATTCCTTTGTTCGGTCTAGAAAAACCACTCTGCCGGAATTGCCCCAGCCATGATTTCATACGCCTTTTCGCTTGGGTGAAGATGATCCCCACTATCATTTCCTTCGGCAAAAGCCTCCGGATGATTTTCGTCCCTGACAGCCTCTTCAAAATCCACATATCCGTCAAATTTATCGGTCGTCCGGATCCAATGATTAAATTCATTTTTGATTTCTTCCCGGAATGGTGCATACGTGCGCCACCCATAGATTGGGAGCAGTGTTCCGCCGTATACCTTGTAACCTTTTTCTTTTGCATACCGGATATAAATATCCTCAACTCCGGCAATCAGATCGGCAGAAGTTGGCATATCCGACCAAGGCCGGAACTGATTAACCTCCACACCTACCGGATGGATAATGTCATTAATTCCATGCTGGATCAGCACCGCGTCCGCTCCGGCAGCTTCCATCTCAATTGGAAATCTCGTTGCGCCTTTTAATCCATATGCCGCATAGGTAATGCAGTCATACTGTCGCAAAATACGCGTTCCGCTTACTGCACGCCGGATTATGGCTACGTTTCGAATGCCTTCGTTCCACAACCGGATTGCCAGATCATCCGGCCATGACTGTGCGGTGATCGAATCTCCATAACAGATAAACGCGTGATTTTCTGCTTTTGTTAATACATCCACCGTATTTAGAAAATAAAACCAGTTTGTATTTCTCGTGTCATCCGCCGGAAGTCCTTCCTCCAAGGCATGATCGCCATATGCATACTGCCCCTTGGACAGTGGTCCTGTGATCAATACACCAGCATTCATCTGCGTGATCTCGCCCAGATAAACGCTCACATTGACATCCGTTCCCGCCTTCACCTCATAAGCAATCTCATCGCTTGTCACTTCTTTTCCCGGCTCGATCAAGACGGACTTCTCTCCACCAAATGTAACCGTTGTCTGCTCAATATAAACTTTACTCAGTGTGACCGGCTCCGTTCCCGTCAGATTGGAAAAATGCAGCCGGAGTGCACATCCATCAAACACCATCCGGATCGGATAGCGCAACGTAATGTTTTTCGCATACATGGCTTCTTTTTGATCAGTAATCGAGGTTGCGTTACCCCAGCAGGCGACCTATTTTGTATATTCTGTTGATTCCATCTTTCATCCTTCTTATAATATATCAAATTTGATTTTATTCGGTTTCATCCGACTCGATTCATTCCGAGCAAAAAAGCATTCATTCCTGGTATCACTACCAAACATGAATGCCTTATGCTCCAAAGTTATTCAATTACAGATCCAATTTCAGATCGTTCTCCTTGATCCAGCCCATCTTGCGGAAAAACCATCCGAACAACCAGGTCAGAACTGCCGGCAGAACGAAGCAGACCATGATCAGTCCGATCCAGTCAAATGCGGTAATCGCCGTCTTCTCGCCTGCTGCGATATCGGCAAGCCAGCCGGTGTACACACCAATCTGTCCGACCAGTCCGCAGGTTCCCATACCGGATGCAACTGCTGCACCGTTCATCTTAAGCTGGAAAACGCAGGTTGCAATCGGTCCTGTGATCGCAGAAGTCAGGATTGCCGGAATCCAGATAAGCGGCTTCTTGACAATGTTGCCCATCTGCAGCATTGAGGTTCCGATGCCCTGTGCGACAAGTCCACCCCAGCGGTTCTCCTTAAAACTCATGACTGCAAATCCAACCATCTGCGCACAACAGCCTGCAAGCGCTGCACCACCGGCAAGTCCGGTAAGACTTAACGCCGCACAGATCGCCGCGCTGCTGATTGGAAGCGTCAGTGCGATACCGACAAGCACCGACACGATGATTCCCATCAAAAACGGCTGCAGTTCTGTCGCCCACATGATCGCATTACCCACGCCGCTTGCAACGAAACCGATACCCGGTCCCCACCAGAGAGCAAGACCGATTCCGACAAACAACGTGACAAAAGGCGTTACCAGAATATCGATCTTCGTCTCCTTGGAAACTGCTTTACCGAATTCTGCCGCAAAAATCGTTACGATCAGTACCGCAAGCGGTCCGCCCGCTCCGGCTACCTCCGATGCGTTCGCCGCGGTTCCCACTGCTGCCAGCGAGAACAGAACGAGCGGCGGAGCCTGTAAGGCAAGTCCGATTGCCACCGCCATCGCCGGACCGGTCGCTGCTTTCGCATATCCACCAATCGTGACAAGGAGCTCGATTCCTGCCTGCTCACCGAGCGTTGAAAGGATCGTTCCCATCAAAAGAGAGGCAAACAATCCCTGCGCCATCGCAGACAGCGCATCGATGCCGTAACGTTTCGCCGAAATTTCAATATTTTTTCTTTTTAAGAATGCTTTCACACGTGACATTGCTAATTCTCCTCACTGCTATCTGCGCCGATCTGCTGCAATGCTGCAAGGAGTTCCCCACTATCGATGTCACTCAGACCGTTTAGCGCCTTTTCAAATAAGCCGACACCGTCTGAGTTCTCGCTGCATCCGTGCCCGCAGGTCATGCAGTTGTGTGTGCATTCCTCCTGAAGCTTATTCGTATCTTCCATCTTTTCCCTTTCTGGATTATTCGTGCTTAGGCACGATTTTCTCGATTCCACCCATGTATGGCTGTAAAGCCTTAGGAATGTTGACCGATCCGTCTGCATTCAGGTTGTTCTCAAGGAATGCGATCAGCATACGTGGCGGAGCAACAACCGTGTTGTTCAAGGTGTGTGCAAAGTACTTCTTGCCATCTTTGCCTTTCACACGGATCTTAAGACGTCTTGCCTGTGCATCACCGAGGTTTGAACAGCTACCTACTTCGAAGTATTTCTTCTGGCGTGGCGACCATGCCTCAACGTCGCAGGACTTCACCTTAAGGTCAGCCAGATCTCCGGAGCAGCACTCAAGTGTACGAACCGGGATATCAAGGCTTCTGAACAGATCAACGGTGTTCTGCCATAACTTGTCATACCAAACCTTAGACTCTTCCGGCTTGCAGACAACGATCATCTCCTGCTTCTCGAACTGATGGATACGATATACACCACGCTCCTCGATACCATGAGCGCCTTTTTCCTTACGGAAGCATGGAGAGTAGCTTGTCAGTGTGTATGGAAGCTTCTCCTCATCGTTGATCGTGTCGATGAATTTACCGATCATGGAATGCTCAGAGGTTCCGATCAGGTAGAGATCCTCGCCCTCAATCTTATACATCATGGCATCCATCTCGTCGAAACTCATAACGCCTGTTACGACATTGGAACGGATCATAAAAGGCGGTACACAGTAAGTAAATCCGCGGTCGATCATGAAATCTCTTGCGTAAGAGATGACTGCGGAATGAATTCTTGCGATGTCACCCATCAGGTAATAGAATCCGTTTCCGGCTACCTTTCCTGCTGCATCAAGGTCGATGCCGTCGAAACGTTCCATAATGTCTGTGTGATATGGAATCTCAAAATCCGGAACAACCGGCTCGCCAAACTTCTCGATCTCTACGTTGCAGCTATCGTCTTTTCCGATTGGAACGGAAGGATCGATGATGTTCGGGATGGTCATCATAATCTTGGTAACCTTCTCGGAGAGTTCCTTCTCCTGTGCCTCAAGCTCAGTCAAACGTGTAGCGTTTGCAGCGACCTCAGCCTTGACAGCCTCAGCCTCTTCCTTCTTTCCCTGTGCCATCAGAGCACCGATCTGCTTGGAGATCTTGTTCTTGTTTGCACGAAGCTCATCTGCCTCTGCCTGTGCGGCACGAGCCTTTGCATCCAGCTCGATCACTTCATCAACGAGTGGAAGCTTGTGATCCTGGAATTTCTTCTTAATGTTCTCCTTAACAACTTCCGGGTTCTCTCTTAAAAATTTTAAATCAATCATGACATCCTCCTATTAGTAAATATGATTTTTAAAAAGCAAATTTCACGACTTCCCGCAACCATCATGACATGCGCCAAGCATTCATCCAAACATGTGTAATCTTTTATTCAGAAATAAAAGAAAGACCCTTCGCCCCAGATTCTTCATCTGGGACGAAAGGTCATGAAATACTTTCCGCGGTACCACCCAAGTTGCTCCTTACGAAGCCTCTCACGTACGTTAAAGGGTACGAACCTTGCAGCTTTCACTGCCAGCTCAGGAAGTGGAAAGATTTCTCCTGCTTACCGGTTCACACCAGCCACCGGCTCTCTGAAAAGATTCAAAATCGTAGTTTCCGTCATCGCTTCTTACTTATCTTCTGCTATTATAGCCTCTTGTATACCAAAAAGCAAGCGCATTTTAATGCATTGGCTGAAGTGGATACTTGTCATGTTCACAGTCCCTGTGAACATGACCGAATATGCCATTCCAAATCGTCTTCGACGATGGGCATATTCGTTGGCCTGCTTCCCAATTTCATGCACACCAAATCAGCAAAGTGATTTGATGTTGTCTGAACTATAGTGGATACTTGTCAGTTAATGTCTTAATGATTGCCTTGGCATCCTCGACTGCTGCCTCACCATTCTTGATGAGCATTGCGATTGCCTCTGCAACCTGATCAAAATCGTCTTCCTTTAATCCTCTTGAGGTAGCAGCCGGTGTTCCAAGACGGATTCCGCTTGTTACGAACGGCTTCTGTGGATCGTTCGGGATCGTATTCTTGTTCGCTGTAATATGAGCAGAATCAAGAAGCTTCTCAACGACTTTTCCGGTAAGCTCGTATGGTGTTAAGTCAACAAGCATCAGATGGTTATCCGTTCCGCCGGATACAATCTTGATGTCACGCGCCTGCAATCCCTTACACAGAGCCTGTGCGTTCTTCACGATCTGTGTTTGGTATTCCTTGAACTCAGGCTTTAATGCTTCCTCGAAGCATACCGCCTTGGCCGCGATCACATGCATGAGCGGGCCACCCTGCGTTCCCGGGAAAATTGCCTTATTGAAATTGTATTTTTTATTTACTTCCTCGCTGCAGAGAATCATTCCTCCACGCGGGCCACGAAGTGTCTTGTGTGTTGTGGTTGTCACGACATCCGCATATGGGATTGGGCTTGGATGAAGTCCTGCTGCAACCAGTCCTGCGATATGTGCCATATCAACCATAAGGACTGCACCGACTTCGTCCGCGATCTCACGGAATTTCTTGAAGTCGATCGTGCGGGCATAAGCCGATGCTCCGGCGATGATCATCTTCGGCTTGCACTCCAAAGCGATCTCTCTTACCTTATCGTAATCGATAAATCCCTCGTCATTAACTCCGTAAGGAACTACGTTAAAATAGGTTCCAGAGAAATTAACCGGCGATCCGTGCGTCAAGTGTCCACCGTGGTCAAGGTTCATGCCCATGATGGTGTCGCCCGGTTTTAAGATTGCAAACTGTACTGCCATATTTGCCTGTGCACCGGAATGTGGCTGCACATTAACATACTCACATCCGAAAAGTTTCTTTGCACGCTCGCGTGCCAGTTCTTCTACGACATCTACGCACTCGCACCCGCCATAATAACGCTTTCCCGGATAACCTTCTGCGTACTTGTTCGTCAGAATACTTCCCATAGCGGACATAACCGCCGGGCTTACCCAGTTCTCTGATGCGATCAGCTCAATGTGGCTGTTCTGTCTGTCAAATTCTGCCTGAATGGCTGCTGCGATCTCAGGATCTACTGCCTGAATATCTTCCATTGTGTACATAATTCTACTCCTTTGCGTTATATTGATTGGGCGCGATACGCCTGTTACAACGATTGTAGCAGATTGTCTGCTTTGTTGCAATAACGTAATGCAGTAAATTACTTTAAATACTCCGCAAGCACATACACACGCTCTCTTGTCAGATTAGCAGCTTCTGTATTCTCTGCCAGCGGCTGACCGGATCCGCCTTCCCATTCGCTGCCGGCATCCTTAACCTGTTTTTCCTTCTCCTGAACCCAAGCACGCTCCTCTTTTGTAAGTGCCTCCATCGCGTCGGCATCCAGCTTATTCTTAATGCGTTTCCAGATTGAGTTTAACTCATCATCCCACAAAGCATATAATTCTGCGGAAAGCTGATTCATATCTCCCTGCGAGAGAGAACCGTCTTCCAGCTGATCATTGATGACCTGCGCTTTGTTCTCCAATTCTCTTAATTCTGCATCAATCGTCGTCTCTGCATCGGACGCCTGCTCCGTTGTTGGTTCTGTATCTGGATTCTGAGAACTTTCTTCAACCGCGCTATGATCCTTTGTGGTATTTTTCGTTCCACATCCTGCCAGAGAAGCTACTCCAAGCGTAAGCGTCACTCCTAATGCGATCCATCTTTTCCGTTCTCTCATATTTCCCTCTCTCCCTGCGCATATTTCTATCATAATCTTCTAATTTCATTCTATATTTTTCATCGATTCACTTCAATGATTTCGCGAAATACTAAGGAAATCATAAGAAACACACATCTACACAAAATGCAGACACTGGATCAAAAGCACCCATGCCAATCCATAATATGTTACAACTGCCACCAGATCATTCACGGTTGTGATCAGCGGACCGGAAGCAACGGCCGGATCCACCTTAATCTTGTGGAAGAACAGCGGAACCATTGTTCCGACAAGGCTCGAAATGATCATCGCCACAAGCAGCGATATTCCGACGCAGCCGGACACCATAAAGGCCTGATAGATGGTATAACCTTTGAATACTTTAATATATACGCCAAGACAAAGGAGTGCAAGCACGCCAAGCAAAAGCCCGTTGCTGAATCCAACCTTCATCTCCTTGACAACAAGACTCAGCTTATCTTTTCCCGCCAGATCCTCGTCCATAAGCACGCGGATTGTGACTGCGAGTGACTGTGTTCCGACGTTTCCGGCCATATCCAGAATCAGGGACTGGAAGCAGATCACGATCGGAAGCGCTGCAACAACGCCCTCAAACGCTCCGACAACCGTCGATACACCCATTCCGAGAAAAAGCAGTACGATCAGCCATGGCATACGCTTTTTCATGCTTTCGAGCGTGGTCTCCTTCAAATCCTCTTCCGCGGTCAAACCGGCTAATTTCGCATAGTCCTCTCCCATCTCATCATCAACTGCCTCGATCACGTCCTGCGCAGTCAGAATACCGATCAGTTCCCGCTTACCGTTCAATACCGGGAGGGAATCCTCCGCATAATCTTTGATCTTCTCGATGCTATCCGCAATCTTCTCATGATCCAGCAGATACGGATAAGAATAACTGATCAGATCATCCAATTCATCATGTTCTCTTGCAACAATCAGATCCTTGAGGTCGATTGCTCCACAGAATGTATCCGAAGCATCCACGACGTAGATTGTAGAAATATTGTCGTTCTCACCCGCCTGGCGGACAAGCTCTCTCATCGCCTGCCGAATACTTAAATTCTTGGATATACAGACAAAATTCGTTGTGATGAGACTTCCGATTTCATCCTCATCATAGGAATGAATCAGCTGAATATCTGCCTTGACATCTTCATCGAGAATCGGGCGCAGCTTCACCTTAACACTCTCGTCAATGTCTTCTAAGAGATCTACCGCATCATCCGAATCCATCTCATTGATGACTTCTGCCAGCTTGTCAATCCCCAGTTCCTCGATATAAGCCTGCGGCTCCTCAATATAAGAAAAGATATTGGATATCCATTCTGCTCCAAGCGTATCATATAACGCCTTTCGTTCCTCCCTTGTCAGGAAAGCAAAGCTTTGCGCGATATCCTTCTCGTGATAATCACTCAGTTTCTCGATCAGCTGTTCTCTTCCAAGACCGCTTCGGATGATAGATACAATATCTTCTGTAAACTTTGGTTCTTTTAATACTTCTTTTCTCATAATAAGCCTCCATTCTCCCTAAAAAAGGGCATAAAAAATCCACCGTAGCCAAATGCTACACAAACACATACGGTTGTGACATCCCTGACGGTGGATCGGCTTATATGGATAAAAGGCGCATCTACAGACACTTACAATAATCCCAGTCTATTCCACCGTTATATGTCCTTCGACTATGACTATCACAACTGTCCATATCATTCGCCTCCTTCTTATTTTTTAATTTTCGCTTACTGCGCCACTATCGTAGCACTTTCACCCGAAAATGTAAATCCATTTTTCTTAACTTTTACATTCAAAAATTTTATACTATTTTCGCATTTTTCATTATAAATATAGAAAAAACATGCAGCAAATCAATCGTTCGCTGCATGTTCCAAAGTCTTATTTATTTTGCGATCTGATCGATCCAGGCAAACGCCTCCTTTAGATCATAATCGCCGCTATGCGGAAGCCCCCAAGGCAACGCAAAGTCTACGTCATACCCTTTGTTCTTCAATAGTGTTGCAAGGATTACCGGAATCGCGATCGAAGTATCCCGGTCGAAGGCTCCGTGTCGGATTCTCCAATGCTTCGTAGTATCACACTCTCCGATGAACGCCGTCGGATTCAAAAGCCTGATGACCGAGGCATCCGCCTTCTTTCCACCTGCCTTGGAGTGGCGAAGCGAGAAATCAGTAAAATGTCTTGCCATCACTTTGTCATCACCGAACTCTTCATTTTCCGGACTGTTTAACGTTAAGGCATCGAACGCCGGAACCGGCTTCATACGTGTAATCCTGGCAACGTATGCGTCCACATCAAGCTGGCTCGCCTGCGCTCCCTCATAAGAGATATAATCTTGTTCCTCGATTGCACTGCCTGCAACCGCAAGATCCGACAGACGATTCTGCGAATCGTGTGTTGCCTTCTCCTTCGTTGCCGAAGCCAGCACGAAACTCATCACATAATCCTTAAAAGAACCCTCGCCGTCTGCATCAAGTGTCAGCGCCTCACCGTCCTGATCACGGAGATCCAGCGAATTGACATAAGCCGGAAATTCTGCCTTCAATTCAGCTGACAATTCCTTCTGTTCCGGGCTAAGTTCTCCTACATCCGGAACCATCTTCGGACCTTCCGGACTCATCTTAAACTTCATCATATGATATACAGGCTCCTTCGCAAAAAGCCATTCATATGCAGCATCCGCGTGCTCTAAGTTATGAATCGGGCAATAACAGTTTGCGGCAAAGATATCGTCGCGTTCGTCCGCTGCACCGATCTCGTTCAAGTACGGTTCGTAATCCTTCGCATTTCCGGTTGCTCCGGCCAACGCAGACAGTGCTCCTCCGGCAGATGTACCGTTTGTCACGATTTTTTCTACATCGCCCGGAACTTTTCTGGCATTGTGACGCATGTAGCGGATCGCGGCCTTCATATCCACAATGATCGCCGGTGCGCGGCCGGTAAGCTTTTCCTCCTGCGATGCAGTCTCATCACCTGCACCACCAACGAAAAATTCCTTTGACTTCATACCAGTGTTGCGACCTCTGATGCCCGCACACATCACAACATATCCGTGGAGCAAAGCTTCAAATGCGGAATTTGGCTTGTGGTTAAATTTGTCAATTCCAACTTCCATCGCCGGGCCTTCCATATATCCGCCAACAGTATTCGGCGCAAAAATCGGTGCTGTGTGAAGCGAATATCCATTGATTTCTCCGCCTTCATAATAGCACTCCGGCACATAGATATTTAATGTCTGCACCTTGCTCACTGGATTTGCACAATAAACGATGTGTTCAAACGCGCGGTATGTAACCTTGCGCTCTCCAAATTCACATGTTTTTACCTCATATTTTTCCGGGTCAAATGTTAAATCGTACATATTACTACCTCTTTTTCATTACCTTGTTTTATGCATTTTTATTATATTGATCTGCATATTTTTCTACATCCAATAACAGAACAATCACAAGAATTACAACACCAAGGATGGCTCCCATCCATGTGTAATCAAATTTAACAGCACTAATAATCTTTGCTGTCGGCTCTATATTAGGCTTATAACCAACTGCTGAAAGAATCCAACCTGTGAGAGCACTTCCGATACCGATACCGATCTTGGATCCAATAGACTGAGCGGATGAGATCAATCCCTCGGAACGAATGCCGAATTTCCAGTTTCCATACTCTACAACGTCCGGCACGAGTGCAAAGACTGCTGAGAGAATCGGTCCGACGCCAAGTGAACGGATTACCGTTCCCACAATGATCATAGTTGTATTATCCCCAGCAAATCCAGTGATTGCAAATCCCACTACGATCAACACGGCTCCAAGTAACAAGAATGTTTTCTTATCCCATTTCTTTGAGATTGCGGGCATAAGGAACAGAATTAGAATACCCGGGAGCTGTCCAGCAGTCATCAGAACCGACATAAACATCGGATTTCCAAGTACCATGTTACAATAGAAAATCTGTGCGCCGATCGCGTTTGCATTCATAAGCATTGAAACTGCACCGAGTAACAGCAGAAGCCAGAAATACTTATTCTTCAATGTTGCAGGAAGCTGCTGGCTCATTGGAACGCTTGCTCTCTCCTTAGCCTCCTCCTCGTTTTCCATCTCTTTATTCAAAAGACCAGAAAACAGAATTAAAATGCAGGCAACTACACCAAAAATGATACTTGAAACTTTCCATCCACAATGCAGAACAAGTGGAGTGATTGCAGATCCTGCGATCAGACCGATGATGTTATTTCCCAAAGCAGAAAATGTTGCAAGCATCGTCGAATCATTTTTGTCACGCGTCATCAGTGGCAGCAAAGCGGTGTTTGAGATACCATAAATGGTGTATACGATACAACTCATAAAAATATAAGTTATGTATGCATATGCCAGTTTGCCACCTTCGCTCCATCCAAGTGGAACATTCATAAGAAGAATAATTCCAAGCAATGTGAGTGGTGCTGATGCGATCAGCCACGGTCTTGCTTTGCCAAGTCTGCTTGACGTCTTATCAACGATTCCACCCATAACCAGATCCGTCACACCGTCAAAAATACGGCAGACCAGAAACATTGTTGCAATGGCTCCTGCTCCGATCAAAGCCGTGTCCGTGTAATAATTCAAAAGAAACGCGGCTGCGATCTGATTGAAGATACATCCACCACCGGTTCCAATTCCATATGCCACTTTATTCATAAGCGGCACTCTTTTTTTGTTTTCCATACGAAAAACCTCCCTCGTCTGTGTTGTTTTGATACTCTTATTATATTTTGTGGTTCGTTGACAAACAATTCGGCTTCCGCTAGAATTAAGTCAAAATACGACTTAAAAGGACAGGTATCCTATGAATACGGATTATTTAAAAGAGTTTGTCGTTCTCGCAGAGACCAAAAACTTCTGGGAAGCTTCCGACCGGTTATACATGAACCAGTCGACATTATCCAAACACATTAAGAACCTTGAGACAGATCTTGGGATTGATCTGTTTTCGCGCACCACACGAAGAGTGGAACTGACGAGCTACGGGCAGGCTTTCTTACCGTATGCCAAGTCGATCACGCATTTTGAATTTGAAGGAAAACAAACGCTACAGCGCATGCGCAATATCGAAAATGGTCTTCTCACGATCGGTGCCTTTCCTTCGATGCCACAGTATCATATCACACAGCTGCTCTCACAGTTTCAGACGCTGTATCCGGATGCGACGATCCGTATCACCGAAGACGATCCCATGCACCTGATGCACTACCTCGAGAATGAGAGCTGTGAGATTATTTTCCAGCGCGAGGACAAGGCTACATTTGAGAAAAACTTTTTAAACGACACACTTGTCACACGTATTCCTTACCTGAAGGATCAGTTGGTCGCACTCCTTCCAATCAGTCATCCATTGGCAGGCGCATCTTCCATCACACTCCAGCAGCTGAAAGATGACCGGTTCTGCTTCATCAAGGAAGGATCTTTAATGTACCAGATTTCGATGAATGCGTGCCAGAACGCCAACTTCGTTCCCAACATCGTGTTTACCAGCCACCGCATTGATTCCATACTTGATATGGTGACAAATCAGAACTGTGTGGCACTCCTGATGGATGCGCATCTGAAGCTTCCGGAAAACGGTCCGAAACAGACGGATGCTCCGTGGTGTATCGTGCCGATCACGCCAGTGATTTCCTCGCAGATTTCCATCTGTTACCGCAACGATAAACCTCTCTCTAAGAATGCGCAGCTTTTCGTTGATCTGTGCAACGACAACCTCTTTACGTAATCGGTCGGACAGGCAGTAGCCCTCGTCTACGTCTGTCCGTTTTCATGTTCTCCACACATATCTGTTACGATACTATCCAGCTGTTTCCGCAGCGTCCTCACGATCATTTTTATTCCAGCCGGATCAATTCCATCATAATGGATTCCAACCGAGACGACGACCGGCACCTGATGTTGCTCGTGCAAAGTCTTTGCCCACTCCTCACTGATGAAATCGTCCTTATGACCCTCGAACACTTGCGTATGCAGATGTCCCTGATCATCAACAACACTCACCGCGCCGATGTGTGGCCTGTCACCTCCGGTGATCAGCACATCGATGCCCCAACTTGTTTTGCTTAGAAAAATGTGGATTGGTTTCCCCAATACGATGATTTCCATACTCACATTCCTTCCCACGTCTGCATATGGTTTTGCACCCCTAATTTGCCGAGCAGGCGTTCAACAAAATTGTCCGTCCACTCCTCGATTGTCTGATATTTCTGATAATAACTGATCATTGGCGGGACAATCTGTACCCCCATCATGCTCAGTTCCTGAAGATTTCTTAGATGAATCGGGCTAAGCGGTGATTCTCTGGCAACAAGAAATAAGGGACGCGCTTCCTTGATGACAACATCTGCTGCGCGCAAAAGCAGATTGTCACTATATCCGCCGGCAATTCCAGCCACCGTCTTCATCGAACACGGAACGATGATCATTGCGTCGATTGAAAAACTTCCGGATGCCGGTCTGGATCCAATCTCTTCATTCTCATATACAACATCTGCCAGTTTTTTTACCTGATCCACGGTCGCTTCTGTTTCCTGCTCAATCGTAAGTTTTGCCCCGCGCGTCATGACAAGATGTGTCTCAACATCGGACATTTCTTTCAGCCGCTGCAGCAGTCGTATTGCGATCGGCGCGCCGGACGCTCCGCTGATTCCAACTAATATTCTTCTCATAGTCTCCATCCTATAGGAATTCCCTCCATTTTTCTTCGTCGATATCCATAAATTTTGCCCGCACGAACTTATCCTTTAATGCAAACGGAACCGTGCAGTCAAAAATCGTTTTACAGCTGATTCCTTTATCCCAGATATTCGGGCTGTACTGCGGATTGGAACTCGGATCGAGCGGATGACACCGCACGCCTGGGATTGTGATCATGTCTCTGTCTCCCTGAAACCTCGTGTTCATCGCCCACAGAACATCTCTCGTGTCGAAGATATCCACATCCTCATCGACCAGGATCACATGTTTCAACTCCGGGAACGCACTGAACGCGAGCAGCGCAGCCTGTCTTTGCTTTCCCTCATCGGTATGCACTGTCTTTTTGCACTGCAGGATTGCCATATATTTGCCGCCTCCGGATGGATGTGCATAGACGTTCGTAACTTTGCCCGGCAATGCCTTATTGATCATATTGTAGATGCTTGCCTCCGTCGGAATGCCTGCAAGGTTCACATGTTCCTCACTCGGTCCGATCACAGTCTGCATGATCGGGTTTCTTCTATGGGTAACAGCCTTCACCTTGATCAGCCAGCACTCATGACTCGCCGCTCCATTATATCCTGGGAACTCCGGCATCGCATATCCGGTGCGCGTATTCTGGTCCTCGATCACCTTTACGCCCGGCTGGATCTCACCTTCGATCACGTATTCTGCGTTGGCGATCGCATTCTCTTTAATCGAGATACAAGGCGTAAGCTCCACCGGTTTCTTTCTGAGCGCACCTGCAATCGACAACTCATTGTATCCAAGCGGTGTCGTCGGCGGCTCGAAGCAGGAACCAACCTCAATTGCCGGATCCACACCGATTGATACAGAGATGGGAAGCGGCTCGTTTAATTCCGTTGCACGCTCCGCCATGGCTCCGATGTGTCGACTGCCCGGCTGCAGGAATATAGACAATTCATCTTTGGACTGAATACACATTCTGTGAATCGTCACATCGGAAAGTCCTGTGTCCGGGTGCGTCGCATAACACATTCCCATCGTGATATAAGGTCCTGCGTCGACCGGCGTATTGGTCGGTGCCGGAATCAATTGATACAGATCAAAATCCGCATCCGTCGCACGATGGATTACTTCCTGACAAGACGCTTTCTTGTCTGTTACGATCGGTTCAATGGGATGAAGCGCGGCGTCACAAAGCAGCTTGCCAAGCTCTTCCTTTCTGCAGCCGAGCAACGCCGCCACGCGCTCTCTGCTGGCAAGAAGTCCGATCAGTACACGCGCATCCTTATGCCCCTTGATATTATGAAAAAGCATCGCCGGTCCGTTGACTGTTGTCGGGCGCATAACCGTTCCTCCTGCACCCACGTGGCGGTATACACCTGCGAGCTCCGCTTCCGGATCAACTTCAATATCGGTTTCAACTAACTGATGCTCCATCTGTTTTAGCAACTCGATCGATGATCTTAAATCATTTACTTCCATCATTTTTCTCCCCTTACTATAATTTTGTAATCATTATAAGTGAAGAAAAGGAATAGAAAAATTCAAAAAACAGAAAGCATTGATTCACATTAGGACTTAATTTACCTTGTATAAAGCGCAAAAAAACAAGAGCCTACTGGCGTAAGCCCTTGTTCTTGCGTTTTCTCTCATACATCATTGCATCCGCCTCACTCACCGGAATCGTTGTGATTGCCGCAAATTCATCTCCACCGATACGATAACAATAGCCAATTCTGCTGAAGATGGCATAGATTGTTCGACCAACCGTTGCCACAGTAAACTCCACAACTTTGACCGCTATATGGATATGATTGCAAAATAATAAGCAAACATATCTACATCCTCCATACCACAAGCGCAATTACAATCTGTATAGCGAGGATCAGCGGCATTCCCACCACAAAATACCAGTGCTTTGTCTTATGCCGGAACAGATACATCCCCGCCCAGGTTCCGACGCTTCCGCCTAAGATACTCACTAGAAAAAGCGTTTTTTCCGGAATGCGCCAGGCGTTGTGCTTCGCTTTCCACTTGTCTGCACCCATCACAACGAGTCCCAGTACATTCATAATGCAAAAATAGATCAGCGCCTTTGTCCAACTGTCGAAAATCATCTTATTTCACCTTCTCGTTTTCCATACGCCAGTCGATGCATCTCTGCAGGTACTCAACGTATGCCTCATTCTTGCACATACCTTTGCCCTTGACATCGGAGATCTTCGCAACATCCATTCCGTTGCAGAAGGTCGTCTTCATGACAATGTTGAGTGGCGGTACATCGGTATCATTAGAAATATATGTGCCGATACCGAATGCAACTTTTGCCTTGCCTTTGAAATGCTTCTCAATCATGGTCGCACGCTCAAAGTCAAGCGAATCACTGAACAAGAGTGTCTTTGTCATCGGATCGATGCCGAACGCCTTATAGTGTGCGATCATCTTCTCGCCCCACTCGATCGGATCGCCACTGTCGTGGCGGACTCCGCTGAAAAGAGTCGCATAGGTCAGTTTAAAGTCTCTTAAGAAACAGTCGGTCGTAATCGCATCGGTCAATGCAATACCATTTAACACGCCGTACTCCTTCACCCAGGCATCCAGCGCGTACCAGTTAGAGTATGCCGGATTGTGCTTGTGGTTACCCTGTCCGACACACATGATCCACTCATGCGCCATCGTTCCGACCGGTGCAAGTTTTAGTTCCTTCGCAAGCATCACGTTACTCGTTCCGACGAATGTGGACTTACCATTGTAATTTGCTGATGCTAAAGCCTGTATCGCAAGCTTCTGTGCCTCCAGCGACAAGCGTCTTCTAAGTCCGAACTCACTGAATGCGGACAGCTCAAATTCATCACTTTCCAGTTTCCTGATCTTCTCATCCAATCGTGTCTTGAATGATGCAAAAAGCGTATCATAATCATACGCCATCCGAAAATACACTTCGTTGACGATCGCAAGTGTCGGAATCTCATACATGGATGTGTTTAACCACGTACCGAATGTCTCGATAGAAAGTCCACACTCTGCATCCTCCGTGATGGAGAAGTCCTCATAACGTGGCTTCCATAAACGCAGGAAATCCACATAGCTTCCCTTCATCCAGGTAATGTTGTGAAGATATTCCAGTTCTTCCTCTGTGAACTGCAGCGAGCAGTACGCCTTAATCTGTGCCTTGATCTCCTCTACCATCTCATGTGTAAAATGCACATCTGTATTTCTACACTTGAATGTCCATGTTGTCTTATAATCCGAGTACTGATGGTAGATAGCCTGTCCCATCGAAAACTTATATGCGTCTGTATCAAGCAGACTGGTGATAATCGGATGTAATTTCATAGTTTTTCCCACTTTCTATTTATTTCGCCTGATTTGCGTCTTCATTCTATTTCCCTATTCTATCCATTTCTATGCCTTTTATCAAGAGGAAGTATTAAAGTGTGCGCTTGCCGCACACTTTCGCGCGCGAGCGGTATGCTCAGCATAAACTTCATCTCCGCGAGCTGCGCCTCCCCGCGGAGCGTTTTTAATCATAGGAAGGAATTTCCTATGATTAAAATAAGGGCTGCGGAAAATCCACAGCCCCCATGTCTTAATTAAATTATTTATTTCTTCTTGACGAGACGGTTCTTACCAAGATGCAGCTTCATAACATACCACAGTGAGGTAGCGATGAAGATGGATGAGTAAGTACCACTGATCAGACCAACCATAAGAGGTAATGAGAACTCACGGATGGAAGATACACCGAAGATGAACAGTAACAGTACCATTACGATAGTTGTAACGGATGTGTTGATTGTTCTTGCCAGTGTCTGTGTCAGTGAGCGGTTCGCAACCTCTGCAAGTGTCTCTGGGTTCGTCTTCTTCATTCCATGCATGTTCTCACGGATACGGTCAAATACAACGATGGTATCGTTGATCGAGTAACCGACGATTGTAAGCATACATGCGATAAATGTATTACCAACAGAAATACGGATCAAAGCGTATGCTGTCAGCATAACCAGTACATCGTGGATCAAAGCAATGATCGCACTGCCTGCGAAACGCAGATCCTTGAAACGGAACCAGATGTACAGAAGCATACAGATACATGCTACAACAACAGCCAAGATTGCATTCTTACGCATCTCACCACTGACAGTAGCTCCGATACTCTGTGTCTCAATCGTAGAGTCATCAACACTGAATTTGTCAACGAGCATGTTACCAACTTCCTCACGCTGATCCTGTGTTAATGTCTTTGTCTTAATCGTAACAACGTTGCTTCCCTTAACGGTACTTGCCTGGATTGCATTATCATGAATAACAGCGGCAACCTCAGGAACAACGGTCTTCTCAACTTCTTCAACCGTGTAATCCTTACCAAAGTCCGCAGAGATGGAAGTACCGCCCATAAACTCAAGGCTGAAATTCAATGCATGCTGTCCTGATGCACCGTATCCGATCATTCCAACAAAACCGGCCACGATCACAACAAGTGAAATAATAAAGAATACTACACGGTTTTTCATAAAATCGATTGTCTGACGAGTTCTGGCACGACCATAAAATTTCTCGTCACGGCAGCCAACTGCATAGAATGCAAGATTAAGAAGTCTTGATATAATAAGTGCTGTAAACAGTGATACAACAATTGAAATCATTAAGGTATAAGCAAATCCCTTAACCGTTCCGGATCCGAGCCACATCAATACGAGGGCTGCGATAAAGGTTGTAACGTTACCATCGATGATAGCAGATAACGCCTTCTTATAACCTTCCTTGATTGCGGTAAGAACCGACTTACCATTTGCGATCTCCTCACGGATACGGGAGATGATAATAACGTTCGCATCCACCGCCATACCGATACCGAGGATAACACCGGCGATACCAGGAAGTGTAAGTGTAATTTCAAACAGATATACAAAAGCAACAACGATCGTTGTGTAGATACCAAGACCGATCGATGCAACAACACCAGAGAGACCGTAGCAGAGGATCATGTAGATCATAACCAGGATCAGACCGATGATAGCCGCCTTCACGCTGGAAGATAATGCCTGTCCACCGAGCTGTGCTCCGACAACCTGAGACTCTAACTCCTCAAGCTTTAAGTTGATGGCACCGACACGGATAAATGTCGCAAGCTGCTCCGCTTCCTCGTAATCCGCCATACCGTTGATCACACAATTACCATCTGTGATTGCTGCGGATACTCTCGGAACACTGATAAAGTGATCATTGTAGTAGATACCGATGGTCTCGCCTGCAGCGTATGCAGCGGTTGTAGCATCACCGAAAATCTGAGCGGCATCATCTTTCAGTGTCAACTGTACGACCGGCTCATTGGAGTTGAGCTGTGAACTCTTCTCATATCCTTCTGTAGCAGCTTTTACACCGTTACCATCAAAAAGGATGGATCCATCAGCTTCAAGCTCCTCAAGAGTCTTATTCAGCTTATAGCCACCTTCTGTGTTCTGATCGTATGTATAGTTATCGTTTCCATCAGAACCCTTCTGCTTGATAAAGTATAAAGATCCCGGACTTCCCAGATCCTGAAGAACCTTATCCGCATCATACACACCAGGAATCTCTACCGTGATACGATCATCACCGACCGGATATACCGAATACTCGGTACTGTAACTCTCAGCACGTTCCTCAAGTTTAGCGATTGTGTCATTTAAGTCCTTCTTAGTCGGATTCTTGTCAACAATCCGGTAAGTAATGGAAACACCACCGGATAAGTCAAGACCGAGCTTGATACCCTCAGACTCTGTCTTGTTGTCAGTCTTTGCCTGACTCTTGCTTGTCATTGACATTATCGTGGTTGTATAGTATCCAAGTCCGATCAAGCAGGCTAAGATCACCGCGATAATAACGACGCCCTTACTTTTTTTCATCTTAGTTTCCTTCCTATTCTTTAATTTTCCGCTTCCGCAGCTTTTATCATGATCGCACACTCAATACGCTTCTTCTGAAGTTCACAGCCCAGATCATAGGCATCTGTGATGCTTCCGTGGAAATTGTATGAGTTTGCGGCACATCCACCACTACAGTAAAATCTTGCGAAACACTTGCTGCACTTCTCCTTCGCGTAGACATTGCAGCACTTGAACTCGTCCCGGATATCGGTGCGCTTGACACCATCCCAGACATTGCCCATCAGGAAATCCTCGTTACCAACAAACTGATGGCAAGGATATAAGTCTCCCCACGGTGTTACCGCAAGGTACTCGGTTCCCGATCCGCAACCGGACAGACGCTTGTACACACAAGGACCGCCCTCTAAGTCGATCATAAAATGGAAGAAGTTAAATCCGTTTCCTTCCTTCTTGCGGCGAACCATCTCCGCTGCAAGCTTATCGTATTCCGCAAAAAGCACCGGCAGATCTTCCTCGGTCAAAGCATAATCATCACTCGGCTGTGCAACAACCGGCTCAACGGAAATCTGCTTGAATCCAAGATCCGCAAGATGCAGTACGTCATTGGAAAAATCGGTATTATAATGCGTAAATGTTCCACGCACATAATAGCGCTCCTGATTACGGCTCTCTGCCAGTTTCTGGAACTTCGGAACGATCAGATCGTAGCTTCCCGCACCCTTGCGGAACGGTCTCATACGGTCATGAACCTCCTTACGTCCGTCTATACTTAAGACGACGTTGTCCATCTCCTTGTTGGCAAACTCCATAACCTCATCATTCAGAAGTACACCATTCGTTGTCAGTGTAAAACGAAAATGCTTATCGTGAAGCTTCTCCTGCTGACGTCCGTAAGCCACAAGCTGCTTTACCACATCAAAGTTCATAAGCGGCTCGCCACCGAAGAAATCGACCTCCAGATTCTTACGGCTTCCCGAATTTGCGATCAGGAAATCCAAAGCCTGCTTTCCTGTCTCGTAGGACATCAGTGCCCTGCGTCCATGATATTCGCCTTCTTCTGCAAAGCAATACTTACATGCAAGGTTACAATCATGTGCGATGTGCAGGCACAACGCCTTCACAACTGTCGGTCTCTTCTTAAAGTCAAGGATATGACTCTTATACACATCCTCCGTGAACAATTCTTCGTTCTTTTTAAGTTCAAGAACCTCATCGATTGCTTCTTTGATCTCCGCTTCCGGATACTGCTCCTTCAACTGCTGCACGATTTCATCCGGTGTGTGTTCTTCAAACATCGCAATGACGTCATACGTCACATCATCCACCACATGGATCGCTCCTGAGTTTACATCCAAGACAATATCATAGCCATTGTTCTTAAATTGATGAACCACTACAATATTTCTCCTCTCTATTATCTATTCTGTTACACAAAACAAAGACCGCGCGCAAGGCACGCGGTCAAGTAAACCTTAATTATGAAAAGATTACTTATAAGATTCGCAAGTCTGGTTTCCTACTGTGCAGGAAGTCTTACATGCGGACTGGCAGGATGTCTGGCACTCGCCGCATCCACCCTTCTTAAGTGTGTTCTGTAACTTTCTTGTATTTAATGTCTTTACATGCTTCATTAGAATCTCTCCTTTGTCTCCTATTTTGGGAATGACCCGTCTATCCATGCTATTATAGCACAGCATATTCAATATGCAAAGCTTTTTTGCTGAAAATCGTGTTTTATAGGCACTTTGCTCAATTTGGGCAATTGTTATATCCACAACTCCACCAATGTAACGCCTGCAATGCGCTCCCTGCTGCCTATCCGCCCCTCACTTCACGCTTCAGGCGGATGGTTCCCACAATTCCACTGAGTACACATATGCAGGCATTCATGACATGGGTCTGTGTCATCTGCACCGCACCGCTATCTGTCGCAGTCAGTGCAAGAAGAATTGTATAAAACACCGTTCCCAGTACCGCTCCATAAATGACTGTATACCTTTGCATACACCGGCGCAGCACTCTGCCGCCGATCCAGCACGGAAGAATATAAAGCAGGACGAGTCCCGCGCGGATGACATCTGCGGACAGACGCAGGTTATACGATACATATGCCAAAAGCAGAAACCATCCTGCGGCAAGCATAACCACCAATACCGCGACCGCAAGAAATCGTCCTACGCAATTCGGTTTCTTTTCTTTATTCTGTTCTCTGCTTTCCTTCTTCTTTAAATCTGTCTGTTCCATGTTCTATCTATATGAAGCCGGAGCACATTTTATGATACACAGGTTTCACAAATCAGGAGATCAGCAGACACAAACTTCGAATAAATTCTTACAGTTCGCAGTTATTTACGGTTCTTGGGAATGGAATGACGTCACGGATGTTGCCCATACCGGTCAGATACATCACGCATCTCTCGAATCCAAGTCCGAATCCTGCATGTCTTGCAGAACCGTACTTACGAAGATCAAGATAGAACTTGTAGTCTTCTTCCTTCAGTCCCAGCTCATTGATTCTTGCAAGGAGCTTGTCGTAATCGTCCTCTCTCTGGCTTCCACCGATGATCTCTCCGATTCCCGGGACCAGACAGTCAACCGCTGCAACCGTCTTGCCATCCTCATTCAATTTCATGTAGAACGCCTTAATCTCCTTCGGATAATCTGTTACGAATACCGGGCGCTTGTAAATCTGCTCGGTCAGGTACCGCTCATGCTCGGTCTGAAGATCGCATCCCCATGAAACCTTGTAATCAAACTTGTCATTATGCTTAGACAGAATGTCGATTGCCTCTGTATAAGTCACACGTGCGAAATCGTTGCTTACCACATTTTCAAGACGGTCAAGCAGTCCTTTATCTACGAAATTGTTGAAAAATGCCATCTCTTCCGGCGCATTCTCCAATACGTAATTGATCACATACTTGAGCATGCTCTCTGCAAGCATCATATCATCCTCAAGATCCGCAAAAGCGATCTCAGGCTCAATCATCCAGAACTCTGCCGCGTGGCGGGTCGTGTTGGAATTCTCTGCTCTAAACGTCGGTCCGAATGTGTAGATATTCTTGAATGCCATCGCATAAGTCTCGCCATTGAGCTGTCCGGATACGGTCAGGTTGGTTGGCTTATTGAAGAAATCCTTGGAGTAATCAACGTTTCCGTCTTCCGTCTTCGGAATGTTATTTAAGTCCATTGTGGTAACCTGGAACATCTCTCCGGCACCCTCACAGTCACTTCCTGTGATGAGTGGTGTGTGTACATAGACAAATCCTCTCTCCTGGAAGAATTTGTGGATTGCATACGCACAGAGTGAACGCACACGGAATACCGCCTCGAACGTATTCGTTCTCGGACGAAGGTGTGAGATTGTACGCAGATACTCGAATGTGTGACGCTTTTTCTGGAGAGGATAATCGGGTGTGGATGCGCCCTCGATCGTCACTTCTTCTGCCTGGATCTCAAATGGCTGCTTCGCCTGTGGTGTCGGAACCAGCTGCCCCTTTACAATGATGGCTGCGCCGACATTGATCTTGCACACTTCATCATAGTTTGCAAGCCCATCCGCATATACGACCTGAATCGGCTCGAAGAATGTACCGTCATTCACAACGATAAATCCGAAATTCTTGGAATTACGGTTGCTTCTCACCCAGCCTCCGATCGTGATTACCTGATTCTCATATTGCGCCTGATTGCGGAATATGTCCCTGATATTTACTAAATCCATTTTGTTGCCTCCGTTTCTGTGCCGATTTTCTTAATCGCCACATAAATCTAATCCCTTTATATTTGTATTTTTATCTTCAAACACGATTTTCGAATCGTGCATGCTTCGATTTCAAATAGATATCTAGTTCTCTGTTGAATCCGCTTTCTGAACCGTAACATTGGCATTCTCAATAACAAATGAAAGTGCATCGTTCGTAAGGTACAGCCGCTTTAAATTCTTTTTACCATCTTCCTTGTTGCCGTTTCCGTAATAATCATAAATAGCAGTCTCTGTTGACAGTTCACTGTTGCCCGAACTGATAATATAGTCGATAAACTGCTCATACTTGTCCTGATCGATTTCAAGCCCTTCAAGTTCTGCAATTCGACCGAAGATAAACTCAAGCTTAATCTGCTTCTCAAGACTGGTTCTCCAGTTCTTCTGCTGATCTTCAAGTGTTGTATTATTTGCGGTCAGATACTCTTCAAGCGTCTGTGTCTCGCCGACATTGTCGCGTGTGAACTGTGCCTGATACTCAGCAAGTCTTGCTTCCATGTAATCATCTGGAATCTCAACCGTACTGTTGTCGATCATATAGTTCTGTACTTCGTTGATCGTATCCTGTGACTTGCTTGATGCAGCCTGCTGCTCCATCATCGCACGCACATTCTTGATCAGGTCATCCTTTGTTTCTATCTGTGCATCCGAGAAATTTTCCTTGACCTGTGCATCGGTAAGATCATCTAACGTCAGTGCCTTATAAATTCCTTTCACTTTGAACTTAAAGGTTGTCATCTCTCCGGCAAGATCCGGGTTATTCGGATACTCGTCCGGGAAACGCACATCGGAGCTTGTCTCCTCTCCGACTTTCGCACCGAGAAGTCCGTCACTGAATCCATCGATATATCCGGTCTGCTGGGTCGCCTCACAGTTGTTGCTGACATCGATCAGCACATCCGTTGCAGCGCCGCCTTCAAAAGCCTCATCATTATGGTAACCGGTGAAATCTACCAAAACCAGATCTCCATCCTGTACCGTATCGTGATCTGTGACCTCCGGTCCCTTTACCCCACGGTAATTAAGGAGTGCTAATGTTCTCTCGTTCACCTGGTCGTCCGTCACATCATAATTACCGGTAATTGTGACGTCGATTCCTTTGTAATCTGCAAGTTTCTTTACCTGCTTCGACAGATCAATATCCATCTGCGCACTGCTTTTGCCGTTGTATGTCTCCTGTGCAACACCTTCCGTGCTCTCTGTTCCATTCTTTGATCCGCTTCCGCACGCAACCATGGAAAAAGCGGTTGTCATGCACAGTAAGAGTGCAATGATTCTTTTCTTCATAAGATATTCCTTTCTACGACTTCTTTTGAAGTCGAACTAACTAATTTAACATACCATAAAATACGGTAAGTGTCAAAAATGGAGTGTGAATTTTCACACTCCATTTTGCATCTTATTTCTTCTTTTTGTTTGCCTTGCGTTCAGCATCGGCAGCTTTCTCTGCCTTCAGCTGTTCGTTTGCTTCATTGTACTTTGCCTGAAGCTTAGCACGGAAGCCTTTCTTTTTCTTCTCCGGCTTCTCGATCGGTCCGCGAAGTCCTCGTACGGCGGTAATGTAGAGACCGCTTACCGTTGCCTTAACTTCCTTCTTAACCGGGATCTCATCAAAGATCTGCTCGTCGGCGATCAATGTCATAACTCTCGGTCCGACCTTCGCCTTAACGATTGGAAGCTTCGAGCGGCGTAAATACTTCGGTGTCTGCTCCAATACGGATGCCGGAAGTCCCGAATCTTTCATCCGCAATCGTTTCTTGTCAATGATCAGCATGGACACAGTCTGCGCTGCTGCCTTAATCTGTTCGTCTTGTTCGTCTTTTCTCTTCTGTGCTTTCTTACCAAGAAAATACAGAACGATCATCGCTGCGATAAGTACCAGCAGGATGACCAGTAATACAATTCCTAATGGTTTCACGTTGGATTCCTCCTATTTTTACTGAAATATATTCTAGCAAAGTTTGTCTTAAAAAGCAACGTGTAACACAAAATTTACCAATCAACTGACTGCCTTATAGGCTTCGAGTGCTTCCTTCGCCTTCGGCGAGAGTTCACGCGGCACCAGAATCTCCACCGTCACATACTGATCTCCCTTAACCGACGGATTCTTGACGTTTACAATACCTTTTCCACGCAGACGGATCTTGCTTCCCGCCTGTGTTCCGGCTTTGATGGAACATTCCACATTTCCGTAAAGGGTGTGAACGCGCGCTTTGCCGCCCAATGCTGCGGTTGTAAACGGGACTCGCACCGTAGAGTATACGTTTGATCCTTTACGCTCAAATTCTTTGCTCGGTGTAACATTTACTTTCAACAAAACATCGCCGGCTGCACCGCCGCTTCTACCAGGATTTCCCTGTCCCTTAAGCCGGATCGTCTTGCCGGACTCAATACCGGCAGGAATGTGGATTGACAGATTGGAGGTCTTGCCGGTCGCCGGATCGCGCAGCATGATCTCCTTCTCGCAACCGAATGCAGCTTCCTCGAACGAAACCGTAAGGTCTGCCATCACGTCAGAACCCTTATGATTTCCGGTGCCTTCTGCTGCACTCCATCCAGAAGAAGATCCACCGTGCGAGAACATATCGCCAAACATACCGAACAGATCATCCATATTGCCCGATCCGTTTTCAAAATGAAATTCTCTGTGCATATAAGGACCGTCTCCGCCAAACGAATCGCCCGCATAACCTCCGCTTCCGAACGGATTGCCGCTTCCCGTGCCAAATCCTCCGAAGCCGCCAAATCCTGCATTCTGCGCCTCTCTTGCCGCCTCTGCCGAGAAGCCTTCCTGCAATCCTGCAAAGCCGAATTCATCGTAGAGCTTACGCTTTTTGTCATCACTCAATACATTGTAGGCTTCCGTCACATCCTTGAACATCTCCTCTGCATGCGGGTCCCCCGCGTTCGTATCCGGATGGTACTTCTTCGCAAGCTTACGATATGCTTTCTTGATGGTTGACGCATCTGCACTCTTATTGACACCGAGCGTCTCATAATAATCACGTTTTGCTGCCATATGACTCACCTACCTCCCACTTTCATTTTTATACAACGCACAAGCGGACTGCATCTGCAGCCCGCTCGCTAACTCTTATCCCTCAATGGAAATAAATTTATTCTCTTCAACCTGTGGCTTAGGCTGTTTCTTCGGAATGTCCAGGTGAAGGATTCCGTGCTTGAAGGATGCTTTAATGTCATCCTTTTCAATGTCATCGCCTACGTAGAAGGCTCTCTGGCAGCTTCCGGTGTAACGCTCGCGGCAGATGTACTTCTTGCCTTCGCTCTCCTTCTCATCTTTCTCTAAGCCTTTCTCGGCACTGATGATCAGGTATCCGTTCTCGATGGAAGCTTTAATTTCTTCCTTCTTGAATCCCGGAAGATCCATCTCAAGTTCATACCCCTTGTCACTTTCCTTTATGTCGGTGAGCATCAGCTTCTTCTCGTTATGTCCATATAATTTCTTCTGTGCTTTCTGAATGTCTCTGTCATCAAACCATGGATCGTTGAACCAAGGATCACCGAAAAATGTATCAAATACGTTGTTGTTCTTTGCTAATAACATAAGTCATTCCTCCTTGTATACTGTGCAATTTCAAATCACTTTGTTGTCCCGGATGGCAACTCTTTATATCTGAAATTGATGTTCTTTTTGTTTACAAGTATGTTATAGCACCATTATTAGCACTCGTCAATAGCGAGTGCTAATAATTTATAAATTCTTTATTTTTCTTCTTTCACCAACGTAAATTCTGCACCGCCCTGCGGATTCGCCTTGATTCCGATATGGCAGTTCGCCAGATGCTCATTGTTGATCTCTAACGCATACTCCACATCAATCTGGATTTCATTGTCCGCTTCGCTGACTTCTACCTTATATGCATCGATGCCGACAAGCAGACTTCCGTATGGCGTATAATAATAGGTAACATTCTTCTTGTCACGTTCAAATACCATATGTACGTTGACTAAGCCTTTTTTCGTAAGCTCCATATAGTCATCCGTCACCTTGATGACATTCCTGGTCACCTTCTTGCTTCCCTCTTCCACTTCTTCGTATAAGAAAAAATGCTTGCCATTGCGAAAATAATATTGTCCCGGTGTATATACTTCCACCGTGTCTTTCTGTTCATCCGGTGCAATCTGCAAGCCTCTGATTGATAACAATACTTCTTTGGTCATAATCTCTCCTTTGCAATTCAACAGATATCATAACTGTTTTATCGGAAATATTCAAGAAATTTGAAGCGGATCTGATACTTTCCGTGACGAAAAATATCCTCATATTCTTCCGGTGTCAGGACTTCGCGCAAAGCATGCTTCGCTTCATCTGACGGGACCTCGTACACGCTTCCCCGAAAACACATATTCGGATAAAGCACACACCACCAATTATGGCCTTCTCCTTCTCCGAGTGTCACCTGCAGCGCTTCATACTCGCCCGCCGGAAAGGTATACGCACCGTAGCTTTTGACCGGGAATTCCACATTGGCAAGTCTTGCGCTCGCGCCATAGTGATATCCGTTTTCCTCCAGTGTCTCCGTTGCCACTTCCACGATTTTCTCCATAGACTGCTGCACAATAACTTCCGTCTCTTCAAGATTTCTGCTTTCTGCAAGCCTCGGCTCCATCATGGCACCGACTGCATCTCTTACTTTCTTCTTTACCTCCTGATCCTCCTTACTGTCACTGTTGGCAAGCACATGAAAACGCAGGATTTTGTCGGCAATCCCCGGCTGGAGTGGATCTGTTATCGCTTTTGATTCCCACTGTCCCTCACACACTCTTTTTACTGTTTCCATAAATCCCGTTCTATGTATTTGTGAGCTCCAACTATTTTCCCATGGTAAGATCAGACTTCCGACAAACAAACTGATGATATATAACGTGAGGAAGCTTACCTTCCTTACCTGTTTTATTACTCTATTTTTATGCATCCTTCGCCCTCCGCAATCATTCTTTTATCATAAGGATGTCCCGCGGGGCGCAACTTATTCATTTTGTTTTTCTATACCCCGCTTCTTTCTCGTGTCGGGGCTATTTCCTTTCTTTTTCCGCTTTTTTGCCCCGCTTCTTTCTCACTCTGGGGCTTTTTCCTTCTTTTTTCCGCTTTTTCGCCCCACTTCTTTCTCGTGCCGGGGCTATTTCCTTTCTTTTTCCGCTTTTTCGCCCCGTTTTCTCATCATTCCGGGGCTTTTTTCTTCTCTTTTCCTCTCTTTCGCCCCACACACTACCTGGCAAAAGAAATCCCCACATTCCGAGTCCAAGCAATCGTGTCATTTTCCACTGAAATATAAGGCAGTTCGAGATCCAGCCGCTTATTGATCTGTTCGTCGAGGAGTGTCCCGAGATTGGTCAGCTCGATTTCATGATCCGGCTCATGGTGCTGCAGAAAGGTTTCAAGATAGCTTCCTTCATCCTCTGGCAGCGAATCCGCCAGTCCGAGCAAAGCCTCAATATCTCCCGTCACACAGACATAACTGTTTCGTGGGAATACCTCGTTCTCCCGCAGGTAATCCAGAGTCTCGCCCAATCGCGCTCTGTCTTGAAGCAGAGATTCACCGATCACAAACACTTTCATATGATTACAGTCTGCAAGGTTGCTGAGTTTCTTCTCATAAGCAGTCAGCGCTTCTGCAAAATTTCCGCCTTCCGTGAGCGGCACCCCGACATTCGCCTCTTCCATATCTGTGTTATCCTTCTGGCTCAGTTCCGGGAAGCCATAGGCAAATCGGATACGCTCTTCCTGCACGTCCGCGATCGCCATCATCGGAAAGCAGCGATCTTCGAGTTCCGTTGCACCGCAGGCACACAGACAGCATAATATGCCGATACAGCCGATCACACTTACGCTTTTCTGCAATATGGTTTGAAAGCAATGCCATTTTCCCATTGTATTCTTTTTACCAGCTTTCGTTTGCTTCCAAGCGCTCCTGTTCGTACTACCATCCATCCCTGTCACAAATTCTCCTTCCAAAACACACGATTTCCTACTAACGTTCTTCTATTGTAAGGAACGATTTCCTGTTTTTCTATACTTTCCCCACACGACGATTATAAGCGGAAGCAGGATCAGAAGCGGTATCGCAACATATGTCATATAACCTTCGAACCACTCCGCAAACGATCCATAACAGAAGCCCTCCGCCACAACAAACACCAGCAGGAAAGCAATGATCGTTGACCATACTTTTGCATTTTTTTCTTTCTGTATTTTCAGACCATCGCCTTGACGTTCTGCATTTCCATGTCCTGTAAATTCTCCGCCAATCGCTGCAATCAGCTGCTTCGCATAAAACAAAAATACATTGATGAGTGCAAAAAGCGTGAAAAACCATATCGCAAGCAGAAACGCATCCAGCCGCTTTAGAAAGCTGCCCCGCAAATGAATGTTACTCATCAGGGTGAGCGCAGGATAGCGCATCTTAGCCATCGCCCGTTCTCCGAAGCTGCCGAGCAGAATCAGATCAAATAAGGCAAAGACAATGACTGCCACCCAAAGCGCCCGATACACTGCCGCCACCATTTTTTTCTGTGCGTCTTTCCTCACATATGCAGGGAAAAATAAGACGAGGAACATTGGCATCAGATACTCAAACACAAGCAGACCTTCCCCTGCCACCTCAGACACCGGGGTTGTAAAAAAGGAATGCAGATAAACCGTATTTACATCGCTCGCCGCAATCCAAAGAAGCAGAAAAAGTGGCACAAACAATACCCAGAACAAGCTCTCATACACCCTCGCCCGGCTCTCGATTCCTGACTGGATCGCATACGCCGCCACCGCAAGAATCAACAAGAGAAGCAACGTATAAGATTCGCCGCCGACCAGGCCTTTTTTCATGACATCCGCAAAAATATACGCACTGTAGGAAGCCTCAAGAATGCAATACGCTGCAAAGAAACAAAGCATCACAAGCGCGCCCCACCGCGGCAGAGACTGTCGTACATAGGCAATCAGATCGCTGTCCATCCTGTTCATGATCCACGCAAGATACCACAGATACAGGCTTGCAAACAGACCTCCTGCAACGATTGCAAAGACGCCATCGCAGCCGGAAGTCCCCGCAAGCTTCGCCGGAAGAACGAGCGTACTCATTCCGATAAAATCAAACACGAATAAGCGGAACACCTGTCTTGTCGATATCCGATTATTATTTGAAAACATTGCATTCCACTCCTTTTTATAATTCTGTTATCAGGCGATTGTGGCGATTCCGGTCGGCGAGCTCCGTGGCAATCGTTTCACAATCATCTAATTCTATGATTACTTGGGTGCATCATACTCTGTGTCTTTTTTTGTAGCCGCACCCGCTCACCGCGTCTTGCGTAAATGGGTCTGCTTGTCATCATGCGAAGCGGTGCCCGCCAGATCGTATCACGCATATCCTCATACCCATTCAGATCCGCCCCGGTAAAAGGCATCAGATACGGAATTCCGAAGCTTCGCAGTCTTGAGAGATGGATTAGCACTGTAAGTAATCCAAGCAGGAATCCGAAGAATCCAAGCCACGCAGACATGAGGATCATATAAAATTTCAATATCCGGAACGAAAAGGCAAACTCCTCATTCGGAATGGAAAACGAACAGAGTGCGGTAAACGCCACAACGATCACGACGATCGGACTGACCAGATTTGCATCCACTGCCGCCTGACCAATGATCAGGCCACCGACAATGCCAATCGTATTCCCCATCGCGCCCGGTAGACGCACGCCCGCCTCCCGCAGAAGTTCAAACGATAACTCCATCAGAATTACCTCAAGCGCCGCCGGAAAAGGCACCCCGATCCGCGCCTCCCAGAAGGAAAGCAAAAGCGGTGTCGGAAGAATCTGCGTATGAAAATTCGTGACAGCCAGATAAAGCCCCGGCAATGTCATCGAGAAAAATGCTGCCATATAACGCAGAATTCTTGCAAAGGTCGCAACCTCAAAACGATTGTAATAATCATCACTTGTCTTTAAGAAGGAATTGAGATCTGTCGGCAGGATCAGAGCAACCGGTGAGTTGTCGGACAGAAGCACCACGCGTCCCTCCATGACCGCAATCGCCGCACGATCCGGTCTCTGCGTGGTCTGAAACTGCGGGAAAGGGGAATACCACTTTTCTTCCGCAAGCTGCTCCACAATACCGCTGTCCATAATTCCGTCGATCTCGTAATCCGCAAGGCGCCTTTTTACTTCCTCGATCACGGATGGGTAGGCAAGATCTTCCATATAGACAAGATCGATCGCTGTGTGGGAACGGATGCCACAGTTGATTTCCTGCACCTTGACTCTTGTGGACCGGACACGTTTGCGAATGAGTGCGGTATTGGTCTTCACAGAATCGGTAAATCCTTCCTTTGAGCCACGGATGACTTTCTCGGAATCCGGTTCCTGCACATCCATCCCCGGATAGCCTTTGTCGGCAATCTTTAACGCCTTATCATATCCATCTACGAACAGAATCGCATCTCCGGTCAGCATGCCGGCTGCTGCATCCTCCACATATTCATACGGTGTCGCATCCACAATGCCAAGCGCATTCGTATCCAACACCTGACGCATCTGATCTTCCGGAATCTTCTCAAGCGCTGCGAGCAGTCTTCCAAGTGCTGTATTCTCAAGAAGTGTGTTGCTTACCGCAACCTCAATGTATGCAAGAAAACACAGTGTGCCATGTTCTGCGCCAAGCCACATCGGGCGCATCTTGATGTCCGCGCAGTCTGCGAAGATTTTCTTATATTGTGCGATGTTTTCATCTATATTTACCGATATTTTCGTCTTTTTTTCGTTCATGCTGAATTTTTCCTCATGCACTATTATTTTGCTTTTTCGTATATGTGATGTTGTCCTCATCCCCAACACAAAAAGGGATGAACGCTCACACGTTCATCCCTTAGGATGTTCATTATTTACAAATATATACATTTACTCCTGCTGCTGGATCACATTCTTGACCGCCGCAGCCTGATTGGCAACATGCTCATGCATCGCACTCTCCGCCTTCTTCACATTGCGCTCCTTAAGTGCCAGAAGAATCGCTTCATGCTCCCTGATCAGCACCGGATAGTTCATCGGATCCTTGATATACTCCACACGGTACCGGTACACCTGCTCACGCAGATTGTTAAGCAGTGTCTCAAGCTTCGGATTACCGGTTGCCTCATAGATGACATCATGAAAACTGACATCCGCTTCCGCAATCTTCTTCACATCACCGGTTCTTGTGCTCGTCTCAAACAGATCCTTCGCATCCATCAGGCGCTTCAACTGCTCGTCCGTAATCTTCTCGCAGGCGATGCGCACCGCCAATTCATCCAAAGCCTCACGGATCTCCAACACATCCTCCATATCCTTGAGCGTCATCTTCGCAACTTCTGCTCCCTTGCGCGGCATTGTAACGGCAAGCCCCTCCTGCTCAAGCATACGGATGGCCTCACGGATCGGCGTACGGCTTACCCCAAGCTTCGAGGCAAGCTGCAATTCCATCAGACGCTCGCCGGGCTTCAGATCCCCTTTTAGAATCGCCTCGCGAAGTGTGTTGAACACCACATCTCTAAGTGGTAAATATGCATTCATATTTAATGTCAAATCATCGGTCATCGATATCTTCTCCCATTCTGTTTCCATTCTTCTACACGAACCAGATGATACATCATGGTTCTATTTCCGTCTGTTATTATAGATTGATGTCAGGTATACCTGCCGCGCCAGTCCGGACGCTTTCATGACATCACGCGCACGCTGCGCCGTCTCCTCATCCTCAAACAGACCGAACACCGTCGGACCGCTTCCGCTCATCATCGCATGTGCCGCACCGGCCTCCATCATCTTCTCCTTGATCTCAGCGATCACCGGATAATTCGGAATCGTCACACTCTCAAGGACATTGCCCATCTTTGTGCAGATTTCCGGGAAATCCTTCTTCTTAATTGCAGAGATTAACGCATCGATATCCGGGTGATTGGTATTCTCATCCAGCTTCAGATTCTGATACACGAACTTGGTCGAAACCGAGACCGATGGTTTCGCGATCAGTACCGGACACTTGACCATCGGCGGAAGCTGGGAAAGTTTCTCTCCGATTCCCTGGGCCAAAGCAGTACCGCGCATAATACAATACGGCACATCCGCCCCGATCTGTACCCCACGCTCCATCAGCTGTCTGCGTGACAATCCAAGATCAAAAATCCGGTTCATTCCGTAAAGCATCGATGCCGCATCTGTGCTTCCCCCCGCCATACCGGCTGCCACCGGAATGCGCTTCTCAAGATTCACATCCACGCCATCCGTAATGCCAAACTCATCCATCAGAAGCTTACCTGCTTTATAGACAAGATTATTCTCATTTACCGGCAGGAAATTCAGATTCGATCGTATATGAATTCCAGGCTCATGACTCTTAGCGATCTCCAGCCGATCATACAGATGAATCGTCTGCATCACCATGCTTACCTCATGATAGCCATCTTCTCTTCTGCGTATCACATCCAGTCCAAGATTAATCTTGGCCAATGCTTTCAGTGTTATCTCATCCATGTATTATCCCTCTGTATTTTGTATACAACAATTATACCATATATAAGTGCACCGGTCAAACCCGATGCACTTAATGAAAAATTACCTCATGTAAAAGCAAAACACGCTTATCCTTCGCTGCCTTCCCCGGCAAAATATTCTTTCACCAGCTTTACAACCACGCCGGACAACAGGAATACCGCGATCAGGTTCGGAATTACCATCAGTCCGTTGAAGGTCTCCGCGATGCTCCACATCAGACCGAGATTCATCGTCGCACCGACGATCGCAACCAATGCATATGCAACCATGAACGGCTTATTCGCACGTGATCCGAGCAGGAACTCAATACATCTTGTTCCATAAAGTCCCCAGCCGATAATTGTGGAAAAAGCAAAGCAGCACATCGCAACAGCAGTGAAAATGGAAACCCATCCGCCATATACTGCAGTAAATCCGCTGATGGTAAGCTCCGCACCTGCCGCATCGCCGTATCCAACCGGCACGCCGCTGCACAGAATGACAAGCGCTGTCAGTGTACAGATTACGATCGTATCCACAAACACCTCAAAAATCCCGAAAAAGCCCTGCTTTACCGGCTTTCTCGTATCCGCACAGGCATGCGCGATCGAACCGGTACCAAGTCCTGCCTCGTTTGAGAAGATACCACGCGATACGCCTTTTTTCATACTCATGAAGAAGCTTCCTACTGCGCCTCCGGTCACTGCAGACGGGTTGAATGCGCCCTCAAAGATTGCACCAAAGACGGTTGGAATCGACTTGAAGTTGATCACAACCACACCGATTGCAAGAAGAATATAGATGACTGCCATAAAAGGCACAAGCTTCTCCGTAACCTGTCCGATACGCTTGATTCCACCGATCAGGATTAAAGCGATCAACGCTGCCAAAATGATTCCGAGGATCAGATTGAACGTTGGCGCAAAGCTTTCCGGAAGCAGGTTGTAATTGTATAAAGCAGAATCAATTGCCGTCGTGATCGTGTTGACCTGTGTTGCATTACCGGTTCCAAACACGGTCAACACACCAAACAGGGAGAACAGATAGGCCAACCAGTGCCAATGCTTTTTAAGACCATTCTTAATGTAGTACATCGGACCGCCGACAAGCTCGCCGTCCGCATTTGTCTCACGAAAATGCACCGCAAGCACAACTTCTGAGAACTTCGTACACATTCCAAGAAGTGCAGAGATCCACATCCAGAATACCGCGCCCGGACCACCGATTGCAATCGCACCGGCAACGCCTGCGACATTTCCGGTTCCAACCGTTGCCGCCAAAGCGGTACACACTGCCTGAAACGGCGTAAGTGCTCCGTCCGATGCCTCACGTTTCTTGAACATACGGACAAATGTCACCTTCATCGCATAACCGAATTTGCAGATCTGGATAAAGTGAGTCCGAAAGCTCAGGAACAGTCCGACACCGATGATACAGATCATCGCCGGAACGCCCCATATAAAGTTGTTGACTACATTGTTGACTTTCTCGATCATGGATAGCATGGTCGTATTTCCTCCTATTTATTTCTTTCGCCCATACAGATAGGTGCTGAAATAGATGATCGATGCGATAATGACGATCATCGGTCCCGTCGCCACATTCGTGTAATACGACAGGATCAGTCCCAGTACGCCGGAAAAGAGTGAGAACACCACCGAAAAGAAATGATATTCCCTCATGTTCTCCGACAGATTCCGGCTTGCTGCTGCCGGAAGGATCAAAAGCGCATTGATAATCAGGATACCAACCCACTTAATTGACAATGTTACGATCAAAGCGACCAGCACCGCAAATAAATTATCCATGAGCCGCACCGGAATCCGCTTGCTCGCCGCCAGCGCCCGGTGAATACAGCTTGCATTCAGCCAGTTAAAGCAACATAACCAGAATATAATCGTCACAACAAAGATGATTGCGAGAAATACGATTTCCTTCTTTGTGATGCTAAGCACATCTCCGACCAGGAGGCTTGAGTATTTGCTGAAATTACCGCCTCTTGAAAGGATTGCAAGTCCGATTGCCACCGAACAGGACGAAAACACAGAGATGATCGTATCGGCAGATGCCATATTTGCCTTACCAATCTGGTTTAACAGCAGCGCAAAAATAATTGCAAAAATGACCATCGAAAGATTCGTATCCGCAACTCCGCACACTACGCCCACAGCGATTCCGGTGAGTGCCGAATGCCCTAATGCATCCGAGAAATACGCCATCTTCTTATTGACGATCATCGTTCCCATCAGTCCGAAAAGCGGTGTGATGATGAGGATTGCGATCAGCGCGTTCCTCATAAATCCAAAATCCAGCCAGGATAACCAGTTAATCATTTTTGTCATCCTCCTTGATCCATTTTTCTTCGTTTGCCACAGAAAAGACGCTCTCAAATTCCGGACTCGAGAACACTTCCTTTGCGGATCCCTGCTTTAAGACCGTCTTATCCAGAAGTACAACATGATCCGCATATTTTGCAACATAGTCCAGATCATGGGAGATCAGAATGATTGCCAGATCATAATGTTCCTTCAGATAGGTCATCGTTTTGTAGAAAAGTTCCATACCATTCTGATCGATTCCTGACACCGGCTCATCCAGCAGGAGCAGATTTGGCTCATCCATGATTGCAAGCGACAGAAGCACTCTCTGCAGCTGTCCCCCGGAGAGGTTACATACCTGCTTGTCGATCAGATCCTCCGCCTCGAAAATGCGTAAGCTCTCTTTTATTTTCTCATATACTTTCCTGCTCTTCGGCAGAAAAACCGGATAGCGCGACTCGTAGCTTGCCAGCAGATCATACACACTGACCGGCGTGTTTTTCTCGATATTGACAGACTGCGGCACATAGCCGATCTTCAGCTTCTGCATCCTGCCGTCCTTCGTGTCGCGAAACTCGATTTCTCCGGTGTGTGACACATTGTCCAGCATCGCACGGATCAATGTCGATTTGCCCGCACCATTCTTACCGATGACTGCGTTTAAGGAACCGCAGTGAATATGCAGATTCACATCCTCAAGTACAACCTGATCGTTGAACTGCACACCCAGATGATTTACTTTAATACAATGAAAGCCACAGGGCTTAATGATTTTACGCATCCATGCTTCCTTTCTTTTTCGTCTATCAGCCTTCCCTTTCATCGCAGAATCGCACGACCTGTCATGCTTTTCTGCAGTAAGCTGCTAATTTTGCGTTAAATACTGCTCGATGAGATCAATATTCGCAGACATTCCCTTAATATAACTATCCGCATCGTAGTCACCACGATTGAGCGCATCCAGATAGATCACTTTTGCATCGGTCTCTTTTTCAACGGTATCTCCCATACTCTTACCATACAATTCCTCCGCAAGAATATACTTAACCTGATCGTCTCTTACTGCCGCAAGTACATCTGCGACTTCACCCGCAGACACCTGTCGCTCCTCGTCCAGATCCAACACATAAGCGACATCCAAGCCATAATCATCTGCCACATAATCATATGCCTCGTGGAACAGAATGACGGACTGTTCCTTGATCTTCTCTGCAACCTTCTGCTGACGCTCCTTGAGCGCATCAAGCTTCACCACATAAGCATCCGCATGCTTCTGATAATCCGATGCGTGTTTTTCATCTGCCACAATCAGACCTTCCGCAATATTATTTACCTGTTCTTCATACGTTGCAACGCTCATCCACGCATGTGCATTCTCTTCTCCTTCATCTTCGAGAAGATCAATGCCTTCGCTTGCCTCAATGATGGTAAGGTCAGGATAGGATTTCGCCACATCCTTCATGAACGACTCAATACCACCACCATTGATAATGAATACATCCGCTTTCGACAGAAGTTTCATATCTTCCGGTGTCAGTTGGAAATCATGCAGACAACCGGTCTGCGGCTCGCTCAGATTCTGCAGATGAACACCGTCTGTGTCACCGATCACATTGAGCGCTGCAATATACATTGGATAAAAAGATGTCACAACGGTAAGTGTCTGTTCCTCCTGCTTACTGCCGCTCTCTCTGACGTAAATATTCGTAAGCAGCCCGCTGACCACTGTAATGACAACAAGCATTACCAGTACAAAAACATACTTGTTTTTCTTCATACTCGATTTTCTTCTCTTTCTTTCTCAGTCTTTGAAAACTCCACTTCTTATCTATTTCCTCTTTGGTTTCTTTTTATTCGATGCTGCCTTCTTATTGCCAGCCTTCTTTGCTTTCTCTTTTTTCAGTGTTTTCTTTGCCACGGGACGATCCGTTGCCTTCCAGCGTGGCTTTCTTGTGGATTCGGCTGTCGCCTGCGCCGCTGCCTTCTGCTGTTCCTTCAGGATCGCCTTCGGATTCTCCGGCATCTCGACCAGAGACTCCACCAGATCCCAGATTTCCTCTCTTCCCTGCTTGGTCTCCGCAGAGAATGGAATCACGATTGTATCTTCCTCTACACCAAGTACCTCACGGATCATCTGGACATGCCGGACCACCTGACCTCTTTTCAGCTTGTCCGCTTTGGTCGCGATAATGATCGGTGCAAAGCCCTGATGCTCCATCCACTCATACATCATCTGATCGTTCTCCGACGGCTCGTGGCGGATATCAATGAGTAGGAACACTGCCTTCAGTTTCTTTGACGTGTGCAGATAATTCTCGATCATCTGTCCCCACTTTGCCTTGATCTCAACGTTCGCATTCGCATAACCGTATCCCGGCAGATCCACCAGATACAAGGCGGAATTGACATTATAGAAATTGATGGTCTGCGTCTTACCCGGCTGCGAAGATGTCCTAGCCAGAGCCTTACGGTTCAGCAACGCATTGATCAGCGAAGACTTTCCCACATTCGATTTACCGGCAAAAGCGACCTCATCCAGTAAATTATCCGGAATCGTACTCGTAATTCCGCATACCGTCTCCAAATTCACATCTCTAATTACCACCTTTGTATCCTCCTTTATATTCTGCGGCACTCATTTCCAAAATCTGCCGCGACGTCTCATTTTATGCGGCGCCATCTATTTTCGTCCTGATTTGCCTCGATCCGCCCTTGGTGTGTACGCCTTTTTCAAAACAAATCAGAAATCAAGCTTCGAAATTATATGCATATTTTTGAACGGCGGTTTCAGGCAGAATCGCAGAATTTAGCAGCAGTGCCTGTTTCGCTTAAATTTTGTGTACGACAACGTTTGAACGATTCCGTGGCGGTGTCCGCCGGACACAAATGCTACGGACGCATTTGATGTCTCGGCGAACAGCCGCCTTCGGAATTGTCCAAACTTTGGCGGACATAAATCATAAAATAAGCGAAACGGGCGATGCGCTAAATTCGCAATTCTGAATGACTAGCCTTCAAAAACATGCATATGATTCGAAGCAGATTTCATCATTCAACGAAAAGGCGCACACACCATGGGCAGATCGAGGCAAATCCACACGACACTCTGGCGGCGCCCGCAAAATAAGACGCCGCGGCAGATTTTGAGGATCCAGGAGTGCCGCTTTAGAAAATAAAGGCCGCGCTATACAAAGGCAGCCTTTATCAGTTGGTTCATGTGATCGATCGGAAGAATCTCCATACCTTCCGTAATCTCCTCAGAGAGTTCACTTAAGTCGCGCTCATTGTCCTTCGGAATGCACACGGTCTTCATGCCTGCATTCTTCGCTGCAAGAAGCTTCTCCTTAAGACCTCCGATTGGAAGTACACGTCCTCTGATCGTAATCTCTCCGGTCATCGCGATATCTGCACGAACCGGACGCTCCGTAATCGCGGAGAGGATTGCAAGTGCCATCGTAATTCCGGCAGATGGTCCATCCTTCGGTACTGCGCCCTCCGGAATGTGTACATGAATGTCATGCTTTGTGAAGAATTCCGGATCGATTCCATAGTCAGAACTGATGGAACGGATGTAACTGATGCCGGCACGCGCCGATTCCTTCATGACATCTCCAAGCTTACCGGTTAAGACAAGTTCTCCTTTGCCCGGAAGCACATTGACTTCGATCTCCAGCGTGACACCGCCGACGCTTGTCCATGCAAGCCCACGCACAATACCGATCTCATCCTTCTTGTTCTTCTTATCCTCACGATACTTCGGCTTACCGAGAAATTCTTCCAGATTGTTTCCTGATACACGGATTTTCTCCGTCTCGCCTTCATAGATCCGGCGCGCTGCCTTACGGCAGATCTCACCGAGTCTGCGCTCAAGACCTCGGACACCGGCTTCTCTCGTGTAGAATGCGATCACCTCACGGAGTGCCTTATCGCTGATCTTCAGCTGCTTCTCATTGACACCATTCTTCTTCAGCTGCTTTGCGATCAGATGATCCTTGGCAATATGCAGCTTCTCATTCTCCGTGTAGCTGCTGACCTCGATGATCTCCATACGGTCACGAAGCGGTCCCGGAATGTCGCTGAGTGAGTTCGCACTTGCAATAAAAAGCACCTCAGACAAGTCCACCGGAAGTTCCACATAGTGATCCCGGAACTTACTGTTCTGTTCCGCGTCCAGCACTTCAAGAAGCGCAGATGCGGTATCTCCCTTATAATCACTGCTCATCTTGTCGATCTCATCGAGCAGCATCAGCGGATTCTTAACGCCCGCCGTGCGAAGTCCGGAAACGATACGTCCCGGAAGTGCTCCGACATACGTTCTTCTATGTCCCCGGATTTCCGCTTCATCGCGCACACCGCCTAAGGAGATGCGCACATATTTCTTATCGAGTGCCCGCGCGATTGAACGCGCGATACTCGTCTTACCGGTTCCCGGAGGTCCGACCAGACACAGGATCGGACTCTCACCCTTTCCAGTCAGATTGCGGACTGCAAGGAATTCGATCACACGCTCCTTGACTTTCTCAAGTCCGTAATGATCCTCGTCAAGAATCTCCTGCGCATGGGTAAGATCCTGATTGTCCACCGATGTCTTATCCCACGGAAGTTCCAACAGAGTCTCAATGTAGCCGCGGCTTACTGTGCTCTCGGAAGAGTTCCCCGCAATTCCGCGGAATCTCTGGATTTCTTTCTTAATCCGCTTCTTCACTTCATCCGAAGCCTGAAGTTCCTCTAACTTCTTCTCATATTCCTGTGCATCGGAGTCTGTGTTCGTCTCTCCGAGTTCTTCCCGGATGAGTGCCATCTGTTCTCTTAACACATATTCCTTCTGGTGTTTCTCCACGCGCTCCTGCACTTTTTTCTGAAAATCGCTTTTGATCGCAAGGACCTCGATCTGCTGCAAAAGCATCGCAAGAAGTACCTCATAACGCTCCGTAATTGCGATTGCGTCAAGAATCTTCTGCTTCTTGTCGTAGCTGACCGGAAGATTGTTGCCGACATAATCCAGAAGCTTCGACAGATCCGTCGTCTCCTGCACCTGTCTGACAACTTCCTTGCCGATGCGTCCCTGTACTGCAGAATACTTTGCAAACGTCTCCTGCACGCTCATCACCATCGCCTCTTCGGCCTGTGCCGGAAGATGTTTCTCATCCTCCTCGATATAAGCGATCACACGCGCCTTGAGGTAATCCTGCTGATCCTGCGCAATCTCGTACACTTCGGCACGCTGCTCTCCCTCGACCATCACACGAATAATATCATTTTGTAACCTTACTACCTGCTTAATCTCTGCAATTACGCCGATGGACTGCAGATCCTCGATCTCCGGATTCTCCTTGTTCGTATCCTTCTGTGTCACAAGAAAGATCGAATCTCCATCCTTCATCGCACGCTCAACCGCCTTAATGGAAACTTCGCGGCTGATGTCAAAATGCGCGATCATTCCCGGCAGAATCGTAATTCCACGTAATGCTACCGCAGGCAGCATTCTAATTTCATCTCTCACTTGTATCTACTCCTGATTAAGACGCAAGTTCTTCCTTCTCCGGCTCATCCTTCTGCTCGATCGCAGCGGTCTCTCCGGACTCCAAAGCCAGATTCTTCTCAACCGTATCCTTATCGATCACACAGCGGCTGATCGACTCATCGGAAGGAATGCGGTACATGAGGTCAAGCATAACCGCCTCCATGATCGCACGAAGTCCTCTCGCTCCGGTCTTTCTCTCCAATGCCTTATCCGCAATCGCTTCGATCGCGTTCTCATCAAATTCAAGACCAACTCCGTCTAATTCAAATAACTTTGTATACTGCTTGATCAGTGAATTCTTCGGCTCCTTTAAGATGCGGATCAAAGCATCCCGATCCAGAGAATCCAAAGATACCGTTATTGGCACACGTCCGATAAACTCAGGGATCAGTCCAAACTTTACGAAATCCTGCGGCAGTGCACGCTTGAATGCATCACCAATGTTGATCTCTGTCTTGGACTTCACTTCCGCATTAAATCCGATCGTTGAAGCATCCATACGGGATTCCACGATCTTCTCCAATCCGTCGAACGCACCACCACAGATAAACAGAATGTTGGTCGTGTCGATCGGGATCAGTTCCTGCTGCGGATGCTTTCTTCCACCCTGTGGCGGAACAGAAGCGACAGTTCCCTCTAAAATCTTAAGTAATGCCTGCTGTACACCCTCGCCGGATACATCTCTTGTAATTGAGACATTCTCCGACTTCTTGGTAATCTTATCAATCTCATCAATATATATGATTCCGTGCTGTGCACGCTCAATATCATAATCAGCGGCCTGAATCAGCTTTAAGAGAATGTTCTCCACATCCTCACCGACATATCCGGCTTCCGTCAGTGTTGTCGCATCTGCGATTGCAAACGGAACATTGAGCACACGTGCAAGTGTCTGTGCCAGAAGTGTCTTACCGGAACCAGTCGGTCCAAGCATTAAAATATTACTCTTCTGCAGCTCTACATCGAGATCTCCTCCCGCGAGAACTCTCTTGTAATGGTTGTACACTGCTACAGAAAGCACCTTCTTCGCCTGATCCTGTCCAATAACATAATCATCCAGAAACGCCTTCAGCTCCTCTGGCTTCAGAAGATTGATATCTTCCTTGGCCGAAGCATTATCCTCTTCCGAAAAGCCTTCCTCATCAATGATCTCTGCACAGATATCAATACATTCATTACAGATAAAGACACCGTTGTTCGGTCCGGAAATAAGGCGCTCTACCTGATCCTGTGTCTTGCCGCAAAAAGAGCAGCGAATTTTTCCATCATTCTTTCCAGCCATAAATATTACTCCATCTATCTATCGAAATTAAAAATATAAAAAAGTCTATGATTCAACAATGCCTCCGGCTTATCCGGCCGGAGGCGCATAATCTGGACAATCCAGATAATTATCTGCTCGTGATCACTCCATCGATCAATCCGTAATCGGCAGCCTCCTGTGCAGACATATAATGATCTCGCTCCGTATCCGCAGCGATGGTCTCATATGGCTTGCCGGTGTTGGCAGCAAGGATCTCGTTCAAACGCTTCTTCGTCTTTAAGATGTTCTCTGCTGCAATCTCGATCTCTGTTGCCTGACCCTTGGCTCCGCCGGATGGCTGATGGATCATAATCTCTGCATTCGGAAGCGCATAACGCTTACCCTTAGTTCCGCCTGCAAGAAGGAAAGCTCCCATACTTGCTGCAAGACCGATACAGATGGTCGATACATCACACTTGATATACTGCATGGTATCATAGATTGCAAGACCTGCAGTAACCATTCCTCCCGGTGAGTTGATATATAACTGAATATCCTTTCCCGGATCCTCAGACTCTAAGAATAATAACTGTGCGACAACAAGGCTTGCTGTTGTCTCGTTCACTTCCTCTCCGAGGAAGATAATTCTGTCTTTTAATAAGCGGGAATAAATATCGTAATTTCTCTCGCCTCTGCTCGTTTGTTCAATGACATAAGGTACTAAACTCATAGAAAAACGCCTCCTTAATAAAAGTGTAAAAGACCGGTCTGGTTTTGCCCAGACCAGTCCATGTATTTCGTCTTAAGAAACTGAAATTATGCTTCTGCTCCCTCTTCTGCTTCTTTTTCCTTCTTGCTCTTTGCCTTAGCGCGTTCCTTCACGTTAGACATTACAAGCTCAACAGCCTTATTGATTGCAAGATCCTTCTTCATGGATTCTTTCTCTGCATCTCCCATGTACTCTTTGAGCTTATCAGCTTCCATTCCGTAGCTTGCAGCCATCTTCTCGATCTCTGCGTTTACATCGTCGTCAGATACTTCGATGTTCTCATCCTTAGCGATCTGCTCAAGAACAAGACTAGCCTGGATACGGGATAATGCTTCCGGACGAACCTGCTCCTTTAAGCCATCAACGGTAAGTCCTGAGAACTGTAAGTACTGATCCATAGACAGACCACTCTGAGCGATTCTCTGAGCGAACTCCTCGATCATTGTCTCACACTGTGTATCGATCATTGCCTCTGGAATATCCATCTTGGACTTGTCGATGATCTTCTGAACGGCTTCGTCTTCCTTCGTACGCTTAGCTTCGTTCTCTTTCTTCTCCTCGAGGTTCTTCTTTAAGCTCTCCTTGTACTCTGCAAGAGTATCGAACTCAGATACATCCTGTGCGAACTCGTCATCAAGCTCAGGAAGTTCCTTAGCCTTGATCTCATTGATCTTAACCTTGAATGTAGCAGGCTTTCCTGCAAGGTCTGCTGCCTGATACTGCTCAGGGAATGTTACGTTAACCTCAACCTCATCTCCGGCATTCTTGCCAACGAGCTGATCCTCAAAGTTATCGATAAATGTATGAGAACCGATCTCTAACGGATGATTCTCGCCCTTGCCGCCTTCGAATGCAACACCATCAACAAATCCCTCGAAGTCGATCACTGCGGTATCACCAACAGCTACCGGACGATCTGTTACGGAAATTGTTCTTGCGTTGTTGTTACGCTGCTGCTCTAATGCTTCTGCAACTTCGTCATCACTTACAGAAGTATCAATCTTAGTAACGGTTACTCCCATGTATTTGCCAAGTGTAACTTCAGGTCTTACTGCAACCTCAGCTGTGTAGATGAAAGGCTTTCCTTTCTCAATCTGTACAACATCGATGGATGGGCGGGATACGATATCAACACCGCTCTCCTCAACTGCTGACGGATAATTCTGCTGCATCAGTGTATTAGCTGCATCCTCATAGAATACTTCAACACCGTACATCTTCTCGACCATAGCTCTCGGAACTTTTCCTTTACGGAATCCAGGGATGCTGATCTGATTCTTCTGCTTCTTGTAAGCGACATCAATTGCCTTCTCTAACTCTTCTGCAGGAACTTCGATGGTAAGCTTTACCATATTCTTCTCTAAATTTTCAACCTGTACACTCATTTATACGTTTCCTCCTTAATATATATCAATTCCATGTACAATCTTTCTTCTGCGTATCCCTCCGACAAAAGGGCATACTGCGACCACTACAGTCATTTAGAGATTATAGCACACAAAATTCAGTTTTTACAAGCTTTTTTTGCATTTTTACGCGTCATTCTCAAATTTGCGCCCTTTTTACAAGATTTCCCCCGCAAAAAGGCCCGGCTGTACACTGTCAACCGGGTCTTTATCATACTATGTCACCATGCGCCAGCATTCGCTGGTTTCATTATGCCTTCCGAACGGAATTACCATCATTCAATTTGACCGGAAAACGGTAGGAATAATTTTTCTCCTGCCACGCCGGATCGTCCATCATACGAAGCAGATTCTTGGCCGTAATTCTGCCAAGCTTATACTGCGGATGCACAACCGAGAGTAATTTCACTCCCTGCGCCTGCTGCAGCTCCGCATCATCAAAGGATACGACCGACAGATCCTTCGGAACAGAAATTCCTCTCTCCGTCAGGAACTCCAGATAATATCCGGCAATCTCATCGTTATAGATCAACATCGCGGTACAATCCTTCGTCCGGCGATAAATGTGCAGCATGCCTTTTTTGCTGAACACATCCGCCATATCCTTCGTCGAATACCAGCGGACACAATCATCGTCATATTTTACACCATAATCCGAGAGGCACTGGATAAAGCCTTTGAACCGTTCCAGTCCCTGCATATCGTCGTATTTAAAGATACCTCCGATTCTCCTGTGGCCGTTCTCGATCAGAATCTTTGTCAGTTCATACGCCGCACGCTCATCCGACATTTCTACGCTGTCGAAGTTCTGATTCTCATAATGGTTATGAATAAAAAGCGTCGGTATGTTGCGCTTCTTGATTTCCCTGTAAAGCCTTACATTCGGATTCGGAAACGCAGAGCGCGATCCCTCGATGATCAGCCCGGATACATTGCTTTTTAACAGTCCTTCCAGATAGATTGCCTCATCGTTCAGACGGTTCTTCGTCACAGCGACCTCGATTCCGTATCCCTTCTCCGCAAGTGCCGACTCAATGCCGTCATAAACCTTTGGAAACAGATACTCAGAATAGTAACTGAGCAGAAGTCCGACCTTCGGACGCGCTTCATCGGACGATCCGCCTTCGTAGCAGACATAAGTTCCACTCCCCCTCACGCGCTTGATCAATCCCTCGTCCTCGAGCTGCTGGAGCGCTGTACGCACCGTCTGTCTCGAATATCCGAACTTCTTCTGAAGACTCGTCTCAGACGGAAATTTATCCATATTTTTAATGACACCACTGGTGATCAGTGTGTGTGCCCAATGATATAATTTCTGATATTTCAGGACATCCTGATCGGTATTCTGCATAGCCACTCCATTTCCGCATTCCCTTATAGTAAGATAAGGAGCTTCTTACCTGCACGCAGGATGAATCTCCTTATCTTTATTGATGCGCGATGTTTTTGATATCGCAACATTCCTATGCTTTTTGATAATACTTACTTAATAACCTGGATAGATTCACGATCTGCGAATACTGCAACGAAGATCAGGAATACAACACCCTGGATCAGCTGCATCATCTGTGTTGTGAATCCCATCATAGTCAGTCCACTGTTAAGTACAACGTACAGAAGTGATCCAACGATGATGTTCTCGAAACGAACCTTCGCACCACCGGAGATTGGCATACCGCCAAGTACAAGTGCGATCAGGATCTGTGTCTCTAACTGGTTACCACCGGAAGATGTAACGGATCCAACCTTGATAACATTGACGAAAGCTGCAAATCCTGTGATTGCTCCGGCTAAGACATAAATGAGGAATTTCATCTTGTCCGTACGGATACCGGAGAACATTGCTGCTTTCTCGCCGGCACCGATTGCCTTTAAGTATGTTCCGAACTTGGTAAAACGGAACACAACAAATCCGATTGCAAGAACAACAACGGTACAGATTACCTTGAACGCTGTGCTGTCATAGTTGATCAGCTTGGCAGATCCGGCAACCGGCGCATTGGTTGTTAAGTACTTGATAAATCCACGGAACAGGAACATGGTACAGATTGTTACAATGAAGGATTTAATCTTACGGAATACATAGAAGTAACCGTTGATTGCTCCGATCAATGCTCCGGACGCAATACCTGCAAGGATTGCAAGCGGAATGCTGTACTTTGAAACCCAACATACAACGATAGAAGAAATTCCGAGAATGGATCCCTGAGAGAAATCCAGACCACCCATTGTCATAATGAAGAATACACCCATCGCTGAGATCATTGTCACATATACCTGTGAGAAGGCCAGTGACATGTTGTTTATCATTCGAAATCCAGTCAGGAAATTGAATAACAGAAAAATTACAATCAGTCCCACAACAGGTAGAAGGGAACGGATCAATGACATTTTTGATGCCTTTTTGAGCTGCTGCTCTTTATCATTTGTGTTTACACTTGCTTGACTTCCCATAGCTGCCTCCTTATACCATCATCGTAATCAGACCATTCTCATCGAGGTTCTGATCACGCTCAAGTTCTCCACTGATTCTGCCGTCTTTCATGATCATGATACGATCACACATACCGATCAGTTCCATCAACTCTTCAGAGATCATGATGATGGATTTACCATTCTTTCTCATCTGATCCATCAACTGATAGATATCCTGCTTAACCTTGATGTCGATGCCTCGTGTCGGGCTGTCAAGTACGACGATATCGGAATCTTTACCAATCCATCTTGCGAGTACAACCTTCTGCTTATTTCCACCGGAAAGGTTCGAAACAAACTGATTGACATCTACCATCTTAACAGACATCTGCTTTGCAAATTTATTGGCAAATTCTTTCTTCTTCTTGTCGCTGATCAAATGCGCAGCGCCGGATAATTCATCCAGTGACGGAAGGCAGATATTGTCTCCGATACTCTGATTCAATACAACAGACTCGTTATCACGATCCTTGGATGTGTAAGCGATGCTGTGCTTGATTGCAGTCGGAATATCGTTGATCTGTGTACCGTCTGCTAATGTTACAGATCCCTCGCGGTCATAAGATGCACCGAAGATTGCTTTACCGATCTCATGCATACCAGACTCAGAAAGTCCACCGAATCCAAGGATCTCTCCCTTATGCAGATCAAAGCTTACATCTTCGATCAGACCAGGTACTGTCACATTCTTAACAGAGAGAACAACTTCGTCCGAAACCTTCTCACCATAGTCGCTACGATAGTAATCACCGGTAACCTCACGGCCTACCATCAGTTTCTTCAAATCATTCTCGTTCACATCAGAGCTCTTAACCGTGTCAATATATACACCATCACGAAGAATTGTGATTGTGTCAGATTTATCAAGAATCTCCGGAAGGTCATGGGAGATAAAGATGACGGTGTTGCCGCTCTCTTTGATTCTCTTCATATGTTTATACAGTTCCTCACGACCTTCCTGTGAGAGTGCTGTCGTTGTCTCATCGATAACTACGATCTTCGGATCAAAGTAAGTTGCCTTAACGATCTCAACCAGCTTACGATCCTCGAAATTATAATTGTCGATCATGTCTGATGCTTTAATACGGTCAAAGCCATACTGTTTCAACAGTTCGTTGGCTTTCTTGTTCATCGCGTTGGTATTCTTGATTCCGCAGTGTACAAACTGATCCTCATGTCCGAGGAAGATATTCTCTGCAACTGTCAGTCCAGACAGAGTTCCAAGCTCCTGCACGATGATGGAAATGCCTTCTTCATTTGCCTCAACCTGATTCTTTGGATGAACTTCTTTGCCATCCAGAATAAAAGTTCCACTTCCGATGCTGTAAATACCAGTCAGCATATTGGTCAGAGTGGATTTACCGGATCCATTCTCACCGATCAAAGCGTGAACCTCTCCTTTGTTTACGTTGAAGGATACGTTTTGCACGGCTTTGGTAATACCAAAGTTCTTGCAAAGATTTTTAACCTGTAATCTAACTTCACTCATTGCTGTCTTCCTCCTTTCATTACTTGACGATCTCGCCCTTGGTAGCCTTGGTTGTCACAGTAATGATGATAAGCAGTGCAAGTCCTGTGATAACGTCCTGAATAGCAGTTGGTGCTCCCAAAGCAATGAATCCGAAGAAGATGATGTTGATTACGAACTCACCAATGATGATTGCCGGAAGTGGCATTCCATATTTCTTAAATGCCAGACCGAAGAAGCATCCCATGGTTGGTACGAAGTTTCGGCTCATAGATGCCATACCGGTTACAGCGACCATGGATGAACCATAACTGATGGTCAAGATTGCCATAACACCGAGGAAAGCACCACTTAAGATGAATGCTAAAACTTTGTACTTATTTACATTAATACCCATGTTCTTGGCAACGAACTCGTCACTGCCGATTGCATAGGTGTATGTTCCGATTTTAGTATAGTTTAAGAAAATGTAGGCTACGACACATGCTACCAGAGCCAGAATGATATCCCAAGGCATCTGTCCGAATGCACGTAAGTTGGATGGAAGTGTCTGCTCCACACCGCCTGCAATATAGTTGGCCAATGCCTCATAAATGAGTGCAAGACCGGTTGTTACGATCATGGATGGAATACGAAGCTTTACATAAAACATTCCATTTAATGCTCCAACGATTGTTCCTGTAAGGATACATCCAACGATCAGTCCAAAATATCCAAGATTAAATCTTGTTGCGAATACACATCCCACGATTGCGGAAAGCATAATGTTTGCGCCAATGGAAAAGTCGAACATTCCCATTACCATTACAAAGTAGAATCCTACGGCACCAACGGTTGCAATTAAGCTGGCCTGAAAGTAGTTAAGCATATTGCCGAAAGATCCAAAGTTATGCGGCGAAAGTATTTTAAAGATGGCCCAGGAAAGTACAACCAGACCGATCAGGATCAGATAGCCCATTGCTTTTCCCGAGATTTTTTTAGTAGTACTCATATTATCTACCTCTTCTTCTAGTCATTTCTGAATTTGTTGTCATCTTTGATAAGAAAAGGTGACGTCGCAAGCGATGCCACCTTTCCCAGTTTTCATTGTGTATAGTTCCTTTTATTCGGCTGCACGAGCTGCTGCATCCTCAATAGAGATCTTTGCAGCTGTATTCTTTAATTCGTCAAGGCTTAACTTGGACATATCAACTAATTCCTCATCTGTGTATGGAAGCTGATCTACGAAGTACTCTTCGTATGCCTTGTAGTCATCAGCAGATGATACATACAGATATGGGAATGGAACATCTTCAAACTTGCCACCGAAGTCTGAGTAGTTACCCTTGATTGCGTTGTAAACCATCATGAATGCGATCAGTGGATCACAGAAGTGTCCGCCTGACTCACCAGCCATAGATCCGTTCTCAAGTCTCTCTCCAAGATCTGGAAGGAAGTCTGTAGATACGATATCGATGTCTGCTGTCTTTCCTGCACGCTCAACGGCTGCGATTGCTCCCTGAAGAGGATCTCCGCCACCACCGGCTGGGATTAATGCATCAAGGTTAGGATCTGCTGCCATAAGAGCTTCAGCTGCCTTTGAACCACCCTCAGAAGTTGTTCCTGCGTACTGTGGCTCAGAAAGTGTAGCCTGATCATCTGGATGCTCTTCGTTCCACTTGTCAACGCCAGCTTTGTAACCTTCCCATCTTCCAAGCCAGGTAGCATCTCCCTGCTCCCAACCGATAAGACCAATGTTACGATCGCCCTTGTTTAAAAGGATGTTAACAAGCTCTTCACCGTTTTCCGGCTCATCCTCATGTACAGCACCGATGTAATAATCGGAATCTGTTGCTGCCTGATAGATGTCTGCGCTGTTCTCCTGGCTGATTATACGGAAGAACTGTGCAAGATATACTTTATTGTCATTACATGTCTTGATTGCGGATGTCATCTCTGTGTCTGATGAGTTACAGATGATAATTCCCTGGCATCCTGCTGCTGCAAGCTGCTCTACAGAAGCTGTAACCTTCTCAGAAACATGTCCCTGATCTACATACTGAACATCTACATCCAATGCCTTAGCTGCCTCATCGAGGATCTTCTTACACTGTGATCCAAGTACATCGGTTGATGACCAGATGGAAACACCAATCTTAATTTTACCTGTTGAGTTGCTTGCTGAGCCTCCCTGTGTTGATGAGCCACCATTGCCTGATCCGCAGGCTGTCATGCCGACTACCATTGTTGCTGCAAGGATTGCTGCTGTTACCTTCTTCAAAATTTTCTTCATACGTTATCCTCCCTTTACACACGTATTTGTTTTTGATGATTTGATTATATTACCGATTGTCTTTTATTGCAATAGAATACAACCAATTTTTCATTTAAAGTTGTATTGTCGCATCGCGTTTTGCCCACTATTTTTTGTTAATTTTATGTCATTTTAGTTATTTTGACGAGTTATTCTCTTGTTTTTGCCTTGTTTTGTTGTCGTTTTGTGCGTTTTTATGGTTTTTCTTGTTTTCGCCCCTTTCTAGGCAATACAACTTTGTTTTCTCATATACTTGTATTGTATTGACAGTTTTTCAGACGCGATGCTATGATAACTTCAGTAACAGATGTTAGATTAAATACGAAAGGAAGATGTATTATGAAGGTAATGAATATTCAGGATCCACAGGAATTCTTAAAAGTAATCGACGGTTGCAAGGGACAGGTTGAACTTGTGACAGCAGACGGCGACAGACTGAACTTAAAATCGAAATTATGCCAGCTGGTTTCTTTATCTACCATTTTTGAATCAGCAGCTACAATTCCGGAGCTGGAGATCATCGCACACGAGGCTGAGGATTCCAGAAAGATTATGGATTATCTTATGAGAGGTTAATCCGAAAACGCGAATAACAGTAAAAGGGAGTGATTCTAACGAATCACTCCCTTTTGTTTTACCGATCAGCAAGCATTCCTTATTTTTATATTGCCGCAAACTGCGCCATATACAGATCGTAATATTTTCCTTTTTGTTCTAGGAGCTGCTGCGGTGTGCCCTGCTCCTCAATGCCTCCGTTATTGATCACAAAAATCCGGTCCGCTTTCTGGATTGTAGACAAACGATGTGCGATCACAAAACTTGTTCTTCTCGCAAGGAGTGCTTCGATTCCCTGCTGCACAAGAAGTTCCGTATGTGTATCAATACTTGATGTTGCCTCATCCAGAATCAGTATTTTAGGGTCCGAGATCATGGTTCTTGCAAATGCGATCAATTGACGCTGTCCGATTGAAAGGCCTGCGCCACGCTCCTTTAATATGGTATCATATCCATTCTCCATCTTCATGATAAAATCATGCGCATTGACAGCTTTGGCAGCCGCTATCATTTCTTCCTCGGTTGCATCCATTTTTCCATATAATATATTTTCACGGATTGTTCCATGAAAAATGAAATTATCCTGCGTCATAACCCCCATCTGGCGGCGCAGGCTCTCGATGGATACCTTCGTCAGATCATACCCGTCAATCAGTATCGTTCCTTCTTCTATATCATAGAAACGGCTGATCAGATTGACAATGGTGGTCTTTCCTGCACCCGTCGGACCTACCAGTGCGATTGTTTCCCCCGGTCTAATGGTAAAATTGACATCGGAAAGCACTTTGGTTTCCGCAGGTGTTCCTCTGTCATAGGTAAACGATACGTTTTTAAATTCAACCGTTCCCTTAATGTCCGGCAGTTCTAACACATCTTTTCGATCACAAATATCCGGATCGGTATCCAGAATATCAAAAATCCGCTCTGCTGCTGACAGATTGGTAATGACCTGATTATAAAAATTACTCAGATTCATGATTGGATTCCAGAACATATTAATATAAGTTCCAAACGCCACAAGAAGTCCTACCGAGACCCTCGGTGCCCCCATATATTTGACGCCGACCAGATAGAGCATCATCGTTCCGATTCCCCAACAGAAATCCACAGCCGGGCCAAACATATCCGCACGCGCACACGCGCTGATAAAAGAAGCTCTGTGTTCTCCCGCGAGTTCCCTGAACGATTTTCCCGTCTCGTCTTCTGCCGAAAAGCTCTGTACTACGCTCATTCCCGCAATATCTTCATGGACAAACGCGTTCAGATTAGATGACTTCTTACGGAATACCTGCCAGCGCTTATGCGCTGTCGTTTGAATAAAAAACACCGCCGCGATCATAACAGGGATCGTGCACAGTGCTGCCAATGTAAGCGGCAGATCTTTGACTGCCATAATCACAACGACTCCGACAACCGTTACAAAGTCCGGGATCAGCGTTGTGACTGCATTGGTCAGTACTTCCTTCAGTGAATTGACATCACCGATGATCCGCGCCAGGATTTTTCCGGTCGGACGACTGTCAAAAAAGGAAAACGACAGTGTCTGAATGTGTTCGTACAATTCCTGTCTTATAACCATCAGTACATCATTGGAAATCTTCGACATCACATACATGCGCACCTTGACCATAATCAAAAACAAGACATTGAGTGCGACTGCAAAGATTCCGATCTCCATAAGACCTCTGTAATCTCCCACTGCAATATGGTGATCGATTGCTTCCTCGATCAGCAGCGGATTCACAAGTTGTATGGCAACCGTGACCGCCATACAAAGCAACACTCCGATCACGCTTTTTTTATAGTTCTTTAAATAAGAGAACAACCGGATAATGATTTTCTTCTTATCCGAATTCTCCATATGTTCGTCTTCTCGATAAGAGTTAACCGCCATATATCTCACCTCCGTACTGTGCCATATAGGTGTTATAATACAACCCTTTCTTCTCCAGCAGCTGTTCATGTGTTCCACGCTCTGCGATTCTTCCATCCTCAAGATAGATAATTTCATCCGCGTGGCGGACCGCTGAAATACGATGCGCAATGATCACTTGGGTTGTCGCATTCATCTCATTTAACATCTTCTGGATTTCATGCTCCGTCTCCATGTCCAAAGCCGAAGTGGAATCATCCATCACAAGGATCGGGCAATGCTTCGATAATGCACGTGCGATACTGATCCGCTGCTTCTGTCCGCCGGACAGGCCCACACCGCGTTCACCGACGACCGTCTCATACTGCTGATCCATATCTTCAATAAATCCGCTCGCCTGTGCAGACGCTGCGGCAGCCTTAATCTCTTCCATCGGCATCGTATCGCGGCGCCCCATCTTGATATTCTCCTCTATCGTATCCGAAAACAGGAAAACATCCTGCATGACTACCGCAATATTTTCACGCAGCTGTTTGATGGTCAGTTCACGTACATCCACACCGTCAAGCCGGACGCTTCCGCTTTGCACATCGTAAAAACGCTGCATCAGATTGATGATCGATGATTTGCCCGAGCCGGTTGCTCCCATGATTCCGAGCGTCTTTCCCGCCGGAATCACAAAGCTGACATCCCTTAATATCCCGTTGCCCTCAATCGCGAAGTCCACATCGGAAAAAGTGATCTCACCTTCTACCTTATCAAGAACAACCGGATGCTCCGCTTCCCTGATCGATGAAGTATGTTCGAAGATCTTTCGGATTTTCTTTCTCGACGCAACCGCCGATGATACATCGTTTGTCAGCCAGCCGAGCATTTCCATCGGCCAGGTACAATTACGGCTGTATTCCACATACGCAACCAGCGATCCGATATCCATCTCGCCTTTCATCACCATATAACCCCCGAGCACGGTCATTACAATCGGAAGAAGGATTCCGACAAACGAAAAGATCGGATAATAACGAACCAGCGCCCTGGCCTGGGACATATTCAGCTCGTAGTAACGCTTATTGTGCGACAGAAATTTCTCAATTTCGTATTTTTCACGTGCAAATGCCTTAACCGTACGCACACCGGCAAGATTCTCCTCCGCGACAGTGGTAAGTTCCGCATTTTCCTCACTGATATCTTCGTAGATCTTATCCAGTTTTCGTTCCATGACGATTGCAACCGTTCCGCACAACGTCATGAATGCGAGCGGTATAAATGTCAGTTTCCAGTTTAAATGAAACATACAGTACAAAACACTTACAACGTGGATGATGACCTGCACCACAAGCATTCCGACAAAACCGAGCGCATACATAATATGATCCACGTCATCCTTTACACGTGCCATCAGCTCACCGGTGTTTGTCTTGCCAAAGTAATCCATGGACAATCCCTGAATATGCGTAAACAATTCCTCACGCATCTCTGTGCCGATCGTTACTCCGACTTTGTCTGCTGTAAATTCCTTAAAGTATCCAAACACACTGCGACCGATTCCGATCAGCACAATTGCCACCAGTAATTGAGGCAAAAGTGCGAGATTCCCGCTCGTGAATACTTTATTTACAATTTCTTTTGTAATCATCGGATAGAGCATGTCAAGTCCGATTGCAAGCAGCATACATACCAGTATGATCAAGTAGTAGTACCAGTATTTCAGCATATATGTGCTAATTTTCTTCACTTTCATTCCCCTTTCTGTTACCCCGGTTGCTTTTGGAACGCAAAAAAGCCTCCGGTGTTCTTGTCCGCACACAAAAGTACGCCACAAAATCACCGAAGGCTTCACGTTCTATCTGCATTTTCTCAGTAAAAACTAATCCCAATGCGCAACCGAGGTAATTTCATGACTCAGATTATTCAAATCTTTATAAAGTGCAAATCCAAACATTCTTTTTACCTCGCTTTCTTTTATATTTTGGTTTACTGTTCAAGTAAATCATAGCTTCCAATAATTGTCAAGCAAATTCCTTCATAATTTGGCTTTTTGAGGTCACACTATACTCAAGCACATGAGAACAGTAAGTTGACAAAGGAATTTGCCGACCCGCCAAGTATCATGCGCGCGTCGGCAATTCTTTGTTGGCGAAAAGTAAATTAAGGAGGTGAAAGATATGGCAAGCAATTCTTCAAATTCTTCAAACAATTCCGGACGTATGGCTGTTCCGGAGGCAAAGGAAGCGATGAAGCGTTTCAAGGAAGAGGTAGCAAGCGAGCTTGGAGTACCTTTAAAGGACGGTTACAATGGTGACTTAACTTCTAAGCAGGCTGGCTCGATCGGTGGAGAGATGGTCAAGAAAATGATCATGAAGCAGGAAGAGCAGATGAAATAAGTCCTGATTGCAGGATAACCAAAAGCCCGAAGAAAGCAATTGCTTCCTCCGGGCTTTCTGCGTTTTGTCGTATCATACATTTCTTTATCAGTCGCGATATACAACACTTTCCTTCAAGGATTTCGCTGCACTCTCATCCAGCAGATATGCGACAATTTCAGCTGCAAATTCGATTGCGGTACCAAGTCCGCGGCTTGTGATGATGTTGCCATCCTTCGCAACCGGATCGGTCACGAAATCAGCTCCGGTCAATTTGCCCTCTACGCCAGGGTAGCATGTAGCCTTCTTCCCTACAAGCAGACCTGCATTACCAAGAACGCTCGGTGCCGCACAGATTGCTGCTACGAGTTTGCCGGAAGTGGCAAATTCTTTGATCACACGGTTGACGGTATCATCTTCCATCAGGTGTGTCGTTCCCGGCATTCCGCCCGGAAGCACGATTCCATCATAGGAAGCGAAATCTGCATCTGCCTTACTTACGTCTGTCTGAAAAGCGATCTTATGTGATCCCGTCACGTTTTTCTCTCCGCTGACAGAGATCATCTCGATCTCAATGCCTGCTCTGCGAACGAGATCAACTACCGTAAGTCCCTCGATTTCCTCGCATCCGTCTGCCATAAATATTCCAAGTTTACTCATGCTTGCTCTCCTTTTTCTTACTCTTGGTGATCAAAGATTCCAGAAGCGCCATCGTCGCATCATAATTTCCCTGAACGACAAATTTACCACTTCCGGTCACATCCGGGATTGTGATCTTCTGTTCTAAGACATCAAACAGAGTCTCGGCATCCACATACACGACCGCATCTCTGTCGTAATACTCATACGGCTGTACCGAAATTCTACCACTGTCAATCTCAATATAGAAAGCCCCTTCGCCCTCTCCTACAATATTAAACTGTACCGCAATGTGCTGATCCGTCTTTGCCCTACTCTTGATCACCTGCTTCTGTACTTTATATACAACCTCTTCATATGTCATAACAATTCCCCTTTCTCTACTTTTGTGCAGCCTTTCTCAAACTATATTTCACGACCTCTATAATTAATATTATTTTAACACATTCTGTCTAATTCAACAACCGCGCAACCTCTTTTCTCCTCCTGCTTCTTCTGCTATAATCATGACAAAGAAATAACGAATATATCTCAGGCTTCATTATCTCCTGAAAGGAAATCACTATGGAAATCGAACGCAAATATTTAGTAAAAGAAATTCCGGTAAACCTGGATCAATACGAAAGTAAAAAAATTGCACAGGGCTACCTGTGCACAGAACCCGTGGTACGCATCCGCCGCTCAAACAATGATTACTATATGACGTACAAAGGTGACGGTCTTATGGTGCGCGAAGAATATAATCTCCCGCTTACCGAAGAAGCATACACGCATCTTCGTTCAAAGATTGACGGTCTCTTAATCGCCAAGACGCGTTACCTGATCCCGCTTAACGATAAGCTGACCGCTGAGCTTGATATCTTTGAAGAAGATCTCAAGGGGCTTGTTATCGTTGAGGTTGAATTTGATTCCGTAGAAGAAGCAAACGCCTTCTCAGCACCTGACTGGTTCGGAGAAGACGTTACAAATTCCGGCAAATACCACAACAGTTATCTCAGCCAGCACGGTCTTGCGTAGATTACCATAAGGGCGTTACCATTATTTTTTCATTCTATTCTCAATGCTTGTATTCTAACGCAGCCTGTTTGCAAATTCGTACTGCTGTCTTGTACGGATGGTGTACTTGAGATCCTCGAAACGCTTCTCGATCGGTCCCTCTGGAATCACAGTATCCATAACAACAGCCATCGTATCGATCATGCTGTCCGTGATATCATCTGCCATCGTCACAAGAATGTTGTATCGCTCCTCGAAGCTTTCTGCCTCAAGAAACTCCATCAGTTTCGGGCTGACCTGTGGCTCCTGTGTCATACACGAGTTATCGGATGGCTGCTTCGCAAACTGACTTCTCTCACTTTGTGAGGCAACAGCACGATCTCCACCATGTTCATTCACTGCCGCAGGCTGCTTCACGAACTGGCTTCTCTCACTGCGGGAAGCTGCTGCACGATCAGAGCCTCGTTTACTTTCTGTCCTTGTACCCGCGAAGGAATCCGTTGCGGACGATGACCGGTTGACCGCAAACTTTCTTCTGCGAATTTCGTTGTCTTCCTGACCGCTTCCTGATGTATCCGTTCTCTCTATGGTAACGGTCACTTCGTTTGCTTTTGTAGTTCTTTCAGCTTCAACATTTCCTGCTTCTTTCCTGTCCACCAGTTCGAAGCGATACTTCTGCTGCACATCCGGATATTTCACATGATCTACTTCGCTCACAAACATGGAGAGTGGTCTTGCATACACGCCAAAATCTCCGTACAACGCCTGATAGATCACTAACTCCTCTTTCGTCTCCGAATGGGTTGCCACTGTCACGATCTGATACAATTTGTTTTTAAAATGCCGGTATATTTCACCGGATTTCGGTCTTCGTTCCAACTGTTATTCCTCCTGTCATCCCTTAGATGTCTCTTGTCTTCATGATCATGCAATTCAATGCCACGTCATGAATCACTTGTATGTATCTCTCCTCGTCCTTAATCTGCCAACGTAAATCGATTGATCATATCCATCGCCTCTCCAAGGAAATCTCTCTCAAAGCTTAACTTGCCGTCATATCCCTTGACCATCAGATCCTCAATACTTCCAAGAAGATTCTCATCTTCCACACCAGGCGTTGGTTCCATATGCATCTTCAGATGTTCCGCACGATCCTTTGCCACATAAGCGGCTTCTGCCGAAGACACCTTCTCCGAATGTTTATGCTCACTCTCAAGTTCATGAAGCGTCTCATCCGCCTCATACTTCTTCGTATTTGACTTCGCACGCTGCACGATATCCGGTGTCGGCTCCTTCGTGGCACGATACGGCTGTCCCTTCGGACTCGGCGCTGCCCCATATGCGGCTGCGGATCTTGTTGTCTGTTGGTATGCCTGCGTTGACCGATTACGATCTGCCGTCCGCTGTCCACTGTCGCCTGATGAGGCACGGTACGTCGTAGTCTGCTGTCTTGTCGCATTAGAAGCAGTATTCGTTCCCTGCGAACTCTGCGCACTTGCAATCTCCATCCACTGTGCTGCCTGCTTCTCAAACTTCGCCACATTTTCCTTAACGAGGCTTCCCACCTTCTCAAATGTCTGACTCTGACGATTGAGCGGCTGACCATTGATATTCGTCTGATTCTTCTTTGCAGCATCGTTTTTCGTTGCCTTTTTCATAATATAATAAAAGACGGCAATCCATATAATAAGACCAATTAATCCCGACATTCTACCCCTCCTATCTGCACTCTGCGACCTTGCTCACGATGCGCTCCGCTCTCTGACGCGAAGTATCCTCATCGTTTTCCTTATTGTCGAGTAACTCTGTTGCCTCTATAAACTTACGACTCCTGCGATCCGTTGCACCTTTGCATTCAATCCGTTTCCGGTCTGCGCTCTCAATCGCAGATGCCACCAGATTAACGATCGGTTTTAAAAAATGTTCCTCGTAAGTCTGATTGACACAGGTCACTTTCCCGCCTGCCGGAAGGTCTGCAAGATCCTTCTCAGAGTGATCCATCAGATAGAACGCAAGCTTCCATGCGGACGGACTCTCGTTCTCTAAATTCTCCCGTAGCAAAGCAAGAAGATTCTCAATCTCACTCTGTAAGATCAGTCTCTGGTCTGCTGTCTCATACGCCTTCTGTCCAAGACGAACGATCGTATCATAGGTAGAATGGAACTCGCGATCCTCTGCACTGATCAGGAATTCATGATCAAACCCATTCTGTCTGCGTTTCATTTCCTTGAGGAGCTGCGCAAATTCCTTCTTATCATATGCTTTCTCTCCGGTGATCATGCGCTCCATCTGGCCGGCAGCATCGTTCACCCACTCTGTTGCCGCGCGCGCATTCTCATACTGGGTCTGTACATTCTGCCACTGACGGCTTAATTTTTCATACTTCTTTTGCCAGCTTTTGAATGCAGCCATATCCGAATCCGTTGCCGCCAAAGCCGCTTTTATTTTATCAAATGCCTCATCCCTGCCAAACATACCACAATTGCACCTCGCCCTTTACAGATACCTTTTCCTATATCATATCGAGTCCATTATAACCTATTTGGTAGTTTTAGCCAACAATTCCCCGCAGAAAAAGAAAAATGAATACCACAATAACGATTGCAAGCGCAACCAGATTGTTCTGTTTTCTCTTACGGTAATATTCCTGCATCACTCTCTCCGTCTCGGTAAGTACTGCTGCTTCCTGCTCATCGCGGCAGATTACCGCATCATATCCGTTTTCTCCTAGAATCTCGATCGCACGGGCGTGATCCGCCGCCGCGACATACAGATTTCCGCTCGACAGTACTGTTGCATTCACAGGCTCGCTCTGGATTGCCACATACATTCTTCCTCTTTTTCTTTCTTCCGATGTGCCCTCGGCATAAGTCTCAATGTTGTGAGAAAGCAGGAGCTTTATGATTGCTCCTGCTTCCTGTTCACTGACCTTAACCGCAAGCTTGCGAATAAAATCATAATTCATATTTATACCTCATCGTAAAGGTGACATTTTACCTTGTGCCCGTCGCCCATGTCACGTGGCTTCGGATCCTCATGTTTGCAGATCTCCATGCACTCTTTGCAACGTGTATGGAACTTACACCCTGCCGGTGGATTGGCCGGAGATGGGATATCCCCCTCCAGAAGAATACGGTCTCTCTTAGCATCCGGATCCGGCATCGGAATTGCCGAGAACAATGCCTTGGTATATGGGTGAAGCGGATTCGCAAAGATATCCTCTGTCTTACCGGTCTCTACCAGACCACCAAGATACATAACGCCGACCGTATCGGAAATATGCTCTACAACCGATAAGTCATGCGAAATAAACAAGTATGTCAGATTACGTTTCTCCTGTAATTCGCGGAGAAGATTGATGATCTGTGCCTGGATTGATACGTCCAAAGCCGATACCGGCTCATCACATACAATAAATTCCGGATTGAGTGCCAGTGCACGTGCAATACAGATTCTCTGACGCTGTCCGCCGGAAAACTCATGCGGATAACGATCCTTGTGATACTCCTGAAGTCCACAGTCTAACATAACCTTGGTTACATAATCATCGTACTCTTCCTTTGAAACCAATCCATGCTCGCGGACAGCCTCACCGATAATCTCACCGACCGGAAGTCTTGGCGAGAGGGATGAATACGGATCCTGAAAAATGATCTGCATCTTCGTACGCATATCACGAAGCTTTTTCTTATCCCAGGAATTGACATCCTCTCCGTTGAAGAGAACTTCGCCGTCCGTCTTCTCGATCAGACGCAGAATCGTACGTCCCGTTGTGGACTTGCCGCATCCGGACTCTCCTACAAGTCCCATGGTAGTTCCACGCTTGATGTTAAAGCTGACATCATCGACTGCCTTTACCTGTCCTGTCACACCACCGAAAAAGCCTCCCTTGATTGGGAAATATTTCTTTAAATGAGACACTTCAAGAATGTTCTCATCATTGTGTTTGATCTGTTCATTACTCATTCTTTGTGTCTCCTTCCATGCAACGATAGCAGCTCACTTCATGTGTCGGCGATACTTTGTAGACACCCGGGTATGCTCCCTCACATCCGTCCACACACATCTCGCAGCGATCTCTGAAGTAGCAATAATTCGGCATATTGATTGGGTTCGGCACACTTCCCGGAATGCTGTAAAGCTTATCCACATGTTTACCGACTACAGGCTTTGAATTCATAAGTCCGATCGTATAAGGATGGCGTGGATCCTTGAAGATCTCCTGCGCAGTTCCTTTCTCAATGACACGTCCGGCATACATAACAACCACATAATCCGCCATCTCAGCAACCACACCAAGGTCATGCGTGATCAACATAATGGAACTGTTAATACGATCTTTCAGACTTCGAAGCAGATCCAGGATCTGTGCCTGAATGGTAACATCCAATGCCGTCGTAGGCTCATCGGCGATGATCAGCTTCGGATCACAAGCCAGAGCCATAGCGATCATAATACGCTGTCTCATACCACCGGATAACTCATGCGGATACATCCGATAAACACCTTCCCTATTAGCAATACCAACCATTTCAAGCATCTCAAGTGTACGTGCCTTTACCTCTTCCTTACTCTTTTCCGGGTAATGAAGAGCGATAACTTCATCCACCTGATCTCCGATACGGAATACCGGATTAAGAGAAGTCATCGGTTCCTGGAAGATCATAGACATATAGTTGCCTCGAAGCTTCTGCATGACAGAAGTCGGAGTATTTACAATGTTATAGGTTCTGTTTCCGTCGTCGAAACGGATTTCGCCTTCTACCGTCTGTCCGGTCGGGCGCTGTACAAGCTGCATCAGAGAAAGACTGGTTACGGATTTACCGCAACCGGACTCTCCTACGATGCCGACGGTCTTCCCCTGCGGCACATCAAACGATACGCCATCAACAGCTTTAACCGTTCCGATATCCGTGAAGAAATACGTATGGACATTGTCAAACTCAACACAGTTATCCGGATTCTTCATCTTGGTAATATATTCCTCTTCCGGAATATGTTTTCTGTTTCTCTTCTTTTCAATCTCTCCGGTGATCTTGCGATTCTCCTTCGCAATACGGTGAGACTCCTTCGCGGAAATATATCCGTTGTCTTTATCTTTTTTTAATAATCCCATCTTTGCCACCTACCGTTTCATCTTAGGATCGAACGCATCTCGCAGACCATCACCAACAAAGTTAAATGCAAGTACCGTAAGAAGGATCAAAAGTCCGGCCGGTACCCAGACGAACAGATAATTCGTCATAACGTAGGAATCGTTTACAGCATTGATGATACTGCCCCATGAAGCTGCCGGATACTTGATACCAAGTCCCAGGAAACTTAAGGAAGCCTCTGTTAAGATAACATCACCGATTCCCATGGAAGCAAATACGATCAACTGCGGAATAACATTCGGAATCAGGTGCTTGAAAATTCTTCGCTTAATACTGATTCCCGTGGCTTCTGCTGCGATCATGAACTCCTGCTCGCGAAGGGAAAGGATCTGTCCTCGAACGATACGCGCGATTCCAACCCATCCGATAACACCCATGATCACACAGAGCATATAAATACGAATTGTCGGTGATACCTTCATATAATCCATGACGGAACCGAGGATCAGATACAATGGCATCGCCGGGATACAGTAAACAATATCAACCAGACGCATCAGAAGATTATCCACCCAGCCGCCGAAGAAACCGGCAACACCGCCGACCAATACACCAAGGATCAACTCGATCAGCACAACAACAAAACCGATCAAAAGGGAAATCCGTCCACCATACATCAATCGGGTCAGAAGATCCATACCATTGGCATCGGTTCCCACCGGATGCTTAAATGATGGAGATGCATAGGTATCCATCACTTTTGACTGCTGATACCTCTTAATAATATACTGTCCGTCCTTACGGCTTAACAGATACTCTTCGTCCTTTCCGTCCGCATTGGCAAAAGTAAAGGAATCCTCGTTACCGTCGATTGCTGCTTTTGCAGCTTCCTTGAACTCAGGTGACAGGTAAACGCTGTCAGATACTGCATTAATGTTCATATCGGAAACATAAGCATATGTGTTTCCAGCGGAATCATATACCATTGTAGCTCCTTCTCCTTCTGCCTGAATGGTATATGCATTGCCATCCGCATCTACGGAAGCCTCTCCGTTACTGATTGCAACCATTACATTACGACAGAAATCATAAGAAAACTTAACCTCCGATGAATATGCCGTAAAAGAACGCTCATAAAGCATACCGATCTCATTTTTTTCAATCGGGACTCTTCCTTTGTATAACAGATAAACCCCCTCGCCGATCTGGTCAAGACACATCATATCGTTATCCGCAGTCTTAAAGTTCAGCTTGTTGGTCGAAATTGCAAGAATGGACTGGGAATAGCCGTCACTCGGCATCTTACCTCCATCCTTCATCATAACCTGATAATCTTCAATATAAGTTGCGCCGGCATAATCCTTTTTTATCTCATCCATACGGTAAAAGACTTTGCTCTGGCTATATGGCATGATCGCACCGCCCACGAAGGCGAATAAAAACATACACACGATAATGACAAGTCCTACGATTGCAAGCTTATTACGGAAAAAGCGCTTTGCTACCATCATTCCCGGAGAGAGTACTTGAACACGCTTTGCATCGTCCAACTTTACTTCTTCCGTTGACGGATTTGTTTTCTTTTCGTTATCCATAGTTCCCTCCTTTCTAATTTACACGCACACGTGGATCAACCACTGCATACAAGATATCCGCAATCAGGTTTCCGAGAAGGATCAGGATTGCAAGAAACAACATGTAAAACATAACAAACGGGATATCTCCCTGTACAATACACTGGTATGACGTATATCCGATACCCGGAATCTGGAACAGTGTTTCTGTAATCATTGCACCGCTGAACAATCCCGGAAGAGATCCACCAAGCAATGTAATGATTGGAATCAACGTATTGCGGAATGCATGGTGATTGATGACACGGTTCTCGGAAAGTCCCTTCGCACGTGCGGTACGGATAAAGTCCGCATTCAATACCTCAAGCATATTCGTACGGGTGTAACGCATCAGCGAACCGATACTTACGATTGACAATGTAATCGTCGGCAGGATCATATGCTGTGCCATATCAAGGATCTGTCCGATCGGAGACATCTGATCATGCATACGACCGACAATTCCATAGAGGTCAACCCATCCAAGCTTGATGGAGAATACCCATTTTAAGATGGTCGCAAAGAAGAAACTCGGTAAAGAGATACCAATCAAAGCGATGACCGTGATCGTATAGTCCAAAGCGGAATACTGCCGCCTTGCTGCCGCGATACCGGCAGGAATCGCAATAATAATTTCCAATATAAAGGACGCAAGTCCTAATGCAAAGGAATACCAGATAACTTCGGCAAACTTATCAAGTACCGGTTTGTTCCAATACCAGGAATCTCCGAACTGTCCTCTGACAGCCTGAGATGCCCAATGGCAATATCCCTGAACCACGCCGCTGTCAAGAGCATATGCTTCATCCAATTGTTCCTTCCATTCCTGATAGGTTTTTGAACCCGGCTTCTGTGCAAGTTCTCTCGCTTTGTTCTCGACGAATGAAGTCGGCATACAACGCATGATGCCGTAGATGATCATCGTAACGAAGAACAGTAATACGATTGAGATTAAAACTCTCTTTAGAACAAATTTCTTCATCTTGTTCTCTCCTTTTTCTAATTTTCTTACAAAGCGATAACGCGAAAGGTATTTCGTAAGAAGAGTCTTTTTCCTCTGCTTGCGAAATACCTTTCGCACTGAAGGGGGATATCCCCCTTCAATGCTTAGCAGTATTTCATTTATGTGCTTAAGATTAGTTCATTTCTACGTTCTGGATCTCACTGAACCATCTGTAGTAGGTTGTCTGATCCTTTGCAAGTGTATCTACATTGACACGCTCGGTACTGAAGAGAAATCCCTCCTGTCTCTGGTATACAGGGATCTCAACAGCATAATCTACTACGAAATCAAGACACTCTTTGTACTTCGCCTTACGATAAGACTGGTCTGTGTTTGTCTTGGCATCCATAACCATCTTATCAAGCTTGTCAGAATGGATTGCATACTTGTTTGCATCTCCGCCCTTGCTATGATAGATCTGGAACATATCCGGATCAAGAGTTGCCTGCCAAGCTGCACACCACATATCAATCGTTCCTGCATCAAGACCGTTCCAAAGAAGATTTGAATCAGCAACATCGTTGATCTTTAAGTCAAATCCGATAGTTTTCAATGCATTGGAAGCCTCTGTTAAGATACCGAAAGATGGGTGATCTCCGTTACCGCCGGCCGGAATCATTACTTCGTAAGACATCTTAGCACCTTCCGGAGCTGCTGTAACCTTGCCGTCTTTTACCGTATAACCGGCTGCCTCAAAGTAGCCTAAAGCTGCCTTTAATGCAGCTGCATACTTCTCATCCTCTGACATATCATCTGTGTAGATATCATTTCCGTCAACATCAACGGAGAATGCCACCTTGTAATCCGAGTCAGACTTCTGCGGAGCTGCCCATGATGTATTAGAGATCGGATAGTTGATAACCTCAGCTGCCTCTCCATAATAAGAATCAATTGTTACGTCACGGTATACTGCGATAACAGTGGCAAGAGCCTTTCTTAAATCCTTGGAAGCCTCGCTGGATCCGTCTCCGCCAACACTGATATTCTGTGAATTCATACCAATGTATCCATATCCGTTGTAATCAGTAAGAACGGTTGTAAGCTTATCTCCACTAATTTCTCCATCTGAGTTCTCTCCTGAGATCTGCTCAAGCACAGCCTTTGACATAGAAGGATCTGACACATCAACAGAACCCTGAAGAACACCCGGAGTCATATCTGCCTCGGATGTTGTCTTGAACTGTAAGTTCTTTGTCTTAGGAGCGCCCTCGAAGTAAGTATCATTTGCTTCCATGTAAGCGATCTTGTTCTCGTATTTTACAAACTTGTAAGGTCCTGCACCAACCGGATCGTTTGTCTTTGCACGAACCGTAGACAAATCACCCTTGTCAAAACCGAACTTGTTGTTATCGTAATCATACTTGCTTGTGTCACCATAGTAGTGCATTGGAGCTACCTGGATTGCCAGCTGATAGATGGCGGTTGCATCCACGTCTGTTAAAGTAACACGAACGCTGTAATCACCGGTCTTCTGAATTCCTTCGATGTGATCAGCAGAGGAACCAGTCTCTACCGTAGCCTTATAGCTGTCATCCAGGAAATCAAACAGAGAAGCATCCGCTGTCTCTGTGTCGGAAGCCGTCTGATAGTCTCCGTCATAATTGGCTACGATTTCGTTGAAGAAATCTGCCATCGTAGGATCGTCGTATGTCTTTCCTGAAGGAGCGGTAAGAACTCCGTTATCATCTACATCACCATATCCGTATGCAGCCATAGCACTTTTTGCAGTATTGTCCTCACTGTATCCCTGTGCTGCACAGAAATCTGCAATATTCTGTGCCCACTTCTCACCTGCTGCCGGAAGGTCTGTATCAAAGAACTGCTTCTGCTGCTCTTGTGTATAGTAAGTGAAATCTGTGTTATCCGCACCGTTCTTGAGCATTAACTTATATAATACTTCCGAGCCGCTTCTGTACGCTTCAAGACCCTTGATCGGTAAAGCATATGTAGAAGCAGATCCATCATAAGACGGATCAAGGAATACATACATAGAGAAGATAACATCATCCGCTGTCATCGGCTCTCCGTCAGAAAACTTAATGTCATCACGGAGTGTGAAATCGTAATCTACGGTTCCGTCATCGTTCTCGGTAATCTTGCAATCTGCAATTCCCTTGTAAGTGTAATCGGTTCCGTTGTACTCTTTCGTCTCGCCCTCGATACCATTCATGATAATTTCTCCGGCACGATCATTCGTCAACAGATAAGGGTGTACCAGGTCAACCAGACGCTGATCCGGAACGGACTGTACGAAAAATGGGCTAAACTTCTCGCTCATATCTTGAGATGCGATAACGAGCGGAGTGTTGGATGTTGCTTCTCCTGTCTCCGTTCCATTCTGACCTTTAGAGCCACAACCGGAAACAAGACCTGCAACCATTGTTCCTGCTAATAATAAAGCAAGAGCCTGTCTCATTTTCTTCATATTTTTTCCTCCTATTATTGAACGCGGAAGTGGGAGCTTCCGCTAATCTATGTTCTAACCTCCATTCGAGGATAAAACCTAATTCATATTTTTCTCCTTCACAGAGGAAGCGAATGTCCGGTCATAGTACCGGCCATATACGACAACCAAAATAATATGGGGAAGGTGAAGCAGTAAATACATCAGTTCCGGGGCAAAATCCATCCCATTCCGGTGCAATACCATATATATTATTTCAAATGCAATGCCGATCACATCCATCACCAGCACCGCAAAAAGTGACTTTCTGATACGCATAAGTCCATGCTGATACTGCAGACAGCTCATAGTTGTCCCCGCCTCCCAGTATGTAAACACACCGAAAAAGGCATAGATCAGTGGCAGATACGTAAACAGATATAAAAATACAATCCAACCGGTCCGCGAAGAATCCTGATTGACCATACCCGCAAGAAGCTGGAATACACTGATTCCCAAAACAAATGCCAGATTCACACAGGAACTTTGCTTTTTTCTGGAATCGCTCATCGCAAGAACATATACGCGCGGATCATTCAGATACTTATTGTTTTTAATCATCAAACTTGACTTTCTTTTCTAATTTTCCAACAAGTTCTTCCATGCATCCGTCCTCAAACGGGCTGTTTAATCCCGCCTCACGGATCACATTGACGTAAAAATCCTTTGCAGACAGCTTACAAAGCTTCAGATAGTTGTTCCATGCAACATCAAAATTTTCATCCATCTGCACCTTGTACTGCATCGCACAAATACTTGCAAGTACATAATCGATATAATAGAACGGAGACTGGAAGATATGTGACTGTCTCTGCCAGTAGCCACCGTTTGCAAAAAACGGATCATCCTCATAATCCAGATGTGGACGATACTCTTTTTCCAGTTTTGCCCAGGCATCCTTGCGATCCTGTGGTGTCATATCCGGATTTGCATATACGATATGCTGGAACTCGTCCACCATACATCCGTATGGTACAAAGATTGCCGCATCCTCAAAATGCATCTTCAGATAATCATCCTTGCGGTCTCCGAAAAACTTGTCCATCCATCCGTATGTGAAATATTCCATGGACATAGAATGACACTCAGCGGTCTCCATGGTAATGTCTGCATGCTCACGAATCTCATCGTCGCGAAGCAGATATCCCTGAAAAGCATGTCCGCACTCATGCGTAATCACATCGACATCACTGCTCGTTCCGTTAAAATTTGCGAAGATAAATGGTGCCTTATAATTCGGAAGATAGGTCATATAACCACCCTGGCGTTTTGTCTTGCGTCCCAGCACATCAAAAAGTTCATGTTCCATCATAAAGTCGAAGAACTCTCCTGTTTCCGGCGACAGCTCATGGTACATCTTCTGTCCGGCTTCGAGGATTTCCTGCGGAGTTCCGATTGGATTCGGATTTCCACCTTTGATATATACGTCATTATCGTAATATTTTAAGGAATCAACTCCAATGTCTTTACGTCGCTGCTCATGCAGACGATTGACAAACGGTACAAAATACTTTTTAACCTGTGCGCGGAAATTCTCCACCATCTCCTGATCATAGCAATTACGGTTCATGCGATAGTAACCGAGCTCGATATAATTTTCGTATCCAAGCATTCTTGCCTGCTCGGTACGATTCTTCACCATCTTATCATAAATCTCGTCAATTTCACCTGTAACCTTCTGGAAATATCCGCTGACCGCAGCCCATGCGCGTTTTCTCGTAGCACGATCCTCCGCGGTCATAAACGGCCTCATCAGCGACAGATTGTAGATTTCTCCGTCAAACGGGATCTCTGCTGTCGCAATCAGTTTTCCGTAACGACTGACCAAAGCGTTCTCTTCCTGCATCAAAGGAATCAGTTTCTCATCAAAGGACTTTAACGCAATCTCAATGTTCTTAAACATAACCGGTCCGATTTTCTCCTCCAATACATCGCGGTACGGTGATTCATAAAGAACCTTCGAATACTCATTCCGATAATTTTCAAGAATTGGCATCATTTCATCGTAATAGTCATTTTCTTTCTCGTAAAAGGAGTCTGTTGTATCAATATCGTGGCGCGTCGTCGCCAGTACGATATTCGTCTCAATATCTGCAAAAAATTTATAATAATCACGGTGAATCGCAAACTGCTCCTCCCCCGAGGTCGCCGCTTTTGTTCTTGCAATAATGTCTTTATATCCAGCCTCCACATCCGCAAGTTCTACTCTTTTATACGGCATCTCCGAAAACTTCATACAATCTTTCCTCCCTTACCTTCATCCCATTCGTGGTAACGTGTTAGCACTTTACCAAATTAAATTTTTTCTGTTTAAACGAAAAAGAAGTCCAACCAATCCTTTTGTCCGTTGCACTTCCTAAATACTCATTCTTCTGTTCGTCCGAAACACAACTGTTTTTGTCGTGCGAACAAACCTATTATAGCTTGTGAAAATAATTTGTCAACAAAAATCGTCTTCCGATCCTTGTATATTTTTTTTACATATTTCGTTTTTTTGAATCTATATACACAATTTGCTACTATTCTACGTTTTTTCGCATGTTCTAGTGTATTTTTATTCATTGTGTTTTTGGGCGAACTTTTTATGGTAATGTGATATACTAAACATAAGCCACTCGAAAAATCTTCGATTTTCCGAGTGACGCACGGCGATAAGAAAGGAATCCCCATATGCTTACAACAGACGAAGTACTAAATCTGAATTATTATAAGAAAACAACCTACACCGGCTGGATCAACGGCATGCGTTTTCTGATCAAACGCGAGGCGCCGGAAGAGGGCGATGCCTTCTTTCACGCCTGGGTATGGCCGGGACCTCTTATCTTCGACCTGGTCGATGATGCACAGAAGTACGATTTTACTGCACCTTTTTCCAATGAAGGGAAGCAGCAGGTCGTCGACTGGATCAATGCACAGTATGAGGATAATCCCGATCTGTGGTCACATGAGCGCAAGCCGATGTATCCGCAGTAATTTTTTACTCTTCACAAGCCTTGATCTGCTCAGACATCTGATGCTTCCAGGCAAGATATGCAATCAGAAGCATGATTCCCGTAACCAGCCACGCTGCCGGATCCGCAAAACACACACCAAGGTATCCGTAAGGCTTCGCAGCGATAAGAATAACCACATATCTGCTGACTAACTCGACAACACCACTTAACATAGGAAGAAAGCCTCTGTCGAGTCCCTGTAAGCCATTTCGATAAATGAAGATCCAGCCGAGCGGGATCATAAACGCACTGATTGTATACAGATACTGCATCGCAGCGTTCATCGTCTCTGCCGACGGATTGCTGATAAACCAGCTTACCATGAATGGTCCCACGCAGCAGCAGATCAGTGCTGCAAGCGCCGCTGCCACAAAACACAGGTAAAAGGACTGACGCATTCCCTGCGTGATTCGCTTGTATTTTCCGGCACCGAGATTCTGACCACAATAAGTAGCCATCGCCGTTCCAAGTGTCGGGAATGTCTGTGTCGCAATATTTGACACCTTCGATGCGGCAGTAAATGCGGCAACTGTGCTCGATCCAAACACATTGATCGCACTCTGCAGAATCATCGTTCCGATCGCAGTAATCGAATAATTGAGTGCCATCGGAATTCCAATGGAAAGCATTCTTAAGATACCCTGATTATCCCAATAATAATCTTCTCTTCCTGTACGGAGAATATCATGCTTCTTGAACATCACGATAAAACAAAGTACCGCAGCCACGCCCTGTGAAATAACCGTTGCATAAGCAGCTCCTGCTGTTCCGAGCTTGACCACTACGATCAGGAAAATATCTAACACAATATTCAACGCTGATGAAAAGATCAAAAAATAAAGCGGCGTCTTACTATCCCCGATTCCTCGCAGAATACCGGATGCCACATTATATGCCATCGTACACAGAATTCCACCGAAAATAACACGGATATAATTGTCTGCAAGTGTCAGAATATTGTCCGGTGTATTTAACCAGATCAGAAGCTGACGCGATCCCATGACCGTGATCACACTCAGTACCACAGAAACAATTGCCGTCAGCATCAGCGACAACGCAACATAATGTTTCAAGAGCTTAAAATCCTTTGCCCCGAACGCATGCGATACCATAACTCCAAATCCCTGCGCGATTCCGTTCGCGAATCCAAGTACAAGAAACATCAGACAACCGGTCGAACCCACAGCAGCGAGTGCATCTTCGCCGAGATACTGACCAACAATGACCGTATCTACCATATTATAGAACTGCTGAAACAAATTTCCGAGTAAAACCGGAATCGAGAAGAGAAGAATTATCTTCATCGGATTGCCGATTGTCATGTCCTTTCTCATCGTAATCTCCTTATCAACTAAGTCTTAATCAGAGTCTCTCTCCATACACTACATTCAGTTCCTTCTCCTGAAAATATTCTTTCAAATAACAAACATTCTCATAAAATAATTGGCGAAAGAAAGAGACTAACATAATGTTAGTCTCTGACTGCGGGCAACAGGACTTGAACCTGCACGTCGTAGACACTAGAACCTAAATCTAGCGCGTCTGCCAATTCCGCCATGCCCGCTGTTCGTTATAAAGTTTTGTAGAGTAGTGTATAACGTTACTAATTAACTATACAGACTCCCTCAACTTATGTCAATAAGTTTTTCACAAATTTCTCTTGACGAATGGCAAAAAATATTGTAGTATACAAAAAGCGTGAGAAATACATATGGGCTTGTAGCTCAGCCGGTTAGAGCGCACGCCTGATAAGCGTGAGGTCGGAAGTTCGAGTCTTCTCAAGCCCACTTAGCCGAAAGGCTTGGATAATTAAATAAGTTACCCGAATGGGGGCGTAGCTCAGTTGGGAGAGCACCTGCCTTGCAAGCAGGGGGTCAAGAGTTCGAATCTCTCCGTCTCCATTAGCAATCAATAAAACAGTTGATTGCGAAAGTAGCATTTGCATGGAAGTTCGCTGACGCGAAGCAAATGCGCAGGTGATCAATCAAAGATTGACCACATATTGTACCTTGAAAACTTCATACAGAGAAATGATAAGATGATTTAAATATCTAATCAAGACATCGAAATTAAGAAATTCTTTTTAGAATACTTAATAACCGTAAAGTTCTTTAATGAAAATTGCCAACGCTATGGCAAGAGGAGCACATGCATGAAAATCGCTAACGCGAGCATGTGCGTAGGTAATACATCAAAGATGTATTACAGAGATTAAGCAAAAAAGAGCGCAGGGTGGATGCCTTGGCACTAAGAGCCGAAGAAAGACGTGATAAGCTGCGAAAAGCCATGGGGAGCTGCAAATAAGCATTGATCCATGGATATCTGAATGGGGAAACCTACATGGAAAGACTCCATGTGACCTGTAATGAATCCATAGTTACAGGCCGGGAACCCGGTGAACTGAAACATCTAAGTAGCCGGAGGAAAAGAAAGAAACATCGATTCCGGGAGTAGCGGCGAGCGAAACCGGAAGAGCCCAAACCGGAATGCGTGCATTCCGGGGTTAGGACTGCAAAAGTCACGTCAACTGTTAGCAGAACGGTCCTGGAAAGACCGGCCAGAGAGGGTGAAAGCCCCGTAAGCGAAAACGGAAGACGGACGGCAGGATCCAGAGTACCACGAGACACGAGGAACCTTGTGGGAATGAGCGGGGACCACCCCGTAAGGCTAAATACTACTTAGTGACCGATAGAGCATAGTACTGTGAAGGAAAGGTGAAAAGGACCCCGGGAGGGGAGTGAAAGAGAA
>UQRC01000007.1 GCA_900543445.1 uncultured Lachnobacterium sp. | reverse complement strand
TAATTTTCGTAGATTATATATAATCCGGTATCGTCCGTTTGAATCAAATCTGAGCGCGGCAAACCCTAATTTGGAAGCTTTCCATATACTTCCATTGGTACATATGCTTTAATTGCAATTCCCTCCGGCACATATTCTTCTGAAACAAGTTCTCCTTTCTCGCGAACAAGCTGGATAATTCCCGCCTGCGCATAAGGAATCACGCGCTCGATATAAACTTTGTCCTCACGAAGCATTTCCTGCAGGAGATCCTTGATCTTGTCGAGTCCTTCGTTTCGTGCTGCAGAAATCATCAGAATGTGATCCGCACGGAAATCCTGAAGCGGTTCTTCCTCGGTTCGCTGATCCATCTTGTTGAAAAGTGTTACGATCTTCTTGTTCTTGACGCCCAGGCGATCCAGTGTCTCGTAAACGATGTGCATCTGCTTATCCATCTGTGGATTGGACGCATCAACAACGTGGAAGATGTAATCCGCATACTTTGCTTCCTCAAGGGTACTCTTAAAAGCTTCGATCAGATGATGCGGAAGTTTGCGGATAAATCCGACGGTGTCCGTCAGAAGTACCTGCTGATGTCCGTCAAGTTCCAGCATACGCGTAGTCGGATCAAGCGTTGCAAAAAGCTTATCCTCCTCCAACACCTCTGCATCGGTCAGATGGTTGAGCAGCGTGGATTTACCGGCATTCGTGTATCCGACGATTGCAACAACCGGCACATCATTCTTCTCACGCTTGGCGCGTGTGATATCACGGTGCTTGACCACCTCCTTCAGTTCACGGTTGAGCTGCGCGATACGATCATTGATCAGTCGGCGGTCAATCTCTAACTTCTTCTCTCCCGGTCCTCTCGTTCCGATTCCACCACCGAGTCGGGACATCGATTTGCCGAGTCCGCTCAGACGGCTCAGACGGTACTTGAGCTGGGCCAGTTCTACCTGTATCTTTCCTTCGCTGGTTGTCGCACGCGCCGCAAAAATATCTAAGATAATGAGCGTTCGATCCATAACTTTTGTTGCAAGTATTGATTCAAGGTTCTTCATCTGTGCAGGGGATAATTCATCGTCACACACGATTCCGGTCGCTCCGGTTGCAGCGAGAAGCTGCGCGATCTCATCGACCTTACCGGTTCCGACATACGTTCCCGGATGGATGGTCTCACGCTTCTGGATCAAGGTTCCGACCACGACCGCTCCCGCCGTCTTTACCAGTTCTGCAAGTTCTGCAAGGGAATCCTCCGCGTCGTCTCCATCCTGTTCACTGATGCCGACCAGAATTACTTTCTCTTCGATTTGTTCATTTTCATAGGTTTCCGCCATTATCTCGTCTCCAAAAATGTACTTTCTCTCTGGGCATCCTCATCGGATGGGAACTGTTCCAGATAATCTGCCAGCATACTTTTTGCAGAGGCAAAATCACCGCTATACTCATACGCTGTAATCGCACTCTTCATCAGGTTCTGCTTATTCGGAGCCTTCTCCATCGCAAGTGCCGCATTAAAATACGTCAAAGCATCGGTATAATTGCCCTCTCCCATCTCTTCTGCACCGAGATCATAGAGTTCATACGAAGTCGCGTTACCGGAATCCAGATACTCCTTCACGCATTTATCTGCCTGATCTGCTGCTCCGTTTGCCTTATAGACCTGCGCAAGATAGTAGGAAGCCTTCGTCTGACCGCCGTCCTTTGCCTTGGTCAAATCATCCTCTGCCGTCTTGTAATCGCCGAGCAGATAGCTGATGCGTCCTTTGTACAACAGATCCTTCGCCTTGTCACCCTTGATCTCCATCGCGGCGTTCAGATACTTCTGACCATCCTCGCCCAGCCCATGCTGGTTCATGGACTCATAGATGCCTATGTACAGCTCGTAGTCCTTCTTATCCTCCTTGACTGCGCTCTCATAGTCCGCCAAAGCCTTCTCCTGATCCCCCATATCGAAATAGAGGTTGCCCCTGAGATAGTATGCCCGTCCATCCTTATTATAATCAATGATTGCATTATATGTATCCAAAGCATCCTTCGTGGCACCATTCAATGACTGTGCCTCTGCTTTATAGAAGCAGATGTCAATCTCCTTCTCACCGACCTTGCCAAGCGACTGATCCAACGCATTCTGAAATGCCTGAATCGCCTCGTCGTATTTGCCGATCTCCAGACAGTTGATTCCGTACTGGCGGTACGCATCCTGTTCCTTGGCATCCTTCTTGCCGCACGCCCCGAGAGACAACGCAAGCACCGCTGCCAGCATGACTGAAATTATACGCTTTCTCATACTATGTTCTCACTTTCTCAAATTTAAATCACTTGAAATTATCTTACCATATATGGATGAAAAAAGCATCCCCACCTCGCCAAAACGGACAAAAATCCCCAGAGCTGAAACTCTGGGGATTTTATCTACTGGCGTTCCGCCTTACGCTCCTTCTTGTGCGCATACATTTTCTCATCGGCCTCATTGATATACTCATTGAACGGTTTCCCGTAATCCGTTACGACAGCATAACCAATGCTCGCTTCGATTGGGAAAGCAACGCTGTATCCTGCTGCGATACGTTTCAACGTATTCTGCATTGTTTCATACAGCTCTCCTGCCTTCTTCTCATCACAATCCGGGAAGATCACAACGAATTCGTCCCCACCGTAGCGCATTGCCACACCGTCTGCGGGACAGCTCTCACGAATCATATCAGCAATTGCCTTAATCTCAATATTTCCCATATCATGACCGAACTCATCGTTGATGTATTTCAGATGATCCGCATCGATGAACATGATCGTCATTGGCGTCTGTTTCGCTTTGCATTTTTCAAAAAGAGGCTCGGCGAGTTCATTGTAAGCCATACGGTTATACAGTCCGGTTAGCGAATCTAAGATATAAAGCTTCGACAATTTGTTATTGGCACGCCTTAACACAATCTTGCCGTGCAGATATTCCAAAGCCTCTGAAAATGCACTTAATGACTCAAACACGAACTGATTGTCAATCATATAGTCACAATTGCCGAGAACCAGGTAACCAACCTCGCGGTCTCTGAAATGAATTGCTACAAACAGATAGAATCCATCCGTCTTCCTGCTCCATAATTCCGGGAGCAGTTCGCCCGCTTTCTTCTTGATATTGCCCGAACATTCTCCGCTTTTGTGTGCAAAAAGCATCGTCATATCTTCCGGATATCCTTCCGTGATATCCGCCTCAACCTTGTCCTGTATCGCATCAATCTGCTGCGCCTCAACGAGATCTGTGTTCATGAACACATACATCTCCTCACACCGGAGTCCGGAAAGGCATTTGGCAAGGCACTGCGCCATCTGCTCGTAGCTCGCACACTCGAGCAGACCTCGTTTCAACTCCATCAGCTCATCATGCAGATCGGATTCTCTCACTTCCTTGAAGATGTGGTTGATCACATACTGGCTCCGCTTCTTCGGATGCTTTGCCTTACAGCCGCAACTTCCCTGATAGACCGCGTGCGAAGGTGCAAAGCAGCTGTCCTTCACATTTTTTCCGTTCCAGACATGATTCAGCAGTTCCATCGCAGCGTATGCGATATTCTCCCGCACATACGATACGGTCGTAATTCTCGGATTAAAATAAGATGCCTTGTCAAAATCGTCAAAACCGGTAACCAGAAAATCCCCCGGCACATGATAACCGAGTTCTTCCGCACGGTGACACACACCAACTGCAATATTGTCATTGGCACAGACAAATGCATCCACCTTCTGTCCCTGCTCCATGAACTGATCGAACGCCCACGCACCGGTCATCACCTCGTAATCCCGATGCAGAATGCGATTCTGCTCCACAAGGATTCCGTGTCTCTGCAATACGTCGATATAAGCCTGCATTCTGTCATGGTTCTCCGTAACATACTGCGGACCGCCAATGTAATTGATCTTCCTGCATCCGTGCACCGTGACAAGATGTTCCACAAGTTCTTTGATCGCCGAATAATTATCCACACCTGCATGGTACATACCCGGAATCTTCTCAAGAAGCGAGACTGCCGGTACATTCGACGCCTTGATCATGTCGATAATCTTCTTGGAATTCTTGCGCTTGGCAACATTCGTAATCTCTACAATGATACCGTCGAATTCACTGAAATCCGGGAGCGTAAAGATATTGTATTCGCCCTCATTATATTTTTCATCCTTACTAAAATTACCGAATGAATTAAAGACATACAGCTCCGCATCAAGGTTGTGTTCCTTGATGTAACGTTTACATCCGCAGATCCAGTCGTAATTGATAAATCTGCGCCATCCATCGGCAACAATTGCAATCTTTTTCATATACACCCCTATATATGGTCACAAAATATTTCCCTCTACATTTTGCGTCTATTACAACTTCTATACACTATTATATACGTTCCATGAAAGAATTGCACGAAGAATTTGATACGATTTTGGATACAACTTGACTTTTTCATATGCTTTCTTAATCTTCGGTCTTGTTGCCGGAATACTCATTCTGATCTTTATAAATCCGCTGCTTTCGCTTCTCGGAAGCAGTGAAAACACCTGGCAGTATGCAAAGGATTACCTGTTCTACATTGCAATCGGTGCACCGTTTATTTTCTTCTCAAACTCGTTCGGACACGCAGTACGAGGCGATGGCGCTGCCCGTGCTTCGATGATCGGCGGAATGATCGGAACAGTTGCCAATATTATATTGTGACAAAAGCTTATATGCTGATCGTATTTATTCATATGGGAATTACGAACGGAATCCAGCCACTGCTCGGATACTGTTACGGAGCCAATAACAAAAAGCGTTTTATCAATGATACGGAAGTAATCGGATATGGTGCACAGATGCTCATTGCGACTTCGCTTGCCGGACCAATCCTTGGTCTTCTTTTCCTCTCGATCAACAGCATGCAGGCAATGGATTGTCCGGTTCCGGCAACGCTTCTTTCCATCTGCCGTCAGAGATTGTTCTTCATCCCGCTGCTGTACATTTTGAAAGCCGGTTTCGGGCTGCAGGGTATCAATTATACGCAGACGATTTCTGATTATCTGGCGATCGTGATTTCGTTACTGCTGTTGCGGAGACCCTTACGAAAATTCAAGGGCAATCCGTTCTGAAAATCTATTTAATATTCTAAAAGGGAGATGGCAAGCCACCTCCCTTTTTTATTGATTATCTAATTTGATTGCGACATCCGCAAACGGATCGATCGACTTTTCCTGTAACGCAGCTTTCACACGATATAATATATCATCAATCCGCTTAATGCTCGTGACTTTATATTTCTCATCCAGAAGCTCTGTCAGATCTGCCTTCTGCTCATCTGTCAATTTCAGGGACTGCACAAATGTAACAAGTGCAAAATCGGCAGTCTGCCTGCTGATCGCATCCTTTTGTGTAGTCAATGAATCGATCAGCAAGGATATACTGGAAAAAGTATCCCTTCCATAACTCGTAAAACTGATCTGTTGTAACATCGAGAAGATTTCAATACTATCAAAATCCAGTTTGAGATTGCTTGTATACAGATCTCTTATATATTCATTACAATAATTCAGAAATTGCTGATTGATATCGGCCTCTCTTACAATAAACATATCCTTGCATTTGAATCCGATCACATCAAGGGGAAGAACCTTCATTCCTCTTTGTGCCAGTAAATGCAGCGACACATTGCCGGTACTCTTATCAATGCTTCCGTAACTTTCGGCAAAAACAGGGACTAACGGATTCGTTTTGTTTCTGATCAGATCATTGCTTCTTGCAACGCCCCTGATATTGTCCTCATGAAAAGAAACAATGACCTCCTGCCCAAATGTCTTATCGGCCTTAATGTAAACAGATACCCGATACATATTATCAATCACACAGATAAAAGACTTCTGCTTCTCCTGATCCTTTCGCCTCTGGATCATGTATGGCTGCAGATTCGATAAGTAATCCTTAATATAGTCAAGTGGCTTCTCTCCACAATATTCAATGTAATGAAATAAATGCTGATTCAGTCCACTTCTATGCTCATCTTCATCCAGACGCAATCTATCCAGTTTGGCTAATTTACGAAGCGTCTTGCATACTCCGGCCATCGACAGATCAATGCCAAGATCCGCCGCCTCTTCTTCTGTAATTTCCCTCATACCAAGCTCATTTATTTGCATATAGTTTCCTCTCCTGCCAAGCTTTGCAAATCGATTTCAAATCATTTGATAATAATATTCTCTCCTATTTTTTCTGCATCGTCCATAATTAATGCCTTAAAGATATATGGAATATGTGCTTTCCGATTCGGACTTCTTGAATACAATTCGTACTCCGCATAATATTCACCTGCATAGTCGAGAATTGCCTCACCCATATTCAAACGTGCCTCATTCTCATCTTTTCCATTTTCAACGAGATCAATTTCATTTAATGATAATGTCACAGATCCATCATCTTCCTTGTACTCCTTTGCAGTAAACTGATATGCAGACAAGATCTCCGACATTGTTTCCAGGTTAGAAAACCACATTTTATCACGTGTTCTTTTTATGAATTTTGGTTTATTGTGAATCACACTGTCACACACAGCGCTCCACTCTTTCCTTACAGTAGTAGCTTGTTCCATTAGCATGTCAATCATCTCCTTTATATTCCTCCATTATATCAAAAGTGTACGTTTTGTCAATTATGTACATTTTATTGTATGACAAAATTTCATAAATTATTCAGATGATTGCATAGAAAAAGAGCTGCCACACAATTTTGTATGACAGCGCCTACATCTCTGACTAATTTATAGCTTCTGCTATTTTAACCAGACTCATATTAGAAAATGTAAGTGTATGCTCATCACTTATCTTCTGTGCACCCATTGCTGCACAGAATAAAGCTCTTGCATCGCTAGCGGATTTCATTGTAAATTCTATATTGATATTATTATCACCTACTGACAATGCCTTTGTTTCCTGCAAATACGTTGTATATGATCCACCATTTTGCTGTACTTTAAATATAATATCTCTCGCAATCGTAGAATTAACATTCATGGAAAGGCGATAGGTACATCCCTGCTCAATCTGAAGATCAACCTGTTTAAACTGTGGTGCCCAATCATCTGTTCCCAATTTGGCAAGATGAAAAATTGCGGTTCCATTCTCAATTTTTGAATCACCCTCGGCTCCACCATAGATTGTAGTCTCCCAAACACCATCTGAATTTAACTCTGCATTTTTGAAAAGATTTTCATTTAATGGTTTCGGTGTAATGGCGGGTGCTTCCAACTTTTCAAGATAGAAATCTGATAATGTAATATCTGATACTGGAGTATCCTCACCCTCTATCTTACCAATTGAAATAAGCATCAAGCTCTCTGCATCCGTGTCTTGTGTCATAGTAAATTTACAAACTACGTTCTTCTCTCTATTTTTTTCAAGCGAAACATCAGAACCACCATACCAATTTTCAGTGTTCTTATCCATAAAACCAACTTTTATTGTTCTAGATTCCGTAGATGTCACCTTAAATGCCAGACGATAATCGCAACCCTGCTCCAGATTAATTCCGCCTTGTTTAAGCTGAATATTCCAATCTGCGGTTCCAACATCTGAAATATGGAATACAATTCCATCATTCACAGTCTCAGTAGTTGCCATCTCTTTTCTATCACTGTTCCATCTATTAATATCCCAGTTCTTCGCATTATCAGAGAATGTTGTATTTTTCAGAAGATTGTCTCCCCGAACTTCCGGTTCAAGTTCAGACTCATCAATCTCCTCAAGAACAATATCATCAATACAGATACGATGCTGCTGGGTAATATTGCCACCACCCATTGCAATATTAAAAATGGTTCCATCATCAGTTTCTTCTGTCATCTTGAACGTGCTTGAGAAGATCTGATAATCATTTGTAAGAGAAACTGTTTTCTGGCAATAAGGGGTCCAATCCTCCCCACCACTTGAAGTCTTATGTACTGCACCATTTCTCTGAAGCGCATAAGATACAGTACGATCCAATGATGATTTCACTTTCATAGAAAGACGATAACACTTTCCATTCTCAAGTTTTACGTTGTTCTGTTTCAACTGAATCTTCCAATCAGCATCACCAGTATTCTTAATGGTGAAATCAGCCGCATTCTGTTCTGTCTGTGAGTCAACCACATGTGTTTCCGAAGCATCCTCATGACAATATACTTCATATCCGGAAAATCCTGCATTAAAGCTTCCATTCTTGATCAAAGTATCTTCATCGATTCTGACATCATCAAGCCATACCGTTGTTCCCAGTCCAAGATCAAAAGAAATATCTTTGTTATCAGAGTCCTGTGTGAATTTAAAGCTATAACTCTTCTTTTCGTTATCAAGTTCTGCCGTATATTCTTTGCCCGCAACCGTTACATTCATTGACTTAGCAGCTGCTGCCTGTGCGGAAAAGCTCAGCACGTAATTTGTTCCATTCATCAAAGCAAGATCCTTCTGTCCGACGAGAACTTTTCCACTCTCTGTTCCTGCTGCACTTGTCACTTTCAATCGACGACCATCTGCTAAATCCGTAACGAAAACAGATGCGTTCGCATCATTTACAATATCCCAGTATCCCAATCGATTCTCACCTTCCTGGAAAGAACCATTATAGACACTGTTTCCGTCTGCAAGAATCGTCTTCTCGTTTCCGGTGTCCCTCTTTCCATCCCATGTCACTTTGACATTTGTAATATGAACCGCTGCTGTACTAGCTGTCTTTCCAAGGTTGAACTCAAGACGACCATTGGCATCATCTGCCTTCTCCATCTTAAATGTATAAGTATAAGTCTGCTTCTGTGTTGTCAGATCAACATCCGTATCTGCAAGATATCGGGCGAAGCTGCGATCCGGAGCGGACACGTCAACCTTCATCGTACGTGCTGCATCTGCATAGGCATCAAAAGAAACCATATATGTTCCGCCTTTTCGGATTGGCAGATTTGGTTGTACCAGCTGAATGCTATAATCCTGTTTTCCTGCCTCTGTGGTAGAGATTACAATCTCTTTGTTCTCAATTTTTGCTGATCCTTTTCCACCCTCAGCCGTAAGGAATTTCCAATCAACATCGTCCAACAAATCCTCTGCTACAGAGAACTCTCCATTCGTAATATAGTTTCCATTTGTATCGGCTTCTTTAAAAATAACTTCTTTTTCCGGCTTCTTTACATTCTCATCGTAGCTATCCTTCTGATATACCTTGACATAATCAATCGCATATTCCTGATCATCATAAGTTGTTGTATCATCTGGATATCCTACCCAGCTTCCGCCAACTGCAAGATTTAAGATCATATAGAACGGCTGATCAAATGGTGCCGGATAAGCAACCGTTCCCTGATTTTCCTTAGCGGAGAACCAATCGGATTCTTCGTGATACTTGATACCATCGATATACCATGTAATCTTTCCAGGCTCCCAGTCAACAGCATAGGTATGATAATTATCTGCGAAATTGTCTGCTGCAGAAACCGAGTATGTTCCCTGACTCTGTGCATGTGGCTCACCATAGTGAATGGTTCCGTATGCCTTGTTCGTCTCCTGTCCCATAACCTCCATGATATCGATCTCGCCACACTTTGGCCACTGTCCGTAGAGGTTCTCGTCGGTCGGCATCATCCAGAATGCCGGCAGATAACCTTTTCCGGTCGGAACCTTTGCACGGCACTCGAAATAACCGTATTTGAAATCATGCCTGCCCTGTGTGTTGATACGGCCAGAGGTGTAACTTGCGTTTCCGTCTTTATCAACCGTCTTAACCGGTTTTAACAGAAGTTTTCCGTCTTTGACCTGAATATTATCGGCAGAATCAACATAAGCCTGCCACTCGCTGTTCACCCAGCCCGGCTCATGTGTCTCCACATTCCAGTCTGCTTTATTTAAGGAGTCTCCATTGAAGTCGTCTTTCCACTTCAGTTTATATCCCTGCTTCAGAAGATCTGCTTCCGTGAGTCCGGAAGGAGTCTGAGAGGAAGATGATCCTGACGATGAAGAACCGGAGGATGTATGATTGTCCTTCGTATCATCTTTCTTCTCATCGGTCTTATTATCCTTGTTATCATCTTTATTGTCATCGGCTTTCGAATCAGAAGTAACCTGGCTCTTCTCACCGGACTTTACTTTCGTTGTCTTGCCGTCCGCATCTGTGATTTTGACCACAGAATCAGATTTATTATGAATGGTCACATTCGCGTTTTCATCGGTACATACAACCTTAATTGCAATCTTTGTTGTAATGGTGGTATCTTCTGCGGCTACAACCAGTTTTACCTCTTTCTTGGATGTTCCGGACAAAGATACGCTTTTTGCTTTCTGTACCTCCACTTTGCCAACGCTTCCGTTGTTCGTTAGTGATACCGTGTCTTTACACTCTAAAACAATCGTTTTGAGTGTCGCATTATTTTTGATCTTTACTTTATTTCCTTTTACGGTAATTGTGAGATTTTTGTAATTTCCTTTTGGAATCGTGACATTCGTACTCTTGTTTTTGGACTTGATCACAATTGAGTACGCTTTCTTACCTTTTGCTACCTTGAGAGCCTTATTTAACTCCTTCTGATTGGATACGGTGATGGTCTTCGACTTGTTGGTTGCGCCATACACCGGAAGTTGTACCATGCTTACCGCAAGGGATGCTGCAAGCACAACTGCACCTGTTTTTCTGAAAAACCCCTTCTTCATAAAAACTTCTCCTTCTTAATTTTTTTTCTGTTTATTTGAAACCGCCTGCATATCCGCAAAAAATATGTTGTTGAATGCATTGAACTTTTTAGGGAAGTAATTTAAAAAATATTACAAAGAGTTTTGCGTATATGCAGGCGAATTTCTTATGTAGTTGTTTTATTATCCTTTCACACTGCCCAAGGCGATACCCTGTACAATATGTTTGGAAAGAATCAGGTAAACAACAATTACAGGCAGGATGGAGAATGTGATCATCACATACACCTGTCCCATATCGAACTTCAGCCAGTCCGCAGCACGCAGCTGCGCGATCAGGATCGGAAGTGTCTTTTTCTTGTCATCATGTAAGATCAGCGCCGGAGTAAAGTAATTATTCCAGTTGCTTACAAATGTGAAGATTGCCTGTACGGCGATTGCCGGCTTCATCAGTGGCATAACGATGCGGTTGAAGGTGTAAAACTCACCCGCACCATCGATACGCGCCGCCTCGATCAGTGACATCGGTAACGCGCTCTCCATGTACTGTTTCATATAGAAGAATACGACCGGAGATGCGATGGATGGAACAATCAGCGGAATAAAGCTGTCCATCAGATTCATTCCATTGACGAGCTTGATAAATCCAAGTGCAGTCACCTGTGTCGGAATCATCATGATCATCAGGATGAACGGATAAATATATTTCTTTAGTTTGAACTCATATGCATGGATTGCATACGCTGTCATCGTTGAAAAATAGGTACAAAGCACTGCCGCGCAGCCGGAAATGATCAGACTGTTGATCATACCGGACCAGATTGGAAGTGTTCCGTGCACAAGGTTGTTCCAGTTCGTCAGAAGAAAATGACTCGGGACAGCCGTAAATCCTGCTTTTAACTCACCCTTTGATCTGGTTGCATTAATGAACATGACATAGAACCAGAACAGACAGAAGAATGAAATAATAATCAGCACAATGTATGCGAGAACTCTGCGGGCGTGAAGACCCATGCCTTTTTTGGTATCTTTATCTAACTTAGCCATCACTCATTACCCCTTTCTCTTGTCATTGCCTGACACCTTAAATACAACCAGGCTCAGGATCGTCGTAATGATAAACAATACGACAGACAACGCACCGGCCATACCGTAGTTCTTACTGTACAGATGCTTGTTCAGGTACATGATCAGTGTCATGGTAGAACGCATCGGATCTCCGGTTCCGTTTGTTAAGATCTGTGGCACATCGAAAAGCTGAAGGCCACCGATCAGTGACGTAATGATTACATATACTAAGATAGGGCGAAGCAGCGGAAGTGTAATTTTGAAGAACACCTGTGTTGAAGTGGCGCCATCCACTTCTGCTGCTTCAAATAATGAGGTATCAATTCCCATCATACCGGCCATCAGAAGGATCGTCGTATTTCCGAACCACATCAGGCAGTTCATTAAAGCGATAAGACCTCTTGTACTTCCGGCATGTGACAAAAACTTATAAGGTTCGGAGATGAATCCGATCTGCATCAGCAGTGAGTTGATTGGTCCTCCGTCTGAAAACAGTGTAAAGAACAACATGGAAAAGGCGGATGCCATGATCAGATTCGGCAGATAGATGACTGTCTTAAAGAATCTGGCGCCTTTTAACCGAAGCTGTACATCGGAAAACCATGCTCCCAGCAGCAATGAGAAGAAAATCTGTGGGATGAAACACATGATCCAGAGAACCATTGTGTTCTTGAAATATACCCACACATCTCCGCTGCTGAACAACGCCTTATAATTATCTAATCCAACAAATGTCGGTCCGATCTGTGTCAGACCTGACATATAATTTTCGAAAAAACTGTTATAAATGGTATTTACCAATGGTACCAGCTGAAATATAACAAATACAACGATGAACGGGATTAAAAATATGTAGCCCCATTTGTTGTATCTGACTGCTTTTCCTCCGCTACTCTTCTTCATAAACTTACCTCCCAACTGGCATGGTCTGTATTTGTTATCCTCTTATCATTCACAAGAAATCGTTTATTTTATTGACCGTGCCCACTCTCGGCAAGATGGGCACGGTCTGTTTTGCCTTTTCGCCAATACGAAATCCTCAGGCAGATACTTTTTTCGTACGTGATTAGTATGTTAATTCCGGATACTTCTCAGCAACGGCCTTGTAGAAGAGATCAAGTGCCTGATCCTTTGTAGCCTTGCCTTCGAAGTAGTTCTTCATAGCGTTCTGGAACTCTTCGTTACATCCCTGATCATAAGCACAAATGTTGCTTAAGTCGAGATCTGCTACACCTGCACAGTACATCTCAAGTGGGTTCTGTCCACCAAGAATCTTGCTCTCATAAGGCTTGTTATCCTTGCCCATGATAGTTCCATCTGCAAGTCCGTTCATTACAGTGCTGTTGTTTACGAAATCATCATCATCAACAACGATATCCTTCATGATGTCGTCATCTGTTGTCATCTTAAGGATGATATCCTTGATTAAGCCCTTGTTATCTGTTCCGTTAGCTGCACAGATCCAAGTACCGCCCCAATAGAAGCCCTGAGGTCCTTCAGCTGCACCCCAGCCACCGTTGTATCCGATAGATCCTTCTGTATCAGCAGCCATTGAGAAGTTTACTAACCAAGCTGGTCCAAAGTAGCAGAATACCTTTCCTTCCGGATAGAATCCCTTTGACCAGTCATCTGACCACAGATCATGTGTTCCTGTCTCACCAGCATCAACAAGTGCCTTAGAGTCATCAACCCACTTCATAATGTTGTCATCGATGTTGATCTTGCCATCTGTTACCCACTTAGAAGTTACGTTGTTAGAGTATACACGGTATGTATCGTTTGCAGAAGATGTCATCTGGTATCCAGCATCTTTCATCTTCTTAGCTGTCTCGTTGAATGTATCCCAATCGCTTACGTACTTCTGTACTTCTGCTGGATCATCTGTTCCGAGAACTTCCTTAGCTGCGTCTCTGTTGTAGAAGAGAACACCCGGGCAGCCCTGCCATGAAACACCTTTTAATGTTCCGTTGGAATCGGTTACGATATCCTTTGTGTACTGATACTGCTTAGAAAGATCTGAATCTGTAATTCCGAGATCTGAGATAGGCAGTGTGTAATCAGTATCGACATACTTCAAAGCGTAATCAGCCTCAACAAGGAAAATGTCGATCTTGTCATCTGCTGCTGCGCTCTCCTGATTCAGTAATGTCTGATCCAGGTTGTTCTGGTATGCATTGTCATCGTTTGGTGTGATATTCCAAACAACATCTACATCACCGATCTTACCATGTGTAGCATCTACTTCCTGATAATCTGGATAATGAGCTGTGATACGGCTCTTGAACTCCTCGTTCCAACAATAGATGTTAAGAACTTTTCCTTCGTCTGCGGCCTGCTCAGCTGCCTCTGTGACAGGATCTGCACTTGATGTTGTGTCACCGGTTGTGGAATCCGTTGTCTTGCCCCCGCATCCTGCGAGCATTCCTGCCAGCATGGTTGCGCACAATAATGTGCTTACAATTTTCTTTTTCATAGTATTTTCCTCCTTATATTTTGCTTCATCAGCATGGTTCCATTATAGGGATTTTGTTCCCCTCCGAATACAATATTTCTTGCAAATATATCAAAATCATGACATAATGTTCGCGAAGGCAAAAGTGAGCATACAAGGCGAGCATATGTGGATGCTTGGCATACAACAGATGCTCACATTGTATGAGAACGCGCCCGCGAGTCAGGAAAACCGTAGGTTTTTCTGACTTTTGCCTGAGCCGTTTTTACACACATCACACGGAGGATATCGCATGCTAGAATCGCAATGGTATAAAAAGGAATTGGAAAACAGTGATTCCGACATAAAACACCGCTCACTATCGGAAGAATATTCATTTTTTGAAGCGGTAAAAGACGGGAATATCGAATTCGTACAGAAGAACTGTCAGGAAGAAGCCTTCTCAAATCCGGAAGGCATGGGAATCCTGTCGAAGAATTCCCTGACCAATTTAAAATATCATTTTGTTATTACGGTCGCTTTGGTCACCCGCTACTGCATCGACGGGGGGATGGAGACGGAGCAGGCTTACCGCCTCAGCGACTTCTATATACTGCATATGGATTCGTGTACATCGATAAAAGAGATCTCAGAACTCCATGATGTGATGGCGCTCGATTTCACCGGTAAAATGCGCCTTTTGCAGAAGAACGCAGCCTTGTCCAAACCGATCGCGCAGTGCATCGATTACATCTATGCACATATCAGTTCGCGCATCACCGTCGAGGAACTCGCCGAATATACATCGCTGTCCACAAGCTATCTGTCACGCCTTTTCAAACAGAATCTCGGTGTATCGATCAGCGATTATATCCGCGAAAAAAAAATCGAAAAAGCACAGAATCTTCTGCGCTTTTCCGATTTCACTTATGTTGAGATTGCAAACTACCTCTCGTTCTCGTCCCAGAGTCATTTCATCCAGACTTTTGAGCATTACATTGGTATGACACCCAAGCAATACCGCAGTTCCAAATACAAGAGTACGTGGTAGTCACTATTTTAATACGATCCGCAAGGTGTGTGTGTTCTGTTCCTCGAACTCATGGAACGGAATGCACACACTTTTTGCATTCGCTTCTTTGTAAAGTGTTCCGTCGATCCAGATCTCTCCGATCTGATATTTGCCGTACTCCTTACGTCCCGGATTCTGATATACAACGGAGAACGTCTGTCCCCTGTATGGAATCTCTGCGGAGAAATTTTCCTCCGTATCAAACTGTTCCAAAAGGATCTTCGGTTCGATCATGAGATCTCCCCACAGGCCACGGAAACCGTAGATCTGTGTAACGACCGTCATCATATACCAGCTGGCTGCACCGGTCAGATACGGATACTTTCCGCGTCCCTGTGCATCGAAGTATTCCGGAATTCCCGGATACATTCTGCTGACTTCAAGATCCATCGCCTGTCCGAGAAGTGTGTACAACGCCTTATAGCCTTCCCGCACAAAGCCTCTCTGATACAACGCGTTCGCATACATAACGGTCATATGAGAGAATACCGCTCCATTCTCTTTCTCGCCGTATGCAAATCCGAACATTCTTCCAAGATCGAACTTCTCTTCCTTAAAGTCTGTATTCAGGCGGTATCCACCGATATCCTTTTTATACAGATACTTATCTGCACTCTCTGTAATCAATTTTACCTGTGCATCATCCGCCACATTTCCCATGATGGAAAATACCTGACCGGTCAGCATCATGCGCACGTTTCCGTCAATGACGCCTTCCACCTGTCTGCCGGAATTATCGTAATATCCGTTGAACCAGCCTCTGCCTTCTTCGTCCGAAACCCACTCATGGTTTCGGATGAACTGCGCATACCAGTCCGCTTTCTCACGAAGATCCGCCACAAGTGTATCGATATCCACACGAATCTGTTCTCCGCTGATGTTATGCACACATTGATTCGCATATGTGCTTAATACCTCGTTTCTCTTTTCACTCGAAGCATAGGTATCCATCTTCTGGGAAAAGAGGATTTCCATCTCTTTTGCCAGCAGGATATCATTTTCGTGACATATGTTTTTGTACGTCTCCAGCGTGTCTGCAAGATCCCTCAGATTGCCGATGTAAGCACAGGTGAACGCCACGCTTTCGCCACGCGCATCCGCCATGTCCAAAGCATCGTTCCAGTCTGCTCCGCGCAGACGTATCGCACCATGCTCGCCCGCCTCATAGAATGCACACAGGTTCTGAAGCAGAAGATGTTCAAGGACCGTTCCCTCATATACATTTCCATCTTCGTCCTTCTGCCGCATTCCGTAATCCGCATTCCACTCAGCGTCTTTCCTGTTTCCACGACACACCTGAGGATCCTTGAAATACGACACCTTTTCCTTTAAGATCTCTACATCACCAGTCTGGTTCATATACAGCTTCGTTGTGACAAAAGGCCAGAATGCGTGATCCATCCAGACTCTTGTGATGTTATTGCGGTCTGCGACAAACTCTCCCGGCTGACTGCCGATAATTGTCGCATTTGTTCCGTCGAAACGCACACCCGCAAAGCTGTTTAGAATCATGGAACGCACTTCCTTCGGATCAAGGATCAGAAGGGATAAACAATCCTGCCAGAGATCTCTCCATCCTCTGCCGCCTCTTCCATAATCGTGATACGGAAGGAACGAGCAGCCGTAAATTCTTCTAAGAACCGGCTGGAAACAGATCCATTTCAGATAACTGTCTTCCTTCGGATTTCCGGTTTCAAATGAGATGTTGACCAGACGATTCCAGTATTCCTTCGCTTCTTCAAAAGCCTGATCGGCTTGTTCCTTTGTTTTTAACGCCTCAGCAGTTCTTGTAATCTCGGAAACTTCTTCGGTCATTCCGCTTACAATGATGTACTCCTTCGCTTCGCCCGGTTCCAAAGTAACCTCTGCAAAAGACATCGCTCCAAGCGCCTCTTTTCCGTCGATTTTCTCGCCAGCCTTACATCCCTTCTGCTTCTCTGCAAGTGCCTCCGGCGCAATAAATGTGCCACTTTCGCCGATAAAAGATTCTGCGGTCGGGAAGAAACTTTCCGGATCATTTCCGTTCTCATCACTGCCGATCACATAGTAGGTCATGTTATTTTTCTGATGCCCTCTCTCATCGAAAGAGAGTACCGGTTTGCAACACACACCGTTTGGCATAGTGGTGATCCGGTGCAACAGGGAAGTCACATGGCGGTGATCTCTGATGTTATCCGCACTTCTTCCATAAAGTGGAATCGCAGGAGTGATGCGTACCGACTTTGCACCCTCTCCCCTATTTACGACCTTCACCTGCATGACCTCTGCGCCATATCCAAGCGGTGCAAAAAGGCGGATCGTTGCCTCGAGCTTCACTTCCTTTATGATGCGTTTTTCTTCCTGCCACATAAATCCGGCATCCAGTGTAACATCATCTTCTTTTCCTAGAAAACGCTCATACTCGCACTGTGCGGATGCCCCCGTAAGCGAATAGCTTTTGTCTCCATCCACCGTGCACCAGATATTTCTGGTGCTGCGGTTGTTATGGAGATTCTCGATGCTTACCGGTTCTAAGAGGAAGTGATTCTGGTCTAATTTACAGTCTCCTCCGAAGTTCTGCGTCACACTGCTTTTGATTCCATCTTCGTTCGCAACCGGAAAATTGAATTCATGCTGCTGCTTTAAATGTGTTATGCGAAATTCACCGTTCTTGCCGGTAAACTGAAATCTGTTCTTCATTTGAAACTCCTCACGCTATTATAAATAAAGCTTGATATCTGTCTGATCCGTCATCTTCTCGACAGGAACATAATTGTCTGCAAGCTCTTCTCCGTTCACAACAAGCTTGGTATAGCCGCTCTCCTTGTAATCCGGATTCAGCACCTCAATATGGAGATGTTTTCCACGGAAATCTTTCTCCACCGTAAACTTATCCCAATCCTTCGGAATAGAAGGTGCAATGCGCAATCCGTAGAAGTCCGGACGCATACCGAGAATTCCTTCCACACATCCGACCATAACAGTGGATGCTGTACCTGTCAGCCAATGCACATGCGAACGTCCGAAATGCGGACTGTGCTTACCCTCTGTAAACTGACCGTAGCAGTATGGCTCCAGCTTGCGAATCTCTGCGCGGTCATTCTGTGCAGACGGAGCATTCTCCGTAAAGTACATGAATGCGCGGTCGCCGTGTCCCATTAATGCTTCCGCAAGGATCAGCCATCCCTGTGTCTGGGAGAAGATTCCTGCATTCTCCTTAGAACCCGGATTGTAGATGACTGCGAGTGCTCCATCAAAAGCATGTGTATGATATGGCGGATCCATAAGAATAGCCCCATATTCGGTATTCAGTTTCTCGTACACATTGTTCATGGCAGCGTCTGCCTGCTGCGGCGAGGCAAGTCCACTGATGACCGACCAGCTCTGTGGATTCAGCCACATATTTGCTTCCGGATCCGTTCTCTTGCCGATGACCTCTCCCTGCTCCGTAAATCCACGGATAAATCGATCTTCGTTCCAGCAGAGATCGTTGATGATCCTGCCTAACTTCTCCTGCTCCAGATCGAGGAATGCGATATATTCCTCATCCTTCTTATGCGTTGCAAAAAGCTTCAAGATCGACATCGCATAATAGAACTGCAACGCAACGAAGGTTGACTCTCCATCCTTGCCGAGACGCAGACAATCATTCCAGTCTGCATACAGTCCTGCCGGCAGGTTGTGCGGTCCCAGATGCTTCATCGAGAAGTCAATTGCACGCTTTAAGTGCTCGTATACCGTTCCCTCATTCTTGTTGGCAAACGGAATCACTTCGTCAATGAAATCAAGATTTCCGGACTCTGCAATATACTTATATACTGTCGGGAAAAGCCATAATGCGTCATCCGCACGGTATGCCGGATGTCCCGTCTCCTTCACGTAAGAAGCATCATCCGGTGTATCCTCATGTCCTGCATTATGTGTGAATTTTACAAGCGGAAGTCCACCGCCGTTGTCCACCTGTGCAGATAACATGAACCGGATCTTCTCTACTGCCATCTCCGGTGCAAGATGGATCACACCCTGAATATCCTGAACGGTATCACGGTATCCGTATCCGTTGCGCAGTCCGCAGTAGAAGAAGGATGCTGCACGTGACCAGATAAATGTCATAAAGCAGTTGTATGCATTCCATGTGTTGATCATCGAGTCAAACTCTTTGCTCGGCGTCTGTACCTGGAAATGGGAAAGCTGTCCGTGCCAATATCCGATCAGTTCCTCAAGCTCATCCTCACACTGCTTTGTCACGTCCGTATAGCGCGCAACAATTGCATCTGCCTCTGCCTTTTCCTTTAATCCTACAATGAAAGCGATCTCTTTTGTCTCACCCGGCTGTAATTTCATAACCGTTGATAAAGCGCCGCATCCGTTCTCGTTGTAGCACATCTCTCCGGAAAGCTTTCCTGTTTCCACACCGACCGGATTCTTATATCCGTGATATCTTCCGAGGAAGGCTTCCTTATCGCCGCAATAGGAGTCAACAGCTGCACCGACCAATGCAAAAACGCGTGAAGTAGAGCGCTTGTCATCAACCTCTTCTTCTTCCTCCTTGACCCAGTCCAGATTTCCATGAACAATGTGGCGGATTCGGTCGCCCTCAAATTCTGTGCGGGTAATAAACTGTGAGTACTGTAAATTGACCTGATCCTGCTCATAGTTACTGTTGTTTGTAAACTCTGCATATCCGGTGATCGTAAGGTCACGCTCCGTTGAAGAAGTGTTTGTTACTTTTAAGTTCCATACTTCGTATGTCTGATTCAGTGGCACATAATACAATGCCTCCGAATGGATTCCACTGTAATCTGCATACATCTTTGTGTATGCCGTACCGTGATGACACTCACTCTTGTATTCGCTTAAATCCTTGCCGACCGGCTGCCAGGATGCAGACCAGAAATCCTTCGATGCATTGTCTCTGATGTACATATATCTTCCCGGCTCGTCAAACTGATTGAACACATAACGGAGGATTCTTCCGTTGGCTCCGGATTTTGCAAAGCTGTATCCTCCTGCATTATTTGAAATCAAAGCACCGTACTCCGGTGATCCTAAGTAGTTCGCCCAAGGCGCCGGTGTGTCCGGTCTGGTAATTACATATTCTTTCTTGTCATCATCAAAATATCCAAAATTCATGTATAACCTCCAATTAATCCTATCTTGCCTGTTTACGGTTATTTTAGCGTTCTCACCTGATATTGCATATCAGATATACCATTTTTATAGCAAAATCATGACATAAATTCTTACCATCTCCCTCATTGTAAAAATTTCCTTCTTTTCTTCTCTCTTCCCCGTAATCAGCCATGTTGCTGATTCTCTTGTCTCCACTATAGCACACCTCTTACACAAATACATCACTGCAATATACACAAAAAAACACAGAAAGCGAATTCACGCTCTCTGTGCTTCTTTTCGTATATAAAATACTCTCCCTATTTATGCATTAAGAAACTATGAAAGTTTCCAAATGTCCTCATTGTACTGTGCAATCGTTCTGTCGGATGAGAAGAATCCTGCCTTGCTGATGTTAACAATCATCTTCTTTGCCCACTCTTTACGATTGTCATATGCGGCATATGCTTTCTCTCTTGTCTCAACATAATCGTTGAAATCAGGGAATGTCATAAACCAGTCTTTGTTCAGTAACTCGTTGTACAGACGCTCAAGGTTCTCGCTGCATCCGACAGCCTTAACGGTGTCGCTGACGATGAAATCAACGGCTCTCTTTAAGTCCTCATTGCTCTCGTAGTAGCTTCTTGAGTTGTAGTCAGCTCTTGCATAACGATCGATGACTGTCTGTGAATCCTCACCGAAGGTGTAGATGTTGTCCTTACCTACCAGTTCAGCGATCTCAACGTTGGCTCCGTCCATGGTTCCAAGAGTGATTGCTCCGTTTAACATGAACTTCATGTTACCGGTTCCGGATGCCTCCTTGGAAGCAAGGGAAATCTGCTCGGAAATATCACATGCCGGGATCATCTTCTCTGCCATTGTTACGTTGTAGTTTTCAACCATGAATACCTTCAGGTATGGACTTACCTCAGGATCATTGTTGATGATCTGCTGTAAGCAGAGGATCAGATGGATGATATCCTTTGCGATAATGTATGCCGGAGCAGCCTTTGCGCCGAAGAATACGGTGATCGGTGTGGTAGGCTTTTTGCCGGATTTGATCTCAAAATATTTGTGGATCACATACAGTGCATTCATCTGCTGTCTCTTGTACTCATGGAGACGCTTAACCTGGATATCGAAGATCGAATTCTCATCGAAATCAAAGCCCTGTGTCTGCTTTAAGTAATTCTTTAAATCTGCTTTCTTGCCAGCCTTAACGGACAGAAGCTTTTCAAGTGCAGCATCGTCATTGACATAAGCGCCAAGCTTCTCAAGTTCGTTTGCATTCTTCTTCCAGCCATCTCCGATCCACTCGGTGATCTGTGCGGAAAGCTCAGGGTTACAAGCCATCAGCCAGCGGCGGAATGTGATTCCGTTCGTCTTATTGTTAAACTTCTCAGGATATAACTTGTAGAAGTTATTTAACTCAGCGTTCTTAAGAATCTCTGTGTGCAGATAAGCAACACCGTTTACAGAGTATCCGTAGTGGATATCCATGTGTGCCATATGCACAAGTCCGTCCTTGATGATGTATGTGCTCTCATCAGCTACCTTGGCACGTACGCGGTTGTCAAGCTCGCGGATGATCGGCATCAGCTGCGGTACAGCCTTCTCCAAGAAGTAGATCGGCCACTTCTCAAGAGCCTCTGCAAGGATGGTGTGGTTGGTGTATGCACAAACCTTCGATACAATATTGATTGCCTCATCGATCAGGATTCCTCTTTCCTGAAGGAGACGGATCAACTCAGGAATTACCATCGAAGGGTGTGTATCGTTGATCTGTACGGTTGCATAATCTGCAAGGTCATGTAAATTCGATCCCTTGGCAACGGCCTCATCGAGAATTAATCTTGCTGCGTTGCTTACCATGAAGTACTGCTGGTAAACACGAAGCAGACGTCCCTTCTCATCGGAATCATCCGGATATAAGAACAGTGTTAAGTTCTTAGCAATATCCTCTTTGTTGAAATCGATAGTCTCTCCTACGATGCTCTCATCTACGGTCTCGATGTCAAAAAGGCGAAGCTTTGTGGTACGGTTGTTGTATCCGACAACATCGATGTCATACAGACGGGACTGTACGGTAAATCCGCCAAACTGTACCGGATATGTGATATCGGTCTTGGTCAGCCAGCTCTCATCTGTAATCCATGGGTTTGGTGTCTCTTTCTGTAAGTTATGATCAAATACCTGCTTAAATAATCCGTAATGGTAGTTCAGACCTACGCCGTCACCGTTTAATCCGAGTGTAGCGATCGAATCAACGAAACATGCTGCCAGACGTCCAAGTCCGCCGTTTCCAAGTGAAGGCTCAAGCTCAATTTCCTCGATCTCAGCAAGGCTCTTGCCGGATGCCTCAAGCTCACTTCTCACCTGCTCGTAGATACCGAGATTGATCAGGTTGTTGGAAAGAAGCTTTCCGATCAGGAACTCTGCGGAAATGTAATATAACTTTTTCTTTCCTTCGTTGCTTACTTTGTCTTCTGCCATCTGCTTGGTCATTTCAAGCAAAGCGATATAAATTTCTTCGTTACTGCATTTTTCAATTGTCTTGTTGTACTTTCTTGATACAGCCTTTGATAATGTCATTGTTGTTCTCCTCCAACACAATACGTTTGTTTGTATGATCCTAGTATACGCGCTGCATACAGCATAATCTTGTCATATCCGTTGCAAAAGTGGTACTATTCTATCATTTTTCTTTACTTAAGGGGTTATATCTGCTATGCTTGCAGTATGAATATATTAGAGTATGAAAATTATCATGAAAATGTAACACACGCAGATATCATCTTTCCGTACAACACGTACCTCTGCTCGATTCCGCTTGATTTTCCAATGGTTCCTCTGCACTGGCACGACGAGGTGGAACTTGTCTATATCAAGAAGGGGCGCGGCAATCTCACGGTGGATTTCACGGAGTATCCGGTGAGTGGTCCAAGTATGGTACTTATCTTGCCCGGACAGCTTCACTCGATCTATCAGGAGCCGGGAGAAAGCATGGAGTATGAGAATATTATTTTTCACCCGAACATGCTGCTCCCACGCCAGAATGATGTGACCGCAACGGATTTTTTACTGCCGCTTCTGCACGGAACGCTCAATGTACCGACACTGTACACGCCGCAGGATCCTTATTACGATGAAATTATTGCAGGGATTGATGCATGTGACGAGATCTCCAAGACGAAGCCAAGAGGGTTTGAGCTTTATATCAAAAGCCAGCTCTACCTCTTCTTCTATATGTTAAGCAGCCGCTGTCACGATGCGAATCGCACCAAAAACAGTAACCGTAAAACGCTCGATAAGATGAAGATTATTCTGAAATACATTGAGAATCACTACATGGATAAGATTACGATCGCGGAAATTGCTTCCGAGGTGCAATTCTCGGAATCGCATTTTATGCGTTACTTTAAGGAGACGATGGGCACAACCTTTACGGATTATCTGAAAGATTACCGCCTGACGATGGCAGCCCGTCTTCTGACGACCTCCGACTCTACGGTTCTTGCGATTGCGGAGGAGACGGGATTTGAGAATCTGTCGTATTTCAACCGCTCCTTCAAGAAAAAATATGCCCTCACACCGCGCCAGTTCCGCGCGATGGAGGGCTTCGCTCCGGGTATTTAGGATAGTAGAAATTCTGCGATTCGGGCTCCGGTGCTGGAATCGTCTCTCAGCGACAGGCTCCTAAAACAGACACTAGTTATCCAAAATCAAGGATTTGCGAAAAATATCTGCCGTGCTCTTTTCATGATTTCTGTCCGCTCAAGCTTAGACAGTGGCACTCCGAATGTTCGCCTGAACACAGAATGTGTCCGATGGATTTCGTGTCTGCCTTACGTGGGGCATCTTTGTGAACAGGTGCCCGCGGGTCGTGTTTGCGACCACATGACTTAGTGGCACTCCACAATTATATGAGGGGAGACATTAACCGAGAGCGGGCACAATCAAAATTCACAAAGTGCCCCTCTTAGGCAGACTAGAAATTTTGAGCACATCTGTGTCAGGTGGACATTCGGAGTCCCGCAGTCGAAGCGTTGCTCGGACATAAAAATTGAGCACGGCAGACACTTTTGCAAATTCAATGATTTTGTCTAAAACCGTGTTCCGTTTTAAGAGCCGGCCGCCGAGAGACAATTCCAGCACCGGAGCCCACACCACAGATTTCCACTATCACTTAAATGATATATAGAGCAGAAAGCAGCATCGCAACCACAAAGGCAGCGACAACGTCGCTGATGTAGTGTACACCGGAGATCACACGTATGACCGCAATCCCGACCGCACAGATTACAAGCGCTGCTCCGATCCCGGTCATCCCCGGTATAGCAAGAAATGTGAATGCGATGATCGCTGCTGAAAACACATGCCGGCTCGGAAAAGATTTTCCGCTTGTGTCTTTCGGAATCACCGGTGCTACGCCGAATTCCTCATACGGTCTCCTCCGGTTCACCAGATACCGGAATACACTGACTCCGATGAAGCCGTCAAACGGTACAAGAATTGCACGAATCAGATGATCCGGAAGCTTTACATACAACCAGATCAAAAGCAGAGGATAGGCGACAAATATGATCGCCGTCAATATTTTATTTGCCATATGTAGCGACTTAGCGCGTTCCGGATGATCCCGAAACGGCTGAGTCATCTTGCAATAAGTCTCTCTTGTCATAAGTAGATTCACTTTCTAACGTCCGCTGCCGTTATTGTTGGAATTGGTTGCTCCGTTGCTGTTGTTATTGGCATTGTTATTGCCACCATCTACAACGTCATCCACACCGTCAACAACTGCATCACCGGCATCTTCCACACCGTCTACCACGTCTTCACCCATATCGACGACATCGTCTCCGAGATTGTCTACATCTTTCTTGACGTTATTTCCGGTTGTGTTATTACCATTCGCATTGTTACCGGTTGTGCCATTGCCATTCGTGCCGGCAGTGTTTCCATTGTCCGTGTTGTTACCATTGTTCATGGTATCGGTCACTGCATTGTTCTGTGTGTTGCCTGTATTGTTGTCGTTCGCTCCACATGCTGCAAACATACCGATGCATCCCACTAACAGGCAGCACATCATCATGACTTTCATTTTCTTCATCTCTTCTATCTCCTTTTCTATTTCCGAACAGGCGATTGTGAAAAGAATGCTGTAGCAACCTCTTCACAATCGCCTATTCTAATTTACAGAAGATAGTATGGATAAAAAATACAATATTATACATCGTAAAGTAAATGTTCCAGTAAAAACAGGAAAAAGCGGCAATTATTCTCTCCCGCCTGCAGGAGCGCCATCAAATTGACAAACACGTATTCCACAAACGCATCCTGATTGAGTTCCATATTCCAGATGGTCGGATTCACGCGCGGATCCTGCGCAAGCGCCTCGCGAAGCAACGCGATTGCTGCCTTTCCCTGCACACAATTTTTATCGAACTGCGTCAGCCAGCTCGTATCATACTGTGCAAGTCTTCCATACAGGAATCCGTAATACTGCTCAAGAAATACCGTGAATCCGATGCCGCTGCGATACAGCTTTTCCTGATCCGTCAGAATACGATCCCAGAAGGTTTCTGACACTGCACGGATCAAGGTCTCCTTATCCGGATAATAATTGTACATGGATCCAAGCCCGATCCCACAGCTTTTCGCAAGCTTGCGGATACTGACATGATCCACACCCTCACGGAGGGCAATCTCCATCGCCGCATCCAGAATTTTTTCTCTTGAAGTAACTTTCTTTCGCATATTTCCGCTTCCATTCAACTTAATTGCTGCTCAACTTCTGTTGCACATGAACTTTGTTCATGATAGCACCTTCCGCAAAAGGCTGTCAATGCTTCTTCATCTTCGGCTGCGTAATCAATGCGGCAATATAAGAAAATACGAGCGCCGCCGAAAGTCCAAGCGCACAGTTTTTGAATCCCCCTAGGAAAATGCCGATAAAGCCTTTCTCATCCACCATCTCACGCACGCCTTTCCACAGGTTGTTTCCAAACCCGAGAAGCGGCACGCTTGCACCTGCCTTTGCCCATTTCAAGAACGGTTCATAGATTCCGAACGCACCAAGGACTGCGCCGAGGCACACGAGAAGCACCATGATCCGCCCCGGCATCATCTTCGTTTTCTCCATCAGGATCTGTGTCAGGGCACAGATCACGCCTCCTACCACAAATGCAATCACATAATCCATATTCTCTCTCCTTTCCTTCTTCCTTTTCTCCTGAGAGACTCCACCGGGTTCCGGCGGCTTGTCCCTGCGCTGTGGCTGGCATCTGAGAGGAGCACGATTTTAGACAAAATTGCTGAATTTGCGAAAATCTCCGCTGAGATCAATTTTTATGTCCGAGCAACGCTTCGACCGTGACACTCGGAGTGTCCGTCTGACACAGATGTGCTCAAAATTTCTAGTCTGTCTAAATGGGCGTCCTCAGAAAGTCGATATGAGCCGCCTTGTGCAAAACTCGCTTCGTGTCTATTGGAACGCCGCTATACAGTGTTGCTCACAAACAGTTGCCCTGCGGCGGCACGTTTTCTTCGAACGCCCATTAAGGCAGACACGAAATCCATCGGACACATTCTGTGTCAGACGAACATTCCGAGTGCCACTGTCTAAGCTTGAGCGGACAAAAATCATCGAAAGATCTCAGCAGAGATTTTCTGCAAATTCGTAATTTTGGATAACTAGTGTCCTCTCAGATGCCAGCCACAGCGCAGGGACAAGCCGCCGGAACCCGCACTGGAAGTCTCTCAACACTTAAATGTGTTCAAGGACGATTCCGTGTGCAATTCCAGGGATTGACTGTCCTTCATTAAAGCTGACCGGAGACATGAGTGCGCCCGTCGGTACAAACAGGATCCGCTTCAATTCGCCGCTTGCGAGTCGCGGGAGAAAGTGCGCGGAAAGTGTTGTCGCCGCGCAGCCACAGCCCGATCCTCCGGAACCGGTCCCCTGCTTCTTGTTATCGTAGATGATCATTCCGCAATCCGCATGCACCTTCGAGATATCAAATCCTTTCTGTTTGAGAAGATCAATAAGGATCTCATGTCCGACCTCTCCCAGATCTCCGGTCACGATCCGGTCATAATCTTCCGGTTTTCTGTCAAAGTCCTCTAAATTCTGTGCAATTAACGCCGCTGCTGCTGGCGCCATTACTGCACCCATGTTCATCGCATCCTTGACACCATAATCAACAATTTTACCAGTTGTGACAGCGGCGATCCTGGCCATCGGCGCGCCTTTTTGGTGCGTGTAGGGCGAACGATCCGGGAAGAGATCTACCCTCTTGCCGGAATCCTTGTCCTGCCTGTTCTGGGTTACCTGATTCGCAGCTGCCACAATGAAGGCCCCGGCACCAGTGACGGTCCATGTTGCGGAGATGGGGCGCTGGTTCGCATATTCGAGCGGAAACCGAAACTGCTTCTCCGCGCTCGCAAAATGACTCGACGTCACTGCTGCTACATGATCCGCATACCCCGCCGCCACAGTCATTGCAGAGAGTGCAAGTGCCTCCCCACAGGTCGAGCAGGCACCATATAATCCAAAGAGTGGTATTTCGAAGCTTTTCAGTCCAAACGATGATGCGATCAGCTGCCCTAACAGATCTCCCGCAAACAGATAGCGCATCTCCTCCGGAGTCTTGTCCGCCTTACCCAAAGCGAGTGTAAGTGCTTCCTGCTGCAGGCAGCTCTCTGCCTCCTCCCATGTATCTTGTCCGAATTTATCGTCCTCTCCGATACAGTCGAATTCGGATGCGATCGGTCCCTCGCCTTCCTTGGTTCCGACAACAGATGCTGTACCAATAATAAAAGGAGCCTCTGAAAAACAGAGACTCCCTCTTCCAATCTGCTGATTCATACAAATCTCTCCCTTTCTTTTCAAACAGTAACCGCTACTGTCTGTTTTTGGATAGTATGTCTTTAAATTTAGAAATTATTCAAATCCAAACGGACAAAAAGCCCCGGAGTTGCAGCTCCGGGGCTTTTGCTGTGCCAATCATGAACACATTTCTTCATTTGCCTAATGGCATTATAGCATAAGCATTTTATTTTTTAATATTCCGATTTTCCGATCAATAACACATACTGTCGATTCAGGCACCTTCAAACTTTACAACGGAATCTACTTTGTAATCAGAGAGAACTTCTCTACCCTTGAGATCGACAAGCTCGATCAGGAATAACATTTCTACGACCTCTCCGCCAAGCTCCTCAACGAGTTCTGCAGCCGCTTTCATCGTTCCACCTGTCGCGATCAGATCATCGAGCAGAACAACCTTGTCTCCCGGCTTAATTGCATCCTTGTGGATCTCGATTGTTGCGGTACCGTACTCAAGATCATACGTCTTCTCAACAGTCTCGCAAGGAAGCTTACCCTTCTTGCGGATCGGAACGAATGGCTTATGAAGCAGATAAGACAGTGGCATTCCGAAGAGGAAACCTCTCGACTCCGCACCTGCGATCACGTCGAAATCCATGCCCTCTAAGCATTTTGCAAGCTCATCGATTGCAAGCTTTAATCCATCTGCATCCATTAAAATACTGGTAACATCGCGGAAAATAATTCCCTTCTCCGGGAAATCCGGAATACTTCTAATGTACTCTTCAAGTTTCTTCATGCTGATACCTCACATCTTTGTAGTCATATGATACATGAATTGCTCCATTGCTTCATCGCTTCCGCAATCCAATCATAAATCTAATTATAAGTCTTTCATGCTTACTCTGCAAGTAGACAAAATCCTTAAAATGTCTATCTTTCTGTTCTTCCTACAGACATCACTTGATCTTATGAAAATCCGTCTTCTCCCGCGAAAGTACGTCGCACACACGCAGAACATCTTCCTGCACCGTAAAACGGATATCGTATTCTGCGAAAGCCATCCCATACACATAATCCGGCTTCTTATTGTACGCCGCGCGCGGATCCTGCGCCAACACTTCCATTGCAGCCTTACGCAGTTCTTCCGGCAGCTTCACGAGTAATGCTTCCGGAAACTCCACATGGATTCCATCCTTACTGTGTACATCCGAGAAACCTCCAGAAGCTTCCGGGTGCGCATCCACATATGGCAGATACGGCTTAATATCATAGATTGGTGTTCCATCCAACAGGTCAACACCGGATACGGTAAGAATCGGTCCATCCGGCGTATCATACGAAATTTTCTCCAGTTTCACGCACGAGAGTCCGATCGAATTCGGGCGAAAAGGCGATCTTGTTGCAAACACACCTCTGCGTTCCTTTCCACCAAGCCGCGGCGGTGCAACCGTCGCGTGAAAACCATCCTGCTTCGCCTTTGAGAATTCCCATAGAAGCCACAAATGCGAGAATTCTTCGATTCCCTTGAATGCATCTGGATTGCGATATTCCGGTTCCATCACGACGTTGCCAAGTGCCGACGGAACAAGCCCGCTTTGTCTTGGAATTCCGAATTTTTCCGGGAACTGTGTATGAATATGTGCCACTACTACCATCGTTTACTACCTACATCTGATAATATTTGAGATTTTCATTTAATTCAGGCGTAATCTCGCCGCCTGCTGCCTCATACTTATCATACATTGCCGTAAGGCGCTGCACCTTCTTGGCGTTCTCTGCGTTAAGCTTGCGGAATACATTCTGATACTGTGGGTTCTGCATCAGGTTCACTCTGACATCCTTTGCAAACGGACAATAACGTACCAGAATCTCACGCGCCACTTTATTGAGTCGGAAGCTTCCCGCCGACTCATACTTCATCCAGCTTATATAATCTTTGACAAAGACTTCCCGGTAACTGTTTCTGGCTCTGGCAAGTGCTGTCTTGACCTTCTCCTTGGCATCCGCCGACAGATCAGAATTTTTACGATAAAACTGAATATAATCGCAATATTCCGAAGTAAGTGAGCGCTCTCTGATATCATTCCAGTATACACCCTGGATTCTTCTGCAGATTTCCCAACGGTAGCGTCCCATCGTCTCCACCATCAGTTCATCGAGATCCGTAGCGGTAAACATCGGAAACAGGAAACGCGCCGGTGTGTTCGTCTTGGCTCCGACTGTCTCCTGCCACATGACCGCACGTGTGCCCGCATCCGGCATCAGTATCACATCCGGAAGCACCTCGTGCATCATCCACTCCTGATTGATGCCGTGCGCCGGATCTGAGAACATGACTTCCCGGTAAAGTACGGAATAATCAAGGCGACGAATTTTATTGATCGCATTCTCGATCCGCTCCGCCGTCACAGCCATCTTCTCAATCGTATTGATGAATTCCTCCGATGACAAAATCGGACAGAACGTGGTCACGCGTCCGCTCGTCAGACGGTGACCGGACATAAATACATTGCGGATTTCAAACTCAACCTTTGCCTGCGGATTCTCCTTAAGTTCAGCCATCTGCACATCAGTGATCTCTCCCTGGCGCTTTAAATCCTGCAGATAACCGTTGTAATCCAAATCAAACTCATTGCGGGACGGCACCTTCTTTCCCTGATAGATAAGAAGCAGCCAGTCATAGATCGTAAAGATATGATCCGAATGAAAAAGTCCAAGCGAATCCACAAGATTATAGAGCATATTCGTATGCTCCTCGCCGAGCAGCTCCACATCCATGAATCCGAAATTCAAAAACATTAAGATGATCGGAGATGGACGCATCAGATCCTCTGTCGAACGAAGGAACGCCTTCTGGTAAATCTCATAGAACCGTGCAGTAATCTCTTTTCGAATTCTCCGCACATCGTTATCCGATGACTGCCTGTCCGGAAGATTACGATACTGTTCCAACAGCTTCTTATAAGCAGCGATCGCCTCGTCATCGTATCCTGCATATTCCATAATGCGTGCCACGCAATCCTCACGGGATACACGGATCCTTCCGCTCTCATCCGTCTCAAAATTGCGTTCGTCACACAGTTCTTTGCTTTTTTCAACCTGCTTCTTCTCATAGATACCAAGCCGTTCCATCGCATTGGAGATGGCAAGCATCTGCTTTCGCGTCTCCGCAATATCGCGATCCTTGCGGGAAAGTTCCACCGCAAGGCTGTAATAGAGGTGGAAGATATCATCTCCCGACTCTGCATAAAGAATATCCCTGTTGTAAAGCAGATACGTTACCATCTCGCCGATTCCCTGCGTCACACGGCGCATCTGAGCTGCAGCTTCCATGATCGCACCGACACACAGATTGTCATCCTTGATCATCAGCTGCATATATTCCTTCAGATAACTTCTGACCAGACTGTTACTGTTGCTAATCTCCCAGTTTTCTGCACGGTGCTGCATATTGAGCGCTTCAAAATTCTCAATACGCGTGAAATCCTGCTCATCCATTAACAGATTACTGCAGGTATTCTTATAATCATTGTAAGAAGTCTCTGCAATCAGATGCAGCATATCTGCTTTTTTCTGCAGACTTGAATAAAGACACAGTGCCTGATGGCGCTGTTCGATCGCCGTCCGAAGAAAAATCGGGCGGAAATTCTCATGCTCCGATAAAATCCGGTGCAGATCAACTGCATTCTTGCACGGAATCACAATGAGAGCCGTGTCTTCTTTCGCCACATAATCGCACGCAAACCATTCATTTTCCAGAATTCCGATAATGGAATTCCGCTTCATTTCAATCTCTGCGAAAGCGAACTGGCGGATGACGGCGCCCTCCTGGATGAGATACCACTCCATCACCTTGTCCTGTCTCTTCGCAACGATTTCCCCCTGTTTAACCTTTAATACCTTCATGTTTATCTATTTTTATATCTCCTAAACTACAATCTCTTAAAACGGAAGTTCCAGCTTCTTGCGATACCGGAGCGCAATATGATCAATCTCAAGTCCGGTGGCGCCGAAGTAGAACCGGATATAATGGTTCTTTCCGACAATTCCACCGAAATCAAACTTGTCATTCATCCATTTTCCGTTCGATCCGCGAAGCGGAAGCACCATCTTTAAGATGCTGTCATAGAATACCGTAATCGAAATCTGTGCCAGATCATCGAGCGGTGAACGCGATACCACTTCCAGATCATACTCAGCAAGATCTACCTCGATTCCAACTACAACCGACTGTCCCTGATTCGTGTTCCATCCCTCTCCCGGAATGATCACATCACCATTCTCGTCTGGCTTATAGTATCTGACATTGCTGTAATCGATCTCATCCTCATCGCCGGACTTCGCATCTGCAATCTCTTCCTCAGAAATCATATCCATCTCATAAAGCATCGCCGGAGACTGTAAAATAAAGCCTAAAATATTGCGCGCATTACGCTGCAACATGCCTCTTGTGATGCGTCCGTTTTCAAGCGCCTCCTTGACGTTATCCTGCGCAAGATCCGTACAATCCGAAGTCACCATATACATATCATTCTGCGCCTCAACCATTCCTGCACGATTCTCAACGCTTGACGGCTGGTTCTCGTCGCTTCCGGCAGCCCACCAGTCTGTCATGACAATTCCGGTAAAGCCCCAGTCCTTGCGGAGCACGATCGTATTGAGATCATAGTTCGAAGCTGTCCACAAACCATTTATTGGACCATATGTGGTCATAACCGAACGGGCATGTCCCTCTCTTACCGCAATCTCATAGCCTCTCAAATAGATTTCACGCAGTGCTCGCACCGATACGACCGCCTCAACCTCTCGGCGCTTATGCTCCTGGTTGTTCGTTGCAAAATGCTTGATCGTTCCGGTCGATCCAACGATGCCAAGTCCCTTGATCTGTGCCGCTGCCATCTTTCCCGTCACAAGCGGATCCTCGGAAATATACTCAAAGTTTCGACCATTGAGCGGATTTCTGTGGATGTTCATGCCAGGTCCGAGCAGAGAATCCACACGATTCTTGCGCAGCTCATATCCGGTCATCTCATAAAGCTTCTGTGCCAGTTCCAGATCAAAGGTACATCCGATCAGCGTACCGTTTGGAAGCGAGAACGCCTTGGTTCCGCAGTCCATACGAAGTCCGGACGGTCCGTCTGTCGTGCAGGTTGCCGGGATGCCAAGCGCACGCAGTTCCTCGGTAAGACCACCGAATGCACACGCTGTACCTGCGGTTACCTTCGGGCTACACATTCCCTCTGCATGAAAAAGCATGATCAGCTGCTCATCGGACAACTGAGCAATAAATTCATCCATCGTGATCTTCTTGTTATATACATCTGCAAGCTTATAGCCCTTGTCACCGGTGTAAGCAATCTCTTCCGGTTTCTCAATGCGGTCGTATGGACCAAATTCACGCGCCGGAATCTTCTTGTACACAAGTGTTCCGTCTGCATCTCTTGTCATTCGCTCAAACTGTTCCGAAGGCGCACAGGCTTCTTCCAGCTGTTCAATCACCTTTAGTTCCTGCTCGTAACTTCCCGCAAGTGCGGCAGATCGCACATCTGCGCCAGCGTAGATCTTGTAGCTTCCTGCCTCAAGAAGAAAACTATCCTTATGTCCGGTCACGCCGCTGTCATCATAAGAAGCATACGCTTTCTTCGGAATCACAATCGTAACCTTCTCTTCCTCCCCCGGTGCGATCACCTGTGTCTTTGCAAAGCCTGCGAGCACACGCGAAGGCTTTCCGAGCATTCCCTGCGGAGCCTCGACATAGACCTCTACCACTTCTTTACCGGCAGTATCACCTGTATTCTTAACCACAGCTTCTACTGTAATTGCATTCTCTGTCACATCTGTAATTGCAGAAGCGATCTCAAATGCTGTATACGATAATCCGAATCCAAACGGATACAATACCTTATCCTTCGCAAACGACTCAAAATAACGATATCCCACATAGATATCTTCCTTGTAATAATTCTTACGCTCATCTCCAAAATTCTCGGTTGACGGATAATCCTTGATATCATACGCGATCGTATCGGTCAGTTTTCCGCAAGGATTGACCCTGCCGGTCAAGGCGTCACATACACCGTGTCCGCCTTCCTGGCCGCCCTGCCACACATACATGACTGCGGATGGATTACACTCCTTCACCCACTTCATATCAATGATGTTGCCTACATTCAGCAATACGACCGTACGTGCGAACTTACTGCTGACCTTCGCGATCATATCACGCTCGGTGTCCGTCAGAAGATAACTTCCCGGATCCGGTGTGTTGTCCTGATCTTCGCCTGCCGTACGTCCTACCACAACGATTGCGATATCGTTGTTTGCAGCGGCATCTGCAACGACGCTGTCCTCAAGCGGCATCTCCTCCTGTGACCAGGGTACACGTCCCCAGCCTTCTCCGACATCATACGGATGCTCCTTCGTCCAGTCCTCATAGACCTTCAGAAGCTTCTCATCGATCGTAATATCTTTCTCTTCTTTTAATGCATCTAAGATTCCGACCACGTATCTGGTGTTGACCAGACCACCGGAACCAAGTCCACTCTTGTAATATGTAGATGCGATTCTTCCGAATACTGCCACTCGGTCTCCTGTGCGAAGCGGCAGTGTCTGATTGTCATTCTTTAAAAGTACGCAGCCCTCCGCTGCTGTCTGTCTTGCCAATGCGACATATTGCTCCATGTCCAAAGCGTATTTACCCATTCCTAGATACTCCTTTTCATTCTATATTCCATAATACGATTGCTTCCCGCCGAAGTACGCCCCACAAGCATTTCGCAATCGAACATTCCGACCGGAGTATAGTACATGTAATAATACTGTTTTGCATCATATTCCGACTCATAAACACTTGCCTCTTATACTCCCTGTACTTTTACTTCCGAGCGGAGCGTTTTTGAATCATGGGAAGGAATTTCCTATGACTCAAAGAAAGCACCGGACAGATATGCGCTCATCATCGACCGCATACCGCCAGTGCCTGATTGAAATCTCTACTCAGCAGACTGCTGATATTCCTGAATCGCATGAACAACGTTCTCGTAATCCGCATCGAGCCGCTGCAGCATCTCCGGCGTCACCTCATTCTTACCGCCCCTGAGAGCCTCTGTCACCTCGTAATCCGATTCATACAAGGATTTAATTCCCAGATTCTGGCAGACTCCCTTAAGCGTGTGTGCTGCGCGGAATGCCTCTTCATAATTCTCTTCATCCAGATACCGGTGCAGATCCTCATAACTCTTGTCCGCAAGAAATTTCACGAGAAACTTCTCAACAAATTTACGCGAACACAGACGATTTACGACCTCCTCATAGTCTCCCTTAAAACTTTCATAACATTCTTCCAATGTCATTTGTTTTTCTCCCTGTTGCTTACCTGTATAGTTACATTATAATGACGCAAAAGTATGCTGTCAATTTATTCTTGTACGTGATTTTCCTTATTCTTCGGCAACCTCAAGCGAAAAACGGATCTCTCCCGCAATCTGTTTTAAACACTCCAGAAGAAGTGGATTAAATTGTCCGCATTCACCGTTTAAGATCATCTCCATTGCCACGTCATGCGAATATGCCGATTTGTAAACACGCTCGCTTGTCAAAGCATCATAGACATCCGCCAGCGAAACCACCTGCGCCGCGATCGGGATCTCATCTCCCTTAAGTCCATCCGGATAACCGCGTCCGTCGTAACGCTCATGATGCCAGCGGCAGATTTCCCTCGCATAACGGACAAGCTCCTCATCCTGATAGAATTCGAGATGCTTTAACATATCCTCGCCGATCACTGTATGTTGCTTCATGATTTCAAATTCTTCCTTCGTCAGACGCCCTGGCTTGTTTAATATCTTCTCATCGATTCCAATTTTGCCGATATCATGTAACGCCGATGCCGTCGTGATCAGGTACTGCTCATCACCGGAGATATAATATTTATCTGATATATGCGCGAGCTTTTCGAGAAGAAGCCCTGTCAGCACGTTGATGTGCAGCACATGCTTGCCACTCTCTCCGTTACGAAATTCTACGATATGGCTTAAGATCCTGATCATCATCTGGTTATTCTTCTCATTCTCATAGATCTGATCCTTTACCAGTGACAGAAGCCTTTTCTGCTTCGCATAAAGCTTGATGATATTGTACACACGCTGGTATACGGTCTTGGCATCAAAGGGACGATTCACATAGTCCGACGCGCCAAGTTCATAGGCCTTGCGCACATAATCACTGGAATTCTCCGACGATATGATAATGACCGGTATGTCTTCAATCCAGTGATTTAAATTCATCTGATTGAGCACATCGAATCCATTCAGTCCCGGCATCAGGATGTCAAGAAGAACGAGCGCAATATCATTCTCGTGCTCCTGCAGCATGAAAATTCCTTCTTCTCCATTTGATGCCTGCAGAATCCGGTAATCATCCTTTAGCATCTCCGCAAGAATCTCACGGTTGATTTCAGAATCATCTACGATCAACAACTGCTGCCTGATCTTGCTCCGCTCGATCCTGTGATCTCCGTCAATCGCATCTTCTTCCGTAACGACCATGTTCTTCTGCGTCTTTGCCTGATACATCAGCTTGTCTGCGCGACGTACTGCCTGCTCGACACTCTCATCGCCCATCATCACACCACCGATGCTGATGGAAAGCTGCATCTGTCCGTACTGTGACATATGCACCGAGTGTATCTTCCGCTGGATTTTCTGCAGCTTCTCCACAAACACCTCTTCACTTACATCCGGCATGATCAATAAGAACTCGTCCCCACCGTAGCGGATGATCATATCTGCTTTACGGATGTATTTGCGGATGGTATGCACAAGTGTCTGCAGTGCAACATCTCCCGCCTCATGTCCGCAAGTATCATTACAAAGCTTAAAATCATCAATATCAATGATCGCAACGCCCGCCTTCATCGGCACATTTTTTACACGATCCTCAAAGTAACGTCTGTTATATGCACCTGTCAGGACATCACGATACAACTTATCATCATACCTTATCATCTTGCCGATCAGTTTCTCGCGTCCGTCCGCATCCAAAAGGCAGTCATCGTCGAGTTTCTTCACAAGTTCCATCACCTGCGGCACACCGTCGATCTCTACATACCGCGAAATCACCTGATAGATATCCTCATTCATGAATTCCCACTTGGTCTTCTGTGTCTTCTCACGGAATGCCACTTCCGATGTACAGTTCTCGCACGCCTTCTGATTTCCCCAGAACGAATAGCATTTGCATAGTTCGTCCGCAATCTTATGTTCCTGATCCGATACCCCGGTCATTCTTCCAATCTCATCCGGCTTCAGAAGACGCACAACCGTAAACACTTCCCGGAACTGCCGCATTTCCTCTTCTGCCTGTTGTCTTGTCAGTTTATATTTCTCTTCCATCTTCCGCCCTCTAAAAGATGCCCATATACTCACTTATTTTTCTTTATGATTTCTTATTTTTATATATCATTATACTTCACACGCTGATGATTGTCTATAATCGTTTGTTTTTTGACGATTTCTGTCATTAAAAAAGTTGTATAATCCAGTAGACAAGTCCGAGTACCCAGCTGGAAAAGATTCCATACAGGATCACCGGTCCCGCGATCTTAAATATCTGACATCCGATTCCAAATACCTGTCCCTCCTTCTGGAATTCAACCGCTGATGCGCACACACCGTTCGCAAAACCTGTGATCGGCACAAGTGCTCCCGCACCACCCCAGTTGGCAAGCAGTCCGTAGACATTGGCACTCGTCAATATCACACTGAGCAGCACAAGGATCAGACTGCACCACATAGAAGCGGTCTCCTGCTCAAGTGAAAATACATTCATCGCTACCGAAGTGATGATCTGTCCGAGCAGACAGATTGCTCCACCCAACAGGAATGCCTTGCCCATATTCGCCCAGAGATTATGTGTCGGCGTCACCTGTTTTACGTACGCATTGTACTCCTCGTTTCTCTTTTTCTGCTGCTGTGTAAGCCCCACATCTTTCGAATTATCTGCCATAAATTTCACGCTTCCTTTCCGTCATTTTTTTGTCGCCTTTTCTTGTGTAGTATGCGCATGTCGAAAGCCAAATATTTCTTGAAATATACAAAAATTGAGAATAAAATATAATTAATAATTTCAGTGATTTGGAATTGCAAAACCAAATGATACAAAGGGGGAATTTTTACATGTACCATTCGAAAAAGATTGCATTATTTATTTCACATATTTTCGGGGATTATCAGAGGAATGTCTGTCAGGGAGTTGTCGATCAGGCTGCCGAATACGGATTCAAGACAGAGATCTATGCAACCTCCTCGGACGGCGAAGATCTCGGCGAATACGGAAGCGGCGAGGCAAGCATTCTGCGGATTCCGAATTTCGAAGATTTCAGCGGTATCGTTATGGCATCGGGCACTTATCCGGCACAGGAACTCAAGGATCAGATCATCGAACTGATCAAGAAGAAATGTTCCTGCCCGATCGTTGAGATCGTCGATACGAGCACATTTTTTCCAAGTATCTCGCTTGAGAATAACCTGACAACAGGAACGCTGACGGAGCATCTGATTTCCGTACATAATTACAAACATATCTGCTATCTTGGCTGCAAGACGGAGAGCTATTTTTCAGACAAGCGTGCGCAGGCATTTCGGGATGTCATGATCCAGCACGGATACACGATCGGTGATCATGACATGTTCGATACAACGATCACGGAAGAGGGCGTTCGGGAGGCTTTTGATTATTTCTGTGAGGGAAGTGATAAGCTTCCGGAAGCAGTTGTCTGCTACAATGACAAGATGGCTTTGCTTTTTACCGTTATTGCGATCCGCAAGGGATACCGGATTCCGGAGGATATCGCCTTAGTCGGATGCGATGCGCTTCCTGAAGGACAGAATATGACGGCGCCTCTTACAACGGTCAGTTTCCCGACATACCAGCTGGGTGCAGAGTCGGTTAAGCAATTGTTTAAACTGATGCATAATACCCCGATTCCGGAATGCACGAATGTATTTGCGGAACCGGTTCTCGGCGGAAGCTGCGGCTGCCGTACGACTTCACATAGTAACTACATTCTGTACGGTCATCAGCTTTTGAACCGTATCCAGAATCTGGAGGAATCCATCTACACATCGATGCGTATGTCCGCTGCCTTATCACACGTGACAGACATTGATGAGGGCATGGATCTGCTCAGCGAATATGTAAAATTAATTCCGGGATGCACCCAGTTTTATCTGTGTCTGTACTCGGACTGGGATTCTCTCTCCGGACACATTCTCGAGCTCACAGACGCCGAAGATGAGGATGCCGGTGATAAGAACACTATACTCTTAAAACTTGCAATCAGGGACGGCAAACGCCTTCCGGAGTGTTCTTTCCCGAAACGTACACTGCTGCCGGAGTTCATCAACAAAGATTCGTCCGCCGCATACATTGTATCTCCACTGTTTTTTGAGAACCGCGAGTTTGGATATATTGCAATGGCATACGAACACAATCAGATCAGCTACCACTTCCAGCTGGTACACTGGATCATGAATGTGACACAGCTTCTACAGAATCTCTGTGAGATCAAGGTTTCACGCTTGATGCAGACCAAGCTGGAATTCATCTATATGAGAGATTCTTTGACGGGATTATACAATCGGCACGGATACGAGAAGCGGCTTCCTCATCTACTCTATTCGCTGAATGAGGGCGATCTGCTTACCGCATTTCTTTTCGATATGGACTGCCTGAAAGTGATCAATGATCAGTTCGGACATACCGAGGGAGACTTTGCACTCCAGGTAATCGGGAAAGCGATCACAAATGCTTTCTCAGATGATGCGATCAGTACCCGCTTCGGCGGCGATGAGTTCTATGTATTATGCAGTTGTGACGATGACGAAGCAAATGAATTCATTGTCCACGTCAATAAATATCTGCGCAATTATAATCAGCTCAGTTCCAAACCCTACCTGCTGTCTGTGAGTGCCGGCTACGCATCAGTTTCTTATCATGAAGATCTGACATTTCCGGCGATTGAAGACTTAATCAATCAGGCCGATGAAAAAATGTACAGCATCAAGAAAAATAAAGTCAAAAAAATCATCCGGGGAGCTTAGGCTTCCCGGATGTTCCTTTCTTCACAAGATCTGCTTTCATTCCCTGTTCATATTCTTGCGATACTCACTCGGCGACACTCCACAAATACTCTTAAATATCTTCATAAAATGCTTTTCATTGTCATATCCGACCATCTGACTGATTTCCACAACCTTCTCATCAGTCGTCGCAAGAAGACGCTTGGCTTCCTCTATACGGAGTTCCTTTAAATAATTCACGAAATTCTTGCCTGTATATTGCTTAAATTCATATGAAAACAACGAATAATTCATAGAGATATAATTTGATACAACCGCCATATTCAGATCCGTATTGTAATTTTCCTTAATATACGTTTCCGCCATACGAATCTTCTGCTGTGTACCGTTATCCTCCGGCTGCTCATTGATACGGGCATGCAATCCAAGCACAAGATCCATGATTATATCCTGATATTCGTCCAGATTGTTGTACTGATAAATATTATGGCACTCTTCAATCTTTTGGTGTGTTTCTTCATCTACCAGATTTCGGTATATCTTTTCCAGTTCATTCAAAAACAGAGTGATTCCAGCTTCAAATTCTTCCGGAAGAATACGTTCCTTCTTCAATTCCGCAAACAAAACCTTCCACAGATTTCCAAGCTCCTCCGTCTTACCGGTTCCGACCAGATGCAGTCTCTGTGTCCACGCCTGCTCACTCACCTGCTTTAAACTATCTTTTCGAATGCCCTCCGGGATTGAACTTCTCGCCAGACCATAATCCACCACATTCTGTCCCCGGTAAAAAGCGCGTTTTCTTGCTTCAAAGGCCTCCCGGTATGCTGTCTTTAACTCCCTCAATCCTTTATGTACCATACTCATACCGGCGCATTCCTGCCACAATTCATTCTTCTGCACGATCCATGCCAGATCAGGCGTACAAATGCATACATTTCCGTCCCCAAGTTCATCCAGATACAACGTGTTCTCGCGTTCTTCCATCTGAAAACCTTTACCGGCAACATATACCTGATAACCGCCCGGGAAAAATCGCTCCTCGTATTTCTGTTCCAGCAGCTGTACCTCTTTGTCATCCGGATTTTCATTCATCAGAAGATAGCGGATCTGATTCTTACCGATCTGATGATCCGCCTGCGCCTGTTTCCTTTTCTGCTCATATTCCTCTTCCAACGTCTTAAGAATTGCCGTGATTTTCTCCCTCTCAACCGGTTTTAAAATATATTCTCTCACTCCGTGTCTGAGCAGTTCCACCGCATATGCGAAGTCATCATATCCGCTGACTGCAACGATCTGCGGCTTGTGGGAAAGTTTTTGTACTTCCCGGACAAGTTCAAGTCCATCCATCTTCGGCATACGGATATCCGTAAACATGACATCTACCTTCTGATCCTTTAAGATTTCAAGTGCTGCCTCTCCGTTGTTGCATTCCATAATAACTTCGATCGGCACGCCACTTCTCTGTACCATGGTTCGAATACCCTGGCGAATTAATTTCTCATCCTCCACAATCAGTACTGTCTTCATGATTCAATAAGTCCCTTCCTACGTTGTTTTCACATTCTCCTGTAAGAATGCCCGGTCTGCTGTCCTTCGCCTTATCGGAAGCCTGACTTCCACTTTCGTGTAGCAGCCTTCCTTCGAATAGATCTTCAGTCCATACTTCTCTCCAAAAGCAATATGAATACGATCCTGCACATTTTTCAGTCCAATTCCATGACCTCTTCCGCCGTCTGCTTCAAGCTTACCGGCAATCTTCTCCTCAAGATGCTTTACCTGTTCCTCCGACATGCCAACTCCCGCATCTGACACTTCAATAATACAGTCTTCTCCGGCTATCATGCCCTTGATATAGATTGTGGAGTCCTCCGTCATCTCCTCAAGACCGTGAAGTACCGAGTTCTCCACGATCGGCTGTAACGACATCTTCGGAATCTCCTGCTCCAGCAGTTCGTCAGGGAGCTTCACGCTCAGTGTGATCTCGTTGTCAAAGCGAAGATTAATAAGCACAATATAGTTCTGGATATATTCCAGTTCCTCACTTACCAATACATTTCCGTTTACCCAGCGCATACTGTAGCGAAGCAGCTTTCCAAGTGAGGTGACCGCATCCGAGATTGTATACTCCTCATCGATTTCTGCCATCATCTTAATGGACTCCAGCACATTATAGATAAAGTGCGCATTGATCTGATTCTGCAATGCGCGAATCTGCGAATTTTTCGCTAGAAGCTCTCTGTCAAAGTTCTCCTGCATCAGTACCTGAATACGATCCAGCATATGATTCAACTCAGTTGCCAGTTCCCCCATCTCATCATCACTTACAACCTCAATTCTCTCTTCCAGCCGGCCTTTCTGCACCTCATGAATCGTCTTTAATATCTCGTACAGATGACGTAACAGATGCTTTACAATACCGTTCACCAGATAAGCAAGAAGAATCGTCACCATGATCAATATCATCGAAACACCAAGATACGTAAGATTCATGTCACTTCCAGCCGCAATATCACGCAGACAGACCAGACCTCCGCCAAACTCCTTTACCGGAAGATAGGCGATCGTCCATCTTCTGTTTCCATATCGCATGTAGAAACAATTCGCCTCGGATGTATCCTTTATTTCCCCAAGCATAAAGGTGAAAAGTTCACTTTTTTCTTCGCCATCGTTACTGCTATAGATCCTCTCATCCTGATCCGAAACCAGACAACTCCACTCATACGCTCTGTCCTCATACAATTCGGGGAAAATGGTCTCCATCTTCATTACAACTTCAATGTATCCGATCACTCCATTGTGATAATCATGGATTGCGGTCACATAAGCTGCAAGTGGTTCATCCTTTTGCATTACTACCGAGGAAAAAAGTGTATCATAATAATTAAAATGCCATCCCTCCAGCTTCATCGGATCCTCGGTATACCACCCCATCTGTTCCATTCTCGAATGATTGTAAAGAATCGGCATCATCTCCTGGACATTATCCCTGGAAGAATACACGCGTACCCCGTACAGAAGCGGATTGTTACTCACAAGTCGCTCCAAAGCAGAGATATCCGTATCGTAATAATTCAGGATTTCATTTGTTGTCAATGTTTTCCCGGTCACAGACGCATTTAGCATTTCAAGAATCCCGGTGTCAGACAGAAAGAACTGCGTCACCATATTCACAGAATCCACACAGGTTGCCAGCTGCTTCTCATCCCGATCCAGCGTGTACTCCATGTAGGACAGACTCTCTTTCTTTGTCGTCTGCACCAGATTATGAAGCAGGACACACGCTAATACACCTACCGGAATCATAACAATGCAGACAATCAGAATCGTAAACTTGATATTTAATTTTAGATTACTGATCTTCTTTCGCAAGCTATCCATCTATTCCATTCCCAATCGTTTCTTATTCTCTTCCATAGTCTTTTGATGTTCTTTTACTAGCTGTGAATATCCCAATGTCTCTCTTTCCTCCACGAACGTCTCGAAAAGCTGATCAAATTCTTCATCTGACTTTGCCAGAAGCAGTCTCGGCAGCGTTTTGCCCCAAAGCTTGTCGATACGGGAGTTGATACGCGACATCTCTGAATCATCCTGCTTGGTGACCTCATATTCTCCCAGATACCTGGTATAGGGATAGGTCCATTCCTCCATCTGGTTAAGCGGATACTGCTTCTCCGGCATCCAGTCCAGCTGCATAACGTTATTCTGAAGCATCCAATAGGCATCGTCAGCGCCGTATACCTCATCATACTTCTTACGATCGGTTGTCAGCAGCTTCTTGACCTCGTCTTTTAAGACGGCTTTACCGTCAACCCAATCGTACATCTCACCTTCCACACCGAGGCTGATCATCTTCTGTCCCTCTTCCGACATCATATAATCCAGAAAAGCGATCGCCCGGTCCGGATGCTTACAGTTCTTGGAGATCAGCGTCAGTGTCCAGCCGTTAATTGCATTGGTCGGAAGTACATAATCATCACCCTTGCTATTCTTGGGTCCGTCCACCGCGATATATATGCTGTCCGGATTCTTCTCATATAACGTACTCTCCTGATCCGCAATATCGGTGCGCTGATAGAGCATGCAGAAATATCTGCCCTCTGCCACCTTCTCATTCATCTGTGTCCGCTGATCGACGAATATGTCGCTGGAGAGATACCCTTCCTCGCCAAGTTTTCTGAAAAATTTCAGCCACGAGAGATATTCCGGATCCGTATGGCGGTCATAAAGCTTACCATCCTTCTCATAAGGAACCGCAAGAAAATTCATCAGGAAATTATCAAATGAATTACATCCGTTCTCCTCAAAGGTGTGTGAGCCGATCGGAATCAACGGCTTTCCGTCTACCTCCGGGAACATCTCCACCGCCTTCTTTACCGCGGCCTCAAATCCCTCCTGCGTTGTCATATCCGGACTTCCGATTGCCTCATAGATGTCCTTGCGCACCAGAAACGTCTGATTGGATCCGATATTGGAATGCGTCTCGACTGCCTCCGGCGTATAAGCAGAATTCGGATATCCGTAGATATCTCCATTCTCATCAGAGTACCAGTTTACAACGGTCGGATCCGTCACTTCATAGAAATACGGATCATATTCATTCGCAAGATCATTGAGCGCATAGACCATCTTGTTCTTGATCATATCGTTAATCTGTGGCTCCCACCATCCGAGCGTAACAATATCAGGCAGTGAATCTGAAGCAACCAATGCATTGATCGTCTCTTCCTGATTACCTGCCGGTGTAACAAAATTAATATTCACTCCGGTGTCCTTTGTGATCTGTTTCGACACCATATTCTTACCCCAGTCCATCGTAAACCAGGAATAATTGATATACCAGTTTAAAGTAACCGGATTCTGCTCCGCAGCATACTTCTTCCATCCGATTGTTTCAGAGGACTGTTTCTGCTCCGTCACCTTATTTTCATTTGTCCCCGCACATCCCAACATGCTGCCGAACATCAGCAGACACATTCCTACGGCTATCATTCTTCTCGCTTGTCTGTTCATCTTCTTCACCATTCGTGATCTCAACTGTTTTTCAGCCTCCCACCGCACATGCAAGCATGACGTGGCAAATTTTCTTCTTTCCATCCGGCTGAATAGCTACTCTGTTTCTATTATATAATAGAAAAGAGACTTTGCAAAGCAGAGTCTCTTCCTAAGTTTATAATTTTAGTAATAAAAAGAATAGTTATAATTTAAATGTCCCAATTGCTTCCTCAAGCTGTTCCATGCTCTCCTGAAGCAACTGCGTCTCTTTCCTGAGTCCATCTGCGGACAACATCTGATGCTGTAAATACTGGCTGATCTCTCCGGATGCCTTCACCGTATTCTCGGACGATTCCCCGATTCGTTTGATCGATTGCAATGTATTGTGGCGATCCCGATTCATTGCTTCCATCTCTGCACTGACCGATTCCATACTCACCACAAGATTCTCCATCAGGTGGTTCATCTTCTCAAAAGCATCACTTGTCTTTAATGTACTACTCCTCTGTCCATCCGAAATTGCCTCTGCCTCCCGCACCTTATCCAGCGCGTTCTGTGAATATACGGTAATCTCCTCGATGATCTTCTGAATCTCCTCTGCCGTATCTGCCGAATTATCTGCAAGCACGCGGATTTCCTCCGCGACAACCGAGAACCCTCTTCCCTGCTCTCCCGCACGAGCTGCCTCAATCGAAGCATTTAAAGACAAGAGGTTGGTCTGTGATGCAATGCTTTGGATGTCGTTTACAAAGTTGGTAATTTCTGATAGTTTATCAGCAAGCTTGACCACATGTTCCTGTACTTCATTCGTCACATCAACAGTTTCCTGGGACTGCTTTGTCATCTCAACCAGTGTCATCTTCCCCTCATCGATCATCTTCTGTGAATTTGTCACTTCGGAAATCGTTGTAACAATGCTGTTGCTTACACTCTTGATCTGTACCGACAATTGTTCCATTTGGTCGTTACATGACAGGATTTCTTCGTTCTGCTGTGCAATACTCTGGTTGATCTCCTCCATCTGACCATCCATATTCTCGATCATGGAACTTAACTGTATACTTGATTCCTGTACACGGTCGCCCGACTGAAGCACTTCATCCTTCATATTGGACACCATCTGAATCAATGAGCGCATTCTCGAAACCGTATGTAATAATGCCTGCTGAAGTTTGCCAAATTCATTATTGGAAACCCTTACATTTTCCTGCTCAGTCAGATCTCCCTGGGATACCTCATCCAGTCTTACGATATTCTTTCTGATATTTCTACTGATATTACGGATCAAAATTGTTGCAAGTGCAAATGCGATCAGACAAGCCACAAGCACAAGGCTCATTGTCAGTGTTCGAATGCTGTCAGAGCTCTTTGTAATGTATGACTTTGGAACCAGTGCCACAATATGCCCTCCGTTCATTTCACTCGTAATCGTCATGCAGAAGTATTGTTTTCCATCGTAGTTAAGATAGCTGCTCTCCTTCTCGTAATCCAGCTTTTCCACAGACGGAACCGAAAAGTTTTCATCGTTGCTGATTTCTTGTCCCTCAGCCGTCACAAATGCCAGATAACAGCCTTCCCCATAGTCCAATTCCGAGAGAAGTTCCTTGATCTTATCCTTGCTGATATCAATAACAACCACGCCACGCTTTGCGCCACTGTTGAAAGACTGACTGCAGTAAAGTGCATAATTGTTCATTCCCATCTTCTCATCCATCAATGGATGCGTGGATCCCCAATGCAGATAATTGTCGGAAAGCATCGATCCTTCGTCCGCCGAAGCCAGCTCATCAATGAAACTATCCATCTCCGTTGTCTTAATATTTTGTGTCGTAATCACATCATCCGTGGAGACCGGAATCACATGAATTCCCTCAATCCAGTTACTTGAGGTCTGCTTCACATTCACATTATTGCTGATCGACTTATTGGCCTGCGACTGTTTCGAATTATCAGAATCATATCCTCCCAGAGAATACGCAGTCACAGTACTATCCTGTGCCAGTTCCAAAGTGATGGAAGATACATTTTTCATAGCCTCATCATACGAATTCATTGTCATCTGGAGTGCCTTGTACGCGGAGGTCTCATAATTCTCCTGCAAGCCTTTCGATGACATGGAATACGATGCCAGACCCGTTATGATTACAAATAAAATCGGAATGATAAATCCGATCATCAGTTGTAAACGAATTGATAACGTCGGTTTTCTTATTTCTTTTCTTATCGCTTTTTTCCTCATACCCATGTCCCCCTTTTGAACATCAGCCATGCAAAATTTGCCTTCAGCAAATGGGCTGACATTGTCACTCTCACAACCTTATTATATAAAATCACATAGTGAAATGAATGTACCTTAATTTTATTCGGGTGTCTTTTTTTTAGCAAAAAAATCTGGGTCTGATTCCTTCGAATCAGACCCAGACGGTAGACTTTGCAAAGCAAAATCCTTTTATAAGGGGGGAGAAATATGAAAAAGTAACTATGTTACTCTTTGACAGCACCGGCAGCAATACTGCTGATGATGTATTTTGAGAAGAATGCAAACACAAGGAGGATCGGAATAACCGAGATTGCTACTGCTAAGTAGATAGCTCCCTGATTTGCTGTAATATCGGTTGAGGAACGAAGTGTTGCCATCATAACCGGTAAGGTAAACTTCTCATTCTTATTTAAGATGATCATTGGCATTAAGTATGCATTCCAGTTTCCAATGAATCCCATGATCGACATAGTCGCAATACCTGGTGACATGATCGGAATTGCGATTCTGTGGAATATGTACAACTCTCTTGCTCCGTCAATTCTTGCGGCCTCGATCAGAGATGGCGGCATAACCGACATGACATACTGCCTTAAGAAGAATACGGTTCCGGGTGCTGCAATCGCCGGAATAATAAGAGGAATGTAGGTATTAACCAAGTGCAGCTTTGTACATAAGTTGTAGAATCCGATCAGACTTAACTGTCCAGGGATCATCATAAATATCAGGATGACTGCAAATATTACGTTGCTTCCCTTGAACTTATACATTGCAAGTGCATAAGCAGTAAGGGCTGAAAAATATGCAGTTAAAAGTGTTGCAGGGACTGCAACTTTTACACTGTTCCACATACCCTTGAAGAGGTTGAAGTATTTAAATACCTGTTCCCAGTTTTCCCTGGTATGTGTACTTGGAATCAATGTAAACGATGTAACAATTTCGCTTCCACTTCGGGTCGCATTGACCATCATGAGCAAAAACGGGAACAGACAAGCTGCTGCAAGCAGGATCAAAAGGAAGTAAAGGATTCCTTTTTTAATCTTATAACCAACACCATTCATACTTCCTAGTCCTCCTTTCTGTTAAACACTTTGAGCTGAACAATGGATACAGCCAAAACGATCAGGAAGATTACATACGCGATTGCAGAAGCATAACCGGTCTGTGTTGTTCCAGTTGTAAATCCAAATTTATACAGATACATAACCGCTGTGTATACGGAGTTGTATGCAGCACCGGATGTGCTTGACATCAGGTATGGCAGATCGAACATCTGCAGACCACCGATCAGTGAGGTGATCGCTACATACATTAACATTGGTTTCAGAAGCGGTAATGTGATTTTTCCAAATACAGTCCATCTTCCGGCACCGTCAATTGCGGCAGCCTCGAAATAATCCTTTGAAATACCCTGCACACCGGCCATCAACATGATAAAGGAGTTACCGAACCACATCCATGCAGAGATTACTGCGATCGTGTATCCTGCAGTGTTCGGCGATCCGATCCAGTCGATCGGGTTATATCTTGCACCGAAAATCTTATAGATTCCGGAAATAATCTGATTAAAAGTACCGAATCTCCAATCAAGTAACGTATTGAATAAGAATGCGATTGAAGTTGCGGCGATCAGGTTTGGCAGATAATAGATTACACGGAAAATGCCAAGTCCCTTGATCTTGTATTTAATATCACTGAATACGATTGTAAGTAAGAACGCAAGTCCTAACTGTAACACAATATTTACTGCCCAGATTCTTACGGTGTTCCATAAGCCTCTCCAGAAAAACTTGTCAGTAAAAACTCGCTTATAGTTGTCAAACCAGATCCACTTCATCTCACCGACACCAGCAATCTTGGCGTTGGTAAAACTCAAATAAAGTGTTCTGAATACCGGGTAAACGCTGAAGATCAAAAATACGACAACGAATGGAAGTACAAATAAATATCCCATATTATCGTAGGTTTTGAGTCCACTCTTTTTTTTCTTGCCCATAGGTTCATCTCCCCACTATATGCTGCCATTTGATTTCAATTCCCCCATACATTCACAAAACCGCACGAGACTCGTGCTTTCCCGTTGCTACGCAACTAATTTTGCTCATATATGGGGCGGTGACTCTATCCGAGTCACCACGAGAAAAAACAAATCTGATTTTTACGTGCAAGCACGACAAATCTTCTTTGTTTTTCTCGTAGGAACTGAATAGTTACTCTTATTTTATATGTTATTTCACATCTGATTTCTAGCGATCGATCTCAATATCAGGATAGGTAGCTGCTACCTTGTCATAGAACTCGTTTACAGCCTCATCCTTTGTCTTCTGACCTGTCTTAACAGCTGAGATTGCCTCGCCCCAGGCATCGCCGATTGCCTTGTCGTAACGAGTTACGATAGAGTAATCAATGCCTTCTGCCTGCTCTAACCAGAATGAGTAAAGCTTCTCACCACCGTAGATCTCGTTCTCGTCATCTTTGTGCTTCTCGATTGCAGACTTAAGAGATACAGTATCTCCCTGTGAGAAATCGATCCACCAGTCAGCGGTATCCTCGTTTAATGTACAGAACTTAACGAACTCCCAAGCTGTCTGCTGTCTCTTAGACTGTGAAGAAATACCAATGTATGTACCACCGGAGAATCCATAAGAAGGTCCAGCACAAACGCCCCACTTACCAGATGTCTCACCTACGTTATCTCTCATGGTTAATACGCCCCATGCAGGGAGACCAAATGAGAATACGGTTGTCTTGTCCATGTCCTTCGTAGACTCTTCGAACTGTGTAGCATCCCAAACGTTTACGGAATCATCTGCGTAGTTCTGAATATCAGCGGAAAGGATCGGTACCTCGCCAGCCATAGCCTGATACCAAGGTGTTGACCACTGGTTTGCATATGCGGTAAGATCCTTCTGGTATAAATCTACACACAGATCCATGTAATCATATCTGGCCTGATCTACATTAAGCTTTCCATCAACTACCCAGGCACTGTCACCTGAGAAGAAGTTTAACTCAGCGTCAGAAGCGAAGATTCTGTATCCTGCATCCTTTAATGTCTGAGCTGTCTCAAGAATCTTGTCATAGCTTGAGAATAACTTTCCTACTTCGTCCGGATCATCAGTTCCGAATACTTCCTTAGCGATATCTCTACGATAGTAGAAACCTGCAGGAGTGATCTGGTAAGAGATTGCTCTCTGGATACCGTCTGCATCCTGTCCAACCTGCCATACGTAGTCAACGATCTGATCTGCGTAATCCTGTGCTCCGAAATCATCTAAGTTTGCGAAGAATCCTGCATCGTAGAAATCTTCGAGCATCTGTGGCTCACCAACAATGATATCAGGCTCTGACTCGCCAGCAAGTAATGCTGTCTGAACCTTTGTCGGATAATCTGCAGGCTCGATAACTACAGTATCAACCTCAACGCCTGTCTCTTCCTGGAACTTCTTACCGAAGTCAACAAGGTCATTTGCAAGTGTCCATACGACAAGCTTGTCATCAAGCTTTGTCTCTTCTGCCCCGCCCTGTGTGCTGCTGTTGTTTGAAGCACTGTTTGAGCTGTCGTCTTTGCCACCACATGCCATCATAGAGAATGCCATGGTTCCGATCAGTAATACTGATACAACTTTCTTCCAATTCATAAAAATATCCTCCTTTTATGTTCCAACACTTATTGTTGATAATCATATTATAGGAGGATATCTTTTTATAAAAAATGCATCGATTTTTAAAAAGGTGTCATTTTTTTAGTCTTCAAAAATATAAGTTGTGATACTATGTGACTTCACCTGCTCATTGACGCCTACACCGCCCTCAATCAGCGTGATCTCCACATCTTTTTCGCTCCGGTTGAGCACAACGGTCACGCGGCTTCCGTCAGGATTTAAGAATCCGACTGTTTCCACATCCGATGTATAGCGGGTTGTTGCGATATGTACCGCACCTTTTTCGATATAGCGGCTGAACTGACCGATATAATAGTAGGTCAGGCGTTTTTCAAACGTATCGTTTTCCGGATCGCACATGATCGGAGCTGCACAGAAGTTACCGACATGGTTCGGACCACCCTTGGTATCAAGGAACAGATTCCAGTCAAAATACGTGGTGATACCGGAAGCTAAGTTTCCTAAGATATCGTGTGCATACATCTCTGCTTTATAGGTTTCTCTCGTATCTGCAAAACGTGAATACTCCACACAGCCCTCCGAGAAGATTACTTTTAATTCCGGGTATTCTTTTTTTACCATATCGATTGCCTCGAAATGGTCTCCGGTGTACCAGTGGATTGCTACACCGTCAATATATTCTCTTGCTTTCTCGTTTGCCATTGATTCTTCCACGCGGTCGAAAAGAATATCTTTGTTGTGATCCCAGATAAAGATGGCAATATCGCCAAGTCCGGCTTCTTTTAAGGTCGGTCCGAGATAATCCGCAACGAATGCTGCTTCCTCAGAAGCACTGTAGATACAGGAATCCCAGGTCTGCACTGCTGCAGGCTCATTCTGGATCGTAAGTGCATCAATCTGTATGCCTTTTTCCCGGTATGCCTGAATGAACTTCACATAATAGTCTGCCCATGCCTGATCATACTCTTTCTTAAGCTGTCCACCGTGGTTCATATCACCATTCGTCTTCATGAATGCAGGCGGAGACCATGGGGACATCAAAAATGTCATGGAATCGGATGCTACAAGGTTATGTTTTGCGATCGCATCGCGCAGAAGCGGAAGGATCTCTGCCTCGTCGTGTTCAACACTGAATGTCTTAAGTTCGCTATCTTTGTCTTCGATATACGTATAATTGCCCAAGCCGAAGTCGCAACTGTTCATATGTACACGACCAATGTTGTACTTCAGTCCATCCTCTCCGAAGTATGCCTCGATCATCTCGGCTTTCTTCGCCTCGCTCATCGCCATATAGTTATGTGCGCTCGCCTCTGTGAATGCACCGCCAAATCCATCGATTGCCTGGTACTTTACCTGTGGATACACGTTGATGACGTGCATGCAGTCTTCCTGCTCCTTCGGCGCAATGTTACTTTCCTGCCAGAGAAGATTCTCGGCTTCACATGTTACAATTTTCTTAATATTCTTCATATAATACCTCCTTATAAACCCGCTGATCGCGAAACGTCTGTGGCGGCGGTATCCGGCGGGGCGGAACTCTGCGGCTGGCTCCTATGAGGATCACGATTTTAGACAAAATTGCTGAATTTGCGAAAATCATGGCTGGGCTCAATTTTTGTGTCCGAGCAACGCTTCGACTACGGCGGTTGCGTGTCCACCCCAAAAAGATGCGCTCAAAAATTCTAGCCTGCCTAAATGGGCGTCCTCAGAAAGTCGATATGAGCCGCCTTGTGCAAAACTCGCTTCGTGTCTGTTGGAACACCACTATACAGTGTTGCTCACAAACAGTTGCCCTGCGGCGACACGTTTTCTTCGAACGCCCATTAAGGCAGACACGAATTTTCTCGGACGCATTCTTTTCCGGGGCGAACACGCAGCCGCCACTGTCTAAGCTTGAGCGGACAACAAATCATCGAAAGAGCCCAGCAGAGATTTTCTGCAAATTCGTAATTTTGGATAACTAGTGTCCTTATAGGAGCCAGCCGCAGAGTCCCGCCCCGCCGGATACCGCCGCCACAGACGTTTCGCGATCACCTATATTTATATGGTTTTATTGTACAAATTCAGGCATCCGCTGACAGTAGACAATCTTCCGATTTCGATCACAATTTTCGGAATTTTGCATGCAGCCGGATGCCTGACATGATTATGCGATTGTCACAACGATGCTCGAAACCTCTCCGTCCCGGACTGCACCGGCAAGTTCCTCACCAAGCCGATCCGCATTGACCGTAGCCTCGCTTCCGTTCTTATAAGCAAGTTGCATCTCCGTAATCCTGTATGTTCCCGGGAAGTAATCCTTCTTCTCAGCAAGATGGTAAGTCACTTTGGTCTTGCCAAGAAGCATCGCTGACACCTCTTTGTCATCACCGATCAGATATGCCGGAATCGTCGGCTGCAGCTTAAGGTTTAACTGTCCATCACAGACAACAAACGGACGCTTTCCGAACATCATGATCTTCCACATGTTCATGAACTCGATTGTAGATCCACTCAGTCTTGCAACAAATCCTTTGCCGTGAATCTTCTTATTCGGATTCTTGGAGCTTGCGATAAAGGACGAATTCTCAAGCACACTTCTTCCGTATGTCTCCTCGTCAAGGAACGGAATGACCGCCTTGTGGAAATCCTCTGCAAATTCCGGATACAATCCCGATTTGATCAGTTCCAACAGATATTTATATTCCATATGAAGCCAGATCGACTCATTCTCCAGCCATCCCGGTGTGAATGCACGCGCACGGCCGAGTTCATAAGAGGCCTCCTGTAGCGACGCATTGACTTTGTACATGGAGAGCTTCGTATCATAGAGATCACTGTTCTTCACATTGTGATAGAGCGCAAGCTTGGTATCTTTATCCCAGTCCATCTTTAAGTAGCGTACCGGTCCTTCGAGGAAATACGGTACCATCTGTACGGAAAATGCAAGCGGCCGGATGCCATCCTCCAGTTTCTCATATTTCTTGACCTCGAAAGTAAAGTATGTCGGACAGATTCCCTTTCCGTAGCGAAGCGCTTTCTCGATACCGCAAAGCACGGTTTCCTTCCAGCCTTCTAACATCTCTGCAAGATCTCCTGTGCCGTACTCACTGACATCCCCGGACACACCGGAGAAGGTTTTGTCGCGGTAGATCTCTTTTGCATCGTTGATACGGTTCCAGAACGAGATAACTTCTTCATTGTTTTTCAAATTTTCTGCTTCCAGGCGGTTGATGAGTGCAAGTTCATCGATAAAGTTTCCGAGTTCCTTTAACACACTGACTTTACCCGGATATTTGATCAATGCGCAGATGGTATAATCCAGCATACGAAGAAGTTCATAGGTCTCAGCCATAGAGGAGCCGAACATGCCCGGCATTCCGTTTAACGCATCGTACCAGCCCGGCTTACCGCCTTCCATCTCAATACCCATTCCGTACGGATCAAGTGTTGCAAACTTCGTTGCACACAGAAGAAGCAGCTTCTCCATCAGTGTCGTATAGATCACATTACCGGTTCCGAAATTATCACGCACCAGTTTTTCTTTCGTATTACGGCGGCTCTTCTCGTCCAAAGCATAGTACTGACGTACGCCGCCTTCCGTTAAGGCATACCGCTTAAACCGGTGGTTGACATTGATCTGGGACAGGAAGAATGTATACGCCTGTTCATAAAGCATTTCCTTCTCTTTCTCCGGGAACACACTAATGTATTCCTCAACAAGATCCAGATTGTAATCCCAGTGATCGCTCCAATAACCTTCTCCGAAATTACCATTGACCAGACTGTCCGCGAAATCGATCAGTGATCCAAACCACTTATCAGCCTTCGTTTCATCAACATCAGCTAACTTCTCGTACAATTTTCCCGGTGTGAACGGCTTCGTCACAAAATCGATGAGTTCCTTTCTTTGACCCGCTTCCACATCCTCAAGGATCATCTGCGCTTTTTCTTCGGAAACCGTATAGGTCAGCTTCTCAACACCAAGCGGATTGTATCCGTCAAGCTGCATGAGACTATAGAACGTGTGAATATTCTCGCGTCCGACGAATGGTGCAAAGAAGGTATCCAGTCTCCGGTTCTGGTTCACATCACGGAAGTTTCCGTTGCCCTGTGAATAGAACTCTGGCAGCATCGAGAAATAATTGTAATCGCGCTCAAGATCTCCGTGTTTTCTTGAATACACATAGAAGATCTTGTTATGTCCAAGCTGGATTGGAAATCCTCCACGTAAAATGTTGTCCATATACGTATATTTGCAGTAAGCATCGAATTTCGTGTCCGCAGTCTTAGTTGCGATACCATCCACCAGTTCATCCACCAGAGTGATCGCACGCGCCCTCTTCTTTTCAAAGAATGCTCCGTCAATCTTCTGGTTTAGAAATTTTTCAAGAATCTTTTTGTTCTCAACCTGACCGATCATCTCGTAGAGTGTTGTACTCTCTCCAGCCTGCAACGTGCATTCTTTTAAGAAAAAGCAACTCGGAAGAAGATTCGAATCATTCTCTTCCTCAGCCTTTACTGCCGGGATTCCTCCGTCCCGGAAAATGACCGGTTTTTCTAAAGCATTGTCATATCCAAAGATAGCGTCCGGATCAATGATCGCGGTAAGGCGCTCGCCGCTTTCCGTCACACCGATTCCGAAGTTTCCACCCTCAATTGCAGATACCGCTGCGGTATCGTCCATGCTCGCACGCACTCTGTAGTAAGGAACACCTGTATCGTGATCCTCTACCTGCATCCACGCTTTGGCTGTCTGCGTCATATTCTTCATGCTGTCCATGCCGACGCCGTATGGGATCAGCACCGGCATACCGTCAACGATCTCTAAATGCTTTTCTTCATCCGAAGTGTTTGTCACGGTGACCACACGCATAAGTGCACCGACCGTCTCCTCCGGCAATGTAAAGTATGCAACATGAATCTCAAGCTGCTGTTCACTTAAATTTTCCTCGATGTCAAGCGTATTCATGCCAATCTGCATCTTGTGCGCATTGTCCTCATTCGAAAATGCCTCTACCGTGCGTCCGTTCTCCCGGATAAATGTACGGAAACCGGTGCGCTTCACATTCTGATAAGCAATATGCGCCGGATAGAATTCCATGATCGCGTGATCTTTATTGTCCACACCGAAGCTGACCACACCCTGACCTCTGTTCACATAGTAGCACCAGATTGGAATTCCCCTCACGCCGGCAATACCTGGAAGAAAGCTTGCGAATGTGGATTTCTTACCATATTGATTCATAACATATTCTTCTGATTTTTGATTCATTTTATAATCTCCTTTATCAGTCCCATTTTTCACTAATCTTTTTCTCTTTATCTACATTTCTTCATGATCCTTATTTTTTTCATCAGTATCAGGCGAACATGATGTACCTTGCGGTCATCCAGACTTCTTACCTCTTCCGGTGTATACCTGACCTGTGCAGCATTGACCACCCGCGAAGCTCCATCCAGATACGCCTTGCCGACCACATAGGATCCAACCTCAAGCCGGTTTGGATTTTCAATCGTAAGCTCCCATGTAATTCCCATGAATTTCAGCGAAATTGCAGCCTTATTTTCCGCATCAAACTGTTTCAAAAGAAGCTGCGGACGGATTGCAAGACCACCTGCCTCACCATGCACACCGAACATCTGCGTGATCACGGTAAGCATATACCAGCTTGCAGCGCCGGTCAGATAATGATAAAGTCCTCTTCCGTCCTTGCCGAAATACTCCGGGATGCCCGGATAGATCCGGCTCGTCTCGAAATCCATCGACTGACGATACAACGCATCAAGTGCCTTATAACCTTCTTTTGCAAAACCTCTGGTATAGAGTGCATTGGCATACATGACTGCCATATGTGAGAACACCGCTCCGTTTTCCTTCTCGCCAAAAGCAAAACCAAACATGCGTCCCATATCCGTCTTCAATTCGTGAAAGTCTGTGTTCAGGCGGTAACCGCCGCACGATGCGTCATACAGATAGGCATCTGCCGCCTCTGTGATTGCCCGCACCTGTTCCTCTGTTGCAGTACCTGCCATAATTGAAAATACCTGACCGGTCAGCATCATTCGCACATTGCCTTCTTCTGTCACACCCTCTACACGATTTCCATGATCATCATAGTAACCGTTGTACCAGCCATGTCCTTTTGCATCGGACACCCACTCGGTTTCACGGATATGTTCCATCATCCACTCTGCCTTATGCTCTAAGCTGTCTGCCAGCTGCTTCGTATCAATCTGGATACGCACACCGCTGACCGTATGCCTGCATTTTCTCAAATACGAATTCAATAATTTGTGTTTTGCTTCAATACTCTCATACAGTTCTTCCTTATCTTCCAGAAGCTTCGTGATCTCCTCAAGCAATTCGACATCACGCACGCCCTTTGCAGCTTCCTGTCTTAAGATTGCCGCCAGATCTCTTAGGTTCATTGCGTAGGCATTGGTGAAAGCGACACTCTCGCCCCTGTGCCCTGCCATATCGAGTGCATCGTTCCAGTCCGCATCACGAAGAGCAATATGATTATGCTCACCGACCTCGTAGAATGCGCCGAGTGCCTGAATGAGCAGATGCTCGAGCACAGTTCCTTCGTACCGGACACCTCTTACACTCTCCTGCCACTGCATGCCCTCTTTCCACTGTTCATCCACGGCCTTGCCCCGCATAACCTGCCGATCCTTAAAATACGGGGCTTTCTGATACAGGAGATCGAAATCTCCCGTCTGATTCATGTATAATTTTGTTGTCATAAAAGGCCATACGCCGTGATCCATCCACACGCGCGTGATCGAATTACGGTCTGCCTTAAATTCGCCCAGATGATCTCCGATGATCGTTGCGTTACTTCCGTCCACACGCACACCACCGAAATTGGACAAAAGCATCTGCCTGACTCCGCCCGGATTCATCATCAGAAGCGCCAGACAATCCTGCCAGAGATCGCGCCATCCGCGTCCTCCCCTGCCGTAATCATGGTGCGGCAGAAACGAACAGCCGTAGATGCGGCGAAGCTCCGGCTGGAAGCTTACCCAGTTCATAAACTGGTCGAAATTGTTATCCCCGCTGTAATAATGCACATTGATCTTGTTCAGCCAGTACTGTTTCGTCATATCCAGCTGACGGTACACATTCTGTTTTCCGCAGAAAAGCTTTCTTGCTGCTTCGATTGTACTATCCTGCTTCGTTGCACCGATCAAAACGGTATATTCTGTGCTTTCTCCAGGCGCAAGCATCTTTTTTTCGAACCGGAATGCACCACAGATCTCCTGTCCATCAACCTTGCTTGACGCCGGCACGCCGTCTAAGCCTCGCACAACTGCTTCCGGCCTGAGCAGTGTTCCTGCCTTGCCGACAAATGCGTTCTGCTCCGGATAGAAAGCAACCGGTGCCTTACCATCCTCCGTTATACCTTCTACAAAATAAGTCGTATCATTAACCTGATGTCCTCTCTCATCAAACGAAAGCGTCGGGGTCACATGCACACCGTACTCCGTAGTGACAGCCCGGTGCAGAAGCGACGTCACATGTCTGTGATCACGAATGTTGTCCGCGCTTCTTCCATAAATCGGGATTGCTGCATATGCGGTAAATGTCACTGCCTCTTTCCCTGTATTTGTGAGCTTTACCTGCATAACCTCTACATTATTCTGAAAAGCGACAAACGAAGTAATCTCGGAATGCAGCGAATGTTTTTTTGAACTGCGCGAAACCTTATGCCACATAAGGCCCGCTTCCACTTTGGATGTATCCTGCCCGGCGGTAAAACGCGCGGCTTCCTGTTCAGCAGACATACCGGTCGCAGACCATACTCCGGCTCCCTCTATCGCACACCAGAAATTTCTCGATGAGCGGCTGTCCACAAGATCGCCGATACTTGTCGGCTCCAACAGAAAATGATTCTGGTCAAGCTTCGCATCCCCGGCAAGATTCGGTGTGATCGCGCTTTTGAGTCCATGTTCTCCTGCGATTGGGAAATAGAGTCCCAAGTCATTTTCTGCACCTTCTAACTGAAAGCTTCCGTTTTCGTCCGTAAATCGATATCCCTGCATCGTCAACATCCTCTCTTCCCTTTTATTTGCTTGTTCCATTCTCATACTCTAACAGTACCTGCCTTGCTCCCGCGAAAAAGACGCCCTCTCCGCTATCGTTGACCACATGTTCCATTCCCGGATATCCGGTCAGCATCACGGTACAGATATTCTCAATCCGCACGCCTTCTTTATCCGGCATCTCAACCGCAGTATGTAGATTCACTTCTGCGTCACGGTTGTACAGATAGATGCCAAGTCCTGTCGCGAAGAAATCTTCTGCCGCATCATCGACATGGATGGACGCGTAACCATCCGTCTTGCCATCATGACTCATCCATACATCCTGCCTTGGCACATCGTATGGAATCTCACACTGGTACATATAGATCCTTCCGCCATCTCCATTCCAGATGGTCTGATATGCATTAAAATGCTCCACCATAAGTGCGTAGGTGATCACATTGTTTCCATTGACCACAAATCCGTTCTCCGCTACGTTTTTATCCCATGCAACCTGATCTCCGTGATCCGCTCTCCAGATCCAGAAGTTGTCGCCGATCGTATCATCACTGTTGATGGTCAGACAAGTATGTGTCTGCACCGGCTGATCCGTCTTCGTTCCTCCTACGCGGAAGAACAGATCAGACAGCATGATCGGTATCTCTTTGTCCTTCTTGTTGTCCGCATCCCCGACAACCATCAGATTCTCGGATTTGACTGATCCCGCGTCAAACAGAAGACCTGCCACCATGATGCCACTCTCATCCGCCACATTGACACAGGTGCTGCCACCTGTGGATTTCAGCGTTGCAAGTCCCATGCCAAGAACAATTGTGTTCGGATTATTGATTTCAATCGGCTGGTCAATTTCATAAATTCCCGGTGTCAGGAGAAGATTCTTACCTTCCTTTAATGCCTCATTCATCGTTTCTGCGGTATCCTTTGTGGCATCCGCGATATAGAAGGCATCGATACCGACAATCACATCAGACGATGCATCACCATCATTCTTATCTGTCCACAGAATATCCGATGCATCCAGATTCAGCCATGTGGTTCCGTATGAATTTGTCTGTAATTTCGGCACATAAATGCCATACCCATGCTTCTCATCATAAACAAGAAATGGCTTTTCCCTTACCACATCCGTGGTATCAACCGTCGTGTAAGCTTTCACCGGCCATGTTCCCTCCGGTGCACTTCCTTTCTCTTCTCCGACGAAAACCATATTCCAGTTCTCGCCCATCCAGGTTCCCCAATTGTCATTGCGTGACAGCCACTGTTGCTGCGAACCGGAATCTACCAGTCTTGTGATATTGGAATCTGCAAGGAATCCTCCGCTACACCAGCCGTAATCGTCATGCAGATACAGCGCTCCCTCGATGTTCACACGCCGCATATCCGTCGCCTGAGATACCGCCCAGACTGTATTACTTTCTATGCTGACATTCTCCACGCTTCTCCAGAAATTACAGCAGGCATTATGGTTGCTCTCATCATCTCCGAGCCACCTTGCCAGACACGAAAGTCCCTGTATCTTCGTGTCTGTCGGAAGAATTCCAAGTCCCGACACCTGCGTATAGAAGCCAACTTCCGGCTGGATCGATTCATCGTATTCGCCCGGCATAAAATAGATGGCATACCGCTCGTCTCCAAACTGGTTCGTCTCCTGCCTGTCGTAGAGTTCCTCTAAGATCTGTTTCACTTCCGCCGGATCATCCTCCGGCGAAAAAACATACACATTTTCTCCAAATAGTGCTTCATGATAATCTGTAATATCCGTTTTACCTCCCGATCCCGGCTGCATCTTTATCACACCGAATATAAATACAAACCCGGCCAACACACCGAGCGCTGCAAGCATACGACGCTTCATTGTTGATCTCCTTTCGTTTTTGATCATCCGCAAGCGATTGTGAAACTCCTGTGGCGGGGGGGCTCCGGCGGCGCGGACGCTGTGGCCCCCCGCCACAGGAGTTTCACAATCGCTAAGGGATATCTGCTCCATAGATCCCCTGATTGTCTCTATCATAAAAAAAATAGAACCTTAAAATAAGGTTCCATTTATTAGTTAGGTATCATTTTTTTATTTTCCGGTATTCTTTTCAAGGATGGTAGTTCGTCGTCACCTTCCACAGATCCGGCTCGCTTGCCCCCCACCGGAACAATTCCTTCATCTGCTCATCGTAGGTTTCTAACGGCTCATAGGTTGAGACGATCTTGATAAGATATTCTTCCTTCTCATCCTTCGGAGTCAGATGATCGAGCTGTCCTAAAATATACTCCGACATCTTAAACGGCTGCATATCCTCGCTCGTCTCAAGGCCAAACAGTTTCTTAAAAAGGCCTCCTACATAATAGAATTCATAATTTCCCAATAATACGGATTTCTGCATCGTGCACTTTAAAATGATGCTTTGTCTTGCTATACTTGTTGTCATATTACACGCTTTCTTCGGTTTTTTATTAGTGTACCACAAAAAGCATGCTTTTTACCAGTATTTGGGTAATCCGTATCCAAAGAAAAAATAATACAGGGAACCGATCGTCTTACCAAGAGCCATCGCGATCATGACGAAGCTCAATCCCCGGTTGATATACAGTCTGCGGAACAGGATCGGGAATGTATTCAGGATTTCCGCCAAAGCGACCGCGATACATCCGACGAACATTCCGGCTACAAAGCCGTAGATGCCAAGCAGCAGATGTCCGATCCATGCAACCGGCAGACGTGCCTCCCACTCGATGATGGAGAACACGGCTCCCGTCAATACGCCGAGCACGATCATGTTCTCGAAGCAGATGACTTTATCTGCCAGATTCATCTTCCGGATCATACGCGGAACCACTCCGATAACCAGTATGAATGCAAAGGTTCCCGCGGATACTGCGACTCCGCACGCAAATGACACAAATGCCATAAAAATATGTCTAGTTAACATCGTGTTCGTGCCCCCGCCTTCCCGCGTTCTCGATAAAGGTTGTGTCAACATCCTTCTGGTATTTGCGCATCTCTACCTGGATCGGCGTCGGATCGGATGTGATCTTCTTCTTTCCGATATGATTAAAGAACACCAGAATGCCGACAGCAAGCCCCAGACAGTAGAATATCTCAATCTCTGAGACGGTCGGTTTATCGCCGCCCAATATCTGCTTATAGAACCGGTCAAATAATTCGCCGACCGACACATCGTTATTGAATGCCATAATGGTAAACGCAGATCCAAGGAAGATCACGATACAAAGTACAACGATCTTGAGCGTCTCCATCGCTTTGCTTCCCATCGGGGAAGGCACATACTCCACGACGAAATCCTGTTCTCCGAAGCTCACCACTTCAACCTCCGGATATTCTTCATGTATCAGCTGTATGACATCCAGGATGGAAAAGACTTCGATCCGCTTCTTCTTGGCGGTCTGCTCCGGCGCAAAATGATACAATGTCTTATTCTTGATTCCTGCACAGATTGCAGGATCTGTACATTCCACCGACATGACATCCATGATCCTGATCTGCGGATCGTGGCAGACACTGTTACGTTCCGCTTTCACATATACAGTCTCACGCTTTTCTTTCATATGATCCCACCTGTCTGACGCGCTCTACAAGCGTCCCTTCCTTCGGTATTGCATTCTGCCGGTACGAACTCAGGCAGTACCATCCCATCAGACCCAATACAGCCAAAAGCAGTGCCACCAGACAAAACCGATACCAAAATGTCCAGCTTTTCTTCCCTTTATGTTTTACTTTCTGTTCCATGTCAGCCTCCTTTTACCTACGGCATATTTTATGGGCAGCGATCGTGAAATTGTGCGGCGGACTCCTGCGGGTACCGACTCTGCGGCTGGCATCCAAGCAGATCACGGTTTTAGACAAAATCATTGAATTTGCGAAAATCTCTGTCGGGCTCAGTTTTTGTGTCCGAGCAACGCTTCGACTGCGGCGGCTGCGTGTCCGCCCAAAAAAGATGCGCTCAAAAATTCTAGCCTGCCTAAATGGGCGTCCTCAGAAAGTCGATATGAGCCGCCTTGTGCAAAACTCGCTTCGTGTCTGTTGGAACACCACTATACAGTGTTGCTCACAAACAGTTGCCCTGCGGCGACACGTTTTCTTCGAACGCCCATTAAGGCAGACACGAATTTTCTCGGACGCATTCTTTTCTAGGACGAACACGCAGCCGCCACTGTCTAAGCTTGAGCGGACAACAAATCATATAGAGAGCCCGGTGGACATTTTCTGCAAATTCATGATTTTGGATATCTAGTGTCTGCTTGGATGCCGGCCGCAGAGTCGGTCCCCGCAGGAGTCCGCCGCAACACAATTTTCACGATCGCTCACCAACAATATGCGCGTTTTCCATAAAAAGTATGCAAGGGAATGGAACACATTGGTAAATTGTATGTTAAGTCGTGAAAAATGATTGACATGGCAGGAAATGGGGCATAAATTGAATATAGCGCAGCCGCAACAAAAGTGCAGGCAGCGATTGTAACAAAGAAAAGGAGACCAGATCATGGCCCACACCAAAGAAATATTAACACTCGCTGTCGAGATCGGAGATACCATGCTCCGAAACGGTGCAGAAATCTATCGTGTCGAAGACAGCCTGATTCATATATTAGAATCCTGTAATGTTGAAAATTTTGACGTATATGTACTCTCAAACGGAATTTTTGCCAGCGCAAACGAAGATCGGGAAGATGCGTGCAGCATGATCCGCCACGTGCCGATCTCGTCCGTCAACCTAGGCAAAGTAGCCGCTTTAAACCAGCTTGTGCGCGATATCTGTGACCACAAATGCTCGATTGAAGAAGCAACCGTTCGCCTGACGGAATGTAAGCATATTCCGCCTTATCCGAAGCCGGTACTTGTCACATGCTGTGCAATCGCATGCGGCTGCTTCTGTTATCTGTTTGGCGGAACCTTTCTTGATATGCTGATTGCAACTGCAATCGGGGCCGTTGAACAGCTTTTCCTGTTCGCATGCGAGAGAAAACATGTATCGCGTTTTCTTACGAACGTGTTCGCCAGCCTCGTTGTTGCAATCTTAAGTATCCTTGCGTTTGCATCCGGTCTTCCGGTGCATCATGACAAGATCATCATCGGAGATATCATGCCGCTTGTACCGGGAATTGTCTTTACGACATCCATCCGTGACTTTTACAATAGCGACTACCTGTCCGGCACGATCCACCTGATCGATGCTTTGCTGACCGCCTTGTGCATCGCAGTTGGAATCTGTCTTCCGATCGTATTATTCCGTTATCTTGGGGGAGGGTTAGCTCTATGAATTATATTTTGGAATTTGTTATGGCTTTCGGGGCAACATTTGCTTTCGCATTCTTATTCTGTGTCCCGAAAAAAGAATTGGTTTTCTCCGGTCTGTCCGGTGCGTTAGGATGGATCGTGTATTATGGCATCACGCATCAGGAGTTAAGTCCGGTGCTGGCTTCGCTCGTTGCGACCTTCATCCTGACCGTGTTCTCCCGGACTACCGCTGTCATCCGCCGCAATCCCGCGACCGTATATCTGCTGTGCGGCATCTTCCCGCTCGTTCCAGGAGCCGGAATCTATTATACCGCATATTATCTGATCATCGGTGACAACGCGCGCTTCTCGTCCAAGGGACTTGAGACGTTCGAAGTCGCGCTCGCCATCGTATTTGGTATTATCTTCGGTTTTGCAATCCCGGAAGTTCTCTTCCATAAATTAGACCGCCGGAAATCCTGTGCTTAATTCCACAGGTGCTGCGGATAAAGTCCCTGCTCCTTCATGGATCGGATTGCCGCAACCACGGTCTGCTTATCTTCCTTGTAAGTAACACCATACCAACGGTCCGTCGATTTCAATACATCAACAACCGCCTTGTCCTCCTCTAACAGTTCTCCGACCACACTCGGAAGGAAGAACTCACACTTAAGAGGATTCTTTTCCAGTTCTCTCTCAAGGAACGTAACAAATCGCTGCTTCAACTCCTGCAGCATGCTTGGCTGGAAGCCCCACATATTCATGGATACGGTGCTTCCCTCCGGCAGCTTGTGCCAGGTTGCTCCGTCATCCTCGGTATAAGCCGCACCATCTTCACGTTTTTCGATGTGTGTACGCTCCGTGATCTCGATCAGATGACCTTCTGCATCCGTACGGCATACGCCTCTTGACACAAATCCATTATCCGTTAACGTGTTCTCCAGAATATAACCAACCATCACATAACGATACTTTTCATCGTCCTCGTGGCTGACCAGATAGTCATACATCACCTTGAATGCATGGCTTCCGTAATAATCATCTGCGTTGATGACTGCAAAAGGCGCATCCAGTGCATCAATACAACTGAGTACCGCATGTCCTGTACCGAACGGCTTCGTGCGTCCTGCCGGTACAGCAAAACCTTCCGGAAGCTTCGGCTCCTGATAGACATAAGTGACCTTGATCTTGTCTGAGATACGGTCTCCGATGCACTCACGGAAATCAGCCTCATTTTCTTTCTTGATGATAAAAATAACTTCTTTAAATCCTGCTTTGACCGCATCGTAAAGGGAGAAATCAATGATCAGATGTCCCTCGTCATCGATTGGATCCATCTGCTTCATTCCACCGTAACGGCTTCCCATTCCTGCTGCCATAATTACTAGAACTGGATTTTTCATTGTCATACACTCCTACTTAATTATTCTCTTTTTCTTCCTGCTTCGCCTTCTCCTCAAGGATTGCCTCATTCAGCTGAAGCATCTTTGCATCAAGATCTGATACGATCTCCGCGCACGCGCGAAGATCCCGGCTGATATAATCCGGTGCATTCCCCTCAAATTTGTAATAGATCTTATGCTCTAAACTTGCCCAGAAATCCATCGCGATCGTACGGATCTGGATCTCCACCTTCGTGTCCACCACACGGTCTGATAAGAAAATCGGGATGGTCACATGCATGTGAAAGCTCTTGTAACCGCTCGCCTTGGGATGCTTGATATAATCCTTGATCGATACGACGGTGAGATCGTTCTGCTTGCCGATCATCTCCGCCAGCCGATAGATATCGGATGTAAAAGAACAGACAATGCGGATTCCCGCAATGTCATTGATATAATTTACCATATTCTCGACAGTCACATCGTAACCGTCACGCTTTAATTTCTTTACGATACTCTCCGGTGTCTTAATTCGCTTCTTAATGTATTCGATAGGATTATACTTGTGAATATGTACAAACTCGTCGTTTAAGATGTCAAGCTTGGTGCCGACTTCCTTGAGCGCTGAGTTATATAAAAACATGAGTGTTTCCCAGCTATCAACGTCTTCACTTATAATCTGAGATGCAGCCATATATTGGTCTCCTGTCTGATTATTTGTCTGCAGTGCACCACTCGGAAAATTTTCAATTTTCCTCGTTGTTCGGGCTATCGCCCTATCAAAACAGAAATGATCCGACCTCTTCGTGCAAGCACAATCGGTCTGCTCCTTTCTGTTTTGGCACTGCTCAATGCCTACGTTAAATTATTATATCACACTTCCCAATCCACGTGTTTGATTACAGACATATTTTAGAAATTCTTAACTTTCGCGTCAGTCCTCTTCGAGAACCTGCATCTCCATATAGTCGAACTCGATTTCTTCGACAAAATTATCCTTCGTAAAACGCGTCTTTGAGCGACGTTTGAACTCATTCACATTCGCATCGAGCCAGATTGGTTTGCCAAGATCAAATGCAAGGCAGGCTTCTTCCAGCGCGCGGAATACTTTATGCGTCCTGGTATCGTCATCCGTGATCTCAATTGTCTCGGATGCGGTCAGTCTTGTATCCGTCCACAGTTTAAACCAGATCTTCATGCATTTTCCTCCTCTGGCGGTTACATTCATACATCAGAAGCGAAGCCGATATTGCTGCATTCAATGATTCGACCCGTCCCTCCATTGGAATACGGATATAAGTGTCAGCGGCTTCCGCCACTTCATCACTCAGTCCGTTTCCCTCATTTCCGATCATAAATCCTGTAGGCTCGGTATAATCGAATGCGTCATACTGCTTCTTCCCTTTGAGATGCGCCGCATACAATGACACACCTTTTGCTTTCAGTTTCTGCAAAGTTGCCACAAAATCATCCGCGATCACATAAGGCACACGGTATATACTCCCCATCGTTGAGCGTATCGTCTTGGGATTGAACAGATCTACCGTTGTCCGGTTCATGATCACACCGGTAATCCCCGCTCCCTCTCCGGTGCGCACCATCGTTCCCAGATTCCCCGGATCCTGCACACTCTCAAGAAGCAGCAGATGCGTTCGTTCTCCCTGCATCACATCCTCAAGCGTATAGTGTGGCATACGGATAAGCGCAAGGATTCCCTGCGGTGTCTGCGTATCTGAGACTGCCTTAAATACAGAATCCGCAACCACCTCATAAGTTACGCCGGAAAGCAGGGTCTCATGCTCCGGATTCTCCATAAACTGCTCGGAAACATACACGCCTTCGATCCATTCTTCCGGAGCCTCGCGGAACATTTTAATTCCTTCAACGACAAAAAGCCCCTGCTCTCTTCGCTCCTTTGCTTTCTTCATCAGCAAAGACAATTTCTTCATTTGTTGATTGGAAGTGCTTGTAATCATCTTTTTCACCATAAAAGAGGGCGGCCGGAAATCCGACTGCCCTCCTGACTTCTTTTCTTATATATTTATACCAGAGACTTGGAAATCTGATACATGTACTCGTCAACACCCTTCTTCATTGCAAGAGCTTCATCAATATCAAAATCAACGAATTCACCGTTCTTATGAGCGATTACACGGTTTGTCTTGCCTTCACAGAGAAGATCAACAGCCAAAGCACCCATTGTAGTAGCGTAAACACGATCCTTACATGTAGGGCTTCCTCCACGCTGCATATGTCCAAGAATTGTAGCACGTGTCTCGATACCTGTTGCTTCCTCGATTCTCTTAGCCATACTCTGGGAATGTCCGATTCCCTCAGCATTGATGATGATATAATGCTGCTTACCGTTCTTACGGGCATTTACCACCTGATCGATCAGACGCTGCTCGTCATAATCATATTTCTCAGGAAGAAGAATCTCCTCAGCACCGTTTGCAAGACCGCACCATAAAGCGATATGTCCAGCACCACGTCCCATAACCTCGATGATGGAACATCTCTCATGGGAAGTAGAGGTATCACGAACCTTGTCGATTGCTTCCATTGCAGTATTTACAGCAGTATCAAAACCGATTGTATAATCCGTACATGCGATATCTAAGTCAATGGTTCCAGGAACACCAATGGTATTGATTCCAAGAGTAGCAAGCTTCTGCGCTCCCTGGAAAGAGCCATCTCCACCGATTACAACGATTGCATCGATTCCGTGTTTCTTACAGATGTCAGCACCCTTCTGCTGTCCTTCCGGTGTAACGAATTCCATACAACGGGCAGTCTGTAAAATTGTACCGCCTCGTGAAATGGTATCGGATACACTCTTTGAATCCATGTCGATGATCTCCTCATTTAAGAGACCTGCGTATCCTCTCTTGATTCCTTTCACTTTCTTCCCCTTAGAAAGAGCCTGACGGACAACTGCACGGATTGCAGCGTTCATTCCCGGTGCATCTCCACCACTGGTAAGTACACCAATTGTGTTTATCTCTTTTGCCATTGTTACTTCCTCCATATATAAATAATAATCAATTCCCTTAATCTGTTATATTTTATACTGATTACATTTTCTTTTCAACATTTTTTTCAACAACTTTTACATTATTTTCCCCAAGAAAATTAGTCAATCTAGTCAGAAGTTCTGTATTTGCATGAACGGAAAGGTTCTTTCCGAGGCGTTTTATCGCCTTTGGATCCGCAACATAGATCACAATCTCGTCATCTCCGTCCGAATCGTGAAGCATGGAAAACAATTCTCTTTCCTTATCTGCATACGCCTCTTTTGTCGCAAATTTCAGCCAGATTTCACGTGGGACGCTGTCAAAAGGCACAATGCGTTCGCAGATGATCTTGCCATTCTGTTCCTCCTCAACCGTAGCATGTCCGACCACAAAAACCTTCTCATCTTCATTCAGAAACCGGCTAAACCGTTCATAGTCCTTCGGGAACACGATCACCTCGACACTTCCCGTCAGATCCTCGATCGTAAGGAACGCCATCGCCTTATTGTTTCGCGTAAATTTGACCGTCTTTCCAGCAATCATTCCACCGATGACAACATGTGCATTATCCGCTACCTTGATAGCACCGGTCTCCTCCTCTCTCACAAAGTCCATCGCATTCACGGTTGCATTCTTTTTGATCTTCTCGAGATACTCTTCGAGCGGGTGCCCGCTCAAATAGATTCCGAGCACTTCCTTCTCAAAGCCAAGTAACATCTCCTTCGGGAATTCCCCGACATCCGGATACTGTACCTCAAAATCCTTCTTATCCTCCTCTGAGACCAGGTCAAACAGACTCATCTGCCCGGACAGCGTCGACTTCTTCTGATGCACCACCTGATCCACAATCGATGCCGATACCAGTGTCATCTGCTTTCTCGTTCCGTCAAGCCCGTCACAGGCTCCCGCCTTAATCAGATTCTCGATCGCTCTCTTGTTGACATCGCGCTCTGCCGTACGCTCAATGAAATCCTGCAGCGTCCGGTACTCTCCGCCGACCTGCCGCTCCTCGATGATCTTATCAATAACCGGGCGGCCGAGTGATTTGATCGCATATAATCCGTAGCGGACATGATCTCCTTCCGCTGTAAATTCACCTTTTCCGACGTTGATATCCGGCGGTAGCACCGGGATTCCCATCTCCTTACAATGCAGCAGATATTCCGCAGCCTTGGCAGAATTGTCAATCACAGATGTCATAAGAGCTGCCATAAACTCAACCGGGTAGTAACACTTCAGCCACGCCGTCTGTACCGAGATAACCGCATATGCTGCTGCATGGGATTTATTAAATGCATATTTTGCAAAATCAACCATGGAATCATAGATACTGTTCGCAGCCTTCTCATCAATCCCGTTCGCCACACAACCCTTGATGTCGCGGCTCTCATCACCATATACGAAGCTTTGCCGCTCGGCATCAATAACATACTGCTTCTTCTTACTCATCGCGCGGCGAATATTGTCCGCCTGTCCCATCGTATATCCGGCAAGCTGCTGCACAATCTGCATAACCTGCTCCTGATAGACGATACAACCGTATGTCGGTTCGAGAATCGGTTCTAATTCCGGCGTTACATAAGAAATTGTATCACGATTATTTTTTCCCTTGATATAGTTCGGTATGAAGTCCATCGGACCTGGACGATACAATGAGATACCGGCTACGATATCTTCGAAATTCTGCGGCTTCAACTCCTTCATGAAGTTCTGCATTCCGGCAGACTCGAGCTGGAATACACCTTCTGTCCTTCCCGATCCGATAAAGTCAAGCGTACCCTTATCGTTGAAATCGATATGGTCTATATCCACATCAATTCCGCGCGTTGCCTTAATATTCTTGACTGCATCCTTGATCACGGTAAGGGTGCGAAGTCCCAGGAAGTCCATCTTCAAGAGTCCCAGTTCCTCGAGCTGGATCATATTGTACTCCGCCGTCGGGGTGCCGTCGCTCGCACGTCCGAGCGGTACATAATCGCTCGCCAACCCCGGATAGATGACAACGCCCGCCGCATGTACCGACGTATGGTTTGGCAGTCCTTCCAGACGTTTCGCCATATCGATCAGCTCATGCATTCTTGTATCTCCGTCATAGAGACTCCGGAATTCCGGATTCATCTGCAGCGCTTTATCAATGGTAATGTTTAATTCCATCGGAACCATCTTCGCCACGCGATCCATCTCCGCATATGGGAAATCAAGTGCTTTGCCGACGGCCTTAATGACGCCTCGCGCCGCCATCGTTCCGAATGTGGTAATCTGCGTCACAGAGTCCTTGCCGTATTTCTCCGTCACATACTCGATTACACGCGAACGCTCCGCATACTCGAAGTCCACGTCGATATCGGGCATGGACACACGTTCCGGATTCAGAAACCTTTCAAAAAGCAGATTATAACGCACCGGATCAATATTCGTGATGCCGGTACAGTAGCACACGCGGCTTCCTGCACCGGATCCTCGTCCCGGGCCTACCCAGCAGTCATGTGTCTTCGCCCAGTTGATGTAATCCCACACGATCAGAATATACTCGACGAATCCCATCTTCTCAATGATGCCGAGCTCATACTCCATATCCTGATAGATCTTGTCACATTGTTCCTTCGTATAGGCATCATTACTTATATATTTTTCTTCAAATCCCTTATCGCAGAGGGCACGTAAGAATTCATACGCGGATGCATATCCTTCCGGCACTTCGTACTTCGGAATCTTGTAATTTCCAAATTCAATCGTCACATGACAACGATCCGCGATCTTCTGCGTATTATCCACTGCTTCCTTCGCATATGGAAAAAGCGCACGCATCTCGTCCTCACTTTTGACGTAGAACTGACCGCCTTCATAACGCATACGATCCTCATCCGTAATCTTCTTACCGGTCTGGATGCAAAGAAGCACATCATGTGCCTCCACATCATCCGCATACGTATAATGCACATCATTCGTACAGACAAGCCCGATCCCCGTCTCCTGACTCATGCGCACCAGCTGCTGATTGACCAGCTTCTGATCCGCAATTCCATGATCCTGCAGTTCTAAGAAGAAATTATCTTTGCCAAAGCATGCCGCATATTTCTCCGCGATCGCCTTGGCTTCCTCGTAGAATCCACGCACGATATAACGTGGGATCTCACCCGCCAGACACGCAGACAGACAGATCAGACCCTCGTGATACTTCTCTAGTGTCTCAAAATCCACACGCGGTCTGTAATAATAGCCTTCCGTAAATCCGATCGATACGATCTTCATCAGATTCTCGTAACCCTTGTTATTCTCCGCCAAAAGGATCAGATGATAATAACGATCCTCCCCGTGGCTCGTCTCCCTCTCCAGACGTGAGTTTGGAGCTACATACACTTCACATCCGATAACCGGATTGATCTCAGCTGCCTTACAGGTCTTATAGAATTCGATCACACCATACATCACACCATGATCCGTGATCGCCGCACTGTTCATACCCAGTTCTTTGACGCGGGCTACATATTCTTTTATTTTGTTGGAACCATCCAGAAGTGAATATTCCGTATGGGTGTGAAGATGCGTAAATGCCATGTTGTTCCCCTTTATGTTTTGTTATATAACCTTATATAACTTTTCAATTCATATATAACTTTATATAACTTTATATAACTTTTCAAGCAAAAATACCGGAGGAAGATGAAAAATCAATCTTTCTCCGGCTTATTATTCTTCTTATTTTTTTAAAATCCACTCTGTCCTACACCAAGTCCAAGCAACTGGCATATAATGGCAAGGATCAGAAGGTGTACCGGATAGAACGCATAGAAGAAATACTTACGCTGCTTACCACGCGTTCCATTATAGAAATGCATCGGTATCAGCATAAGAAACGCTGCAAATTCAATCGTTCCTGCAAGCATTCCAAGTTCAAACACCGCAAGCGCGAATCCACCCATGCGCTGGTGTCTGCACATATATAAAATGTAGATTGCACAAATTCCACTCGCACCGTAATCGCTGCGGAACACAGCCTCTGCCATGAAACAGCCCGCAAGCAGAATCACAAACATTGCCAGCACACGAAGAATTCCATAGGCGGCCGACGGAAGCTTTTCTTTCAGATGCTTCTCCATATACAAAAGTATCGCATCCGATGCCCAGATGGTCAGAAGTCCGAGCCACAACGTAAAAAACACATTGTTATAACTCATATTAATAATGCTTTTATTCAGCGCCATATCAAACGGGAGTTCCGAAATCAAAGCAAAAACAAACAACCGACGCGCATACTTTGCTCTGCTGCGAGTGTAGGTAAATCCCTCCACCAAAAGGAAGCAGTAGATTGGAAACGCCATACGTCCAATACCGCGAAGCACCAGATCCAACATATACCACTGGTGTAAGTTACTCAATGTGATAGGTCCCCAGGATGGCATCTGTTGCATCATTTCTTCTAATATGGATGCCGCTGTATGATCGATCAGCATCGTAATGACTGCGATCATTTTCAGCCAGTAGCCGGAGATTCCGGCTACCGGAGTATTTGAAGAAGTTGTCGTATCCATACTTTAAATCCCAGACATATTGACTGTGATCTTGTCAAGCTTCCAGATATCATCTACATATTCCTGAATGGTTCTGTCGGAAGAGAACTTGCCGACATGTGCAACATTGAGGATTGCAGATTTTGCCCATGCACTCTTATTCTGATAGTATGCAGAAATCTTCTTCTGTGCATTTGCATAAGACTCAAAATCAGCAAGGATGAAGTAGCGGTCTGCCACCTGTCCCTGTGGTGGATTGAGGAGTGAGTTGTAAAGCTCACGGAAGAGTTCTCTATCGTTTGCAGAATAGGTTCCGTCTATTAACTGGTTTAATACCTGACGGATATCTGCATTATTGTTGTAGATTTCAACCGGATTGTAATCGTTACGGTTCTCATGTGCGATGACTTCATCTGCGCTCATACCGAAGATAAAGATATTGTCTGCGCCGACTTCCTCGTACATCTCAACATTCGCACCATCCATAGTACCGATTGTGATCGCACCGTTTAACATGAACTTCATGTTACCGGTTCCGGATGCTTCCTTACTTGCAGTCGAAATCTGCTCACTGACATCTGCTGCTGCGAAGATCCACTCTGCGATCGATACACGATAGTCCTCGATAAATACAACCTTGATTTTATTATTGATAGAAACATCGTTATTAATCACATCTGCTACCGCATTGATCAGCTTGATGGTCTTCTTGGCGGTACGGTATCCGGCAGCTGCCTTCGCACCAAAGATGAATGTTCTTGGATAGAAATCCATATTTGGATTTGCTTTCAGCTGATTGTACAGATACATGACATGAAGAATGTTCATCAGCTGACGCTTATACTCATGCAGACGCTTTACCTGTACGTCGAAGATGGAGTTCGGATCTACATCGATTCCGTTATGCTCCTTGATATATTTTGCGAGGCGCACCTTATTCTGATGCTTGATCTCCATGAATTCCTGCTGTGCCTTTGTATTATCAGCAAGAGAAGTCAGCTTGCTGACTCTTGAGAGGTCTGTCACCCACTCTTTGCCGACATGCTTGGTTACCCAATCAGAGAGTAACGGATTGGCATGTGCAAGGAATCTTCTCTGTGTAATTCCGTTGGTCTTGTTGTTGAACTTCTCCGGGAACATCTCGTAGAAGTCGCGAAGCTCCTGCTTCTCTAAGATTTCTGTATGAAGTCTTGCAACACCGTTAACGGAATATCCGGCACAGATTGCAAGGTTTGCCATCTTCACCTGACCATCGTAAAGGATTGCCATCTTGCGGATCTTCTCCTCATTGCCCGGATAACGATTCTGAATCTCAAGAACGAAGCGGCGGTTGATCTCCTCAACGATCTGGTAAACTCTAGGAAGAAGTCTCTGGAAGATCTCAATCGGCCACTTTTCTAAGGCTTCCGCCATAATCGTATGGTTCGTGTAAGCTACACTGTGTGTTGTAATATCCCATGCCTCATCCCATGAGAGACCTTCCTCATCCACGAGAATACGCATAAGCTCAGCAACTGCAACCGTTGGATGGGTATCATTCATCTGGAATGTTACCTTCTCCGGTAACTGATGCAGATCACTGTGATGCTTCTTAAAACGCTCCAAAGCACGCTGGATACTTGCTGATACGAAGAAATACTGCTGCTTTAAACGAAGCTCCTTACCCTTAACATGGTTATCATTCGGATAAAGTACCTCTACAAGGTTACGTGCGAGGTTCTCCTCCTCCACTGCCTGATCATAATCACCACGGTCGAAGGAATCCAGCTTAAACTCCTCCTTTGGCTGTGCATCCCAGATCATCAGGGAATCAACCACATGATTGCCGTATCCGACGATTGGCATATCATACGGAATTGCAAGAACCGACTGGTAATCCACATGCTTAAACTGGAGATTGCCGTTCTCATCTGCCGACTCCTCTACATGTCCGCCAAATTTAATCTCATAACAATACTCTGGTCTGCGAAGCTCGAACGGATAACCGTTCTTAAGCCAGGTATCCGGTACCTCTACCTGGAAACCATCGATGATCTGCTGCTTGAACATACCGTAACGATAACGGATTCCGCAGCCATATGCTGCATATCCGAGCGTTGCAAGAGAATCCATAAAGCAGGCTGCCAGACGTCCGAGACCACCATTACCAAGTGCCGGATCCGGCTCCTGATCCTCAATAACGCTGAGGTCAAGACCGATCTCCTCGAGTGCTTCCTTCACTTCCTTGTAAGCACACAGATTGATCAGGTTGTTACCAAGCGCACGCCCCATCAGGAATTCCATGGACATATAGTACAATGTCTTTGGATCTTCCCTCTCCATTGTCTGCTGCGTAGCCATCCACTCATCCATAACAACCTCTTTGACTGCAAGTGATACAGCCTGAAAGATTTCCTGCTGGCTGGCTTCCTTTAAGTTCTTGCGGTACATAGATTTTACATTTTCTGTGACCGCTTTAATAAATTCCTTTTTACTAAAAACCTTATCTCTCATCTACGCCTCCTATTTGGCTTTGCCTTAAAAAAGGGGGCTAAGCGTATGCCTTGCCCCCATTATTTACTGTTACTGTTTCTCTACTGCAAGAGTTACTTTCTCTCCGTTGATACTCCATTCTTTCTCATATCCGGATAATTCGCCCTCTGTAATCTTGTCTGCGAGAACCTCTGACTTGATCTCCTCGCTGTACTTTTCAAAGATTGCAGTCACTTTCTCATCTGCCTTAAAGGATACGGCAATATGATCAGTTACCTCGAATCCAGCCTCTTTATCCTTACGCATGGTCTGAATCTTGCTAATCAGCTCACGGACAAAGCCTTCCTCAATGAGTTCCGGAGTAAGCTTCGTATCCATAACTACCGTCACATAGTTATCCCCCTCGGTTACAAAACCCTCTGCCTGCGTCATCGTGATAAGTAAATCCTCTTCTAATAATACAACTTCGTCACTGATACTGTCAAGTTTCAGGCATCCGTTTGCCTTAAGCTCTGCCATCGCCTTATTACCATCCAGCTCAGAAAGGGTTGCCTGGATCTGCTTTAAATACTTACCGAACTTCGGTCCTACGGTACGAAGCTGCGGCTTGAACTGGTAATCGGTGTAGCTGCTGACATCATCGGTGAAGGTTACTTTCTTCACATTTAACTCGTCGGCGATAATGTCTACATAGAAATCACTGAGTGCTTCCGGTGCCTTGACATACATCTGACCGATCGGCTGACGGTTCTTAATATTGGCACTGTTACGGCACGCACGTCCCATAACAACGATCTTAAGTACCTCATCCATCGCATTCTCAAGATCCTTATCGATCATCTTCTCATCAACGGTCGGGAAGTCACACAGATGAATACTTTCCGGTGCGGATGGATCGATGGAGCATACAAGGTTGCGGTAGATATCCTCTGTCATGAACGGGATCATCGGAGCTGCTGCCTTACAGATGGTAACCAAAGCGGTATACAGTGTCATATACGCATTGATCTTGTCCTGCTCCATGCCTTTTGCCCAGAAACGCTCACGTGAGCGGCGGACATACCAGTTACTCATATCGTCAACAAACTCTTCAAGTACACGTGCAGCTTCCGGAATGCGATAGTTGCCTAAATTGTCATCGACTGCTGCCACTGCGGAATTCAGCTTTGAAAGAAGCCACTTATCCATAACGGTAAGCTTATCGTAGTCGAGTGTGTACTTTGTTGCATCAAAATTGTCAATGTTCGCATACAGTACGAAGAATGCATAAGTGTTCCACAGAGTTCCCATGAACTTACGCTGTCCTTCCTGTACTGCCTTACCATGGAAACGGTTCGGCAGCCAAGGCGCGCTGTTGATGTAGAAATACCAGCGGATCGCATCTGCACCGTACTTCTCCAATGCGTCGAACGGATCGACCGCATTACCCTTGGACTTCGACATCTTCTGTCCGTTCTCATCCTGTACGTGACCAAGAACGATAACGTTCTGGTAAGGAGCCTTATTGAATAACAGAGTAGACTCTGCCATCAGAGAGTAGAACCATCCACGTGTCTGATCCACTGCCTCGGAAATAAACTGTGCCGGGAACTGCTGCTCGAACAGATCCTTGTTCTCGAACGGATAATGATGCTGTGCAAAAGGCATTGCTCCTGAATCGAACCAGCAGTCGATAACCTCCGGTACTCGCTTCATTGTGCCGCCGCACTCTTTACACTTAAAGGTAACTTCATCAATATATGGGCGGTGCAGCTCAACCTTAGCAGCATCCGGATTGCCGGAACGCTCGGCAAGTTCTGCACGGCTTCCGATGGATTCCTGGCATCCGCAGTCCTCACACTCCCAGATATTGAGTGGAGTTCCCCAGTAACGGTTACGGGAGATACCCCAGTCCTGAATATTTTCCAGCCAGTTTCCAAAACGTCCCTCCCCGATGGACTTCGGAATCCAGTTTACCGTCTTATTATTGGCAACGAGGTCGTCACGAACCTCTGTCATCTTGATGAACCATGACTCTCTTGCATAGTAGATCAGAGGTGTATCACATCTCCAGCAGTGTGGATACTCATGCTCGAACTTCGGTGCATCAAATAACTGACCTCTTGCATCAAGATCCTTCAGCACCTCAGGATCTGCTTTCTTTACGAACAGACCTGCAAACGGAGTCTCTTCGGTAAGTTCACCCTTACCGTTTACAAACTGTACGAATGGAAGGTCATAGTTACGTCCGACATTCGCATCATCCTCACCGAATGCAGGGGCGATATGAACGATACCGGTACCATCTGTCATAGTAACGTAGTTATCACAGGTTACGAAAAATCCCTTCTTATGCTGCTTGTCCGCAACAACCTTCGCGCAGTCGTAAAGCGGCTCATACTCTTTGCGCTCAAGATCTGTTCCTTTGTATGTCTCAAGCACTTCGTATGCCTTCTCGCCCTCTTCCTTCGCAAGCGGAGAGAGCACCTTGTCTGCAAGTGCCTCAGCAAGATAGTAGGTGTAACCATCTGCTGCTTTAACCTTAATATAAGTGTCATCCGGGTTCACACAGAGTGCCACGTTACTTGGAAGTGTCCAAGGCGTTGTTGTCCATGCGAGGAAGTAAGCATCCTCTCCTGTAACCTTGAAGCGGACGATCGCAGAACGCTCCTTAACGGTCTTGTATCCCTGCGCAACCTCCTGGGAAGAAAGCGGAGTTCCACAACGAGGACAGTAAGGCACGATCTTGAATCCCTTGTACAGAAGCTTCTTGTCCCAGATGGTCTTAAGTGCCCACCACTCAGACTCGATGAAATTGTCATCGTATGTTACATATGGGTTGTCCATATCAGCCCAGAAACCAACGGTTCCTGAGAAATCTTCCCACATTCCTTTATATTTCCATACGGATTCCTTACATTTCTTGATGAAAGGCTCCATACCATACTCTTCGATCTGCTCCTTACCGTTGAGCCCGAGCATCTTCTCAACTTCAAGCTCAACTGGGAGACCATGTGTATCCCATCCTGCTTTACGAGGAACATATTTACCCTTCATTGTCTGGTATCTTGGGATCATATCCTTGATAACACGGGTTAAAACGTGGCCGATATGTGGCTTACCATTCGCGGTTGGCGGTCCGTCATAGAATGTATACGTCTCACCTTCCTTACGATTCTCCATGGATTTCTTGAAAATGTCATTCTCACGCCAGAACTTTTCAACTTCTTTCTCGCGGTCGACAAAGTTCATGTTCGTATCAACTTTGTTGTACATAATTGCCTCCTGAAATTTTCCTATGAATTGAAAAAAGCCCGCATCCAGTAATTAGGACGCGGGCGCACGTTATACCACCTGATTACCATGTACTTAAATCATAACTGATTTGCATACTTCGTTCCCGTAACGTAGGAAAAGCGTCGGACTCTACTCATCCGGAACTTGAGATTCATTCCGCAACGTTCGATCCGCAACTCGGAAGTGATATTCACTGTAAAATTACTTGTGCCGGTTTCCACCCTCGCGGCTCTCTGTGACGTTCGTATTACAGTTACTGTCTTCGTCATCGTTTTTGTCTTTGTGTCTAAGTATAGTAAGGTTTTTTTTGAATGTCAAGGTCTATTCGCCTTGATTTTCTTCGATTTTGCATCCATGTCCAAACTCTGGATCTGTCAGAAATTATCCTTCTTTTAATTTGTGCATCTCCTGGTTGGATCTCACAATCATAAGAATTGCCATCGTAAACAAAACAAGTTCCACAACCGCTCCCGATATGGAGTTTAACAACCGTCGCAACTGCTCATGATTGTTTCCGAATCTTGCAAGCGCAGATGTCTGAAGTGTGTACAAAAGCACAAGTGCCGTAGAGAAACTTAACCTCTTTGCTGCGGAAATCATCGGATTGTAGATATGCCAATACTTCTTCACGTTGTAGATCGCATTGGCAAAATTGGCAATTGCAAACAAACCGATCAGATACAGCATCAGCCCCGGATAATCATATCCCTCATTATCTACGAGCATCTGCACGATCATTCTGCCTACGATCATATTCATAAAAAGCACCATATATCCACACGCACGATAACCTTTCAGGTCATACAGCCGCTTGTGCTCCGGTGTCTCTAACTTCTTACTTTTTCGCTCTCTGTTAAGAAGAAGCAGACGCATCGCGGATAACGTCAGGAAGTAGATCGATACGGTCACAAGCCACTTCGACCCGAACCATACGCCCATCACAAACTTAAACGTTGCCGCCGCAATGTTCATTGCAAGGGAAGCAAGAAGCATCGTCTGTGTCTGGAAGATATCGTCCGTCAGATACTTTTCCACATATTTATATTTGTATAGAAATTCTTTGATTCGATCCTTGGTCGACACTACATACTCCCTTGTTATTCCCTAATTTAATCTGCGCACAAATGAAGATCACAAACCTCTTCAACCTGACATTGCGCGATATAGTTTTCCTCGAGCGGGATCCAACGGTTCCGAAACATTTCGGCGCGCTCACTTCCGTTTCGCAAAAGGATCCTCTGCATCTGCATTTCAGGATCAATGGATACAAAAATGCGCAGATCAAAATAATCACGCAGCTTCGGATGACAACTGTACGCGCCCTCCACAAGCAAAATCCCCTGTGGCTGAAACGTTCTCACCTCTGTGAGTTCCATCCTGCTGCAGTCAAATCTGCGGTACGAAACTGTCATACCACGCTTTGCGGGTTGAAGCACCTCAGCCTCAACCCGCTCATAATCCACATTTCCGCCCGGCTCTGCAAGACGCGCAGAAGTTCTTTGATTCGGTTGTAAGAAGAAATCATCCATGTGAACAATATCACACGGCAGCCCTTCTTTTTGATACTTTTCTGCAATTAACGCCGCTGTCGTTGTCTTGCCTGACGCACATCGTCCGTCCAAAGCGACAAGATACGGCAATTGCGCCTGTCTGCTTTTATCAATCTGGCAGATGATAGCTTCTGCCATCTGTTTTGAACTATTCATAACTACCTGCCCGTTTTTCTTTGTAATGCGTTAACTTTTAAAAAAAGCTGACATGCAACATCCGGTCAGTCAATTTAGAATGCGTCGCTCTCCTGCTGCATATAATCCTGCATGTACTCTTCCATGTAATCCTGCATCGGTCCCATCTCAGACGCTCCGACAGATCCGATCAGTACCCAGAAAATAGTAGCTCCGATGATGGATATCACTGCAGTCACAATACCTCCGATTGCAAGTCCCTTCTTGGAACTTTTTACGATCTGCACAATACCGAGTACGATTGCAATGACTGCAAGAATATAGTTAATACAGCAGAAGAACGTAAAGATTGAAATGATACCGAGTACCAGTGATGCAATTCCAAATCCTGTACTGTCACTCTTCGTTGCTGCACCGTAAGGTGGCTGGTTGTATCCATTCTGGTTATATCCGTTCTGATTGTAATTTACTCCGCCATTCGGCTGACCATATTCATTCTGATTATAGTTCTGTCCTCCAGCCGGCTGTCCATATCCGTTCTGATTATAGTCTGCGCCGGCCGCTCCCGAATTATAATTCATCTGGCTGTAATCTGGTTTACCAAGATTGTTCGGATCATACTGTGGCTGACGGTAATCCGACTGTCCATAATATGACGTCTGATTCTGCTCCGGCTGCTGATATTCCTGTGCTGTCTCTCCATTTGTTTCCGGAGCTTTGTAATTCTGATCATCACTGTTCTCAGGATTTGTGTATCCCTGCGGCGTCTCATTGGTATTTTCTGGTTCCCCACCGATTCCATTCATAAATTCGTCACTCATTTTCATTCTCCTTCTCACCCAAAAGCGAACTTGCGATATTCAACCATGACAAACTAAATTTTTATATCTATAGTTGAATGTTTCGTTACAGTTACAATAATTAGTCAAAGTATAGCATTCCCATATAATGAGTGTCAAATCCTAAACGATGCGAAGCACGCTTTGCAGTTTTTTCAAATTATTCCGGCAATCACCAAAATCACACAAAAAAATAAAACCGCCAAGATAATTTCTTTCTTAAACGGTTTTATATAAATCATAAATCAATAATCGGCTCTACGCCTCTTCCTTCTTCCAGAAATCGACAGGCTCATAATCCTGCAGCTTTGCAAGAAATCCCTGCTTTCCTAGTTCCTCCTGAATGATATCAAGTATCTCCTCACTGTCAGCAAGTATTGTATGATAATGAAATCCTGATGTAACATTCTTGAGAAGGCTTGATTTTCCAGTGGCTATTTCTTCCATATATCGACGTATATCCATTCTGGACTTAATATTCATATCCGCCCGAAGGACACCATATACTTTGTGATAAACAAACACATCCTCTATGATTCCGCCCAGATCCACGATCGTTGTGAGCTCCTTCTCCACATCATCATCCGAATGATAGACTTTAAACACACGGCTTGCAACGGAATCCTTCTGAATCAGATAGCCACGATTGGTCGAGAATATGTTCATTCCGTTCGCACGGAGCAAAGCGATATCCTGCACAATCACCTGTCTGCTTACGTCAAACTGTTTTGCAAGCGCTACCCCCGGAATCGGTTTCGTCCCTGTTGTCAACATCTTTACAATTTTTTTGCGTCGTTCTTCCCCATTCATAACAGAGAACTTTACCACCTTTCCATCAATCTACAGGATGCAGATTTTTAAGTGAAATATCCATAATCGGAGCAGAATGTGTGAGTGCCCCGCTTGATATAAAGTCTACACCAAGATCGACCAGTCTTGCAATATTTTCTTTTGTCACATTTCCGGATACTTCAATTTCCGCACGTCCATTGATGAAAGCGATCGCTTTTTTCAAAGCATCTGTATCCATATTATCAAGCATGATAATGTCAGCCCCTGCTTCCACCGCTTCCTCAACCATCTGCTGGTTTTCAACCTCTACCTCGATTTTTCTGACAAAAGGCGCATATTCTTTTGCCGCTGCGATCGCCTGCTTCACGCCGCCGGCAGCTCCGATATGATTATCTTTGAGTAACACTCCGTCCGAAAGATTGTAGCGATGGTTGTTACCACCGCCCGTGCGAACCGCATATTTCTCGAAAATGCGGTTGTTCGGCGTTGTCTTTCTTGTGTCAAGAAGCTTCGTCTTGCTTCCCGTAAGAAGTGACGCTACCTCATGCGTATAAGTAGCAATTCCGCTCATTCTCTGCAGATAATTAAGTGCGGTGCGCTCTCCGCACAAAAGTGTGCGAATATCTCCATGCACCTTCGCCATAAGCTGACCAGCCTTCACCGCTTCGCCATCCTGCACAAAGAACTCAACCTTCGTGTCTTCATCTAGCAGGGTAAAAACGCGTTCAAACACCTGCAGACCACAGATGATTCCATCCTGCTTGCAGATGAGATCGACCTCTCCTGCCTGCGGATGCGGCATCACACTGTTCGTTGATACATCCTCGCTTGTGATATCTTCTTTTAATGCTCCAAGAATCAATGGATCTACATTTAATTTCATCGTTACCTCATCGTACATCGTATTGTCTCCTATTATTTATTCTTACTCTAAGCCGTCTTAACGGTATGCATTTTGCGGTCGGTCTCACGAATTGCCGCGCGTACTGCATCTCCGTATCGTTTCTGCAAAGCAGCCTCATCCTCATATTCTGTAAAGTCAACCTTCGCTATAACCGCATCGGGATCTGCAAGCTTACACTCTTCATTCCGCATCATTTTCTTTGCTGCACGCTTGGCAAACACAAGGCTCTCCAGCAGCGAATTGCTCGCCAGACGATTTCTTCCGTGCACTCCATTGCAGGCAGTCTCTCCCACCGCATAGAGATGCTCCATCGAAGTATGACTCTCATGATCGACCCAGACGCCACCCATGAAATAGTGCTGTGCCGGAACAACCGGAATACACTCCTTCGTTACATCGTATCCCATCTTGCGGCAATGCTCAACAATATTCGGAAAATGCGTCTTTAATTCTTCCTCCGGAATCGTTCTTAAGTCCTCCCACACATGATTCGTGTGATCCTTCTCCATCTGCTCATAGATTGCCTCGGTCAGCAGATCTCTCGGAAGAAGTTCATTGACAAAGCGTTCTCCCTTCTTGTCATAAAGCTTCGCTCCTTCGCCGCGAACCGACTCGGAGATCAAGAAGCTGCGTTCCTCCTCATCCTCCGAATAGAATGTCGTCGGATGAATCTGCACATAATTGATATCTTTCAATTTTACATTATGGATCAATGAAAGCGCAAGCGCATCTCCCGTCAGATGACGGAAATTCGTAGAATGACGATATAATCCGCCGATTCCACCACATGCCCACACGGTTTCATCTGCCTGCACCGTCTCAATCGAGCCATCTGCTTTACGGATTACCGCACCACAACATACATTATCTTGCTCCACGATATCCAGCATTGTCGTATATTCAAGAATTGTCACATTGGAAAGCTTCTGTACCGCCGCCCAAAGCTTGCTTGTAATTTCCTGTCCGGTAATATCTTCATGAAAGAGTATTCTCTTATCCGAATGTGCACCTTCTCTCGTAAATGCTAATGCACCTTTCTCATCTCTTGCGAAATCCACACCATATGAGAGCAGATCCTTTATTACATCCTGCGATGACCGGATCATAATATCCACCGACTCTTTGTCATTCTCATAATGACCGGCCTTCATCGTATCCTCAAAGTAGCTTTCATAGTCCGCATCATTTTTCAACATGCAGATTCCTCCCTGCGCCAGATAGGAATCGCTGCTTGGTACATCCGCCTTCGTGATAATTGTAATCTGTTTGTCTCTCGGAAGCTGGAGTGCACAATACAAACCGGAACATCCGCTTCCCACAATTAATACCTCTGTTTTCATAATTCGCCATACTTTCCTGTATTGCGGCTTCGCCGCATCCACTTTTGTTACACGACAGTGAGTATAGCATATATCTTTACATGTGACAAGACACTTAAACAAAATTCGGGTTCGCCGCGCTCAGATTAGATTCAAACGGACGATACCGGATATAAGATATTCTACGAAAATTAGCAGTGGTTTGTTTATAATTGACGGAAGTGGGATTTTCTATG
>UQRC01000006.1 GCA_900543445.1 uncultured Lachnobacterium sp. | reverse complement strand
AGAAATCGCGGCGCTGCGTTTTCCTCATACGCAGCGCCGCGCTTGTAGTTTCCTGTGCCAATTTAGATTCCGTAGTTGCTTACATCATCGGCTGTAATGGTTGTAGCATCGAAGCCCTTCTCATCCATGATGATCGTCTTCTCTGTGATGTCCTCACCGTTCTGAAGCTTCTGGATTACATCTGCAATATAAGAAGCCTGGAATGGGTTACACTGTCCATCGTAGTTCCAGTTCTGGTCTAACAGTTCCTGAAGTGCCCACTGGTTGCAGTCAAAGCCCATAACGATGACATCTTTGCCAACACCGTGAGAGATGTTTGCCTTGTCAAGTGCTGCTACAGCACCTTTTGCCATATCGTCGTTCTCAGCATAGATAACGTTGAACTTCTCGCCGCTGTCGATAACGGACTGTACGATCTGCTGTGCCTTCTCTGCATTCCACTCAGCGGTCTGCTCATTTACAATGTTCCATCCTTCTGCTGCTGCAGTATCGGTAAGTGCACCGGAACGTCCCTTCTGTGCTGCCGATCCCATAACACCCTGAATGTGGATGATGTTGTACTCATCAAGGTTCTGTGACTTTAACCACTCACATGCAGTCTCACCTTCCTTATCCATGTCAGATACAATGGATGCTGCATAGAGGCTCTCATCTGCATCGATAACACGGTCAAAGAGGATAACCTGTGTTCCTGCATCCTGTGCATCCTGTAATACAGAATCCCATCCGGATGTATCTGCTGCAGAGAGAAGTAAGTAATCAACGCCGTCCTGAATGAACTTCTGTGCTGCTGTAATCTGCTCGTCATTCTTAAGGCTGTATGCGAATGAAGCATCATATCCATTCTCTTTTGTGAACATTGCCTTCATATCTTTATCATTTGCAGTACGATATCCAGACTCATTCGGATCGTTGTTGATGATACCAACTTTGATCAGGTCTCCGCTTGAACTGCTGCTCGGTGCAGATGTGTCACCGTTGTCAGCTGGGTCCTTAGCGCCGCCACAGGCAACCAGTCCGAATACCATCATTGAAGCCATTAAGATTGATAAGATTTTTTTCTTCATAAATTTTTCCTCCCAATTTTCATTGTTTTGATTGTTTTTGTTATTTCTTAGGGGCCCTTCTCTTTGGTAAGTTCACTATAGCATCCGCTCTCTTTATGAGCAATTACATTTTTCCTTGTTTTTCAGGCTTTGTCAGATATTTACAATACAAATTTATCGTGTTATCATAAGAATAAGTACAAATTATGAAATAAGGTAGATTTATCTTTGCAAAAGGTACAAATATTTCCGGTTTTTCATCGTTAAAATACTTGTTTCCCTGTTTTTTACGCCAAAAAGGTATTGTGAAAGTTGAAAAAAGCATGGAAAAAAATCGTTTTTTTACAGAAAAGGTTGAATTTCTTATGATGGGAGTGTAAGAATATTTATCCTGCCATAACGGAAAAAGGGGGAAATTTTATGGCGATCAAGTACAAATGGCTCGCAGCAAGACTGCGTGAACAACTTCCGGACTACGCGACGCAGAGCAGACACCGGCTGCCAACCGAAGCAGAGCTTGCCGCGCACTATCAGGTCAGCCGCCAGACGGTTCGTCAGGCACTTGCCGTACTCACGCAGGAAGGATTAATTGAGAGCCGGCAAGGCAGTGGAAGCTATCTCACCGGTCGACTGCGGGATGGCGCTTATAATACGATCGGGATTCTGCTTCCGGGTGATTCACAGTATCTCTATCCGACGTTTTTGTATGATCTGCGCACAGCACTGCATGCAGAAGGGTTTACTCTGCAGGTCTACAAAACGGAAGAAAAACTTTCCACGGAGCGGGAGATGCTTACCGAAATCCTGTCTCACCCGCCACGCGCACTCATTGTGGATCCGGTCCAAAGCGCGCTTTTTAACCCGAACCTCGATCTCTACCACGCACTTCTTAAGAAGTCCATTCCAGTTGTATTTATGCGTCATCCATATCCGCAGCTTGACAATTGTCCCTGCATCCTGGAAGACGATATAAGTGGAGGCCGCATACTGACCGAATATCTGATCACACAGGGACACACGATGATCGGTTCTCTGTTTTGTGCAGATGACGCCTCCGGGGCAGACCGTTACCGTGGGATGCTTGAAGTGATAAGAGATCATAGGCTTCCACTCCCGGATGACCGCGCACAGTGGTTTTCTTCCTTCGATCTGCGACAGCTTTTTCTGACGCATTCCACCGGTTTTATAAAGAAAGCGGTACAGGAATCTCTTCATTCCTGTACCGCCATCCTATGCCACAACGATGTGGTTGCCTATGAACTTGTGCGCCTCCTGCATGAAGCGGACGATCCGAACCTCGCAGAGATCTGCGTCGTCTCTTTTGATCACAGCTATCTGTGCGATGCAGGATCGTATCCTTTTCTCTCTCTTTCGCATCCTGCGCATGCGTGGGAGAAAAGACTGACCGAAACCGTACTTGCACCACTGAAAGGACAGACCGTTTCTTCTTCCGTGATTGAATGGGAGCCGATCCCCGGCTGACCTATACGCCTCTGCCGCTTCGATATTCCCTCGGGCTTGTTCCCAGCGTCTTCTTAAAGACAAAGCTGAAATAATGAGGATCCTTATAGCCGACCTGTGCCGCAATCTCTGCAGTTGCAAGGTCGGTACTTCTAAGAAGCTTCTTTGCCTTGTCCATCCGCTTGTCTGTAATATATTCTGTAAAGGTCTGCTTCATATTCTGACTGAAGACAGAACTGAGATAGTTCGCGCTGACCTGCACCTCACAAGCCACGCTTCCCAATGTGATCGATTCATCCGTATAATGCGCATCGATGTAATCCATCGCATTCTTTAAGGTTCTGCCGCTTTGACTGCTTGTCTGCTCGTCTCTGATTGCCATCGCAGCAAAAAGCATCTGTGCAAAATAATCCTTCACCTGTTCCCTGGCAATATGCACACTCTCCTGATAATTTCCGATCCGCTCCTCGAAATCCTTCTTTTCCGCTCCGATCGAATCAACAAAAGCAAGGATCGCAAAGCGGATATTCAACACAATATAGTCACGAAACATCGCAGAATTCATCGCCTCGATAATATTCTGAAGATAGGATTCCACAAAATCATATACCTCGTTTCGACTGCCCTTCGCAAGGAAATCCTGTATGATCTCCGGTGCCATCTTCGAATACTCTACCTCGGAAATCTGTGTATCGTCGAGTCCTCCGATGTGATTCCGCAACGTCTCCTTTGTGAAAAAATGCTGGTTCGGATAGATATACCGGTACGCCGAATACTGCCGGACTCTGTCATAACAGTCCGGCAGAAGGCTTAAACGCTCCACAGGATCGGACACCGCAGCATACCAGTCGTAATCGCCATTGTCCGCCTCACATACCATACGGATCTGCTCGAGAGCCTGTCCAGTCTCTTCCTCAATCCTGCTCCAATCGCCTTTGACCAGAATTCCGTAACCGTCAATATTCCAGCGGAACAGAATATACTGCGGAAAACGCAGAAAATAGTGCAGAATTTCTTCCTGCGTCTGCACAAAATGATTGACATTACTCTCCGGCAATCCCTTCTTCTCCTGCATATAGAGGAAGATCAGATTGTATCCGGATGCCGACAGGTCGAGCGATTTCTTTGCCGCCTCATCATAGATTTCTGTGACAGAAAGTTCCCCTTCCAGCATTTTCTCAAAGAAATGCCGCATGGAGAACTGTTCGTACTCGCGCATCTCATCCGCAAGCTTTGTCTGATAATCCTCCTGCTTCTGTTCACGTTCGATCTTCTCTCTGATCTCCTGCAAAACCGTCCGGATACTCGCGCGGGTGACCGGTTTTAAGATATACTGATCCACCCCGATCGTGATCGCCCGTCTCGCGTATTCAAAATCATCGTATCCGCTTAAGATGACAATCTTAGTCTTCGGGAATTCTTCTTTGACCATGCGGCTCAAAGACAGACCATCCATAAACGGCATCTTAATATCCGTGATGATCAGATCCGGTCTCGTCTTCCGGATCAACGGCAGTGCCATCTCTCCGTCGGATGCTTCTCCAACCAAACGGTATCCGTACTGATCCCACGGAATATGATCCCTAAGTCCCTCCCGAATCACGGTTTCATCTTCCACCAAAAATACTTTTAACATTTTCTATCCCCTTATAAATTTAGTAAGTTCTGTCATCCAGCACAGACAATACATTCTTCTGCGTAAAAATCTTCTCCTCCGCAAAGTTGATCTTGTCCACCGGCTCTCCGTTCTCAAGCTTACTTACAATCTCCTTAAGATACGGACCGAGAAGTGGATTGCATTCAATATCGACATTGATCAGGCCGGATTTCACTTTTTCGAGCGCACTCTTGGTTCCGTCAAACGAGATCAAGGTCATCTCTCCACCCGTCCCGGTCGTCCGTCCGGCATCCCGCACCGCCTGAAGCACACCAATCGTCATATCATCATTCTGAGAAACAATAACGTCAATATCATCGTATTTTTTCAGATATTTCTCCATCACTTCTTTCCCCTTTGCTGTGGTGAAATCCGCATCCTCACACGCTAAAATATTCCAGTTATCGTGTGCATCTGCGATTGTCTGAAAGCCCTTGGTTCGTCCGAGCATCGCTGTCGATCCAGACGTTCCCTGCAGAATTACGATATTCACCTGGCTCTGGCTGAAATTTTTGCCCTTGAGGTCATCCTCTAACCATCTTCCGGCGTTGCGCCCCTCCTCTTCAAAATCAGAGCCAATCCACGCCGTATAAAGTGACGGATCACAATCCACATTACGATCCATGATGATCACAGGAATATTGGCATCCTGTGCTTCCTTAAGCACTGTCTCCCATCCATCCTCAACGATCGGTGAGAAAATAATGTAATCCACCCGCTGCGAGATAAAGCTGCGAATTGCCTTAATCTGGTTTTCCTGCTTCTGTCTTGCATTGTTATACATCAGAAAATATCCGTTTTCTTTGGAAAAAGCCTCACGAATGGATGCCGTATTTGCCGACCGCCACATCGATTCACTGCCAAGCTGCGATACGCCGATCACCGTCATATTTTCATCCGGATGCGCATACTGCGTTGAAGCCGTATCTTTCACATCTGACGCACACCCGGTCATAAGAAGCAGCGCCAAGGCAAGGCAGACCGCGATTCCCTGACCAATCCTATGTCTCCTGTTCACTGTGTGTGCCTCCCTCCTCTAATAACTTCTGTTCTTCAAGAATCGCCGGTATCACAATCGTAACCCTGGTTCCCTCGCCTTTTGCCGAATCAATGGTAAGTCCGTACTCTGCACCGAAATACATACGGATACGCTCATTGACATTGGCAAGCCCGAATCCTCTGTCGGTCTCTTTACATGGTTTGGAAATATCTTCCCGCAACTGCGTAAGTTCTGTCTCATCCATACCGGCTCCATCATCCGTTACAACCAGACGTATCGTATCTTCCTGCATCCTGCCGTTCACCGCAATGGTTCCATGAGAACGTTTATATTTGATTCCGTGGTAGAGCGCGTTTTCCACAATCGGCTGCAACGTCAGTTTTGGAATCTGATAACTGTACAAAGCCGGATCGATATCGATACGGTAATCCATGATATCACTGTAACGCGCTTCCTGAATCTGCAAATAACTCCGGATATGCTGCTCCTCCATGCGGATACTGATAAATTCTTTTCCCTTGCTCAGTACAATGCGGAAGAAATTCGACAAGGTAACGACCATATCTACCGCCTGATCCGCCTCGTTGCACTCGATCAGCCAGACGATTGTGTCGAGCGTATTGTATAAGAAATGCGGATTGATCTGTTCCTGTAGAAGGCGCAGATCGGCTTTACGCATTTTCTGCTCATCATCTCTTACTTGGTCGACAAGCAGCTGCATGTTGCCCGCCATCTCATTAAATCCCTGGCTTAAGACGGCAATCTCATCGCTGGTCTTCGCATTCGTTCGCACCGCAAAGTTTCCCTCTGCGATCTCACCCGTTGCATCATACAGTTGCCACAATGGTCTTAGAATTCCGGAAGTTACTGTAAAAGCAGCAATTGCAACCACAGCACCTAAGACGGCGATCAGAACGGACAACAGGATCAGAAACGTGTGTACCTGTGCATTCAGTTCATTTGTGACAGTCTCCATATGGTTGGTCTGATAATAAATATAGTACTGAATATCATCCTGGATCAACTCCGTCAGAATGTAGATATTATTGTCCAGTTCCTTGATATTGCTGTCATACTGATTGCCTTCATGTACATTTATCACGATATCAGTTACGCGTTTTTCCAATGTGTCGCTATTGCGCAGCAGACTGTCGAGCCAAAGCCGGCTCTCATAATCCGTTGTCATCTCTTTGAGCTGTGTACAGCTGGTGCGCAGGCTTTTGATCAAGGAATACGGATTCTTAAGCGTCTCATCCTGCCCGATCGTATCGATCGATACATATCCGACAACAATCTTGTATAAACTCTCATCCATCTCTTCCTTGAAACTGATATTGTAGCTGTTGGCAATCGTCAGATTTTCCACAATATCATTGTACGTGCGATTATATCCGGCAATCGTGACAAGCAGATACACGCAGATTACCAAAAACGGCAATGTCGCTAACGACAACAACACAAGGATCTTGCTTCGAATGGAAAAGGCAACTTTCTTTTTGGCTTTTTTCTTTTGTTTCATCGGTAAAATTTCCTATAACATTTGTTGAAAGACCTCCCTGGGGGAGGGAGGTCTTCAAAAAGGAGTGTTAGAAAAACTATGAAAAATTTGTATCAATAATTAGTAATAAGCTTATTAATTCTGTCCGTAATAAGCGTTTGCTCCGTGCTTGCGGAAGAAATGCTTATCGCGGATACAATCCGGTGCAGGCTGCACCTTCGGATTAATCAGTTCTGTGCGGGTTGCCATCTTGGCAACTTCCTCAAGAACTACCGCATTGTGTACGGCTTCTGCAGCATCCTTGCCCCATGTGAACGGACCGTGGTTTGTGCAGAGTACACCCGGTGTATAGATTGGATTGATGCCGCGTGTCTCGAATGTCTCGATAATGACCTTACCGGTATTCGTCTCATACGCTTCGTCAATCTCTTCCGGTGTCAGGCTTCTTGCGCATGGGATCGGCCCGAAGAAGTAATCCGCATGTGTCGTTCCGTAAAGCGGAATATCTCTTCCTGCCTGTGCCCACGAAGTTGCCTCCGGTGAATGTGTATGTACCACACCGCCGATATCCGGATACTTCTTGTACAGTTCCAGATGGGTTGGTGTATCGGAAGACGGCTTATAATCGCCCTCGATCTTGTTGCCTTCAAGGTCCATGACAACCATATCTTCCGGCTTTAACTTATCATAATCCACGCCACTTGGCTTAATTACGAAATAACCGCTCTCACGGTCGATTCCGCTGACGTTGCCCCATGTGTAGGTGATCAGACCTCTGCGTGGAAGCTCCATATTTGCTTCATATACCTGTTTTTTTAATTCTTCAAGCATGATGATCCTCTTTTCATCTGTTAGTTCAGTTTCATGGTCTCAACTGCTGCACGCTCGATCGGAAGTCCTGCGTTGTAGAGTTTTAAGAACGCATCAAATCCTGCAACATCGGAAGCAACCGGCTCCTCTGTCACACCTTCCTGACCTGCAAATACTTCATCATTCAGGTAATCGGCAAGTGACTGTCCGTCCTTCTTATTCTTCATATAAGAAGCAAGCACTGCGATACCCCATGCACCGCCTTCGCCAGCAGTCTTCATAACCGATACCGGAGTATCCATCGCTGCTGCCATAATGCGCTGTCCGACAACCGGAGTCTTGAACAATCCGCCATGTCCGTAGATCTTGTCAACCTTGACATGCTCTTCTTTCAGAAGGATATCCAATCCATTCTTGAGCGCGCCAAGTGCGGTAAACAGATGCACACGCATAAAGTTGGCAAGTGTAAACTTACTGTCCGGTGTTCTTGCAAAAAGCGGACGGCCTTCCTCAAATCCAGTGATGCTCTCACCCGAGAAGTAATTGTATGCTAACAATCCGCCACAGTCTGCGTCACCTTCCAATGCCTTATTGTAAAGTACGGAGAACAGCTTGTTCATATCCACTTCGATACCGAAGCTTGTAGCAAACTCCCTGAACAGGTTTACCCATGCATTCAGATCGGATGTACAGTTGTTGCAGTGTACCATTGCAACGGCCTCTCCGGTCGGCGTTGTCACAAGATCGATCTCTGTATGAACGTTCTCTAATGCCTTTTCCAATACGATCATTGCAAAAACGGAAGTTCCTGCGGATACGTTTCCGGTTCTGACTGCCACACTGTTCGTTGCAACCATTCCGGTTCCTGCGTCACCTTCCGGCGGACATACCGGGATACCAGCCTGTAAACTGCCACTCGGATCAAGAAGCTTTGCGCCTTCTTCGGTCAGAACGCCTGCCTGCTCTCCTGCAGATAATACCTTCGGAAGGATATCTTTGATCTTCCATGGATAGCCGCAAGGTGCAACCATCTCTTCGAATTTTGCAAGCATCTTGGCATCATAATCGCAGGTTGTGCTGTCGATCGGGAACATTCCGGATGCGTCGCCCACACCAAGAACCTTCTCGCCAGTCAGTTTCCAGTGGATGAAGCCTGCCAATGTTGTGAAGAATGCAATATTTCCAACATGTTCTTCCTTGTTCAGGATTGCCTGATACAGGTGCGCAATGCTCCATCTCTGCGGAATATTATAAGAAAATGCCTCGGTCAGCTTCTCTGCTGCTTCCTCGGTAATCGTATTTCTCCATGTACGGAAAGGAACTAAGAGTTCTCCTTCCTTGTCAAAAGCCATATAGCCGTGCATCATCGCACTGAATCCGATGGATCCGATCGTTGTCAATGTCTCACCGTACTGTGCCTTGACATCGTCTGCCATATTCTTGTAGCAGTCCTGCAGTCCGTTCCAGATATCGTCCAGTGAGTAGGTCCAGATACCGTTCTCTAATCGGTTCTCCCACTCGTGGCTGCCGATCGCGAGAACTTCGTTTTTCTCATCGACAAGTACTGCTTTAATACGTGTAGATCCGAACTCAATTCCAAGTGATGTATTTCCGGCCTTGATTGCCTCTTTGTTTGCCATCATTGTTCCTCCCAATTTTATCTATAGAAGACTTCTCCGAGCATTAAATCTCTCTTGAAATCGCGAATCTTTGTATCTTTGTCAATATATACAGCCTCGATACCCATTGCAGCTGCCCAATCGCCCATCTGCTCAGCAGTAAGGTCGTATGTGAATGCGGTATGATGTGCGCCGCCTGCAAGGATCCATGCCTCTGCACCTGTGTAGATATCCGGTTCCGGAGTCCAGAAGTTGGTTGCGGTAGGAAGCTTAGGCATAGGCTTCTCGGTCTTCTTGCACTCTACATCGTTGATGATGAGACGGAATCTGTTTCCAAGGTCGATCAGGGATGTTGCAATACCGTGTCCTTCTTTTGATGTAAATACAAGTCTTGCAGGATCCTCTCTGTCACCCATAGAAAGCGGCTGGCACTTGATGCTGATCGGTCCGTCTGCGATCGATGGGCAGATCTCAAGCATATGAGCCTCAAGAATTCCCTCTTTGCCTTTTACAAGGTTATAGGTATAATCTTCCAGCATGGAAGTTCCCTTTGCATCCTTCATTCCGGCTGTCATAACCTTCATAAGACGTACCATAGCGGCTACCTTCCAGTCTCCCTCTGCGCCGAATCCATAGCCTTTTTCCATCAGTCTCTGGATAGCAAGTCCCGGAAGCTGCTGCAAAGCGCCGAGATCTCCGAAGTGTGTTACGATTGCCTGATAATTCTTCTCCTGTAAGAATCTCTCGAATCCAAGCTCGATCTGTGCCTGTACAGCAACATGCTTCTTGAACTCTTCCGGATCTCTGCCCTCAAGTAAGATGTCATACTTGTCATAATACTCATCAACCAAAGCGTTTGTATCCGACTGTGATACTGCTGCAACAGACTCTGCGATCTCGTTTACCGGATAAGCGTCAACTTCCCAGCCGAACTTGATCTGTGCTTCTACCTTATCGCCCTCTGTTACGGCTACGTTTCTCATGTTGTCAGCGACACGCATTACACGGATGTGGCTGCTCTCCATGATACCAACTGCGGTGCGCATCCAGCTTGCGATCTTGTCTACAACAACCGGATCACTCCAGTGTCCGACAACAACCTTGCGCTCGATTCTCATACGGCTTACGATGTGACCGTACTCTCTGTCACCGTGTGCAGACTGGTTCTCGTTCATGAAGTCCATATCGATGCTGTCATATGGAAGTTCCTCATTGAACTGTGTATGTAAATGCATCAGTGGTTTACGATACTCCTGAAGTCCTAAGATCCAGGACTTTGCAGGTGAGAATGTGTGCATCCATGTGATAACACCGGCACAGTTCTCGTCCGCATTTGCCTCGTTGAATGTCTTACGGATCAGCTCGTTTGTGATAAGTGTCGGTTTCCATACTACTTCGTAAGGAAGCTTTCCGGACTTGTTTAACTCATCAACGATCTGCTTCGAATGCTGTGCTACCTTAGCCAGACACTCGTCTCCGTATAAGTCCTGTGAACCTGTGCAAAACCAAAACTGATATTTCTTTAATTCCATTTGTAAAACCCTCCTATATAAACTTTTATTGTGTTCCTTATCTTTAATCTAAGAATACAACTTGTACACACGTCTTTACAAGTTGTTTTTTATAAAAACAAGGAACTATTCAAGGGCATATGTGTGAAGCAGCGAATCGTCGTGCTTGCACGTAAGAGTCACCTTCTTCGACACGAAGTTCCCTCAACCAACTCCGGTTCTATCATAATCTTCTGTTTCTGTGCATTCTCCCCATTCACGATCAGGTCGATCAGCAGCTCCGCCGCCATCTCCCCCAGCTTTTCCTGTGGGTGCGCGATGGAAGTCAACCGGAAATCCGACTGGCCTGCCATATAGAAATTATCGTATCCCGTGATCGATACATCCTCCGGGATCTTTAGATTCAATGCCTCAAGTGCCCGCATAACGTCCATCGCATTCTGGTCATTGTAGCAGACAACCGCATCCAGTTCCTTATTCTTCGCGATATTCTGAATACCCTCATACGGATGGATCTTCCGGTCCTCCGTATAGAACCATACAACCATATCCGGATCATACGGCATCCCGGCTTCCTGCAGTGCTTTCACATATCCCTTATGGCGATTCTGACCCTGCGTATCGTCCGCCTTGAAAACGCCTGCGATATGCTTATGCCCAAGCTCGATCAGATACTTTGTGATCATATAACCACCCTTACAGTCATCGATCAGCACCTGCGGCTTGTCCTTCATCTGCTCAAAGCATCCCTGAATGAACACATAGGGAATGTGATATTCATCCAATTTATCATACAAGTTCGTGTGCTTACAGAAGATCTGACTTTTACTTGGTTCAATAATTACACCATCAATGTCCTTCTGGAGCAGTTCCTCCAAGCATTTTGCCTCCATAGAACGCGAATTTCTCGTGTTTTTCAGGATAATGCTATACCCCTGTGCCGTCAGAACGGAATCAATGCCTGCGATAACACGCGGAAAGATATAATCAGACAAGTAGGTGGTGACAACCGCAATATTCTTCGATGTATGCGTATGCCGTACAAGTTCCGAACAGAACGTACCCCTACCGTGTTCCGCATAGATATAGCCCATATTCTGCAGGATCTGCAAGGCCTTACGAACCGTCTGCCTGCTGATCGCATACTCCTTGGACAGCTCATTCTCGGAGGGCAGCTTGTCCCCCGCCTGAATCTCTCCGGATAGGATTTTCTCCTTCAGATCCTCCATCAACTGGAAATATTTCAACTGTTTTCCTTCATTTACTGCCATACAATCCCTCACTTGTACCTACACTTGTGCGCTTGTACTCAACTTGTATATTATGTTACGCACATTTGCGCTTTTTTGCAAGAAAAAATAAGAACCGGCATACATGAAGATGTATGTATCGGTTCTCATTTCGTTCAACTTGTCTGTTTTTTCCTCACTGTTTTCGATATCTTGCTTATCTCTGTACAGAACTTTCCTCGTCCGCAGGATCCGATTTCTCAGATATCATTAGTTGAAACCTGCTGACAAGTCTCTTAAGTTCCTCTGACTGTGCAGAAAGCTGCTCGCTCGTTGCGGACGTCTCTTCTGCCGAAGCAGAGTTATTCTGGACAACGGTTGAAATCTGCTCAATTCCAAGTTCTACCTGATTCAACATTTCTGCCTGTTTACGCGAGGTATCGCTTGTTCCCTTGGCAGCCTCCGCGAATTGATTCATCATCTCAAGGATCTGATTCAATGCCTCAACCGTCTTCTCGGTGATTGCATTACCATTCTCTACTTCCTGCAAAGCCTTGCTGAGAAGATCTCTCGTATTAACAGCCGCCTTCGCGCTGTCCCCGGCAAGTTTTCCTATCTGCTCCGCAACTACTGCAAATCCTCTTCCAGCCTCTCCCGCACGGGCTGCTTCAATTGAAGCGTTCAGTGACAGAAGATTTGTCTGTTCCGCAATATCCTCTATAGAGCCCAGAATATGCTGGATTTCTTTGGAAGTTGTATCAATACGGTGCATAGCCTCTGTGAGCTGTTGGAGATCCGCACGGCTTTGTCCGGCATGTTCAGCAGCCTCCCTTACACTCTTATAGGAGTTCTCAGCAGCCTTTGCATTGCTTTGGGCCTCTTCCGAAATATTCTCGACGGTAGCTGTAAGCTCCTCGACCGCTCCTGCCTGATCCGTCGCACCTTCCGCAAGAGCCTGCGCTCCGGTTGAAAGTTGTCCGGATCCATACGCAACCTGTTCCGATGCAGTATTAATCTGCTGCAAGGTATCACTCATCTGACAGCCAAGCTGATGCATAGATAGGAACTGATCCTCAAAGGTTCCGACATACTTGCTCTTGTTTTCCTCGGATATCGAAAAATTACCATCTGCCATCTGTCCAAGCAGTTCTCCGGTATCTTTTACCATCTCATTGAGGGTTGCACATGCCTCCTTAAAATCTCTCGCAAGCTGTCCCAATTCATCCGGAGATTCATAAGTGATCTGCACATCAAGATTGCCGGCTTTCAGATCTGCTGAAGCCTTCTGTATCTCCTTGATTGGCTTGAGCATATTTGCGGTGATGGCAGCACGGATACGTATCGCCAAAACAAAACTGATGGCTGCCAGAATAATCATGGCAATCAGGCTAATGCTGCCTGCTACCCGCGCAGCCCTATATTGCTGCTGTGCATCCTCTGTGGATTCGTTTCCAATGTTGACCAGCACCTTCTGCAAATTCTCCGTTGCTGTATTATAGTCACTATTAAAAAGTCCAATAGCCTGTTGTGTATTGCCGGCCTGTGCATATTCCGTGATCCGGCTTCTTGCATCCTCAAATGCAGCCAAAGCAGTTTGTAATTCCTCTAACGCCTGCTGATCCGGATAAGACTCCATCAGCAGCTTAACATTTTTGTTCATATTATCGGCAGATTTATCCGCAGAATTCAAATACGCCCCTGACTGTCCGGAATTTGTAGCAGTCAGCGCCCGGAGTATATTCTTTCCCGTCAGCTGCACATCCTTACGTATTTCCATCTGGCGCACACTGTTTGTGTATGCCTGCGCATAAAACCGCTTTGTATTCACATTCATAATGATGATTGACACAAACGCTACTGTAATGGCAATCATAAACGTCGCAATCACTGTTCCGAATGCATACTTAAGTTTATTTTTCACGTCCAGCTTCCGGTAAAACTCTTCCATATTATGCTTCTTTCCGGAATGCGCACTCTTTCTTTTCTCCTTCCCCATCACAATTCCCCCTTCTACACTGTGCACAATACTGCCAATTATATTGACATATTAATATTATATTCTCCAGCTTTGTGCAAAGCAATTAAATAATTTACGATAAATCTATAAAATTATTCGATTCCACAAAAAAACCGGTCTACATATAAAATGTATGAACCGGTTCTTATCTCTTCTGACTTATCTGTTTTACATTTTCTTCAAGATTTCATCGACGATTGATGCGGCAACCGCAGCCTTGCTCATCCGTTCAAGCTGTCTGTTGTCGTCCTTCGTAATGATTGTCACGACATTCGTGTCCGTTCCAAAGCCTGCGCCCGCCACTTTCAGATTGTTGGCAACGATCATGTCTACATTCTTCCTGGCAAGCTTTGCGCGGGAGTTTTCAAGCATGTTCTCTGTCTCCATCGAAAAACCGCAGATAAACTGTCCGTCTCTTCGGTGTGCACCGAGGTAAGCTAAGATGTCCTCTGTGCGTTCAAGTTCAAGCACGGACTCGGCATCTTTCTTCTTGACTTTCTCATCCGCCGGATGCGCCGGACGATAATCCGCCACAGCGGCAGTCTTTATGATAATATCCTGCTCCTGGTAGCATTCCTTGACAGCAGCTGCCATATCGGCTGCCGTAACTACGGGAATCACTCTGACACACAACGGAGGCGCAATCTGTACCGGTCCGGAGACCAGAGTAACCTCTGCGCCCCGTCGCATGCAGTTCTCTGCGATGGCATAGCCCATCTTACCCGTAGAATGGTTCGTTATGAAACGTACCGGATCGACAGGCTCCTGGGTTGGTCCCGCAGTCACCAACACCTTTTTACCCACCATATCCTTCTCACAGGCAATCGTTCGCAGAATATATGCAAGCAGTGTCTCCGGTTCCGGCATTTTGCCTGCTCCGGTATCACCGCAAGCGAGATATCCGCTCGCCGGCTGAATCACTTCGTAGCCGTAGCTTCTCAGTTTCTTCAGGTTATCCTGCACGATCGGATTCTCAAACATATTCGTATTCATAGCAGGTGAGATCAGCTTCGGTGCCTTACAGGCCATAATGGTCGTTGTCAGCATATCGTCCGCGATACCGCCCGCGATCTTGCCGATCACATTGGCAGAAGCCGGTGCTACCAGAAAAATATCCGCACGCTTGGCTAACGCAACATGTTCCACATTGAACTGAAAATTCCGGTCGAACGTATCGACAAGACATTTGTTGCCCGTCAGCGTCTCAAACGTAATTGGATTAATGAAATTGGTCGCATTCTTTGTCATAATGACGTTGACATCCGCATGCAGCTTCACCAAAGCACTTGCCAGATTGGCAATCTTGTATGCCGCAATGCTGCCTGTCACTCCAAGAACAACGCATTTTCCCCTCAGCATGTCCATTCCTCCCATGATATTATGTGGCGCTTTCGCCACATTCTTTGGTAACCATTCCATCGTTTATGAACAGTTACTGTTTTCTATAATATTGCGCTTTCGCGCCGAAATAAGCATTCTTACGCTTGACGGATCGGCTTGATCTTGCTTAATGCCACACCGAGTGCTGCAACGATAATTGCCGCAACAATTGCCTCGATCACACCGTTGAAGCTGATGACTCCACCGATGACACCAAGAACCGCACCAGCGTCAATGCTGAGTGCATTGGCGTAAGCATCCTTGTATAATACAAAGATTCCGCCCATAACAAGAATTGTGTTGGTCATCGCACCGACCACGCCCGCATAGATGAATGCAGATACGCTGCCGCTTTTCTTCAATGTAAACACTTCCAAAACTGCGAATACAACAACACCTACGATCACACTGATTGCAACAACAACGGCTGCCGACAGTGGATTTTCTGCAAATACTTTATTGATAAAAGCGCGGCATCCTACAATCAGGAAAAGTCCGATCAGTACATTGAGTACGGTCGACCAAACCTTCTTGTTCTCTGATGTCACAGCTTTCCTTACTCCAAGGTAAACATAATATGGCAGGATTCCCACAAGAATTCTCGGTACAAAACAGATGAATGCACTCTTAAAAATTCCGCTTGTTCCAACCATGCTTGCTGCAAGTACCGGTGAAAATACGAATGCTGACAAAGATGACGGCATTACGGTGTTCTTGATAAAACTGGTGAGTCCAAAGATGAATCCAAGGAACCCGCCCTTCTTCGGTCCGCAGAACAGTGCTCCCAGGATAACCGGGATGTGAATAATGGTTGCATTAATCACCACGAGTGGTATGTATCCGAGCGGGGTAAACGCCATAATAATGATGATTGCTGCAAATAGAGCTGTCAGAACCAGCTCCGCTGTCTTCGTGTTACGCATTTCTTCCTCCTATTCCAGGTGACGGCTTCTCTTTAAGTCCGTCCCTCTTTCACATGCGAACATTCGTCCATGTAAAAATATGTTATTGTATTTGCTGATTGGTTCCTTAAGGTAACCATCAGCCTTAATAGTTTACACCCATAAGCACGAATGGTCAAGTCTAACAGGACACAAAAAGACCGCTGCGGTCAAACCGCAACGGTCTTCAATACTTCTGCTTATATCAGACAGACGAATTACTTGCCCATCTCAGCCTTTAATGCTGCTGTAAGCTGTGGAACGATCTTGTTCAGATCTCCAACAATACCGTAATCAGCTACGTCGAAGATTGGAGCATCCTCGTCCTTGTTGATTGCGATGATGAGATCAGACTCTTCCATACCTGCAACGTGCTGGATTGCTCCTGAGATACCGATTGCAAAGTAGATCTGTGGACGAACAGTCTTACCTGTCTGTCCTACCTGATAATCCTGTGCTAACCAGCCATTCTCAACAACGGCACGTGAGCAGCTTACCATTCCGCCGAATACATCAGCGAGATCCTGAAGCATCTGGAAGTTCTCTTTGCTTCCAACTCCACGACCACCGGATACAAGAACCTTAGCATCCATGATGTTCTCAACATTTCCTACAGCCTTAACTACGTTAAGGATCTCTACGAAACGATCATTCTTCTCGATTGGAGCAGCGTACTCGATAACCTCAGCCTTGCGTCCAGCCTCCTTAGGAAGCTTCTGCATAACACCAGGACGAACAGTTGCCATCTGAGGACGGTTGTCCGGGCAGGCGATTGTAGCGATTGTGTTACCACCGAATGCAGGACGAGTCATCAGTAACTGGTTGTGCTTCTGCTCATCTTCCTTACCAGGAACTGCATTGATCGGGAAATCACCAATCTCAAGCTTTGTACAGTCAGCAGTAAGTCCTGTAGCAACTCTTGCAGATACGGTAGGACCAAGGTCACGACCGATTGCTGTTGCACCAACTAACATAATTTCTGGCTTGTACTCATTGATGACTGCTGCAAGAGCCTGTGCATATGGCTCTGTACGATATGTCTCAAGTTCAGGATTATCTACAACGATAACCTTGTCTGCGCCATACTCGCCTAATTCATCAGCTAATCCCTTAACGTTAGATCCCAGAAGAACTGCTGTTACATCTGTACCTAAATCAGCTGCTAATTCTTTTGCCTTTCCGATTAACTCGAAAGCGATTGAGCTAAGCTCATTGTCTACCTGCTGTGCGTAGATATATACGCCCTTATATTCTTCTAAACCCATTTTTTTCACCACTTTTCTATATAATGTTAGATAATATGTTTCTCTTTGAACTTACCGATCAGATAGTTTACAGACTCTGCTGGGTCAAGGTTTACTTTCTCTCCTGCTCCCTTAGGTACCTTATCAGATGCCTTAGCGATCTTTGTTGGAGATCCCTTAAGACCAAGGTTAGAATCATCAACATCCTTAAGATCAGCTCTGCCCCATACGGTTACTTCTTTGTCGCATGCATCGAAGATTCCGCCCGGAGTCATATATCTAGGCTCGTTTAACTCAGAAAGAGCAGTGATCAGGCAAGGCATCTTAGCCTTGATCTCATGATATCTGTCCTCATACTGACGCTTAACGATAACAGAATCACCCTCAACCTTGATATCCTCTGCATAAGAGATTACCGGAAGTCCAAGGTGCTCAGCGATCTGTGGTCCAACCTGTGCGGTATCACCGTCGATAGCCTGACGTCCTGTGATAATCAGATCGTAATCAAGGTTACGAAGTGCTCCGGCGATTGTTGTAGATGTAGCCCATGTATCAGCTCCACCTAAAACGCGGTCTGTTACAAGGATTCCCTTGTCAGCGCCCATAGCCATAGCCTCACGAAGAACTGCATCAGCCTTTGGAAGACCCATTGTAAGAACGGTAACCTTTGCACCATTCTGATCCTTAATTCTAAGTGCTGCCTCAAGACCAGCCTTATCATCTGGGTTCATGATGGCAAGCATTGCTGCTCTATCAAGTGTTCCATCCGGGTTGAACTTAACTCCACCCTTGGTATCAGGAACCTGTTTAATACATACTACGATATTCATGTATTATTATCTCCTTTTCTTCATTCTTGTTCTTTTGTATAACGAATTGTCTTAATGATACGGATCAGATATAAGCGGCACCGCTTATATCGTATAAAAAACTATCGTCTACAAAAGCAAGTCCCATTCGCGAAGCGAATTCTTAATGGACTTGCGCTCGTGATTGTGAAGGTACTGAACAATCACGAATTATCTTAATAATGCTCCAGAGATAACCATACGCTGAACTTCTGAAGTTCCCTCGTAGATCTCTGTGATCTTAGCATCACGCATCATACGCTCTACGTCGTACTCACGGATATATCCGTATCCACCGAATAACTGAACAACTTCTGTTGTAACAGCCATAGCGGTCTCAGCTGCGAATAACTTAGCCTTAGCTGCTTCTACAGAATAGGTCTTCTGTGTAGCCTTAGCCATAGCTGCCTTGTAAACAAGAAGCTGGGCAGCTTCAATTCTTGCTGCCATATCAGCAAGCTTGAACTGTGTATTCTGCTGCTGTGCGATGGAACGGCCGAACTGCTTTCTCTCCTTTGTATATGCGATACAACGGTCTAAAGCGCCCTCTGCGATACCAAGTGCCTGAGCAGCGATACCGATACGTCCACCATCAAGAGTGTGCATAGCGATAGGGAATCCTCTTCCTTCCGGTCCGAGTAATGCATCCTTAGGAATTCTGCAATCCTCGAAGATCAGCTCGTATGTAGATGATCCACGGATACCCATCTTCTTCTCCTTGGTTCCGAATGAAAATCCAGGAGCACCCTTCTCTACGATAAATGCGGAGAAGTTCTTCTTCTTTCTGCCTCTCTTATCCTCGGTAATGCTTGTGATTGCAATGATAATGTATACATCTGCGACCTTACCGTTTGTGATGAAGCACTTGGATCCGTTAAGAACCCACTCATCTCCATCCAATACAGCCTTTGTCTGACATCCCTGTGCATCTGTACCTGCACCAGGCTCTGTAAGACCGAAAGCACCGATTTTCTCGCCCTTGGCAAGTGGAGCAACATACTTCTGCTTCTGCTCTTCTGTACCGTATGTCATAATCGGATCAATGCAAAGGGAGGTATGTGCAGAAACGATAACACCTGTAGTTCCGCAAACCTTTGATAACTCTTCTACACACATAACGTATGTAAGAGGATCACATCCCTGTCCGCCGTACTCCTTTGGTACCGGGATTCCCATGAATCCATATTTGCCCATCTTTGCAACAGTCTCAGCCGGGAACTGCTCTGTCTCGTCAGTCTCCTGTGCAAGAGGTTTTACTTCTGTCTCAGCGAAGTCTCTGAAAAGACCGCGAGCCATCTCATGTTTCTTGTCTAAAGTAAAATCCATGATTTTAACACTCCTTATTTTAAAATTTATTCTATTTCTTAGTTGGCATCAATAGCTGTCTTAGTACGATCTGCGTTGTATACGTAGAATCCCTTACCAGACTTAACGCCAAGGTTTCCACCACGAACCATCTTACGGATGAGTGGGCAAGCACGATACTTGCTGTCACCTGTCTCATTGTAGAGAACATCCATGATTGCAAGACAGATATCAAGACCGATGAAGTCACCTAACTCTAATGGTCCCATTGGATGGTTAGCACCGAGCTTCATAGCTGCATCGATACCAGCGATATCAGAAACACCTTCCATCTTGATGAAAGCAGCTTCGTTGATCATTGGGATTAAGATACGGTTAACTACGAAACCAGCAGCCTCGTTAACCTGTACCGGAGTCTTTCCGATTTCCTCAGCGATCTTCTTGATTGCCTCAACAGTCTCAACAGGTGTATTCACACCGGCGATAACCTCTACTAACTTCATACGGTCAGCAGGATTGAAGAAATGCATTCCGATCATTGGACGAGTAAGTCCGTTTCCGATCTCTGTGATAGAGAGTGAAGATGTATTAGAAGCGAAGATGCACTCTGGCTTAGCAATCTTGTCTAACTCAGCGAATGTTGTCTTCTTAACTTCCATATTTTCGAAAGCAGCCTCAACGATAAGATCGCAGTCTTTGCAGAGGTCTTCCTTTAAACCTGGAGTGATCTTAGCAAGGATTGCATCAACCTTCTCCTGTGTCATTTTCTCTTTAGCAACAAGTCTTGCATAACCCTTAGCAATCTTGTCCTTTCCGCCTTCAGCCCACTCCTGCTTGATGTCGCAGAGTGCAACTTCATATCCGTCTACCTGCGCGAATGCCTTAGCGATTCCCTGGCCCATTGTACCAGCACCGATAACTCCAACCTTCATTTTAAGTTCCTCCTAAAATAAATATTTATATTACATTTCAAGGGGATGCCTAAGCACCCCCTATGTATTTCTATGGCAAATAATTAGTATTTCTCAACGATTGTAGAGCAGCCCATTCCACCACCGATACACAGTGTAGCAAGACCTCTGTTAGATCCTCTCTTCTGCATCTCGTGTAACAGTGTAACAAGAATACGGCATCCTGAAGCTCCAACCGGATGTCCAAGTGCGATTGCACCACCGTTTACGTTAACCTTAGACATATCGAACTTAAGGTCTCTTGCTACTGCGATAGACTGAGCAGCGAATGCCTCGTTAGCCTCGATCAGATCCATATCATCAATCGTAAGTCCTGTCTTAGCAAGAACCTTTCTTGTAGAAGCAACCGGTCCTACACCCATGATTGCAGGATCAACTCCACCGAGTGCTCCAGCCACCCATGTAGCCATAGGCTTAACACCAAGTTCCTTAGCCTTCTCTTCGCTCATAACAACGATTGCTGCTGCACCATCGTTGATTCCGGAAGCGTTACCAGCTGTAACCAGTCCGCCTTCCTTACCAGAGCAGCAACGTAACTTGGAAAGAGTCTCGACTGTTGTTCCTGGACGAGGTCCCTCATCCTTTACGAAATCAACCATTTCCTTCTTAACCTTTACAGGTACAGGAACGATCTCGTCATCAAACTTGCCTGCTGCGACAGCTGCCTCGCACTTCTGCTGGCTGTTTGCAGAGAACTCATCAAGTTCTTCTCTTGTGATACCATACTTGTCACATACGTTCTCAGCGGTGATCATCATATGGTAGTGGTTGAATGCATCTGTTAATGCATCGTTAACCATTGTATCAATGATTGTTGCATTGTTCATTCTGTATCCGAAACGAGCCTTTGTCATAGCGTAAGGAGCCATAGACATGTTCTCCATACCACCTGCTACAACGATATCAGCCTCACCGGCCATAATCATTGTTGCAGCATCGTTTACACACTTAAGACCAGAACCACAAACTACGTTAATTGTGATTGCCGGAACCTCGATTGGTAAACCAGCCTTGATGGAGGCCTGACGAGCTACGTTCTGTCCCTGAGCTGCCTGGATTACACAACCCATCTTAACTTCGTCAACCATCTCTGGCTTAACGCCAGCTCTGTTTAAAGCTTCTTTAATTACGATTGCACCTAAATCTGCTGCTGGAGTATTGCTTAATGCTCCACCCATCTTGCCGATTGCTGTACGGCAAGCACCTGCTAATACAACTTTCTTTGCCATCTTTACGTTCTCCTTTAAATTGAACTTACGCCTGAGGCGCTGTTAATTTTTTAACAATGTCTATATTACCACATTTTTCGCTCAAAATCAATCCATTTTCCAAAGCCTTCTCAAAAATTTCACATAATGTTAAAAAATGCATGCTCGTTGCATATAAATCGCTTTTATGTTATATTGAAAGTACATTTATGAACGTATTTATGCGGTATCGGAAGGGAAAGGTATCTTAATATGAAATTCGTCAGAACCGATCATCTGAAGGCGGGAATGCGCCTTGCCAAACCAATCTACAATAAGAATGGTGTACTTCTGTATGACCGCAATTCGGTCTTGACAGAGCCCGGAATCATCAGCGCCCGCAATTTCGGTCTGGTGGGTGTCTATGTCCTTGAACCGGCAGAACCGGTACCGCCACTTTCCCGCGAGGATCTGGAATTTGAGCAGTTGCAGACGGTCTATATCTTCCAGTTGCGTGAATGTCTGGATCTCATTGCAAAACGCAAACGGATCGAACCTCTCCCTAAGCTTTTGAATAACATTATCCAGCATTACGGAGCACTCGATCATCGTGTAAACTTTAACCAGAATTTAAGAAGCAGCGAAGACTTCATGTACAAGCATGCGATCAGTACCGCGATCCTTGTCTCCATGATTTCCTCGCGCCTGCATTACGATCACCAGCAGCAGATCACGCTGGCAGCTGCAGCGCTGCTCTATGACATCGGATACAGTCACGTACCGAAAAATATTCTCGATAAGGAATCGGACACTTTATCCACATCGGATCGTGAGGTATTACAACACTCACTGGAACGCGGTATCGAACCGCTTGGCATGTATCGCAGCGACTTTGATTTCTTTCCGCGTGCGCTCGCATTAATGCAGGCTTATGTCTATGCCGATTATCCGGAAAAGCTTGCGATCATGCCGGACGAGGAATTACAGGGAATGGTTAAGATTCTACGCGTCGCGGATCAGTTTGACCAGATGACCGCTATGAACATCGGGCATGAGCCGGTCTCTGAGATCTCTGCAATGAAGCTTCTCTCAGCAGACGCGACTCGCTACGACAAGCAGATTGTTGCCACCCTCGCGGAATGTATCCACATCGTCCCGCAGGCAGCCAACATTGACCTGTCCACCGGTGACAAGGGTATCGTTCTCGTAGAAAATGCAACCAATTATATGCGCCCGGTCATCTTACGGCTCGGCGATAACAAAATCTACGACCTGAGTTCAGAAGCAGATTTCCGCAAGATACAGATTCTTGATATTATGAAGACAATGGACAATCGTATCTCCGTTGATGAGGAGACCTTGAAACAGTTTGTCCCTGACGAGAAATTAAAGGAGCTGACTGCACATTTCCGCGAACGGCTGCAGAAAATACATGAACACGAAAATACCCAGGCCACGCAATAACCGGTCAACCTATAACATACCATCCTTCCGAAATGAATTTTCGTGAAGAAATTTCCTATGATTTAAAAAACGCCGCTGCACCCACAGCGACGTTTTCTTTTATTCTTTATGAGATTTTCTTCTGATGAACCGTCCAGCAAGCAACAATCCTGCTTCAAACACAGCGATTCCTCCAAACATATCCAACAGAACATGCTGTTTGACAAGAAGCGTCGAAGCAAACACCCCGAGTGACATCACAACCGTGACTCCTTTGTACCAATTCGGCACTTTCTTCATCTCAAATGCCGCATGGATACAACACCAGCTTTCCAGACAATGGATTGACGGAAACAGATTCACCGGTGCATCCATGTGGTAAATGAATTTCACCAGCCAGTCAAACACACTTGTTCCCACCACTTCCGGGCGCTCCATCGTGGTCGGAAGCAGCACGAAGAAGAGCAAACAGAACAGTTTCGAGATCACATCTCCGTACACGAAGCGGTAACAAAACGTCTTGCCTTCTCGTGCGATCAGCACATAATTGATGATCCATTGCACAAACGCCAACAGATAGAACACGATAAAAGGCGCAACAAACGGAAGCATCCGATCAATAGGAAGTTCGAGCGAGTAGAATGTCAGATGCTCCTTAAATAATGCGACACCCTCATAGACTGCCATATTGACTACAACCGCCAGGATCAGCGGTCCCCATGCATAACGCGGAACGATTTTCTCAATTTTTCTTCGCATAACCGATCGTCTCTCCCATCTGTACCGCAGTCTCCACGCCAAACTGCGCATTTTTCAGCAGGTCTTCCCTCATCTGCACCTGATCCTTACCAATCAACACAATGATCGTGGATCCTCCGTATTGAAACATTCCCTTCTCCGCGCCACGAATCACCTGTGCCTCCTGCTCGTGATTTACGATCCGTCCGACGAGCATCGCACCGACCTCCATCTGCACGACTGTACCAAATTCTGGCGTCCGGATCAATGTATACGCGCGGCTGTTCTCCGTGAACACCGGGTACTGTGCCAATGCGATCGGGCGCACCGTGTGTAATACACCTGGCAGGAAAACGTTGCGGCTTTTCTTTCCGGAATCCACGTAACAATAACGGTGATAGTGGTTGACGCAGAGGCGGAATACCAGGCAATATCCATCACGATAGTGTGCCGCCAGCTTCGGATTCCGTAACAGGCTCGAAATCGTATAGTTGCTCTGCTTAACCGGAAGGACGGTGTCCTCGCAAATCTTCCATACAGAAAGCAATCCGTCACACGGTGCGATCAGATGCTTTTCATCCATATCAATCGGTCGAAGCCCCTCCTTGATCTCGCGCGAGAAGAAATCGTTGAAGCTACGCACACCGTCCAGTTCATATTCAGACAGGTCAATTTCATGCTTATCCGCAAAAGATTTTATAAGAAAATGTGACAGATCCGAATCAAGGAATCTGCCACAGGCTTTCGAAATTCCAGGGCGGGTCAATACTTTGAGCACACACCTGCCCGGAATCGTGTGATACAGAAATTGTAATGTATCCATTCATATCTCCTATTTTCTCCAACAGATCAATTTGATTGCAAGCAGCACAAACTCAAGTGCACCGATTCCGATCATAACTGCAATCGCACTATTCTTCGGTTTCTTAATGTGAAAACGCGCCAGAAACAAAATTCCCACTACGATCATGACTCCAAAATACATCAGTGTCAGATCTGCCTTGATCAGAATATGTAAAATCATAACAGCCGGAAAGATCAGTGCCGCACTGGTTACCGGCAGTCCTGTAAATGTTTTCTCACCATTTTCGTCACGATTCTGATCCGATTCCTCCATCACATTGAAATAAGCAAGCCGGATCATCGCCGCCAGCACATAAAGAATTGCAATTACCGTCAGCACACTCTGATAGATGATCGGATAATCCTGCAGCAACGCAATCTTTGGTCCGGAAAACACCTGCATCTGCATGCGGCTTCGGAACATCGCCATACCGATACACGCCGGAAGCACGCCGAACGCAATCAGATCCGCGAGGGAATCGATCTGGATACCGAAACGCTTCATCTCTGCGGTACGCTCCTTCTTCATACGCGCAACTTTTCCGTCGAAGGTGTCACACAATCCGGAAAACAGCAGGAAGAACATCCCAAGGTACGGGTGTCCGATTCCGTTCAAACAAAGTATTATTCCGGCTGTCCCCGACAGTATCGACAAATACGTCAGGATTACCGTATAGTCATAAAATCCAATCATTTTCTTTTCTCCTCATCCTAGTTAGTTAACATCAATGGTTCTTCTTTTGTTTTCTGAGCACAAGATAACCGATCGCAACGGTTGCCATGCTCACAAAAATGCATACATAAAACGACAATCCACGGCTTAAGATTTCCAGCTGATATGCCTGTGTCTTCTCCATCAGCTGCTTATATCCGTTGAGCATCAGATAATCCGTGACACCGACGCCTCCCGGAATCGGCACACAGTTCGAACCGAGCACAACATAAATCTGTGTAGCGAGAAGCTTCGGCAATGTGCGCAAATCTCCATGCAATGCGGCAAATGCCACGAGTGTCACTAAAATCTGTGACAGACGTTGCAACAGGTTAAGCACATACACTTTGATCAGCATCGCTTTATTGTTAAAAATCAGCGATACACACTGTCCATACTCATCCAAAGCCTTGTTCAGCTTCTTTACCAGTCGCTTCGCCAACCGCTTACAATGGATTCTCCACAGAGACATCGCAAGACCGGTCATCAGTCCGCGCACAATATCCCGTTTCTTCAGAAGCATGCAAAACAGGATCGCCAGTCCCGATAAAGCCAGCATTCCACTCACGATCAGAATTCGTCCGACGATGCCAAACTGCAGGAACATTCCCGGTGCGCAGATGAAATTCAACAGACCAAGTGTCACCACTGCAAGTGTGTACATCACAAGATTCAAAAGCAGAGCTGCCATCACTGCCGATCCCGGTATTCCATCCTTCATCATGAAAAAGGCGCTGGCCGGCTGGCCTCCGGATGCGGACGGCGTGATCGCCGAAAAATACACATCCGCCGCCGAATACACGAATCCGTGACTCCGCTTCACCGGATATCCCATATGGTGGACGATCACACGTATCGCCTCACCCTCAAAGTAGACAAAGCCGAGCATGCACACCGCCGCCAACACGATTCCCGGCAGCGATGCTTCCCTGATACTCTGCAGCAGCTCCGCACGCGAGATTCCGCTTCCCTGAAATACGGCATAGATTGTTACAATTGCAAGAACCACCGTTGCGATAAAACATATGATTTTATTTTTGTTCTTTTGAAAGAATTCTTTTCTATTCATACGATGTCATTTTACCATAGTGGTATTGTGTATACAACTTAAGACTTCCTTAACGTCTTATGAAGCGGGGTTCATGTTTCGCGTTTCTTGGATGGCTCCCGGCCAGCGGCTGGCTTCCGCGTGCGTGAGACCCGAGGCGGCTTCTGCTCTTTGGACGCGATATCCAGAACCTTGAATTTGCAAAAAGTACAAATATGACTCTTTTGATGATTTGTGTTCGTTCAAGTTTCGACAGTGGCGCTCCAGCGTTCGTTCCACAAAGACACGTCCGATGGATTTCGTGTCTGCCTTAATGGGCGTTCGAAAAAGGGCTTCTCCTGTAAGAAGGAGAAGCCCTTGGTGATTCATATATATTTTTTTAAAGGTTTTTAACAGTTGCAATATCAACCGGAGTAAGCTGTCCGTTCGCTGTCTCAAGAGAGCGGGCAAGCGCATTTGCCGTATCCATCGCAGTAATACAGTAGACACCGGTCTCGATCGCATTACGGCGGATCAGGAATCCGTCTCTTGTCTTATCACCGTTACCCTGTGTAGGTGTATCGATCACTAGGTCAATCTTATGTCCGAGGATTAAGTCCATAACATTCGGAGACTCCTGTGTGATCTTATTGACGCGAAGCGCATTTACACCATGCTCCTGTAAGTACTTTGCGGTACTTCTTGTTGCATAGATCTTGTAGCCGAGCGCTTCGAAACGCTTTGCAACACCGACTGCCTCTGGCTTGTCGGCATCCTTTACGGTCATGATCATCTGCTTATGCTTTGGAAGCTGTACGCCTGCGCCTAAGAACGCTTTGTACAATGCCTCGTTGAAGGACTTGGCAATACCAAGACACTCACCGGTCGACTTCATCTCCGGTCCAAGACTGATCTCCGCACCACGCAGCTTCTCGAAGGAGAATACCGGCATCTTGATTGCGATGTAATCCGCAACTGGAGCAAGTCCTGGCTCGTAGCCGAGTCCACGGATCGTGTTGCCGATGATGACTTTGGTTGCAAGGTCAACGATCGGGATACCGGTTACCTTGCTGATATACGGAACCGTTCTGGATGAACGCGGGTTAACCTCGATGACGTAAACTTCCTCATTCATCGCGATGAACTGGATGTTGATCAGACCAACTACGTGAAGTGCCTGTGCCAGACGCTTCGTATACTCAACGATGGTCTCCTTAACCTTATCGCTGATCGTCGGAGCCGGATATACCGAGATACTGTCTCCGGAATGGACTCCGGTACGCTCGATATGCTCCATGATACCAGGGATGAGAATGTCGGTTCCATCGCATACAGCATCGACCTCGATTTCCTTACCCTGCAAGTATTTATCAACAAGGATCGGATGATCCTGTGCAATTCGGTTGATGATTCCGATGAACTCCTCGATCTCCTCATCATTGAAGGCGATCTTCATACCCTGTCCACCAAGTACGTAGGACGGACGAACAAGTACCGGATAGCCGAGACGGTTGGCAACTTCTTTTGCCTCCTCAGCGGTAAATACAGTTCCACCGGCAGCTCTCGGGATATGGGTCTTCTCAAGAATCTCATCAAAAAGCTCACGATCCTCGGCAGCATCGACATCCTCTGCCTTTGTACCAAGAATCTTAACGCCCATCTTCATCAACGCTTCGGTTAACTTGATAGCGGTCTGTCCACCGAACTGAACAACAGCTCCGTCCGGCTTCTCAATATTTACGATGCTTTCAACATCTTCCGCGGTCAGCGGTTCGAAATAAAGCTTGTCTGCAATATCAAAGTCTGTAGATACGGTCTCAGGATTGTTGTTGATGATAACCGTCTCCCAGCCTTCCTTTGCGAATGCCCATGTACAATGTACGGAACAGAAGTCGAACTCGATACCCTGTCCGATACGGATTGGACCGGATCCGAGAACAAGAACCTTCTTCTGTGGCTTTGTCTCAACAGCCTCATTCTCGCTTCCGAATACACTGTAGTAATATGGTGTCTCTGCTGCGAACTCAGCCGCACAGGTATCAACCATCTTGTATGCTGCAACGATTCCGTTCGCATAACGCATCTCTTTGATCTCTTCCTCGGTCTTACCGGTGAGTCTTGCGATCACGTTATCCGGGAACTCAATTCTCTTTGCTTCCTTTAAAAGTTCAACAGTAAGTTCTTCATTCTGAAGTCGCTTCTCCATCTCAACAAGGATGGCGATCTTGTCGATGAACCAACGGTCAATCTTCGTAATATCATAAATGTGATCGTAAGATACGCCACGGCGCAGTGCCTCTGCGATCACCCAGATTCTACGGTCATCTATAACATGAAGCTGTGCCTCAAGTTCCTCATCATTAAGGTTCGAGAAGTCATAAGACAACAGACAATCCACATGCTGCTCGAGAGAACGGATGGCTTTCATTAAAGCACCCTCGAAGTTATCACAGATACTCATAACCTCACCGGTTGCCTTCATCTGTGTACTTAAGGTTCTCTTTGCGGTCAGGAACTTATCAAACGGAAGTCTTGGGATCTTGACAACGCAGTAGTCAAGCATCGGCTCAAAGCTTGCGTAAGTCTTCTGTGTGATGGCGTTCTTGATCTCATCAAGGGTATATCCCAAAGCGATCTTCGCGGTAACCTTGGCGATCGGATATCCGGTTGCCTTAGATGCCAAAGCGGAAGAACGGGATACTCGAGGGTTAACCTCGATAACACAATATTCAAAGGAATCCGGATTCAAAGCGTACTGTACGTTACATCCTCCGGTAATCTTTAACTCATCGATGATGTTTAATGCAGAACTACGGAGCATCTGGTATTCCTTGTCTCCGAGTGTCTGTGACGGAGCAACTACGATGGAATCTCCGGTATGTACGCCGACCGGATCGATGTTCTCCATGTTACATACGGTAATACAGTTGCCGTTCGCATCACGCATTACCTCGTACTCAACTTCCTTCCATCCGGCGATGCAGCGCTCTACAAGAACCTCACCGACACGGCTTAAACGAAGTCCGTTACTCAAGATATCAACAAGTTCCTGCTCGTTGTGGGCAATACCACCGCCGCTTCCTCCAAGTGTGAAAGCCGGACGAAGTACAACCGGATAACCGATCGTATTTGTGAACTTGATACCGTCTTCTACCGTATTAACGACCTGTGATGCCGCACAAGGCTCACCGATCTTCTCCATAGTATCCTTGAATGCCTGACGATCCTCAGCCTTGAAAATTGTCTCAGCAGTTGTACCGATCAGCTTGACTCCGTTCTCCTCAAGGAATCCGGATTCTGCAAGCTCCATACCAAGGTTTAATCCCGCCTGTCCTCCGAGTGTCGGAAGAACACTGTCAGGTTTCTCCTTCAAGATGATCTCTTTTAATACATCAACCGTCAACGGCTCAATATATACCTGATCCGCAATCTGCTTATCGGTCATGATGGTCGCCGGGTTCGAGTTAACGAGACATACCTCTACGCCCTCTTCCTTCAGGGAGCGGCATGCCTGTGTTCCGGCGTAATCGAACTCAGCTGCCTGTCCGATGACGATCGGGCCGGAACCGATCACTAATACTTTTTTAATCTCTTTATTTCTTGGCATTATTTATCTCCTCCCATCATGGTAATGAAACGGTCAAACAGATACGCGGAATCCTGTGGTCCAGGGCAAGCCTCCGGGTGGAACTGAACCGTAAAAATATTCTTACCGATATATTCAAGGCCCTCGTTTGTTCCATCGTTAACGTTGACAAATGCAGGTTTGGCAACATTCGGATCCAATGTATCCGTATCAACAACATATCCGTGATTCTGGGAAGAAATATAAACACGGTTCGTCTTAAGATCCTTAACCGGATGATTTCCTCCACGATGTCCGTATTTCATCTTGTGCGTATCCGCTCCGGTTGCCAATGCCATAAGCTGGTGTCCAAGACAGATTGCAAAAATCGGCACATCACTCTCATATAATTTATGAATCTCTTCAATAATTTCCTTGCACTCCTTCGGGTCTCCCGGTCCGTTGCTGAGCATAATGCCGTCCGGATTGGTAGCAAGAATCTCCTCAGCGCTTGTGTGTGCCGGGTAGATTGTCACCTCACAACCTCTTGCATTCAGGGATTTTGCAATATTATTCTTTGCACCAAGGTCAAGCAAAGCGACCTTCTTACCGGTTCCGCGAAGAACCTTCTTCTCGCTGCAGGTTACTTTATCCACAACGTTTCCGGTTGTGTATTCCTTTAACTTCGGAAGGATCTCATCGAGATTGTAGTTCTCATTTGTTGTGATCATTCCATTCATGGTTCCCTTCTCACGGAGAATCTTGGTCAGAGCACGTGTATCAATGCCTGCTACTCCCGGAATATCATGCTTTAATAAGAAGTCCTGAATCGTTCCCTCACAGCGGAAATTGCTGGCGGTGCGGGATAATTCTCTTACGATATATCCGTCCGGCCAAGGACGCGCAGACTCCATATCCGGTGTAATTCCGTAATTTCCGATCAGCGGATAAGTCATGACAACTGCCTGTCCCGCATAGGATGGGTCTGTCAGGACCTCCAAATATCCAGTCATAGAAGTATTAAATACGATCTCACTGATCACTTCTCTTGTCGAACCGATACTTGTTCCAGTAAATACGGTTCCGTCTTCGAGTATCAAGAAAGCTTTCATTATATGCCCTGCCTTTCTGTTGTGTTTCCTGCATCTTGGCAAAAAAAAAGAGGGAGTCTCTTTTCTTGCTATCATTATGGCAGACTTATCGCCTCTGCCTAAATTGTAAAAAGTTTATCATAATATGGCACTTTTTTCAACTACTTTAGCATCGAAAAAAGTGCCGAGGTTTTTTTAATAAATATATATAAATTATACATTTTGTTGGTAACACCCATTATCCGATCAGTTGAACCAGTCCGATCACGACCGCCAGAATACAGAAAAACAGCGATCCGAAGACAACCGAAAGTACCACACCTGTGGAAAGAGGCTTCTTCTCATAAGTAACTTCGTCAATCGCCACAGCCTGCATTGAAACAAAATCATTGTTTGGCATCACATTCATTCTGGAGAACTTACGCCTTGCAAAATAATTTTCCGTCCATACCGGCATTGCATTCACCGTGACTATTGAAAGATTATAAGCGCTTTTTGCATATTTTCTCATTTCTTCCAGCAGTTTCTTACCGATTCCACGTCGCTGGTACATCGGATGCACATAGAGCATCGTGATATGTCCCTCAGTCTGCATCGCAGACATTCCGACAATCGTCCCCTGCTCATACGCGCCCCAAATGACCAGATAATTCTCTTCCATCATATGTTTCAGATAATCCTGATGGCTATACTGTTCAAAAGCCTGCACCATCTTCGGATTGTTGATCGAATTCCGCAGACAGTAATCAAAGACACCGCGCGCGAGTCCTGCCGCCTCCGGTAATTGTTCAGTTGTCAGTAATTTTATTTCCATTGCTAGTGCTTCCTTTCTTTTATCGCAAAAAAATTAACGTTCCATTCTTTCGCCAATCAATGATTGGAAAAACAATTGCGCATCCCAATCTCTGGCTCTACAGATCCGTTGCATCCTCCACCAGACGGTCACGTAGACCACTGTATCGTTTCAACTGCGAATTGTTCGCGATCATCTGCTCAAACGTCGTATCATTTCCCACAATTGTAACACATTTTTTTGCTCTGGTCACAGCCGTATACAAAAGATTCCTATTCATCAGCATACGTGGCCCCGACAGAAGCGGAATCACGACCGCCGGGTACTCCGATCCCTGCGACTTATGAATGGTTACTGCATACGCAAGTTCCAGTTCCTCGAGCAGTTTATACGGATACTCCACCATACGTCCCTCATCAAAGCACACCGTAACCGTCTCCGCAAAATCGTTGATCTCCTCGATGATTCCGGTATCTCCGTTGAACACTCCGGTTCCTTTATCGATACACAATCCGTATTTGCTGCGGATCTCCCACTCCAGCTGATAGTTATTCTTGATCTGCATTACCTTATCGCCTTCGCGAAAAAGCGTTGTGCCGTGTTCCTTCTCCTTTTTTCGCTTATCCGGCGGATTCAGATACATCTGTAACACGGTGTTTAAGCGTTCTACGCCAAGCAGACCTTTACGCATCGGCGTCAGCACCTGGATGTCCATCATCGATGCTCCGACAAACTTCGGAAGCTTCTGTAAGATCAGTTGAAGCGTGACGTTAATAATCTTGTCCGCATCGTAACGTTTCAGGAAGAAGAAATCCATACTCTTGTTATCTAATTCGACCGGCTCACCGCGGTTGATCTTATGCGCATTGACAATGATGTCGCTCGTGCTTGCCTGTCGGAAGATCTTCGTCAGCATAACCGTGTGAAAAAGCCCCGAATCAATAATATCCTTGAGCACATTTCCCGGACCGACACTCGGCAGCTGGTTTACGTCCCCCACCAGGATCAGCCTTGTTCCTGCTACAATTGCTTTCAGCAGCGAGTACATCAGCGAGATGTCGACCATCGACATCTCATCAATGATGATCACATCCGTCTCGAGCGGATTCTGCTCATTCCGCTCAAAGCCTGCATTTCCTTCTACACCACCGTTCAGTTCCAACATACGGTGAATCGTGCGCGCCTCAAATCCGGTCGTCTCACTCATACGCTTCGCTGCGCGTCCCGTCGGTGCCGCAAGGAAGATATCCATGCCTTCCGATTCAAAATATTTAATGATCGTATTGATCGTTGTTGTCTTTCCGGTTCCCGGTCCACCGGTGATCACAAGCACACCGTTTCGGACTGCTTCCTTGACCGCTTCCACCTGATGCTCATCTAAATCCATCTTCGTCTGCTTCTCGATCTGACGAAGGCGTGCCTCGATCTCAATATCCGGCACATCGAAACTCGTGTCCAGATTCTTAAGCATCGTCGCCGCATTTGCTTCCATATAGAAGAAAGCACTCGCATAGATCTGTGTGACATCATCCACCTGGCGCATGATAATCTTGCGGTCCATCGCGAGGTTCATGTAATGTTTCTCAATATATTCCGATTCAATCTCAAGCAGCGCGCTGGCTCTCTGCGTCAGTTCCGGCATCGGCAGATAGGTGTTGCCCTCATTCGAAGCCTGCAGCAAAGCGTACTGAATACCGCTCCGGATACGGAAATCCGAATCTGTCCGGATGCCGACACGCGAGGCAATCTCGTCCGCAGTCCGAAATCCTACGCCGTCCACATCATCTGCCATACGATACGGATTTTCCTTTAAAATGCTGTACACTTCCTGCCCATATGTATTGTAGATTTTGACCGCAAGTGTTGTGCTGATTCCATACTGCTGCAGGAAGATCATCGCCTGTCGCAGATCACGCTTCTCATTGACCTGATCCGCAATCTCCATTGCTTTCCTCTGGCTGATACCTTTGACTTCCGCAAGTCGCTCCGGTTCTTCCTCGATAATTCGGAACGTATCTTCCTTGAATCTTCGCACGATACGCGCTGCCAAAGCGATACCGATTCCCTTGATCGCACCGGATCCAAGATAACGCTCGATCGCAAGCGCGTCCTGTGGCGCTTTTTCCTCGAAGCTTTTGACCGCAAACTGTCGTCCGTAGGTTGGATGATCCGTATACTCCCCCTTCGCCTCGATGCATTCACCCTCCGCAATATCCGAAAAAACGCCCACACAGGTCAGTTCTTCCTCGTCACAGATCATGACCATTACCGTGTAGCCATTGTCATTATTTCGAAATATGATGTGATCCACATATCCGTTTATCACTTCTTCATTACTCTGTTGCTGCTTATCCAAAGTATCTTCCTCGTCTTTCCTCTCACCTGCGGCTTCCCACAGACCTTATGTTCTATTATGAAGCACAAGGGCGATACTTGCAAGGGTGCATTTAAGCTTTCTGTTCCGGCAACTAGAGAATCCGTTATATCTGCAGATAGCTGGACAATATGCAAAAAACCCCGGAGCTGCAACTCCGGGGGATACTGTGTCAGTCATGAACACATCTCTTTATTTTTGCCTATTGCATTATAGCCTGATCACTCTGTGGTCGTAATATTCAGATTTCTACGCATCTGCTCATAAAGCTGCTGCGTAAGGTTCTCTCCCACCTGATCCACAACCTCGTCTGCAACCATCTCAATTGCCTGATCCATATAGAGATCCTTGTACTGTGACATCGTAGAATCCTCATCCTCCGAAGTGAATGTATCCTTCACCTGTTTGAGCATCTGTTCCACAAAGTAGGACTCAAAATCTTTAATAACGCCTTTTAACTCATCTTCCGAAGCATCGGAAGACACTCCCTTGAGAGAATTCTGTAACGCATTGCTCGACGCTGCACTCGCGTCTGCCTTTGCACTCTGATAATTGGAATTAATTCCGGAAATTCCTGATAAATCCATCTATCGTACCTCCATCCCGAAATGCAGATCTTTCAAATTCATAATCCATCTCCGATGTGTTACTCAACCAGCACAACTCAATAACTATCGTTTCAGATTATTTGCAGTATCCAGCATCGAATCTGCGGTCGTGATTGCCTTCGAGTTCAGCTCATAAGCTCTCTGTGCAACGATCATGTTCACCATCTCATCCGCCACCTGAACGTTAGATCCCTCCAGACGACTCTGGATGACATCACTACGCTCCAATCCCGGTGTTGCACCTTCCAGCATCGGATTACCGGAAGCTGCGGTCGCCTGCAGACGGCTGGAAGAAAGCTTCTCAAGTCCCGCCGGATTGTTAAACTGATAGATTCCGAAAGACTGATTCAGTGGAATCACCTGACTGGTTGCCGGATCACGGTATGAGATCGTGCCGTCATCTGAGAACACCATGCTCTCCGACTGCACATTCTGCGGAACCAGAATTTCATTTCCACGCGAATCAAGAACCGGACATCCCTGCGAATCTGCAAGCATCGTCCTTCCGGCAGCATTCAGGCTCCATGTAAAGTTACCATTTCTTGTATAATAAGTATTGCCGTCCTCGCCACGCACTGCGAAGAATCCGTTTCCCTGGATAGCAAAATCGGTCTTGCTCTCACTGTCGAGGAGGGCTCCCTGCGTAAACATAGAAGTTGTCGCAGCCACTCTTGTTCCGAGTCCAACCTGCGCGCCAACCGGCTTCTGGTCTCCATTAGCGGAAGTGGTTCTCGTCTGGATCGTCTGATAGAGCAGGGACTTAAACTCTGTGCGCTCCGTCTTATATCCGGTTGTATTAACATTCGATAAGTTGTTGGCGATCGTGTCAACATTCGTCTGCTCCGCAAGCATTCCGGTCGCAGCCGTATATAAAGCTCTCATCATAAGGCAATTACCTCGCTGTCTCTTATTTACTCTGTGTTTCTATTCCGGCTTCCCTGCCAAAATGCATTCTAACGCATGTTCCATCCTATTATTTGCTCATCTACTGCACGCGTCCGACATTATTGACGGCGCGATCCAGTGTGGAATCGATCGAAGTGATCACTTTCTGTCCCGCCTCATAGGCTCTTTGGATCGTGATCATGTTGACCATCTCCTTAATGACATTCACATTCGATGTCTCAAGCACTCCCTGCTCCACCTTGGCATCCGTAGCGATCCGGTTGCCTCCGTCCAACAGGTTGTACATATTCTCTCCGTACTTCTCAAGATAGTCATAATTATCAATATCAACCATACCAAGCGTTCCGACGATCTGCTCGTTCTGCATGATATAGCCAAGCTGGTTCACGGAAAATGTCTGATTCGGATCAATCTGAATCCGGTTACGCGGATCCGGGTCTCCATTCATCGCGCCGGTTGCATTCAGGACATAATCTCCATCCTTCGTCACAAGATATCCTTCCGTATTCACGGTAAAGGAACCGTCTCTTGTATATTTCACTGAAGTGTTTCCATCCTTGTCGGTGAAAGCGATCGCGAAGAAACCTTTGCCATCAATTGCAAAATCGCTCGTATTGTCTGTCACCTTAAAACTTCCCGAATCATAATCCGTATAGACCTGTCCGAGGTGTACACCGTAGGTAATCGTTCCAAGCTTCTTCGGCAGATAAGAATTCGAAGAATCCTTCAGGCGATACGACATCTCATCCGCAAATGTGCGGCTTGTCGTTCCTTCCTTCTTATATGCGGTTGTGTCCGCGTTGGCCAGATTGTTCGCCAGAATATCCAGACGCTTCATTTCATTGACCATACCGGTGTGTGCTGTATATAAACCTTTGACCATATGACACCTCTGTTTCTATGTCCCATACCTACACTTCAAATTATATATCGGTCATTCCAAGGAAAATATAATACTTGTCCCTGAAAATTCCGTTATAAAACATGAAAAGTGCGCAAATAATCCGCGCACTTCCCTGTCACTTTAATCGTCGTCTCTTTTTCCTGCAAGAAACTCTACATATTTACCGGTTCCGATTGCCACACAGGTCATCGGATGCTCAGCTGTCATTGTGTTGATTCCTGTTCTCTCCTCGATCAGTTCCTCGAGTCCACGAAGTAATGCGCCACCTCCGGTCAGTACGATACCGCGGTCTGCGACATCGGCAGCCAATTCAGGTGGAGTCTTCTCCAATACAGAATGTACAGCTTCCACAATCTGCAGCGTTGGCTCACGGAGCGCTTCCTCGGTCTCCTCGGAGCTGACTGTGATTGTTCTAGGAAGTCCGGTCACAAGGTTACGTCCGCGTACATCCATCGTCTCATTCTGTGCAAGCGGATAGCAGGTTCCAATCTTAATCTTAATATCCTCTGCGGTACGCTCACCGATCAGAAGATTGTGTTTCTTACGCATATAGCGGACCAACGCCTCATCAAAATCATCTCCGGCAATCTTGACCGATGTACTTACAACCGATCCTCCAAGAGAAATGACAGCGATATCCGAAGTACCGCCTCCGATATCTACGATCATATTTCCGCATGGTCTTGCAATATCAATTCCGGCTCCGATTGCAGCTGCGATCGGCTCCTCAATAATTTCTACCTCGCGGGCACCAGCCTGATACGTTGCGTCCTCAACGGCCTTCTTCTCTACTTCAGTAACACCGCTCGGTACGCAGACGCTGATGCGTGGCTTACGGAAGCTCTTCTTGCCAAGAGCTTTCTGGATAAAGTACTTGATCATCTTCTCGGTAACGGTGTAATCTGAGATAACACCCTGGCGAAGCGGACGAACCGCAACAATGTTGCCCGGTGTACGTCCAAGCATCAGACGAGCTTCCTCACCGATTGCCTTAATCTTATTCGTGTCTCTGTCAAAAGCCACAACGGATGGCTCCTTTAATACAACGCCTTTACCCTTAATATATACTAAAATACTCGCAGTACCTAAATCAATTCCGATATCTGATCCGATCATTCCAATAATGCCCCTTTCTGTCTTACTGTTATCTATCTGTAACCTGGTCATGCGCAGGGGCGCAAAACCGCAGTCAATCATATTTTGTGCATACAGTAACATTATATACAATTAATTCCATTTTTCAAACTTTTTTTTCAATTTAAGTTTTTCTTAACAAATTAGGAATGATATTCGGTTTTAAATTCACATATCTAACAAATTTGCAGCCCCAATAATGCCTGCGAGGTTGCCCAGTGAGGCACATTGCACCTGAGGAATGAATGCTTTCTCTCCCGCGAAGCAGGTACATAGCAACGCATTCACAAATGAGTGATTACTTCAAATACGGAGCCAGGAATTGTCCCGTATAGGACTCCGGTACCTGACAGACTTCCTCCGGTGTTCCCTTGGCGATCACGGTTCCGCCGCCGTCTCCGCCTTCCGGTCCCATATCAATAATATAATCTGCCGTCTTAATGACATCCAGATTGTGCTCAATGACAACAACCGTGTTGCCTCCGTCCGACAGTTTGCGCAAAATCTCCACAAGCTTATGGACATCCGCGAAATGCAGTCCGGTCGTCGGCTCGTCCAGCACATAGATCGTCTTGCCGGTGCCCCGCTTGGAGAGTTCCGTTGCCAACTTGATACGCTGCGCCTCGCCTCCGGATAATTCCGTAGACGGCTGACCAAGCTTAATGTAGGATAATCCGACATCATACAGTGTCTGGATCTTCCGGTGGATGGTCGGTACATTCTTAAAGAATTCCAACGCCTCCTCCACGGTCATATCCAGCACATCGTAGATGCTTTTGCCTTTATATTTTACTTCAAGCGTCTCACGGTTATAACGCTTTCCGCCGCAGACCTCACACGGCACATACACATCCGGCAGGAAGTGCATCTCAATCTTAAGGATTCCGTCACCGCTGCAGGCTTCGCATCGTCCGCCCTTGACGTTGAAACTGAATCTTCCCTTCTTGTATCCGCGCGCCTTTGCATCCGGTGTCGCTGCAAACAGATCACGGGTCATGTCAAACACACCGGTGTAAGTTGCCGGATTGGAACGCGGCGTACGACCGATCGGTGACTGATCGATGTCAATGATCTTGTCCAATTGCTCCAGTCCAAGGATGTCATCATGCTCTCCCGGAATACAGCGCGCACGGTTTAACGTTCTTGCGAGGTGCTTGTACAGGATTTCATTCGTCAGAGAACTTTTGCCGGAACCGGACACACCGGTAATACAGGTCATAATGCCAAGTGGAATATCTACATCAATATTTTTCAGATTATTCTCTCTTGCTCCCTTGATTGTAATGTATCCGGTCGGCTTTCTGCGCTCCGACGGAACCGGTATCTTCTTTCTTCCGCTTAAATAATCACCGGTAATGGATTTCTTACATTTCATGATCTCTGCTGCGGTACCTGCCGCGACCACTTCTCCACCATGTACGCCCGCTGCCGGACCGATATCCACAATGTAGTCCGCTGCACGCATCGTATCTTCATCATGCTCCACGACGATCAGCGTATTTCCCAGATCCTTGAGATTCATCAATGCCCGAAGCAGCTTATCGTTATCCCTCTGGTGCAGACCGATACTCGGTTCATCCAGAATATAGGCAACGCCAACAAGTCCCGAACCGATCTGGGTTGCAAGGCGGATTCTCTGTGCCTCACCTCCGGAAAGTGTTCCGGTCGCACGCGTCAGCGTCAGATATTCCAGCCCCACTTCCTGCAGGAAACCGACACGCGAACGGATCTCTTTTAAGATCTGATCCCCGATAAAATGTTGCTGCTGCGTCAGTTCCATACTATCCAGGAACTTGACCAGATCCTTGACGGACATATCCGTCATCTCATAGATATTCTTATCACAGACGGTGACCGCCAGCGAACTCTTCTTCAGTCTCTGTCCGTGGCACTCCGCACAAGGCGTAATGCGCATGAACTGCTCATATTCCTGCTTCATCGTGTCCGATCCGGTCTCACGGTATCTGCGTTCCACATTGCGGATCAGACCTTCCCAGTTCAGGTCATAGACACCCTCTCCGCGCTGTCCCTTGTAATGCACCTTAAGAATTCTCCCATCGCCTCCGTGGATCAGCATATGGCGGATCTCCTTCGGAAGATCCTTATACGGTGTCTCCAGCGAAAAGCCATATCCTTCCGACAAGGCGCGAAGTGTTGCATACGTGTAGCTGGACGGGTCCGTACAGGACTGCCATCCCATCACCTGAATCGCTCCTTCTGCAATCGAAAGCTTCTTATCCGGGATCATCAGATTCTCATCAAACTCCATCTTGTAACCAAGTCCATAACATACCGGACATGCACCGAACGGATTGTTGAACGAGAAGCTTCTCGGCTCCACCTCATCCACGCTGATTCCGCAGTCCGGGCAGGCAAAGTTCTGTGAGAAGTTCATCGGCTCGCCGTCTACGACGTCAACGATTGCATTCCCTTCCGACAGATCAAACACATTCTCCAGAGAGTCGGTCAGACGTTTTTCGATTCCCGGCTTGATCACAAGCCGGTCAACCACAATATCAATATTATGCTTGATATTCTTGTCCATCGGAATCTCCTCCGACAGATCATACATGTTGCCATCCACGATCACACGGACATAACCGCTTTTCTTCGCCTTTTCAAATAATTTCTGATGCTCACCCTTACGACCTCTGACAACCGGCGCAAGAACCTGAATCCTCGTCTTCTCCGGCAGCTTCATGACAGCATCCACCATCTGATCAATCGTTTGTTTCTCGATCGCACGTCCACACTTCGGACAATGCGGAATACCGATCCTCGCATAGAGCAGACGAAAATAATCATAGATCTCCGTCACGGTTCCAACCGTGGATCGCGGATTGCGGTTCGTCGATTTCTGATCGATGGAAATTGCTGGTGGCAGTCCCTCGATCGATTCGACATTCGGTTTCTCCATCTGTCCTAAGAATTGTCTCGCATAGGACGAAAGCGACTCCATGTAGCGACGCTGTCCTTCCGCATAGATCGTATCAAAAGCAAGGGATGACTTTCCCGAACCTGACAGACCGGTCAATACGACAAATTCGTCTCTTGGGATATCGATATCTATGGATTTCAGATTGTGCTCGCTTGCGCCACGAATCTTGATGTATTTTCTTTGTTTTTTTGCCATTACAATTTTCCTTTCTCTTTCAGGATTCCACACACATGCGCAAAATACGTCATCTATCGATGACGTTCACAGCTACGCTGTTCCACATTTTGCTTATGTTGCGTGGCGGCAACTCTATTCAGAGTTGCCATCACAAACAGATACACTCTCTTATGTGCAAGCACAACGATTTTGTATCTGTTTATGATTCAACCCGAATAGTTGTTCTTATAAATCACGCAACATTGTCTTGAGCGATATCATCTTGTCTCTGTATTCTGCTGCTGCCTCGAAGTTCAGCTCCGTTGCCGCCTTCTGCATCTTCTTCTGGATATCGGCGATCAGCTTCTCGAGTTCCTTCTTGCTCATAGATTCCGGATCCTTTGCAAAATCCATCTCCTCCGCTGCAACCTTCTTCGAGATTGCGATCAGATCGCGCACCGACTTCTGGATCGTTGTCGGCGTAATTCCATGTTCCTCATTGTATTCCTGCTGCAGCTTACGTCTTCGCTCCGTCTCATCGATTGCGACACGCATCGAATCCGTAATCTTGTCCGCATACATAATAACGTGTCCCTCACTGTTACGGGCGGCACGTCCGATTGTCTGGATCAATGACGTCTCAGAACGCAAGAATCCTTCCTTATCCGCATCCAGGATTGCAACCAATGTAATCTCAGGTATATCCAGTCCCTCTCGCAGTAAGTTAATGCCGACCAATACATCGAACACATCCAGTCGCAGATCACGGATGATCTCCGCACGCTCCAATGTATCAATGTCAGAATGCAGATACTTTACACGAATACCGATCTCACTCATGTACTGCGTGAGATCCTCCGCCATACGCTTTGTCAGCGTTGTGATCAATACCTTGTGATGGTTTGCCGTCTCCTTATTCACCTCTCCGATCAGATCATCAATCTGTCCCTCAACCGGGCGAACCGAGATTTCCGGATCTAGCAGTCCGGTCGGACGGATGATCTGCTCCACGCGCATCAGTTCGTGCTCCTGCTCATACACATTCGGTGTTGCAGAAACGAAAAGCATCTGATCGATCTTACTCTCAAATTCTTCGAAGTTCAACGGACGGTTGTCCAAAGCGGACGGCAGACGAAATCCGTAATCCACCAATGTCTGCTTACGCGAACGGTCGCCCGCATACATGCCGCGGATCTGCGGAATCGAAATATGCGACTCATCCACGATCAGCAGGAAATCATCCGGAAAGAAATCAATGAGTGTCATCGGAGGCTCCCCCGGCTTCGCAAAATTCAGATGTCTCGTATAATTCTCAATTCCCGAGCAGAAACCGGTCTCACGCATCATCTCGACATCAAAATTCGTCCGCTCCGCGATGCGCTGCGCCTCGATCAGCTTATCGTTCTTCTTAAAATATTCCACACGATCCTTTAATTCAACCTCAATATTATCGCAGGCTTTATTGATCTTCTCCTGCGATACAACATAATGGGAAGCCGGGAAAATCATCGTATGCTCCAGAGAACAGCGGATCTCACCAGTCAATACATCAATCTCCGTAATCCGGTCGATCTCATCCCCGAAAAATTCGACACGGATCGCCGTATCCGAGCTGTTTGCCGGGAACACTTCCAACACATCACCGTGCACACGGAACGTACCTCGCTTAAAGTCCATGTCATTTCTTGTATACTGCATATCGATCAATGCACGCACCACATCATCCCGGTCTCTCTCCATCCCCGGACGCAACGACACACTCATGCCTTCCCACTCATCCGGACTTCCAAGTCCGTAAATGCAGGAAACAGAAGCCACAACGATGACATCCTTCCGCTCGGTCAAAGCCGCCGTCGCCGAAAGGCGCAGCTTATCGATCTCATCATTGACGGCCGAATCCTTCGCAATATAGGTATCCGACTGCGGTACATAAGCCTCCGGCTGATAATAATCATAGTAGGATACGAAATATTCTACCGCATTTTCCGGAAAGAATTCCTTCATCTCTCCATAAAGCTGTCCAGCAAGTGTTTTATTATGGGAAATGATGAGTGTCGGCTTGTTCAGCGCCTGTATGACGTTCGCCATCGTAAACGTCTTGCCGGAACCGGTGACACCGAGCAGTGTCTCAAACTGATTGCCTTCTTTAAATCCCTTCACCAATTGTTCAATCGCCTGCGGCTGATCGCCGGTCGGCTTATATTTTGATACCAGCTTAAAATGATCCATTCTGTTCTCCTGTATCAAATCGATTTTGTCTGCCCTTGATTATAGCAAAGTATATAAAAAAAGTACAGAACAAAATCGAACTTTTGTTCTGTACTTAGCATTCATTTTAAAATAGTCCCGCCTCACGGATCTTCAAGTCGCAGAAAAGTGTAAAAATAATTTTCTAGTGGATAAATCGAAATTGTCAACGTAGTATTTATCCTATTTTCTCACCTTATAAATTGTACAATCCCAAGTAAAAGAAGATTTTGAATTTACAGCATAAGTTTTTGTAGATTGACTCATCGTTTCAGTATAACTATACCAAGGATTCCACACCGTATATGTAGATTTTGTATTATTATATCCACATATAACAAGTGCATGTCTTGCTTTCGCATACGAGCCACTACCTGCACAGCCCGCATAAATCGGTGTATTGTTTCCTATTTCAGATACAACGGTACTATTCGATAACGTAGATGATGAATTTTTGGTTTGGGAATACCCTTTATCCTTGGCATACTCTACAAGTTGAGATCTTGAAACACTCTCATTCTTCAAATCTGAACTATTCGGATAAAAATATTTTACAATTGCTTTAGCTGTAACACTACTTCCTGCACCTTTATATCTCAAAATAGACGCCATTGCAAATGCCGCACACCATTGTTGATCTCCTTGTGTTTCAGCCATATCTAAGGATAAGGTTTTTGAAGCAGCAGTTCTTGGAATCACTTTCTTTTTATATTCTATAGGAGTACAAATATCTGTAGTCTCTAAATCAGTATTCTCTGCCAACATAACTGACTGGTTCCCATTTAACTCATATCCAGCATGTTGCTCTTCCCATATATCAACTTCACCATTTTGTTCAGCTATAACATTTCCAAATTGCATATAAATATACAACGGTTCAGACTCCGTCGTTCTGCCTGCATACTGATTAAGGTGTCCTGCCATATATGGAGAAAGAATACCTGTATACTGTCCTTCTTCTCTATACACTCTAAATGTATAAAGGAACTCTTTACCCGAAAAAATTGGAAAATAATACACATCTATATCATCCGCGCTTTCCTTTCCCATCGAAAAAGGGCTTCCCATAGTCAAATCATTTAATTCAAAACTTTCCTCACTTGAACGCGCTACTAAATAATCAAACACATTATCAACCGCATAATCGATTGCTTCATCTGGCACATACTCAGTTTCAACATAAAAAGTATTATTAGTAGTATTATGCTCACTTGCACTTATCGGAAATGCTCCCATCCCCAACGTGAAAACAAATGCCATTATACTTACAATTCCACACTTTAAAATATTTTTTTCATCATATAATTTTCTCCTTGTTTAAACACAATTTCATCATCTGCTAATTCAGCAACGAGCCTAATTTTAATTAAAGAATATCATACACAAATAATTTTCCATCATGATCATATACAAATATTTCCTTAGGATACTTTTTAACAATATAAACATCACAACCAAGCAAATCCTCATTTCCACTTGATTGAAAATTTTTAGTTGGAAAACTTGTTCCTGCAATAACATCTTTAATTGTTCCAACACATACCAGTTCACTCTCATCTATTTGAAACGAATCCGGATTCTGTGAAGATATGAGGTACAAATTAGAATCATACATAATGGCTGGCTTATACGCAGTTTCATTCGGTTCTGTTATAATAGGCTTTCTTATAGCCAATTCAATCACGCTACAAATCATGAGCATTATGCAAGTTGCTACTATACCTAACTTCAACCATGATTTACTTGCATTTCTAAACCCAAACCTAGCACGCTCAAATATTAAAGGTCTCTTTGTAGCATGGTTTTTATAGCCTGATGCTGAATAATCTGCCGCCTCTTGGATATATTGATCCTTTATATTCCCTACTCCATTCGAAATTTCTTCACGTGTCATATGATAGCTCCTTCTTTCTCCAAATATCTTTTTAGTTCTCCTCGTATTCTAGAAAGACAAACTGATACATAATTATTGCTAATGTGAAAACGTTCTGCAATCTCAGGAATTGAATCAGCGTACCAATAACGCCGTACAAACATGACTCTTTTTTCTCGCTCCAATGTATCTAAAAAACAATTCAACATAATCGTTAATTCCTTTGCAGTTAGTTCATCCTCAACTGATGATGAAGATGCCAAACAACTTTCAAGTTCATCCAGGGCTATATCATAAAAACTATTCCTCTTGATTGCAGTATTTGAATGATATTTTGCTATTGCAATATTTCGTACAATTCTGCTAACATATGCCAATAATGGATTGGGATTTTGAGGTGGAATCGTATTCCACATTCCTAAATATGCATCATTGACACATTCTTCAGCATCAAGCATATTATTCAGAATATTTTTTGCAATTTTTTTGCATATCATTTCGTATTTCTTTGACAGTTCAATGATTGCTTGTTCCGAGCGCGCAAAGAACAACTCAATTATCTTACTATCCTCCAAATATATCCCCCCTTTCATTTATATACTATGGATTTTCATAAACATATTACAATATATTTTAAAAAAAGTTGATTGAAGTTGGTAATACTTATCTTATCTCTGATATATCTCCTTGCTGACGTTACATTTTAAATCTGTGTTTATCTTACATAATTTTACATAGAAAGACCATCAAAGTAATCGAAAGAATTTCTTAATACCATTCAATAAACTTCATGCATATCTTATAGTATACCCGCATATATGAAGGGAAGGAAAATTTATGCCAATGGTGTCCTGCAGACGGCTCCGACGGTTGTGACCACCGCGTTCCTGTTACGATCACCGAAATCAATATTCCTGTCAGCGGCAATGCGATCATCATCTACGAGGCGCGCACAAACGAGTTCACGCCTTTTGAAAATGAAGCCAGCATCACCAATCCAGATGACAGCACGCTGGTTATTTCCAAAACGATCTAAATTAGCAACGCAACATTTGCTAGTAAAAAAGAAGCACGGAGTTTTGTGCTCTGTGCTTCTTTTCTAGACAAAAATATATTCTTTACCATTCGTTATTTTCACTTTTTTCTGAAATTAAAATATGCGCCTGTCTCTTGCATTCCACCCCTGCACTCTGCAAGTTCGCTGACCGTCACAAGCTGGTACCCCTGCTTGACAAGTTCCGGAATGATCGTCTCCGATGCCGTCGCAGTCGCGCTGTAGAGATCATGCATCAGTACGATATCTCCATCCTTCACATGATCGAGTACCGCACGCTTCGTGCTGTCCTCATTGCGCGTCTTCCAATCAAGCGTATCGATCGACCATATAATGGATGGCATGCCCACCCACTTCTTCACATTGGTGTTCGTAGCTCCACCGGTCGGACGCATGATCACCGGTGTTTGTCCAGTCACCTTTTTAACATTTTTATTTGTTCTGCTGATCTGGCGCCTGACTTCCGCCTCGCTGAGCCTTGTCAGGCATTTGTGCTCATAGGTATGATTTCCGATCTCGCAACCCATGTCACAGGCAGTCTTTACGGTATCAGAGTACGTCGGCACGCGATTTCCAACAACGAAAAATGTTGCCACCGAATCATTCTCTTTCAGTATCTTTAAAATGCGTGGTGTGTAGATGGACGGACCATCGTCATAAGTTAATGCAACCATCTTCTTGTTCTTATCAATTTTGCGCGTCAAAACGCCTTTGTCACTAAAATAGCACAGATAGTGGGAAATCGTTTTCTTTCCGGTTATCATTTTGCCGTTTTTCGGAGAAAAATAAAATTTCTTTCCATCAATCGTGCGCCATCCGGTCTTGCGCTTTCCGTTGACCGCAAAATAGTAGGTTGCCTTGCCGACTTTTCGCTTTCCAACATAGGCTTTCCCGCTTTTGCCGAAATAGTACTTACTTCCGTTTACGGTCTTCCATGTATTTTTAAGTTTAACGCCATCCTTATAGTAAAACAAATGACCGTTCTCATCACGAATCAGCCCCTGCAATACCGGCTGTGGTTCCTCCGTATCAGGCTCATCCGCGTCCGGATTCTCGTTATCCGGCATTTCTGTATCCGTATTTTCACGATTGGAATCTTCGATATCCGGAATCACCGGATCTGTGTAATTCTCTCCTCCCGCTTCGGCAGCACGGACCGTCTCCGAAGCCGCACTGCTGACCGTTTCAATCGGACTGATCAGTGCCAACGCCAATACCAATACCATAACCAATCCCTGCATGATTTTTCTCATACGTATCCCCCTGTTCCACCTCTGTTTTGCCTGACCGAAATGATACTTACCTTCTGTCGGTCAGATGGTTCGGTGGTTTTCCTCTAACCATCTATGCTCATCATACAAGAAGCGAACCCGGAATACCATCAAGTTTTGATAAAGAATTTCTTAATATCACTTAAGAAATTTCATGCATATCTTATAGTGTACCCGCATATATGAAAAGGAGGAAAAATTATGCCAAGATTTACAAATCAGGCTCAATTGCGTTACGGCAATTCCGTAACAAATTCAAACATTGCTGTAGGGGAAATTCTTGAAGTACTTTCCATGACCAAGACTGCTGTACGGGACCAATATGATCCAAACGGACCTATCACCTATGTCATCAGCATTCTGAATTCAGGCACACTCCCGATAAACGGTCTTACTCTGACCGACAACCTTGGAGCTTACGCTTCCGGGACAGCCACGCTGACTCCTCTTAACTATCTTGCTGGCTCTGTAAAATATTATGTAAATGGAGTTCTGCAGACCACGCCAACCGTTACCGCAGGACCGCCGCTCTCCATTACGGGAATCAATGTTCCTGCCGGAGGCAATGCGATCATTGCCTATGAAACACAGACAAATGCGTTTGCCCCTCTACAAAGTGAATCAGCAATCACAAATATCGTCACTGCGGAGGGCGGGGGAATCACTTCCATCACCGCAGAAGAAACCGTCGGTGTTGTCGCCGCTCCAATTCTTGCAATCACCAAGTCTGTCAGCCCGGTTCCGGTTACTGAAAACGGAACTCTGACCTACACGTTCCAGATTCAGAACTCCGGTAATACCGCTGCCGATGCCGCAGCCGGAATTGTTGTCACTGATACTTTCACGCCTCGCCTGTCCAACCTGACTGCAACGCTGAACGGCACAGCGCTTGTACTGAATACCGACTATACTTACGATGAAACAACCGGCGAATTTGCAACTGTCGCCGGACGTATCACCGTGCCGGCCGCAACCTTTATCACAAATCCGGCAACCGGTACGATCAGCACCGATCCGGGAGTCACCACCCTTACCATTTCCGGAACCATTTAATAAAGTGTGCGCTTGCCGCACACTTTCGCGGAACACTTTTTAATCATAGGAGGGAATTTCCTATGATTTGAAAAACAAGGGGCAGCCTGCGCTGCCCCACAAATTTATTTTTGAAACGGATATATGTTTTTATCGCCTACAAGCTGTCCCTCATACTACAAGCCATCTCATACTGTGCTTTATGCCGCTCCTCAACCAGAGCCTTCGGATAACGGATCAATCCGTGGTTTTCGTGTGGATCATTGAAATAGTATCCTTCCTCATCATATCCGACGAGCAGCATACAATGCTCGTTTGACCGCCACGTAAATAACGCACCACTGTCCAAAAGCTTCCACTGAGGACCGATGATTTCTTTCTTCATATCGATGCATGCCCAGAACACAACCGGCATCTCCCGGTCAATATAGCGCCGGATCAATTCCTGCATCGATGTTCCCGTCTCATCGACCACCCTGTACTTATCCCCAACCGCTTTCTGCAGCGCCTCGCAGATCACAGGCGCGTAGCATCCGAACGAATCCTTGTCATACGGGCTTCCGCAAAAAGCCTTGCGCGGATCCGGTCCGCACATCTGTCCGTCCCGTTCCTGCATCGGCACACACGGAACATAGTTCCGGATAAATTCATCCACCGTAATCTCATAACCGAGATACTGCAAAAGCATCGTTGCCGACACGCTCTCGCAGCCGGTCGGATAGGAAACACTCTGATTGATATATGGTACCTCTATTATCTTTCGCATGTTATTTTCTTCTTCTCCCAAAGCATGCTGCTTCCACTCCTGCCTCACTGCCGCATGCAAATTTTCATCATTTACAGCATTGACACATCATTTGTGAAATCATTTTTGATTCTGTATTTTATCACTATATGATTACGCAGCCACGCTTTTCTTCTCGCGCGCAGCAAACAACCGCTTCATGACCGTCAGCACAACAAGTAAGATCACAAGACTGCTGCCCAGCGCAATCCACCAGCTCTGCGATACCCCTGCGATAATGTAACCGATAAAACATACGACTGCAACCACTGCCGCATACTGCATCTGCGTGGTTACGTGGTTAATATGGTTGCTCTGCGCTCCGGCAGATGACATAACTGTCGTATCGGAAATCGGAGATACATGATCGCCGCATACCGCACCGGCAAGAACTGCCGATACGGAGATGATCATCATCTCAAGCTTATCCGTTCCAGGGAACATTGCGATTGCGATCGGTACAAGGATCGCAAAAGTCCCCCAGCTTGTTCCGGTAGAAAATGCGAGGAAAATTGCTACAAGGAACAGGATTGCCGGAAGCAGCAGACTCGCTGAAGCACTTGCTCCCACCGCATTCTCAACAAACGTGCCGATTTCCAAGGCGTCACCCATGCCTTTTAATGTCCATGCGAAAATCAGGATTCCGATTGCCGGGATCATCAGCTTAAAGCCTTCCACAAAACTGCCCATGAAATCTTTAAATGTAATGACTTTACGTGGCAGATATAAAAATAAGGTAACAAAAACCGTAACCATCGTTGCAAAAATCAGACTCGTCTCAGCATCGCATCCTGCAAACGCGCTGACGATATTGTCTGCGCCTCCCAGATATCCGGTGTAGATCATCGCACCGATCGCCGATACGATCAGTACCGCAACGGGAAGCACCAGATCAATCACCTTGCCCTTTGTAGAAACTTCTTCCTCTTTTACCTGCTCGAACTCCTCTGCGCCGGATGTAAAGAGATCGCCTCTGGCCGCATTGTCTTCATGCTTTTTCATCAGACCGAAATCAAAATTTGCCACGATCACATAAAATACCATGGTCAACGTTAAAATTGCATATAAATTGTACGGAATCGTGCGCAAAAATAACTGGAAGCCCGAGATTCCCGCATCCTCCGGCACATAGGAATTGACCGCTGCCGCCCAGCTGGAAATCGGTGCAATAATGCACACCGGAGCAGCGGTGGCATCAATAATATATGCCAGCTTTGCACGCGAAACCTTATAGCGGTCCGTAACCGGTCGCATAACCGATCCGACCGTCAAACAGTTAAAATAATCATCTACGAAGATTAAGATACCAAGTCCTGTTGTCGCAAGCATCGCACTCTTTTTCGACTTAATCTTGTCTCCGGCCCACTTACCGTATGCGGCCGAACCGCCGGACCTTGACATAAGCACAATGATCATTCCAAGCAGCACATCAAAAATAAGAATATTTAAATTCATACTGCTTTTCATGATATCAAACAACGCGGTAAACGCATTCCACGGATGAAATCCCGTATAAAGCAGCGCACCCACTGCGACTCCGATAAAAAGGGAACTGTACACTTCCTTCGTCACAAGTGCAAGTATAATTGCAAGAAGCGGCGGTACCAGTGACCACCATGTACCGATAAACATTGACGCATCCATTTTCAAAACCATCCTCTCTCATTTGTTTCACTACATAACACTTCTTTCATCATACACATAAATTTGATGTATGAAAAGTAGTTTTTGCACTTTTTGCACGGAAATTGCATATCTATCCATATACCATCAAAAAGGACCGACGTGTGCTCTTGTCCGGAGCCACATCGATCCTTTCTTTTTATTATTTGTGTAATTACATAATCGCAAACTATACCGTTTTACGTCCGCAGCACTGCTTATATTTCTTGCCGCTTCCGCAAGGACACGGATCATTCGGATATACCTTCGCATGCTCGCGCTTCTTCGGCGCATTTGCTACAGTCTCATCCTTATTGGTTCCGGTTACCTTGGCAACCTGCTCTCTCTCAACCTTCTGCTCAACCTGAACGTGGAACAGAAGACGAATTGTATCTTCCTGAATTGCAGAAATCATCTCATCGAACATATCAAAGCCAGCCATCTTGTACTCAACAAGCGGATCTCTCTGACCGTATGCCTGAAGTCCGATACCCTGACGCAGCTGATCCATATCATCGATATGATCCATCCACTTACCGTCAATCACCTTAAGAAGAACAACACGCTCCAGCTCACGGAACTGCTCGATCTCAGGGAACTCCGTCTCCTTTGCCTCGTAGAGAAGTACTGCCTTCTCCTTCAGATGCTGCTTAAGTTCCTTCATATTCTTCACGTCAGAGATACTCTCCTCTGTGATCGGCTCAAGCGGAATGATTGGAAGAATCAGTTCGTTGAGTTCATTTAAATCCCACTCTTCACGAGGAATCTCATTGGAGATACAGGTGTCAACCGCCTTCTCAACCTGATCCTGGATCATCTTGAAGATGACATCTCTCATGCTGTCTCCGTTCAATACCTTACGACGCTCAGAGTAGATGATCTCTCTCTGATCATTGTTTACCCGATCGTACTCTAACAGATTCTTACGGATTCCGTAGTTGTTGTACTCGATCTTCTCCTGTGCCTTCTCGATCGCAGAGGTCAGCATCTTATGCTGGATCTGCTCGCCTTCCGGTACACCAAGTGTTGTAAATACGGACATCAGTCTCTCTGATCCGAACAATCTCATCAGATCATCTTCAAGAGAAATGAAGAACTGGGACTCACCCGGATCTCCCTGACGGCCGGAACGTCCACGCAGCTGGTTATCAATACGGCGGGACTCATGTCTCTCGGTACCGATGATCTTCAGACCGCCGGCAGCCTTTGCGTCGTCGTCAAGCTTGATATCCGTTCCTCGACCGGCCATATTGGTGGCGATCGTTACGGCACCGTGCTGTCCGGCCTGTGCAACAATCTCAGCCTCAAGTTCATGGAACTTTGCATTCAATACCGTATGCTGGATACCTTCGCGCTTCAGCATACCGCTGATCAACTCAGAAGTCTCGATCGTGATGGTACCAACCAGAACCGGTTGCCCCTTCTCATGTGCTTTCTTAACTTCCTCTACAACAGCCTTAAATTTCTCTTTCTTGGTCTTATATACGGCATCCTGATGATCGATACGGGCGATTGGACGGTTCGTAGGGATCTCGATTACGTCCATTCCGTAGATATCACGGAACTCTTTCTCCTCGGTCAAAGCGGTACCGGTCATACCTGCCTTCTTATCAAATTTATTGAAGAAGTTCTGGAATGTGATCGTCGCAAGGGTCTTGCTCTCACGCTTTACCTTCACATGCTCCTTCGCCTCGATTGCCTGATGTAATCCATCGGAATAACGTCTTCCCGGCATGATACGTCCGGTAAACTCATCGACGATCATAACCTGATCATCCTTCACCACGTAATCCTGATCACGGAACATAAGATAGTGTGCACGAAGTGCAAGGATAATATTATGCTGGATCTCAAGATTCTCAGGATCCGCAAGGTTCTCAATATGGAAGAACTGCTCAACCTTATGCACACCTTCCTGTGTCAGGTTGATCACCTTGTCCTTCTCGTTTACGATGAAGTCTCCGGTCTCCTCCTGCTCGATTCCCATGATGGCATCCATCTTGGAATACTCCGGCACATCCTCACCACGTGTCATCTGCTGCGCAAGAATATCGCAGGCCTCGTATAACTTTGTGGACTTGCCACTCTGTCCGGAAATGATAAGTGGTGTTCTTGCCTCATCGATCAATACAGAATCGACCTCATCGATGATCGCGTAATGTAAATCTCTCTGTACGAGCTGCTCCTTGTAAATTACCATGTTATCACGCAGGTAATCGAAACCAAGCTCGTTGTTCGTTACATAAGTAATATCACAATTGTATGCCTCGCGGCGCTCATCGTTGTCCATACTATTAAGGACAACACCTACCGTCAGTCCGAGGAATTCATGTACCTGACCCATCCACTCGGAATCTCGCTTTGCCAGGTAGTCATTAACCGTTACGATGCAGACTCCCTTGCCTTCCAAAGCGTTCAAGTATGCCGGAAGTGTGGATACCAATGTCTTACCTTCACCGGTCTTCATCTCAGCGATACGTCCCTGATGCAGGATGATACCACCGATAATCTGTACTCTGTAATGCTCCATGCCAAGGACACGGCGTGCAGCCTCACGTACGGTTGCATATGCCTCCGGAAGAAGATCATCAAGTGTCTCTCCCTTCTCCAGACGCTCCTTATATTCTTTTGTTTTCGCTTTCAGCTCATCATCAGAAAGAGCTGCCATCTGATCACGATAGGACTCAACCTTGTCAACGATCGGATAAATGCGCTTTAACTCCCTCTCACTGTGTGTACCAAAAAGTTTGGTGAATGTACTCATAATATATAGCTCCTAACTCGCATAGAATATTCGTATTGTATCACTTTCCATAATTTTTCACAACTCCATATGGCGTAAACGTTTTATGAACTTTTTATTAACAAGCTGCCGGATGCACTGTATAAACTTTTCAAAAAATTCACGCATTTCATTGTAAAATGCGTCCGCCGTTGCTATAATTGTGGCGAAATGGCTGAGCCATTCAGAGAGTACACAAGAAAAAGGAGGAATTTCATATGTCATATTTATATAAGACAAAAGGCACATGTTCCACACAGATTGAAGTAGAACTTGATGGCGATATTGTAAAAGACGTTAAATTTACCGGCGGCTGCCACGGAAACTTACAGGCAATCCCTCGTCTCGTACAGGGAATGACGGTTGATGAGGTTGAGCGCCGTATCGGCGGTATCCACTGTGGAATGAAAAACACTTCCTGCGGTGACCAGCTTGCCAAAGCGCTTCGCGAGGCATATAACGCCCAGCAGAACGCGTAATTCATACGGACATCCATTCTTTTTCCGGCTATCTGCTCATATAATTTCTAAGAACATTTCTCAGGAGTTATTTATGAGCGGTATAGCCGGATTTTTTCATCCAGATTTTATTTTTCAGAAAGAGAACGAGCAAGTAAAAAACACAATCGAAAACATGTCACTTGCTTTACGCAGACGAGGCCCCGACCGTCAGGAATTCTATTATTTCCCGCACGGATGCATGAATCATAACGCGCTCGCCTGCGGCAGCATTCATCCACAGATTACATGTGAGCCCCAGCCTGCCACCAGGAAATTCAACGGACAAAATTATACGATCATGTACGATGGTTTTATCGCAAACCTTCCCGAACTGCGTGAGGAATTGCAACGCGCACGCGTCATCACAGATGGTTTATCCCAGGAAGAACTGCTGCTTTGTGCTTTCCTGCAATACGGAACCGATTTTGTTAAGAAACTGTCCGGCGCTTTCGCAATCGCAATCTACGATGAGCGAAATAACCGGATGTATCTGTTCCGTGATCCGCTTGGTCTTAGACCTTTATTTTATACCGTGCAGAAGCAGGTTCTCGTTTTCGCCTCCGAACCGAAAGCGCTCCTGCAGTATCCCGGAGTCGAGCCTGTTGTAGACGCGGAAGGATTAAACGAACTGCTTTCCATGGGACCGGCACACACACCGGGGCATACCGTGTACCGTGACATCTTAGAACTCAAACCGGGTCACATGCTTGTCAGTGGCAAAGGCAGATTCTATACCGAACGCTACCATCAGTTTACGGTAAAGGAGCACACCGATTCCTACGAAGACACCGTAGCACATATCCGGGAATTACTGGATCACTCGATCCAGGTCGCAGCAAGCGCCAATGCTCCATACGCATCCCTCCTCTCCGGCGGACTGGATTCCTCCGTGGTCTCCGCGAAGCTGGCACAGCTGTCTCCTGATCCGATCGTAACGTATTCCTTTGATTTCATCGGAAGCAGCAAATACTTTCAGGCCAACAGTTTCCAGCCGTCACTCGATGCACCGTTTGTCCAGCAGATGCGTGAATTTCTGAGCAGTGACCACACAACGCTGACCTGCGGCAATGCCGAATTATTTGACTACTTAATGCCGTCTCTCGAAGCGCATGATGCTCCTGCGATGGCAGATGTCGATTCTTCACTCGTATATTTCTGCAGTAAGATTGCAAAGGATCATCCGATCATCTATACCGGTGAATGCGCCGACGAATTATTCTGCGGTTATCCTTGGTATCATCGCTCGGAAATGTATGAATCCAATACATTTCCATGGACCAAAGATCTGTCCCCACGGAAATTATTATTAACGGATGATTTAATTAATCGATTAGATATTGATTCTTACATCAGTTCACAGTACCAGGCAAGTTGCAGCGAGATTGGAATTGATGGCAGCCATGCAGCAAAAGAGATGCTCCACAGACGCACCTTCTATCTGACTGTCCGCTACTTCATGCAGACGCTTGTCGACCGCACCGATCGCGCCGCTGCCTACAACAGTATGGATGCCCGCGTTCCGTTTGCAGATCTTGCGCTGGCAGAATATCTGTTCAATGTTCCTTATGAGATGAAGACAAAGGATGGCGAAGTCAAGCATCTGCTCCGTGCCTATGCATCCGGTCTGATTCCGGAAGAAATCCGTACACGCAAAAAAAGCCCGTTCCCGAAAACCTACGATCCGGGTTACGAGTCTCTCCTGATCGCCGCATTGCAGAAAATCATCAGTTCCGATGGTCCGCTTCTTGCGATTGCCAATCCGAAAAAGCTTCAGGCGTTCTGCTACCATCCGAAGGATCTCGGCAAACCTTGGTTCGGTCAGTTGATGGCCGGTCCGCAGCTGATGGCTTATTATGTGCAAATCAACGAATGGTTTAAAAAATATAATGTAAAATTAAGTATTTAAAAAGAACTATGTAGGCGGGCAGGAACAGGCCCGCCCTATTAGACTTCCGATACGATCATCGGTTGCAGTTGTCTTCCACGCATCGCCGCTTCAATTGTGTCCGGCAGAAGGTTCATCTTCGCGATCATCGAGTTCGGCTTACTCTTGTAATTGTCCTGACCAAACGGTACAAAATAAATATTTTTCATGTTCATCAGATTTCCGATTGTCTTGAAATTCATGCCAAGTGCATCGTTCGTCGATATTGCGATCACAAGTGCTTTCCCGTTTCTCATATGTGCTTTTGCAGCCATCAGCACCGGTGTATCAATGATTCCGGTACATAATTTGGCTGCCGTATTTCCGGTACACGGTGCAATCACCATGATATCTAAAAAATTATTCGGTCCAATCGGTTCTGCCTGCTGGATTGTGCGTATTCCCTCATTTCCTGTAATCGCACAGATTTCATCGACAAACTCCTTCGCATTTCCGAATCTTGTATTGCAGCTTTGTGCCTGATAAGAAAAGATGGGAATAACATTCGCCCCCATCTCCGTCAGTTCGATCACTTCCTTCTTCGTCTTTGCAAACGTGCAGAACGATCCCGTGATCCCATACCCTATATTAATATTTGAAAAATCCATGGTTTCTCCTCTTCCCCTCCCAGTTTTGGATGTGTATGCCCCGTAATCGCGTCCGCTAGTATTCTCGCACTGCTTTTCGTCGTATAGATCCCGGGCAGCCCAAGCGCCGGCACCACTTTGATTCCATAACTTTCCGCGGCCACAAGATCCGTGCCTCCCGGTCGGGATGCAATATCAATGATCACAGCATCGGAATGCATCTCCCGGATCATCGGTTCTCGGATCACCATCGCCGGAACCGTATTCACAATCGTCCTGGCACCATATGCCTCCTCCGGCCCGTATGAAAATGCGACCGCCTCATGTCCTTCCAGCCTTGCCATCCTCCGTGCCTCAACACTTCTCGCAAGCACTGTCACCTTTGCGCCGAGAGAACCAAGCACATTGGCAATCTCTCTTCCGCATTTACCGTATCCGCTCACAATGATCTTCTGCCCCCGGATCGAATAATCACTGTATCTTAAAATTTCTGCGACCGTAGCCTCCGCCGTGATATATGCGTTCTGATGGACAACATTTGCATCCTTCATCAGATCCCAATACGTCACACCCGCTTCATCCATGCGTTTCTGCCACTCATCCGAGAATACGCCACCGAAGAACGTCCATCCCGCAGCCTTTCCTGTTATTAATTTCTGTTTTAACATTTTTGTCAGCCACTTGTTTTTCTCAATTTTTGAGACCGGTATCGGCAATACGATCCACCGGCTCTCCTCCAGTATCTTTACGGCATCATCCGGCGGTTCCTTTCCTCTCCAATCCAGCCGGCGTTTTCTTCCAGGAAGATACGCCGCCAGATTTTCCTGTCTCTGATCCGTGACAAACACAACAGTATTCCCAGTCATATAAAAAACGCTCCCTTCCATATAAGATATGAAAGAAAGCGTTCTGTGGTGTTAATCTTCAAACACGTTATTTTATAATCTTGTCTCTACAAAGATATCATAGATTGCCTTAATGGCTTCCTCAAAATCATCGTTGCTGACACCAATGATAATGTTCAGCTCGGAAGATCCCTGATCGATCATCTTGACATTGATATTCGCATGTGCAAGTGCTGAGAAAATTCTTCCTGCTGTACCGCGTGTAGACTTCATTCCACGGCCTACAACTGCGATCAGTGCAAGATCTGCTTCCAGCTCGATCACATCCGGATGTGTCAGTCGACGGATGGAGCTGATTACCTGCTGCTCCTTACCCTCGAACTCTGCCTGATGTACAAATACCGTCATCGTATCGATTCCGGAAGGCATATGCTCGATGGAGATACCATTCTCCTCGAAAGCCTGTAACGCTTTACGGCAGAAGCCAACCTCAGCGTTCATCATATCTTTGTCGATGCCGACAGCAACAAATCCCTTCTTACCTGCGATACCTGTAATTGTATATTCAGGCTTCTGGCATGTACTCTCCACGATCAGTGTTCCGTCCGCTTCCGGATCATTTGTATTGCGGATATTGATTGGAATACCGGCCTTACGTACCGGGAATACCGCATCTTCATGTAATACAGAAGCTCCCATGTAGGAAAGCTCTCTTAACTCACGGTATGTGATTACCTTGATTGGCTGCGGATTGTCAATAATTCTAGGATCCGCAACGAGACATCCGGATACATCCGTCCAGTTCTCGTACATGCTTGCGTGGCATGCCTTTGAAACGATGGAACCTGTAATGTCTGATCCGCCTCTTGAGAAAGTCTGTACGGTTCCGTCTGCCTTCGCACCATAGAATCCCGGGATTACCGCACGCTCACATCCTGCAAGCTTCTTTGACAATACTTTATCGGTCTTGTCTGCATCAAAATTACCATCTTTATCAAAGAAGATAACTGTTGCAGAATCAATAAATTCATATCCGAGGTAATTCGCCATAATGATACCGTTTAAGTACTCACCGCGGGAAGCCGCATAATCGCTTCCAGCCTTTGCTTTAAAATTCTCGGAAATCTTCTTAAATTCTTCATCCAGGGAAATCTTAAGTCCCAATCCGTTGATGATGGAATCATAACGCTCCTTGATCTTCATCAGCTGAACTCTGAAATCCTCATCTGCCTCTGCCAGTGCATAGCAGGCATACAGCATATCCGTTACCTTTGTGTCCTTGGAATTACGCTTTCCAGGTGCACTCGGCACTACATATTTTCTTGATTCGTCGGCACGGATAATGTCCCCTACCTTAGCGAACTGCTCCGCACTCGCAAGAGAACTGCCGCCAAATTTTACAACCTTAACCATCTTTTTAAGCTCCTCTATTTTTTTGAGCATCCGCCCATTTCAAATTGCTTTGGTTATTATACTTCTATCTGCGCCCTTTCGTCAATTTTTTTCTGTAAAATCGCGCAATTCCTCATTCAAGATACATTACATCATATGCAATCTCTTCCGTTCCGCCATCAATTTCAAGCACCGCATAGGATGGCGGCACTCCGTACGGCGGCGATCCTATGCTTCCCGGATTCAGATACGTCACACCATTGTGCGTGGCATAAAATACTCTGTGCGTATGGCCAAAAAGCGCTGCATCCACCTTGCGTTCCTCCGCCGCATACTGCAGCGACATATAATTAGCCTTCACATTCAAGGTATGTCCGTGACAGATCAGGATATGTTTTCCTTCTATAATAAGGATCCTCTCTTCAAACTCCTGGCTGCAGTCACAGTTGCCCGGCACCTGTTCCATCGGTATATGAGGAAACTTCGTCTTCAAACGGGCTGCGTCTGTCCAGCAGTCCCCGAGATGAATGATCATATCAGGATCCGTCTCTCTTACCGCATAGATCATATTATTCACATTTCCGTGGGAATCACTCAGTACAAGTATCCTCTTCATGCATTTCTCCTTACTTTTTATATAGAAAAAGACTCCTGCGCGGCATCTTTGCCCGGGCAGAAGTCTTAAAAAAGTTCTTCTATCTATCTGTTATGCAAGTCGTTTCCACTGCTTGCTGCATTTGTAATAAGAATAGAACATACACTGTTCCGCCTGGTCGCAGCGGCTCGGTGCAGTCTCAATATTACACTGGCAGTTCACGATTGCATCTGCTTTCCCCTTACAATTTCCTTTGATCATAACATCATCTAATACTTCGTCTGACATAACTAAACTATCTCCTTATTACCATGTTTTGTTTTCGACAGAAGCTATTATACAATATATGGTAGGCAAAGGCTATAAGGCAATTCTAACAAATAGCCGGGAATCTTTTGTCGATTTTTCCACTTGACGAAATATCCAAAATAGGCTAGTGCTCCGCGGACAGTTCTCCCGTCCGCATCAGTTCCTTCTTGGAAAAGCCCATAAAATACACAAGATTGATCACAATTCCAAACACCGTAGCCGTCGGTGCTGCTGCACCGATGTACACCAGAGAGTCCGGCATCAGCTTTGACATTGCATAAGCCATCGGCAGACGCACGATGAACGACTGTGCGATTGCCTGAAACATGACAAATACCGTCTTGTTATGTCCGTTGTAATATCCGATAAATGAAAAAAGCACAGAAGTCACAATCGCCTCGAGGCTGAATCCCTGCAGATATTCTGCCGCCTTCAGCTGATAAGCGGTCGTGCTTGTAAACAAAGAAGCCAGGGTCTGTCCACCGAAGAATGCGGCTGCTGTCATCGCAATTCCGATGCAGCCACCGATCAGCATACCATATCCCATCGACTTCTGCGCGCGGCGTTCCTTGCCCGCGCCGACGTTCTGCGCAATAAATGACGACATGGACTGCATGAGTGCGGACGGAACCAGCATGACGATCGCAACGATCTTGTTGGCGATTCCGTATCCGGAAGAGGACGCAAGACGAATCGCTTCCGTCGAGCCCATTCCATTGACAAAGGACAGAAGACACATAAACGAAAACTGTGTCAGAAGCTCCTGAAATGCGATCGGCAGTCCAAGCACCAGAAACTTCTTCACCTCACCGGAAAGTCTCAGTTCCTCTCTCGTCAGATGGAACGGAAGCTCAATTTTCTTACATACAAGAATGGACAGGATCAGGCTGATTGCCTGCGCCATCACCGTCGCATAAGCTGCACCCTCCACATCCCAATGAAAGCCTGCCACGAAGATCAGATCTGCAACCACATTGACCGCACACGCGATACCGACAAACAGGAGCGGCAGTCTCGAATTACCGATTCCACGGAAAATGCTGCTGATCAGATTATATCCTATAATAAATACGATTCCTCCGCCACAGATGCGGATGTAGGCGATCGTCTTATCCATCGCAGCCGTCGGTGCCTGCATCACCGTTGCCAGTGCCGGGGCAAAAGCAAGCAAAAGAACTGTCATAATCGCTGCAAGGATTGCAAACGTTACGATCGCACCACCGATCACCTTGCTCAGCCGCTTCTCGTTATTCTCTCCGATGTAACGTCCCATCAGAACCGTGACTCCCATCGCAAGACCGTTTAAGACGAATACTACCATATTAATAAAGCTGCTTCCGGTTGATACCGCAGAGATACTCTCCTGCGTACCGAACCATCCGACCACAAGGATATCGACCGCACCGTACATAGTCTGCAGCACTAGTGCGCCGAGGATTGGCAGCATAAAACCAATCAGTTTCTGAAAAATTCCGCCGGTCGTAAAATCCATTTTATTATCCGACATTATATCTTCCTCCATCTTCTATTTTCCGTTCATCCAAAGCAGTTGTCATACACTGCTCCGCTATACTGTTTTGTCCATATTCAGTCTGTTAATCAAGTGCAGATTAAATTTATTGACAAGTTCCATGCATTTTTCATAAGACGCAACATCCTGCACCTGTCCCACAGAATGTGCATCGAGCCCGAGGATCACATCGTTACCGACTTCTCCCGGGATCTTCCAGAATCGTTCTGTCGGGTAATGCTTGGCTCCCGCTCCCATTCCGAGGATGTTGATCTCAAGCGGAATATTTCGTTCTTTCATCGCCGTACACAGTCTGGTCATCTCCCAGTCATATACGGATTCCATTCCCTGATAATTCATCAGATCCGGATGTGCCAGATACCTATAGCTTCCGGTATCCATGCCCTCGATCACACGGTCCACATACGCACGGATGCGGCTTTCATCCTCCGTCGGAGTTCCCATATAGGGGCCGTTTTCCTCACTGTCCAGAAAATGCTGTCCCATGATCAGATAATCAACACCGAGTGTGTTTACCATATTCATCTGTTCCTGATAGAATTCCGGAATGTATTCTGCCTCAAAGCCTACATAGATGCGGATATCATTTCGATATTCATCCGCGAGTTCCCGAATTGTGCGCACATAGTCCGGAGCCTGCTCCATCGTCATACGGATATGAGAAACGTATCCGTTGCGAAACGGACAAGGGATATGATCGGAGAACCCGAACTCTTTGATTCCCATTGCGATTGCAGCCTCGATGTACTCCCGCTCGGTACCGGATGCATGCTGACACCGGACGGTGTGTGCGTGATAATTTGCTGTAATAAAATTACTCATGAATTATTATGTACTTTCTGATTATTTTCCGTGCACCGCTCTATTCAAATCAAAGCGATTCAGCACGGAATTATTGTAACACAGATTTTTCTATGATACAAACAGTTACAAACTTGAGATAAAATGCTTGTCAGATTGCACAAAAGCATATAAAATAAGTTTATAAAAATTTTATTTTTTACCAAAAGGAGGGGAATAGATATGCTATTTCAAATTTACGGAAGCGGTTCCTACTGGCAGCTTCTTGGCTGGGTTATGGTCTTTGTCGGACTGATCCTCGTCAATGAGATTGCCCGCCGGACAAAATTAGGAGGTATTTTAACACTCGTTATCTTACCTGCCGCTTTAACCGTTTACTTCATCGCCATCTACATTGGCGCCGCAAGCGGTGCTGACTGGGCTTTGAATAACCAGACCTACATCCACATGAACAGCTGGTTCCATTATGCGAAGCTGTATGCCGCAACGATCGGCTGTATCGGATTCATGATGCTCAAATATAAATGGAGCATCGGTAAAACCGAGTGGTTCAAGGTTTATCCGTTCTTAATCGTTGCCATCAATATCCTGATTGCAGTCGGATCCGATATGGAGTCTGCAATCCGCGGTGCAATCGCACTCAAAGAGACAGGATCAAGCTGGTGGCTTTCTTCCGAGGGTGTATGGCTCTACGGTGGATGGTGGAACGTAGTCAACGCGATCGCCGGTGTACTCAACATCTTATGTATGACCGGATGGTGGGGCATCTACCCATCCAAGAAAAAGGATGATATGCTTTGGCCGGATATGACATTTGCATTCATTATTGCATATGACATCTGGAACTTCGAGTATACATACAACAACCTGCCGACACACTCATGGTACTGCGGTCTTGCACTGCTTCTTGCTCCAACCTTCGCAGCATTGCTTTGGAACAAGGGTGGCTGGATTCAGAACCGTGCCAACACACTGGCATTATGGTGTATGTTCGCACAGGTATTCCCACTGTTCCAGGACAACAGCCGCTTCTCCGTTATCCCTCGCATCTATGCAGACGGATATATGGATAAGAATGTTCATCCGACACTCGCAGATCCTACCGCACAGGGTGTGATCGCAATCGCCGCTTTAGCAGCGAATGTCATCGTCCTCGGTGTGATCATCAAGCGTTCGATCGAGCAGAAGAAGAACCCTTACAAAAACGAGATCTGGAAGGGTACAAAGGACTTCGAGCTTGCTATGGCACGTGCAGAAGAACAGAAATAAAATCGATATTTAACACATTAAGCTGTCCGTTTTCACGCGGGCAGCTTTTTTCTATTTACGGCGAAACAAAAATGTATTAACATAGAAGTGGAGTTTATACAATAGTACAAAAGTTAACACATTTTAGAAAGGGAAAATGCATGATATCATGTCCGAACTGCGGCGGTAATCTCAAATTTGATATTGCCTCCCAGCAACTCACCTGTGATCACTGTCACAGCCCATTTGATCCTTACGATTTCGACGCTAAGACCAGTGACGCAGAAGAAGAGAAATCCTATGAAAGCAATTATGAGGTAACGATCTTCACCTGCCCGCAATGCGGCGGCGAGATCTTAAGTACCGACAATGCAGCTGCCGGATTCTGCAGCTTCTGCGGTGCCTCAACAATTCTGTACAGCCGGATCTCCCAGGAGAAGCGGCCGAACTTTATTATTCCATTTAAGAAAACAAAGGAAGACTGTAAGAATGCCTATTCCGCGAAGATGCGGCATGCGATCTTCGCCCCGAAGGAGTTAAAAGATCCGAAATACATCGACAGTTTCCGCGGAATCTACATGCCATACTGGGCATTCTATCTGACGCAGAAGGGTGACTTCACACTTCCTGCCCACAAAGAATACCGGCGCGGTGATTACATCATCACGGATCACTACCAGTTGAACGGTCATGTGGATGCTTACTACAAGGGACTATCCTTCGATGCATCCAGTTCTTTCTCCGACAACATCAGCGAGCAGCTTGCCCCATACGATGTCAAAGGAATGAAAGCATTTACGCCGGCATACCTGAGCGGTTTCTACGCAGATACCGCAGATGTTGATGCCTATATCTATCAGCCGGATGCGGAAGATATGATCTACGAGCAGACCGAAAAAGAGGTCAAGAAAGTTCCTGCTTTCCATTCTTTCCAGCTCGGAGACAACGGAACCACCTTTAAGACCGGAACTTTCAGCCCGAAAGTAGAATCCATCGATAGCACAATGTTCCCTGTCTGGTTTATGTCCTACCGCAAGGATGACCGTGTTGCTTATGTAACCGTCAACGGACAGACCGGTAAAGTCGTTGCCGATATTCCTGTCGATCCGAAGAAATATGTGTTGGGATCGCTGCTTCTGGCAATTCCGATTTTTGCGGTTTTAGCACTTTTTGTTACCCTGATGCCGACCACACTTCTTGCAGTGTCAACGATACTTGCAATATTGGTCGCAATCCTGTATTCTGGCGAGTTATCGAGCATCGCCAAGAAGGATTCCGGAAGCGAGGATCGTGGTGCTTTATTCCGCAGAAACGCTTCTTCTAAGCAGGATTTCACAAACTGCGGAAACGCTCCGAATACATCGGCAAACGGAATGTCCGGCACCGCAGCGAACAATACGCAGGTAAATACCGTTTTGGTCGATACGGATAAGCATCACAATCCGCTTGTCCTTGGTATGTCCATCGTCTTGTGGGTGGAACTTGCAGCAGCCCTCGCCTTAAAGGGGCTGGCCTTCATCGGACTGTTTCAGGCGAAATATTCCGCGATCGCATGGTGTCTGATCACTGGTATTATGGCGGTCACACTCACGATCGGTTCCGGAAATACCGGAAATTCTCCTTCGAAGAAGAGTGCACGCGGATTCGCATGGACCGGTGCTGCAGTGATCTTAAGCGCAGCAATCGCAATCCTGCATCCGGTATCCGATCTGTTCTACTACGGATGTATTATTCTTACACTGATTGCAATCGGTTTATCCTTTGTGGATATTATCGAACACTATAACATCTTATCAACACGCAGACTGCCACAGTTCGACAAAAAGGGAGGTGATGACCGTGCGTAAATGGATCCATCAAATGCATACAGGCGTTCAGTACTTTGCCTGTGCATTAACACTTATACTTCTTGTTGTCGTTCAGGTAACACCTGCTTATGCGGCAGTAACCAAGACTAACAGCGATACCAACTATGAGATGATCATCGATGACGTGGCCGGCTATTTCTCGGACGATGAGATACAAAGCCTGACCGATCTCATGGCTCAGATCACAGATTATTGTAACGTAGCCGTTGTCACAACCGAGTCACATGGTTACTCGACAACCAGGCGGCTTGCGCAGACTTACTTCGATGACAGCTTCGGCATCCACGCAAGTGGTTCTGTCTTCGTGATCGACCGCGACCTCAACGAGATCTACTTATACAGCGCCGGTGATGCGTACAAAACCATTACATCCGCCCGCGCAACTTCGATCACAGACAACACATACATCTACGCAACCGCATCCTACGGACGCGACTATTACAAGTGCAGCTACGAGACCATGCGTCAGGTTCTGACACTTCTCGAGGGACGCCGTATTGCGGAGCCGATGCGTTACATCTGCAGCGCTTTGCTCGCAATTATTCTTGCCTTACTGATCAATTACTTCATCGTCATGTTCTACTCACGTTCCCGTAAGGAGAGCGACAAGGCGATCCTGGGCGGCATCTACTCCGGTGTTAATATCACGAATCCGAATGCAGTATTTACCAGCCAGTCCAAACGCTACAGTCCACCAAGCTCCAGCAGTGGTGGCGGTGGAAGCTCCGGCGGCGGTGGCGGCGGAGGAGGACATTCTTCCGGCGGTGGCGGTGGTCATTCGATCTAGCCGAATTATTGAGTTTAAATTTAATTTATGTGTGAATACAAAATGCCTCAGGAAACCGGTTGCCCTAATATTTCGCAGGAAATCCGGTTGCCCGAGGCATTTCTATTTTATCCTATTTCGTTGTTTATTATTCTTCGTACATTTCGTTATATTTTCCTATCACCAGACCTGTGTTTGATGACCTACAATCCAAGAAAATTCTTCATCGGATTCACACCTTTCGCTTCCGCATAGATTTCTTCCTTGTGATCTCTCAAGTATTTCTCCAATATCGCAAGTTCCTTTTCTTCGAATCCCGATGATTTCTCAATGATGGCATCCGGCAGGATCCCATCCGCATAATCCTTGTTCCGGAAAAACGAAACACGCACGATATCTCTTCCGTCCTTTTTCAATCGTCCCGATACCATCATCTGTAGTTCATCCATCATACTGCCTCCTGATGTTTCTTCTTGCAACTTATATCGGCAACTTTCGTCTGTTCAAAACCTCAATCCGCAAATTAAGCACGACTTTTCAAGCCTATCGTCATCCAGCATGCTTTACAGTGGAATACGAAGTCCCTTCGGATAGTGGTTCTTGATCATGCCTCCGGCAAGTTTACCCCATCCGATGCTGTATCCGTCAACGGTCATCAGATACCAGCCTTTCTCGCCATCCGCCTGCAGCGTCTGTCCGTTCAGATACGCCCGCACATCCTGCGAATTTCCCGCCATATCATGTGAATGCAATACATCCTCCGGTCGCAGTGCAAGTGCCAAAGCATGCGACGGTTCGAACCGGTTTTTCTTCATCGTTCCAAGATGCAGTCCCGGTCGCAGCACCTTAAGCCCCTTTGTGGATGGCATGTTTTCCGGTACAAGATACAACTGCTCTCCAAAACGGATCAGCCTGCCTTCCGGCTTATTGCAAAGCGTCTCTTTCGCAAAATCCAGATATTCTTTCGCATCGTGTTCCGGAATGCCTCTTTCCAGTCCCTTGGCACAGTAACCTTCATAATTCTCCGATACACTGCCCGCCTTCATGAGAACCGCAAGATAATGCCCCTCTCCATCCACATGATGCGGGAAAAGGCGTATCGTACGCTCCAGTCCCGGCTGCGGATCCGTTGTCCACGCCGCCACACCGGACGACATCTGTGGATAATGCATGACATCTGCAATCTCAAATTCCGGATGCTTTGCTAGAAACTGACTGATCGTGCCCTCATTCTCTTCCGGCGCAAAGGTGCAGGTCGAATAAACCATTCTTCCGCCCGGACGCAGCATCGATGCCGCACATTCTAAAATTTCTGCCTGACGCTCCGCGCATAATGTGACATTTTCCGGACTCCACTCGTCACACGCATCTGCATTCTTGCGGAACATGCCCTCTCCGGAGCACGGAGCATCGACCATGATCCGGTCAAAATACGCTTCAAACACCTTCGCCAGCGACTGTGGGCTCTCATTCGTCACCATCGCATTCCGGATGCCCATACGCTCGATATTCTCTGATAAAATCTTTGCACGCGCCGGATGAATCTCGTTGCTGATCAGAAGACCTTCCCCACGCATCGCAGCTGCAATCTGTGTGCTTTTGCCGCCCGGCGCCGCACACAGATCAAGAATCTTCTCTCCCGGCTGTGCATCAAGGTAAGCGGCAGGAGCCATCGCACTCGGCTCCTGAATATAATATACCCCCGCCGCATGATACGGATGCTTGCCCGGCGCATCCTCCTTCCCATAATAGAATCCGTTCGGCTCCCACGCAACCGGTCGAAGTGTAAACGGCGCCGCCGCCTCAAACGCATCCCGATCTGCTTTCAGCGGGTTTACGCGCAAAGCCTGATAGCGCTCCTTCTCATAACTTTGTAAAAACGCCGGGTATTCCTCCCCCAGCATCTGTTCCATTCGATCCAAAAAAGCCTGTGGAAGCATGCTTTCTCCTCCTGCTCTCATTCAAATTCATGATGTAATCTTAAGTTACATCTTCCGATACTCTTTCTCTATTATAATAGGAGTACTTTTCTTCGACAAGAAGTAAGTCCAAAATTGATTTTCGTTATTTTACACAAATTTATGGAAAAGGCACACATTATATTGGATATTTAGCAGACAGATGGTAAAATGTACTAAATACAACGGATTGTGGAAATGATTACGCAATCGTACGGAGGCACAAATTGGTAAAGCGGAAATATATGCGCACACGACAACTGAAACCGGGTATGAAACTGGATCATCCGGTCGTAGACCGTCTCGGCCGCAATCTGGTTGCCCGCGGCGCAGAACTTGATGAATACATGATTGACTCTATGGTTCAGATGGGGGTTATGAGTGTTTATATTCAGGACGGCGAGGAAGAGGAGGAAGTGAAGACTCCCCCTGCGAGCGCCGCTGCAGAAAAGAATATTGAAAAGCTTCGTACCGATGACCGTTCCAAGGTCACATTGTCCGCGAGCGTCCGTGAACGTGTCGCGCAGGGAATTCAGTATGTATACAGCAATACCAGTTCTCCGGAAATGGTACAGGCAACCGACACGATCGCTTCCGATCTGCTCTCTGCCATCAACGAGAACGACGCGATCGCGATCGATATCTCCACACTCAAGACAAGTGATGAATACACCTTCAAGCACAGTGTCGATGTTGCAACCATCGCTATGATCGTCGCCAAGCAGCAGGGACTTTCCCAGGCACAGATCCATGAGATCGGTGTCACCGGTCTGCTCCATGATGTCGGCAAGACCAAGGTTCCACTTGAGATCCTCAATAAACCGAGCCGGCTCAACGAAGCAGAATTTACCGTTATGAAGCAGCACTCAGTGTACGGTTACCACATTATCAAGGATCGCCCGGAGGTTTCCCCGCAGATTGCACTCGGTGTATTACAGCATCACGAGAAGATCAACGGTTCCGGTTATCCGATGGGGGTCGGAGAGGACAAGATCTGCCCTTATGCCAAGATTCTGTCTGTGGCCGATATCTACGATGCACTCGTTACTGAACGCCCATACAAGGCTGCATACTCGCAACGAGATGCCGTCGAAATGATCATGTCCATGACGATGGAACTTGATATTACAGCAATGAAAAGCTTCTTGGAGAGCATGATCCTCTATCCGGTTGACAGTATCGTAGAACTTAGCAACGGGGAGAAAGCACGTGTTGTCCGCAATATACCGCATTACATTCTTCGTCCAACCGTGGTAGGCTTAGAAAGCGGCAAGGTGTATGAACTCGGTGAAGACCTGAATTGTGCAAGCATTATTATCCTGTAACCACAATTTTCTGTATTAAAATTTAATCTAGTTTTTATTAATAAAGCATGTCTGCACTTAGCAAATAATTGCCAAGTATCGACATGCTTTCTTTTTCAGCTTATATGATACTAAGAATCTTATGGTAGCATATGATCTCCTGCAAGATAAAGCCGGTACCACTCTTCTCTGGTAAGTGTCACATGACTTCCATCAATGATCTCCTGCATATGCTTTCTGCTTGTCGATCCTGCGATCATCTGGATTCCCGCCGGGTGACGAAGGATCCATGCAGTTGCAATGCCGGATGGTGACACATTGTATTTGTCCGCCAGTTCATTCAATACCGCATTCAGCTTCGGATATTTCTCCTCATTTCCAATGAACACACCTTCAAAAAAGCCATACTGGAACGGAGACCACGCCTGAATCGTGATATCATTCAGTCGGCAGTAATCCAATACGCTTCCGTCACGATCTACTGCCCCTTCCGATGCCATATTCACTTCCATTCCATTTGTAATCATATTCGAGCAAGGAATGCTGAGCTGTAACTGATCGATCTCGATCGGCTGCTTCACATAACGCTTCAGCAATTCAATCTGCATCGGCTTCTGGTTCGACACACCAAAATGACGCACCTTACCGGATTTCTCCAATTCATCAAACGCAGCCGCAACCTCTTCCGGCTCCACCAGTGCATCCGGTCTGTGCAATACAAGTGCATCCAGATACTCCATATCCAATCTTTTTAAAATTCCGTCCACGGATTCCAGAATATGTTTCTTCGACAGGTCATACATAACGCCAGGAACGATACCACATTTCGATTGTACGAAAATGTCTTCCCTCTTTACATCCGTCTCTTTGAATGCCTTGCCAAATAATGTCTCGCAGTTTCCACCGCCATAAATGTCCGCATGATCAAAATACGTCAGTCCCTGTTCCACACAGAATTGGATGTGCTGTACAAGTGCAGGGATCTCCATGCTGTCGATGCGCATGCATCCCACCGCAATAGAAGGGATCTTTGTGTTTGTCTGTTTTAATTGCAATTCCCGCATATCCGTTCTCCTTTATATGTAAATTAATTTTTGATATAATTTTCATTCTCGTTAACTTTATCTTATTTTATCCAAATAGCAGTCTCATGCACACAGTCCCACAATAGCAACATGATCACTCCGGCAGATACTGCGTATAGATATCCACATGATCATAGATGCATCTCCAGCTTGATGTTGATCCCGCCGTCACAACCAGATACTCCGTGCCATTCTTGTCCGTTGCCATACTCGCCGCACAGCTTCCGGACTGCGAGACGAAACCGGTTTTCGCACAAAGCACCGTACCATGTGTATCCTTATCCTCAATTCTGCGAAGGAACAAATTCGAGATGCGAAGTCCATCCGGATGCTGCTTCGTCTTCTCCGTCGTATAAATATGCTCGGAAAGCACCTGCCTGCACCACTCATTGTCCGTTGCCGCCTTCAGAATGACAGCCATATCATACGGCGTCGTATAATGATTCTCGTCATACAATCCAACACAATTCGTAAAATGGGATGTCTCCGACAATCCAAGCTCGTCCAGCTTCTCATTCATCATATCGACAAATGCCTCATGCGAGCCTGCTACATAATTTGCAAGCGATACCGCAGAATCCGCTCCGGACGGTAAAATTGTTCCGTAAAAGAGGTCTCTGACTGTAATCGGCTCATCCAATTCGAATCCGGTGTTGCTGCAGTCGTTCACATAACTGTAATCTGCCACTTCCTTCGTCAGCTTTACCTTATCATCCAGCTGATCCTCCGAAATATGTTCCGCAGCAACCAATACTGTCATCACCTTCGTCATAGAAGCCGGAACGATACGCTCTCTTCCGCCTCTCTCCGCCAGAATCTCACCGGTATCCGCATTGATCAGGATTCCATGCTTGCTTACCACAGTCTCCGGCAAATCCGCGGTCTGATCCGTCTCATGTGCTTCGAAGCTCCACGGTTCCTCCATCGGTTGCTCCGTCTCGGTAGCCTGCAGCTGTTCGCTTGCCATTTCCGTTGCGGAAGGAATCTCTCTCGGATTAATCTTATCCTTCTGCTTCACAACCACTGTAATCAACACAATCAGGCTGACAAGCGCCACCACGCCAATCGTACCATATCTGCGTATCATCATGCTTCTGCGCTTCTCTTCACGCATCCGCTCCGCACGTTCCTTGCGCGCCTTGTGGCGTTCCGCTTCACGCTGTTCCTCCTCGGTTGCCGCATCATATATCTCGTTCGTTCTGTTTTCGTCGCTCATTTTTGTTCCTTTTCTATTTCTGATTCCGATTTTGTACGTAAATAATTACGATTTCTTTGTCATATCATATGGTGTTGCTTACAGTAGTGATAAATTCCATCCTCTGCAACATCACCACATACATCGTCCGCAACAGCCTTCAGCTCATCCGATCCATTCCCCATTGCAACTCCGTGCCCAACCGCTTCGAGCATCGCAATGTCATTATTTCCGTCGCCAAAAGCGATTGCCTCCGACTTATCGAATCCATAATACTCCAGCATCTTCGCCACGCCAACGCCTTTACCACCGTCTGCCGGGATCACATCCACCGCGCAATCCCACCATGCTGTAATCTTCGCCTGTGCAACACCCTCCAGCAGCTTCGGACGTTCCTCCATGGAACAGCCGAGCATAATCTGGTGAATTTCCTCGTTCTCTGCAACCTCTTTGAAATCATCAGCAACCTCTACGTCCAGCTTCGCGAAAGCATAATACGTCACAAGATCCTCATCACTTCCATTCGCCACCAATCGCTTCTTCGTCGCGATCGACACCGGTCTTCCCATGTTGGTCGCATTCTCGATCAGCTTATGTACGTCCTCTTGGGGAATCGGATTATCGAAGATTGCTTCCTTCCGATTGTAGCAATAGGATCCGTTAAAGGTGAGATATGCATCAAAATCCACTCCCTCAAAATGCGGCAAAGTAAGAGGTGCACGCCCCGTCGCAATACAGATGATAATTCCATTCTTCTGCAACTGGTTCAGTGTCTCACGCATTTTATCCGTAATCTCTTTATGTTCAAATTCCAAAATCGTTCCATCTATATCAAAAAAAGCAATCTTAATCTTGTCCATCGTCACTCCTTATACCAATTTATTCATTTCGTTATCTTCTGATATTTTTACAAACAAATGAGACTATCACTGCCACCATCATTCCCACAATAGCTCCGATTGCATTCTTCCCTGAATCAATCCAGGAAAAATGCCGTCCCATAATCAATGGTTTCGACACTTCGTCCAGCCAACACAGCGGCAGAACCAGAAGTCCCCACCACAAAGGCTTCTTCCACAGAATCAAACTTATGCCACAGCAAAACGTAATCAGGAAGAAAAGCACATAATGGCATGCCGACCGCAGAAATACATCACTCACGCCAAGGAATGCGGCTATCCGTGAACTCTCCATTCCGCTGATGTCTCCCTGCTGGTGCGACAACCATACTGCCACAAGCAATATCACAATTGTAAAAAGCGGAAATGCATATTTCAAAAACGTTTTCACTGTAACACTCCAATTTATCAAATCTCTTCAACAAAATAATCCGCTATACCAATATTCTTAGTATAGCGGATTCATAATAAAATTACAATTTTGTTTTACGCATCTCTATTCATTATAATTTTCAGTCAAAATTTCATCCGAGACACTAATATGGCAACTATGTGTTTTGCCTCCAAACGCAACTGTAATATCTGCTTCTCCTGCACCCACAACCTCAAACGCAATCTCATTATCCTCCGTCCAAAGGATCTCAACCACATCCGGGTTTGAAGACTCTGCCGATACACTATAATAATCCAGCAAATCCTCATCTACGTCTTCAATATAAATAGACTGCAACGACCAATCACTCGTGCTCAGATTCATTTGCGTCTGTGACAAAGTAAAATCATCCACCTTTGGTTTCTCTACAACAACTTTACAAACGTAAGTTTTTCCATGGACCTTTGCCTTAATTGTTGCTTTACCAGGTTCTTCCGCATACACCTTATCTCCGTCCACATCACAGACTTCATAATCCGACGTATACCAGGTCACCTCATGCTTACAGCCCTTCAAGGTCAGTTTCTTTTCGTCCCCTATTTTCAAAGTAAGGCTTGTAGCCGTAATACTCGGGTTCTCAACCGTCACCTTACATTTCACGCTTTTGCCGCCACAAGTCGCTGTAATCGTCGCTTTTCCAGCTCCTTTTGCCGTAATCTTTCCGCTCGATGAAACGGTTGCAACCACTTTCTTATTGCTTGTCCACTTCACCTTGCCCGTCGCATTCTTCGTGCCGATAGTCTTACTCTTTCCCTTCAACAAGAAAACAGATGTTATCTTCAGCTTAAATGGCGCAGCCTTCGGAGCATTATGTTTTGTCGCCTTCGAAGAGGAACTAGATGAACTGCTACTTGATCGATATCCTCCCGAATTACCGAAACATTTCTTACAGGCCGTAAGTCCACGCGCCAACGCCTCCTCATATCTTAAGCAGCTTTGTTTCAATATACATACTATCCATTTTTAGTATACTATATTTCTGCCAAAAGCTCCAGCGAACTGACAACTTAGTTTACCGTAATCTCAAACGCAAATCTTTTCTCGATCATCTTCAAATAACGCTCATTATAGCTTGCTGCCACAAGCATCGGCGCATACGCATCTCTTCCGCTGATATTAAACATATATGGGAAATCACGAAAATGTTCCGTATACTGCTCCGCAAAATCTAAGATTCCTCTCTGAATCTCCCTGATTCCGTCCTGATTCTCATCATATTTACCAAACTCCAGCGTAATATCAAGTTTTCTAAGATACACCTCTGTTCCCCCCTTATTCCAGCTTCCATTGTGAAAGCCTTTAAAGGAAGGCGTCGGTGAAGAAAGCAACAACTCCCAGAACACATTATAGTCCTTGTTCGGATCATGCTTCTTAAACAAATCACGATTATCTGCGCCTGAATACAAATACGATACCAGCTTTCCAGACTGCAGAAATGGATCCGACGCATCCGGTTCCGCATTATGTATCGTATTCGTTCCCGCAATGATTCCAACAATTTCACAATCCATATTCCAAACCTTGTTCACAAGATGTGATAAAGATAGTGCTCCGCTTCCCGCCCAGCCAATATCAATCGCCGCAACCTTCCTGCATCCATCCAAGATATTCCGATAATACTTTTCCGCTGCAAGTTGCTGCTCATGGTAGCAGGCAATCACCTTATCCCACTTCGCCTCAATGAATCTTCGCAACAGATAACCGTTCTGATCTGTCAGTTCATCGTCCTCTCGCAGATCAACAAACTTCTGATTCTTCTCATACACATGTTCCATCTGCCACTTCATCCAGATTCCATGCCAATCGGAAAGTTCCGCCGTCAGCACGTCCAATTCCATCGCATGCAATGCCTGTCCGATTGTGACATCCTGATTGACCTTATGGTCAATAAATCTTCTGAAATAGTCGTGCCGATCTTCCTCTGCCATCAATTTCGTTGCAGCTTTTCTGGACCAATATACATACTCCGTCGGATCATCCGGATATAACTTAGAATAAACTTTGCGTAACGCGTCCCCGTCCCTCGCCAGGAAAAGCAGCTTATCCAGATGATGCAGCTTAAAATACTCATGTACAAAGTGGCAATAGCCCAAAACAAATAATCCACCATATAGGTAGCCATACTCATAATCCAGACTATAATTTCCAGAACCATTATATAAATGATTGGATACCAGACCTCGGTACGCACCGCCAATCATTGATGACATATCCATCGGACGATATAAAAGAACATTCTTGTTCACATTCTGATACGGCATAATATCCAGTCCGCACACCTTCGCCATCTTGTGATCACTGTGCGGATTGTCTCCGATGTGTACAATATCTTTATTATTGCAGGCGGAATTGTTCGTCCCGGAAATATCTTTTCCCGGTTGAACTTTTCCCTTCAACGATTTACCATACAGGTCATACATCACATGGCGAAAAAGTGATCCATCCGCCTTATTTTCTCCATACTCATTCGAAATATAGATACGCTCCGCTCCCGTATATCCCGCCTTACATAAGATTCGTTCAATACATTCTCGCGGAAGATACATGTCTGACACAATGATCATGCGTTTTCCAAGTGTCTGTAACCGTTGCCACACCTGCAACATATATGGATTTGCATAGCAAAGCGCTTCCTCAATCTCGCACTCCACACGCACTCCCTCCTCTGCATCCAGACCGGTGTCCTCCGCAAGATTCTCCCAGATTTCCTTCAGACTGACTTCCATATGACCAAGCCTCTGCTTGCATTTCATTCTGGCATCCCACTCCGCCCAAACCCGGATATTCTTAAAGTCCATAACTCCGAGCCGCTCGCCAATCAGATAAAACACATCCGTCGGCAACGACATCGGTCGGAAAATCAGCGTATCAAAGATATCAAATGATATCACATCATAATCCCTGACTTTTTCAACAAAGTCATCCACCGACAGACATTCCCTGCTATAAGCCTTAGACTCACTCTCCGTGAGAAGCAGCCGCTTTCTCTCATAGATTTCCACATCCGGAACTCTTCCCAGAAATCTGCAAAACAAAACGTAAAAAGCGAAATTCAACCACAATAAATAAATCCATGAAAAAATCTTCCGGATTCCGGTTGATCCATCGTGCATCTTGTGATAACGGCGGGCAATACCCGGCTGCTTATTTACGAAAAAATGATATAGTTCGTTTCTCATATTGTTCCCTTCTTGTTCAAGCATTTAATCCCATAGAAATGTGCCCAAATCCAAAATTTCACTGCCACCATTCTCCAGCAGATTGCGTTCTTTATCCTAGAACTTTTCGCCTTTTGCAGCTTTCTATGGTACTTTCCGGAATCAATTCGTTTCAGCCAACGCATCCCCTTCAGGAAATCATTCATTGCAAGAATCACATAATACTCTGTAATCCAATCCTCTCTCACATGATATTCCGTAATCTTTTGCTTCCAAACCTTCATAATCTGTTCTGCATCCGGCAAAAAGCCATAAAGCCAATTCACAAACAAAGGATTTCTCGTATCATAATACTGCACCAAAGGTGTCAGTCGCTTATCATAGGTCTCATGCCAGACCTGTACGCCCTCAATAATAATCGGTTTTCTTCCACATCGCAGACCATATTCCACATCATCGCAATGAATGAAAAAAGGAAGTACATCATTCTCCTGCACAAACTCCATCGGAAAACAACAGAACCACCATCCGCCATAATCCGCATCTGCATCATATACAACACGCCCCTGTGTATAACCGGTCTGACTTATATCACGCATAAATTCCACATGCGATATATTTCCGCCATTCCACTTCTCTGCCGCCGTATATTGAATGTCCGGTTTGTCCATGCAAAACATTCGTCCCGCAACCGGTCGCTTTCGATTTTCTTCGTCTACATTCAAAAGAAAATCAAACAACAAATAAAACGAATTAATATCAAATGACACATCATCATCCATGAAAATAACATGCGAAAAAACGATATTGGACTTTCGAATCTCCTCGATTCCTCGCTGGAAGCCACCCGATCCTCCACTGTTTTCATTATAAATTATGTGTGTATATTCATCTTCCTGCAGTTGTAATTCACTCGCATTATCTACAATAAAAATGTGTAATTTTCCATAATACTTAGCATTTTGTTCATCAAAAAAAGATGATTGACGCAACAGCGCCAAATTCTTTCGAATGAACGCCTCCCTATGATAAGTACATATATTCAAAGCCAAACATACTTTACTTTTCATAAACAACCTATTGCCTTTATATAATATATATGTTACGATGCATTCACACCGAAAGCTTTTCATTTATACAAAATTTGTATTAGTCTTTTTTATTCCCATTACATAGTAAATTAATATGTAGGAGGTAACAGTATGGCAAACACACGCCACACTTATCATCTTCACTCCAAAGAAGTTGAAGAAATTATCCGCAACAACGGATTACCTGATGAGATTTCAACCGAAACACAACTTTGGGACTTGATCATCAAGAAAGCAACTTACAGTTCTCCCAAGCTTCTGTTTCCTCTCATCTATGAAATTTATGGCAAAGACTATCCCAAGGATTCCACGGTTGTCCCACTCTCCACTGAATATTCCGTAGAGCGTTCCGACACAAAAGAAATCTCAACCATTAAGGCAGATCTCACATTCTGCGTGAATGATGCAGACATCTATCACTTCGAATGTGAAATTACATACGATGGTCAGATTACCATCCGGATGCTTGAGTACGATCTTCATGCGGCTTTAACGTTTCGAGCAGACACACAAAACACACAATTAGTCCTCGAGTTTCCGAAATCGGCAGTACTCTTTCTGCAAGGACCTAAAAAGATCCCCGATTACTTAAGCTGCCAACTCAAATTTCAGGATGGAAGCACCCACGAATATCGTGTACCCACGATCAAGGTGCAGTCCTACACCCTCGAAGAAATCAAGGAGAAGCACTTATGCTTACTAATTCCATTTCTTCCAATTCGGTTTCGGCGTAGCATCCCATCCGATGCCAAGATACAATCTGCAAGTTCCCCGGATGAGCATCGTTCACTTGAAAAAAAGCTTCAGAAATCGAAAGAGGAATTGACTTCCTTCTTCATGGAAACTATACTTATCTTAGATCAGGAAATCGCTGACGGATTTCTAACAGAGACCGACAAGGATCTAATTTTGTCCCTGTTGCAAAAATCCATGCTTCGAATTTCTTACCGAAACAAAGACTTATGTCAGGAGGTGTACACTATGATCGTACCTGAACTCAAACTTCCAACAGATGAATATTATGAGGTCGTCCATGAAAACGACGCACTAAAGAGAACCATAAAACAACAGCAGGGCAAAATTGCTGATTGTGATGCCAAAATCGCTGATCGAGACGCCAAACTTGCTGATCGGGATGCCAAAATCGCTGAATATAAGCGTCTCTATGGTGATCTATAATACAACGATACTGTATGTATCTTTACCCGTTCCCACATCAGGAACGGGTATTTTTTCTACCGATTTGATTCCTTCATCACACACCTTGGTACCAAGAAGCAATCCGCAAATTTTCCAAATAAACAACACTTGGAAAAAGCTTCAGAAATCGAAAGAAGAATTGACTTCCTTCTTCTCAGAAATTATACTTATCTTAGATCAGGAAATCGCTGACGGATTTCTATCCGACTTTGAGAAAAATCTTATCTTGGATCTTCTTCAGAAGTCTATGTTCAGAGTTTCTTATTCAAACAAAGATTTATGTCAGGAGGTGTACAACATGACAGAACCTGTTCTTAAATTACGCACTGATGAAATATTCGAGGTCATTCACGAAAATGATGCACTAAAGAGAACCATAAAACAACAGCAGGGCAAAATTGCTGATCGAGATGCGAAACTTGCTGATCAAAATGCAAAACTTGCTGATCGGGATGCCAAACTTGCTGATCAAAATGCAAAACTTGCTGATCAGGATGCCAAAATCGCTGAATATAAGCGTCTCTATGGTGACCTATAATACAACGATACTGTACGTATCTTTACCCGTTCCCACAATTAGGAACGGGTATTTTTCATTTCTACCTCAATTCCTTCTTCGCGCACTCCAGCGCACTTGCAATCACCGCATCCATATCATAGTATTTATACTCACCGAGACGGCCTCCGAAAATAACCTTCTCTTCCTGCTCCGCCAATGCCCGGTACTCCTTATAAAGTGCACCATTCTTCTCATCATTTACCGGATAGTACGGCTCGTCCCCCGGCTTCCATTCCGAAGAATATTCCCGGCTGATAATCGTCTTCGGCAAATCATTTCCGTTCTCATCCTTTCCAAACTCAAACCACTTATGCTCAATGATTCTTGTCCACGGAGTCTCCCGATCCGTATAATTTACCGCAGCATTTCCCTGAAAATTCGGGATATCAAGAACTTCATTCTCAAATCTAACCGAGCGGTACTCCAGATTGCCCAGTGAATAATCGAAAAAAGCATCAACCGCGCCAGTGTATACCACCTTATCCGCCAAAGCATCCCACTTTGCCCGATCCACCAAATAATCCTCATTCAGCTGCACATCGATTCCATCCAATAAGTTCGCCACCATCTTCGTATATCCGCCAATCGGAATGCCCTGATACAGCGCATTAAAATAATTATTATCAAACGTAAGTCGCACCGGAAGTCTCTTAATGATGAACGCCGGAAGTTCCTTACAGTCACGTCCCCACTGTTTTTCCGTATATCCCTTTACCAGTTTTTCATAGATATCCCGCCCTACAAGAGAGATCGCCTGTTCTTCCAGATTCTGCGGTTCTCCGGTAATCTCCTGTCTCTGTTCCTCAATCTTTGCTGCAGCTTCCTCTGGCGTCACAACACCCCACATCTTATTAAACGTATACATATTAAAAGGCATCGAATACAACTCGCCCTTATAATTAGCTACCGGAGAATTCGTAAAACGGTTGAACGTTGCAAAACGGTTTACATAATTCCATACCTCTGTGTTGTTTGTATGGAAAATGTGCGCCCCATATTTGTGGAAATTGATGCCTTCCACCTTCTCTGTATACACATTTCCCGCAATGTTCGGGCGCTTGTCGATCACAAGCACTTTCTTTCCCGCGTCCGTTGCCTGGCGTGCAAAAACTGAGCCAAACAAACCCGAACCAACGACTAAATAATCATACATTTTCATTCTCCTTTTCATCCAAAACAAACTATTGATTTTGTACCATCTTTATGTTATGATGCATCCACACCGTTAGTTTTCATTCATACAAAATTTGCATTAATCTTTTTATTCCCATTACATAGTAAATACATATGTAGGAGGTAACAGTATGGCAAACACACGCCACACTTATCATCTTCACTCCAAAGAAGTTGAAGAAATTATCCGCAACAACGGATTACCTGATGAGATTTCAACCGAAACACAACTTTGGGACTTGATCATCAAGAAAGCAACTTACAGTTCTCCCAAGCTTCTGTTTCCTCTCATCTATGAAATTTATGGCAAAGACTATCCCAAGGATTCCACGGTTGTCCCACTCTCCACTGAATATTCCGTAGAGCGTTCCGACACAAAAGAAATCTCAACCATTAAGGCAGATCTCACATTCTGCGTGAATGATGCAGACATCTATCACTTCGAATGTGAAATTACATACGATGGTCAGATTACCATCCGGATGCTTGAGTACGATCTTCATGCGGCTTTAACGTTTCGAGCAGACACACAAAACACACAATTAGTCCTCGAGTTTCCGAAATCGGCAGTACTCTTTCTGCAAGGACCTAAAAAGATCCCCGATTACTTAAGCTGCCAACTCAAATTTCAGGATGGAAGCACCCACGAATATCGTGTACCCACGATCAAGGTGCAGTCCTACACCCTCGAAGAAATCAAGGAGAAGCACTTATGCTTACTAATTCCATTTCTTCCAATTCGGTTTCGGCGTAGCATCCCATCCGATGCCAAGATACAATCTGCAAGTTCCCCGGATGAGCATCGTTCACTTGAAAAAAAGCTTCAGAAATCGAAAGAGGAATTGACTTCCTTCTTCATGGAAACTATACTTATCTTAGATCAGGAAATCGCTGACGGATTTCTAACAGAGACCGACAAGGATCTAATTTTGTCCCTGTTGCAAAAATCCATGCTTCGAATTTCTTACCGAAACAAAGACTTATGTCAGGAGGTGTACACTATGATCGTACCTGAACTCAAACTTCCAACAGATGAATATTATGAGGTCGTCCATGAAAACGACGCACTAAAGAGAACCATAAAACAACAGCAGGGCAAAATTGCTGATTGTGATGCCAAAATCGCTGATCGAGACGCCAAACTTGCTGATCGGGATGCCAAAATCGCTGAATATAAGCGTCTCTATGGTGATCTATAATACAACGATACTGTATGTATCTTTACCCGTTCCCACATCAGGAACGGGTATTTTTTCTACCGATTTGATTCCTTCATCACACACCTTGGTACCAAGAAGCAATCCGCAAATTTTCCAAATAAACAACACTTGGAAAAAGCTTCAGAAATCGAAAGAAGAATTGACTTCCTTCTTCTCAGAAATTATACTTATCTTAGATCAGGAAATCGCTGACGGATTTCTATCCGACTTTGAGAAAAATCTTATCTTGGATCTTCTTCAGAAGTCTATGTTCAGAGTTTCTTATTCAAACAAAGATTTATGTCAGGAGGTGTACAACATGACAGAACCTGTTCTTAAATTACGCACTGATGAAATATTCGAGGTCATTCACGAAAATGATGCACTAAAGAGAACCATAAAACAACAACAGGGCAAAATCGCTGATCGAGATGCGGAATTAGCAGAATACAAACGCATCTACGGCGAATTAAAACCTACATCTCATAATTAATTAGACCTTATCCTTCAACCGCCCATTATATATTGGGGCGGTTGATTTTTTCCCTGACTTACTTAAAAACTTACTGTTCCTTAGCATCATCCGATTCTAATACAAGCTCTTTTTCCAAATAATTTGTCACTTTTTTTTTCGCTACATCATTCGGAAAAAGCCCCATTAGTCTATATTCCCTTTTCTCGTCATGTCTTTCTGCAACAAATCCTTTTAAATATTGCTCCCTAAAAAAAGCTTTAGATACCAATTCATTTATTTTTTCTATCATAATGTTTCCTTACCTCTGTCAATTTTTTTAAATACTGTCGATATTGGTTTAACATAATATACATCTGTGCTGCTACTGCTCTGGCAATATTTATATTGTAACTCTCTTCGCTCTTCAAAAAAGCCTCTGTCGACATAGAATCAATACATAGAAATGCCAAAACATCATAACAAGATTTTTTTCTATCTAATCGCTTATTTGCAATACTGATTGGAACAACAATCGTCCCTTGATAATACAAATACCAATCTGGTGTTGAATTCCTATATCTACTCCCTTGTTTTTCGCATTCTTTTGCATATTCTACTAAATTTTGCTGATAAAAATAAGAACGATCACTATTCGGGCTAAGTATATCATAAAAATCAGAATTATCTTTTATGTAAATGGGGGGTGAAAGATTATTATCAAATTCACACCGCTTTATAGCTGTATTGGAGGATCTTACAAAGGTTCTAATTGTCGCCGTATTTAATTTTACCGGTCCTACAGAATCAATATATTTAACACATGCACTTACCTTCTGCCCTGTAAAAGCTCTATATATTTCGCAAATATGGTCGAGTGAATTCTTCAACACCTCCTCAACTTTTGTTGTCAAACATTCAACCGTAAGCTCCCCATCTTTTCTTGTTTGAATAATGTCAAAATAACTATTTCGAAACTGTCTATTCATCTGAAATAAATTTTCAGATGTTGCACCTTTTACTGCGACCAATATTTTTCTGTACTTTACCATATACCGAAACATATTGATCAACATCCCTATCAATACACACAGCGTTATAATATAAATACCCCAAAATAGGCTGGTACCATCTAAATGCATTATTTTTATTACAACGAAACCAATCAATGGTATAATCATTGTGCCAACAAATGATATTATAGCCATAAAATTAATCCAACCTATTGGAATTTTTTCAAATATCTTGTTTATTCTTTTTAACATTAATACCTGTCTCCTTTCTTCCCTCCAATGTCCATTATGTTCTTTTCTTTATGTACACGATTTCTCACATATTTTATACAGTCTTAATTCTTCTAAAGTAGTCCTGTGGTTCATGCGTATCATAAACAACTGAATCTATTACCTCAAATATTTCAGCATCTATAATCACTATATTTGCCCCTCTTCCATTTGTAGAATATTCAATCCCATCAACCAAAATATTTGCTTTATTCAATTTTCTCCATGAATGAGATTCCATATGAATGGAATGACCATAACTGTCTCCTTCCCAAATAGTAGGGACTTCAGGCATATCAGATGCTACATCCGCAACAACCACACCCTTTAACGCAAATCCGCAATACGTGTACCACAATTTTCCTGGATATTTTTCAAATCCTAACTCATTTATATCTTGATGATGATTTGTTAATTTTATAAATCCTGGTGTATCTTTAAGTTTCTGTATATATCACCGCTCTTTCTTCTAGTTTACTAATTTTTTGTTCTAGCCGCATCAATAATATGTCGTATGCGTTAGCCTCATATTTTTTTTCACTCTTTATTGCGTTAAAAAGCCATTCATATGAATCTTTAACATAATTCTTAATAATGCGGTTTACTATGGAATAATCTATTGGATGATGTATTTTTTTATCTATATCTCGAACATCATCCTTATCTGTAAAAAATAATCTATCCTCTAAACCTACCATTTTTAATAATGTCGTAAATCTTTGCAATCCATCTACGTTAGAGTTAACAGCAATCAAAAATTGCTTGTTAAAAATAATCGCAAAGCAAAGACCATGGAATGAATCTCCAACATAAAATTCACAATTTTTTATATAATACAACCATTCTTCAACAGACGGAGTTCTCATGACCTCAATCCCTATTTTTTGTTTAAAATTCCCAGGAATATTTGGATTTTCAATAATTTTCATTTCACATTCCAAATTCTTGCTAATTTCCTTTATAAGGCCATATTTTACCATGTCCGGTCCTAATATATATGCAGACACGTACCTATTCGTACTTTCAGTGCTGACCTTGTCCGCTAACTGATCATAATATCCCTTGTCACACAAGAATACAGGATCTAAAACTTGATCTGCTTTCACACCAAAACAATTTTTACACAAGTCAACCCCATCAGTTTCTCGCACACCTATATAATCAAATTTATTGATGTAATACTTGTCAAGGATCTTTTCATCATGTGGTGCATGATAGCCTGAACCAAATGAAGATGCCATAGCTATTTTTTTCTTATCATCATTAACGAAATCCAAAAAGAAAAATTGATGACTTTGAGCTCCACAAATTTCATAGTTCCATACCACATCCGAACCTACAATAAAAGTATCACAGTGATTATTTAAGTCCCGCCAGTCCGCTTTATTCTTTCTCACATTACTAACATAACAATTTTCATATATAAATCTGTTGGCAATACTGTTCCTATCTGTGTATCTATCCGTCCATAATTCTTTAGGTTTGTTAATCATAAGTGCATCAAATCCCATTTGATTCACAACCTTATATAGCGCATAATATGTTAATATTGAACCATAATTGAGTCCATACCATAGTCCCACAATTCCAATATCATAATGATGCGTCTGGCATTTATGAACCAAAACATCTAAAGGATACCTGTCCAAATTATCAAAAAATCTTCTTCTAGCAGGATGTGCATGAAATGGCTGAATAATTGTTTTATTTATTCTAGTAGCCTCACCAATTGGCGTAATTACATCTCGACTCCAAAACGGTGCGCATTTTTGAATAATTTCTCCTCCCTTTTTATTATTCACGAGCACAACCGATGTTCCCTTACGATCGTTTATAGATTTATCAAAATGCTCTATTCCCCAAAAATCTCCTATAGTAACATCTGCTTGTCTAGGCAATCTTGAAAATTTACAATTAGCACACGATTTTCTCAAACACATACATGGCAAAAATGCGTTATAAAAATCATCATCCGTATGTAATCGCCTATACACAGTTCCATCCTCAAAATAAATATTTATTTCTGTACTCCACCCAAATTCTGTTTTATCCCTAAAATCTATTCTTTGTATTTTCTTCCCCGAAAAATTCTCCTGCAAATACTTCTGAAGTACTTTATATGATGGTACACCATGACAGATAATATCCATCGTATACAAATTTTGCATATCCATATTGCCTATATACTTATACAATGCCGCAACCT